>JAIXPH010000015.1 GCA_027486345.1 Paracoccaceae bacterium
ATCATCGGTCAACCCAGCTTACGCCAAACTGCCCTAGTAGGCCGATATGCAAACAGTCAAACGCCGATGCGCCCAAACCGCCCACATATCCCTTCATCATCTATCAATGTCAAAGAGCGTGCTTCCCGATCCCGCGCGCCGAAGCGTTTGTTTTCGTTCTGCTTTTTCCCGTTCCGCCGTTTTCGCTTTCGCGTTTCGTCGTCTCGGGAGGCGGTATCTAGGGGGTGTTCGAAATGGCCGCAAGTGCTTTTTTCACTTCCTGCCGAAAAAACTTTGCAGGGCCCTTGGGACCTCCGCGCCAGCGGATGCAGGCAGGCAGCGCCAATCCCAATGGAACAAGGGAAATCGGGGTCAGGGGCGGCGCGGGCGGCCGCTCAGCGACAGCCAGATGGTCACCCGGCATAGGCCGCCGGTGAAGGTCCGCTCGAAGGTTCCGCCCAATTGTCCGGCGAATCCCCGCAACAATTGGGTGCCGATTCCACTGCCGTGATCGCCCGTGACGGCAGCGGCCGTGGGCGTTGGGGCGGAATTGGTCACCTCCAGCACGACCTCGTCGCCCGTGCGCCGGTGAAAGGACACCCGCAGCATCGGCGCCGTACCCTCGACCGCCGCGGCGTGGCGAACCGCATTCGACACCGCCTCTGTCAGCAAGAGCGCCAGCGGAACCGCCTTGTCCAAGGGCAGGTCCAGCGCGTCAAAGCTGGTCTCGACGCGCAAACCTTTCTCGCGGGCGCGGGTGCGGCGCAGGATCTGATCGACGATTCCGGGAAACAGCCGATGCACCGACACCTCTGACAGGTCCGTGCTCTGGTAGATGCGGTCATGAATGGTGGCGAGTCCGAGCATCCGGTCTTGCAGGCTGGTCAGGGCGTGACGGGCCTCGTCCGTGCGGATGCGGCGCAGTTGGATGTTCACGATCGAGGCGATGAGTTGCAGGTTGTTCTTCACGCGGTGATGCAACTCGCGCAGCAGCGCCTCTTTCTGGCGCAGCGAGTCCTCCAGCCGCGCCTCGTCTTGCAGGATGGTCTGGGTCATGCCCTGAAAGGCTTCGGCGGTCTCGCGCAGTTCGGGCGGGGCATGGCGCATGTCGAGGGTCTCGACCTTGCGGTTGCCACCCGTGAAGGCAATCAAGGCGGTCCGCAGGCGGCGGATGTGCACCGTCACCAGCGTTTCCGCCGCGATCCAGGCGGCGACCAGACTGACCGCCCACATCAGCGCCGGAAACAGCGCGACCGGGACCGCGCCGTAATCACCCAGAAAGGTGGTCTGCGCCGGCCAGGACCCCAGGGCGTACAGCCGTCCCTTGACCAGTTCGACAACCGAAAAGGCGCGCTCCGGGCCGGCAGCGGTACGGGCAGTGAAGGTGTCGGTATCCTGGGACGCAAGGCCCGCCACGAGGTCGGGCAGCGGCGGGCTGGCCGGAAGGATGCTGCGCGGGCTCAGCCCGGCGGGAAAACTGGTCAGCACCCCCCCTGCCCCATCAAAGAGCAAGAGCACGAAATCCTGCGTGGCAAAGGTCGGCAGCGGAGGGTTCAGCGGGGCGAAGGCGGCAAAGCCCGCGCCTCCGGCCATCGGCGCGACCGCCAGCAGGACGCTGCCATGCCGCTCCAGCCGCGCCACGCTGACCATAGGCTCGGCCTTGGTCGGGGGCGGCACCAGGGCCGGGCTGGCCCCTGCCCCGCATAGACGCCGCCCGTCCGGATCATAGAGCCCGGCAAAGAGCACCCCGCCCGACAGGGTCATCACCTGTGGCAAGACCCGGTCACACAGGCTTGGGTCAAGCCCGGCGAGCACAGCCACCGCCCCGCGCGCCTGCTGGATCAGCGCCAGATGCGGACGCACGGCGCGCAGGGTTTGCCCGGCCAAGGCCGCTTCGGAGCGCGCGCGCACCTCGGCCACCACCTTGCCGGACTGGATCATGGCCATCAGGCCCACCGGCAGCAGCGCCAAGGTCAGCACCAGACCCAGCCGCACCGCGAAACTGTCAAACCTGTGCCAGCCCCGTACGGCGGGCAGGCCAAAACGCGCGAAACCGATCCTTCCCGGTGCCATCACGCGGCGCGGATGGCGGATCGGCTCATGACGGCGATGGTGGTGGCGTCCGAGCCTACGAGTTCCTCACCCTCTTCCAGCCCCAGCAATTCGGCCAGGCGCAGGCGGGCGCGGCTGGCGCGGCTCTTCACCGTTCCGACGGCGACACCGGTCATTTCGGCGGCCTCCTCGTAGGAAAAGCCGGAGGCACCGACGAGGATCAAGACCTCACGATGCACGGGCGTCAGACGGTTGAAGGCGACCAGAAAGTCAGTCATCGCCAGACGGCCGTCATGTGCGGGTTTTTCGAACAGGCTTGCGGTGTGCACCCCATCCGGGTCAGCGATGTCGCGGCGGCGCTTGCGGACCCCGGAATAGAAGGTGTTGCGCAAGATGGTGAACAGCCACGCCCGCATGTTGGTGCCGGGTTCGAACTTGTCAAAGCTGGACCAAGCTTTGACCACGGCATCCTGCACCAGATCATCCGCCGCCGCCATGTTGCGCGTCAGGCTGATGGCAAAGGCGCGCATTGCGGGCAGATGCAGGGGCAACTCCTCGCGCGGGTCCATCGGCACCGGGCGGGTTTCGCCGCGGGCATCGGCATCGGCCTGCAAGGCGCGCGCCGCGGCCCGACCGGGGGTCACGGTCTGGGGCGGGGTGGCCTGCGCCGGTGCAGTAGGGGGGGCATCGGTCGGGGTCGCGGTCTGGGGCGTTGCGTTGGTCTCAGTCCGGTCCTCATGGGGCGCATCGGTCAAAGGCGCCGTCAAGGGCCGCTTGTCCTGCGATGCGGTCATTGACCATCCTCCGCATCGTCCCGCGGGGGCGTGGCTTGGGTCGATTGCGCGCGCAACTGGTCCAGCAGGGCGGTGAACCGGTCCGGCACCGCTTCGGCCAGAAGATCCTGATAGACTTTGCGAAGATTGTCCTCGATTGTCTGCTTCAGGGCCTGCCTGTCGCGCTTGTCGCCCATCGGTTCCAGCTTGCTCATCACGTGACACCCCCAACTGCATAGCATGGAACCAAACGAGGCAGGCGGCGTTTGGTTCCGTTGACGAATGAAAAACGGGGGACACCATGAGCGAACATGCGGCCGACGCGGCCTCTGTCGTCACGACCAATCTTCCCTACCTGCGCCGCTATGCGCGCGCCCTGACCGGAAGTCAGGACACCGGGGACCGCTATGCCGCGGCGACGCTCGAGGCGATCCTTGAAGATGACAGCATCCTGTCCGGCCCCCTGCCCGCGCGCATCGCGCTGTTCCGGGCCTTTCATCTGGTCTGGGGCAGCGCTGGCGCGCCCTTGGGGACGCCCGACAGCGAAATGTCGCGCCGCGCGCAGGACCACATGGCGGCCCTGACCCCCAACACCCGCGAAGCCCTGCTCCTGCATGCGATCGAGGGGTTTTCCACCGTGGACATCGGCAAGATCATGGGACTGACCGCCGCGCAGGCCGAGACGCTGATCCAGATCGCCAAACAGGAAATGGCCGAGTCGGTGGCAGGGTCGGTCCTGATCATCGAGGATGAGGCGATCATCGCGATGGACATCCATATGATCGTCTCAGAGATCGGGCACCGGGTGACCGGCATCGCCCGCACCCGCAGCGCGGCGGTCGAACTGGCCGCCCGCGACCGGCCGCATCTGATTCTGGCCGATATCCAACTGGCCGACCAATCCTCGGGGATCGATGCCGTGAATGACATCCTGCGGCAGTTCGACGATATCCCTGTGATCTTCATCACCGCCTTTCCGGAACGGCTGCTGACCGGGACCAAGCCGGAACCGGCCTTCCTGATCGCCAAACCCTATTCCGAGGCGCAGGTCCGCTCTGCCGTCAGTCAGGCAATGTTCTTTGCCTCGACCGAAGCGCTGGTCTGACCCCCCTGCCCCGCATGGGGATTCGCATATTGGAACCGCCGTCGTGGACCGCCGGAGAGGGTAACCCCCCCTCCGGCGTTTCAGTTCCGCCCGACGGGGGGACGTACGGACGCAACCTTCTGCCAGCGTGCCGATCCGGGACTGGGACGGGTCGCCGATCCAACGCGGGGGCAACGCACCGGCCCCGACCGGGGTTCCCCTGCCCTGCGGCGATCAGGTTCAGGGCGGCAATCTTCGCGGGCTACAACCTGGAATTGCACGGCTAAAACCTTGAAATGCAAGACCCTATCCCTATTGCTGTATAGGACAGATGCCTTGGTATGGGTTATGAACAGCGGCATGTGTAAGGGCCCTACAGCCCGTTTCCCGTGCCGAGGTATCCGATGTCTCAGACCGCTGCCCAGTCCGCCCTGTTCATCGCCGCCCGTCTGGGCCGCATCTGGGGCGACATCCCCCCCAATGACATGGCCCGCCTGCTGTTTCTCGCACAAAGCTGGCACCTGTTGTCGAATGGAGAGCCGTTGTTCAAGGATGTGATCTATGCCGGCTATCAGGGGCCGGTGATCAAGGGGCTGGGCCACCTGCCCGACCTGCCCCGCTTTCCAGCCGAATTGATTGATCTGCCCGGCCGGGCCTTCCTCGACGGCTTTTGCCACACCTACGCCGCCGCCGATGCCGACTCCGTCCGCCAACAGGTCAGCCGCACCGATGGCGCATGGGCACTGACGCGCAAGGTTTCAGGCGACCTGACGCCGATCCACCACAGCCTGATGGCCGCGGCGTTCCGGCTGATGTTGCTGGACCACGCCGAAACCAGCCGCCGCAAGCGAATCGAGACCACGACGGCCATCGTCGGACAGGCGCAAGGAGACAACATCGTGGCCTTCCGGCTGGCCTGACGTCCCTGCCCGTTCCGTTTCAACCGGCACCACCAAGGCCGGACACTTCCGCCTTAACCCGATATAGTGGTCGCCCCCCAACGTTCCACTATATCGGGTGCTTTTTTGCCGGCGCGGTGCATGGATGCGCGCGCCGTGGGTAGCCTGATTTCCCCGTGGGGAAATCAGCGACTTTTCAGCCAGGCTCAATCCAGCGCGGCAAAGAACGCCTCGATCGCGGCCTCCAGCCGGGTCTGGTCCACCGTGGAAAAATCACGCTCGGCCCGCAACTCTACCTTGCCCGGCACAGCGGTGCAGCGCACCTCATCGCCGTTCAGCGGCAAGCGCAGCGTGGTCTTGCCGCGCTTGGCCGGGCGTCCCCGGACAGGACGCTCCACATCCGCCGAGTCCGCCGGGGCTTCGGCAAAGCGGCGCAGTGCGTCCAGCATCGCGTCGATCCCTTCGGCCTTTCTCAGCGCGGCGACCAGACGGCCCGCCGATCCCGGCTCCCCCTCCAGCCGGTTCGCGACCGCCAGCCCCAAAGCGCGGGGGATGGCCTCGGCATGGCGCAGGCTTTCGCCCACCGTCGCCAAAAGAAAGGCAAAGCGGCGGATGTAGCTGCGCTTTTGCGGATTGGCCGTGGCGAACAGCCTGTTCACCGCCTCGTCGAGATCGCGGCAATCAGTCGCCGCGTCTGAAGCATAGGACCGGGCCAGTTGCGCCATCTCGGCAAAGGAGATGTCCTTGCGCACCATGTTCTCATCGACCATGCGGCGATAAAGCCCGTCCAGCGACTCGCCCTTGGCCATCAGACCGGCGGGAATGCGGGCATAGGCCTCATCCCCGGTTTCGGCATAAAGCGCGCGATAGGCCGACAGACGACGCCAGCCTTGCACCAGCTCATACCGACCATCGGCCACCTGCTCGACCCGGATCGGGTTCGACAGACCGACGGCAAGGATCGAGGCTTTCAACTCCTCAAGTTCCGCATCCACCCCCGGCGCCCGGTCGCGCACCAGTTTGGTCGTCACCACCGCATCAATCGGCACCATGTCGGTGACAAGGCCCAGCTTTTTCAGCCGCACGAATTCATGCGCGAGCGAGTCATTCTCGGACCGGATCGCCGCCTCAGCCAACTGGCGTTCGCGCAGGGACTCCGCATTCTCGCCGATCGCCGTCGCCATCGGGCCGCGCCGCAGACCTGTTCCCGCCGCCTCGGGCGCTGCCGGGGCCGCGGGTGCGGCCTCTTCGTCGGGAAGGTCGATGTCGAACATCCGCCGTTTCTTGCTCATGACCGCTCCTCCAGCCGATCCCATGCCGCACAGACATTGTCGCGGAACTCGCCGTAAGCCGTGTCAAATGTCGTGCGCGCCCGTCGCCATGTTTCGCGCGTCATGTCGCGGTAATCGATTTCGTAGATGGAACTCAGGAACCGGCCCGACTGTTCAACTGCGCGCGTGTGTTCGATGGGGTTGTTCGTCACGCGCTCGCCAAAGACCTTGCGGAACGCCTCATACATGGCGCGGTGCAGGTCGTTGCCGGGCTCATAGCGCGTCAGCAAGAATCGCACATCGAGGAAGGCTTTCGGCAGCGGCATTTTCCCCGCGGGGAAATGCGACTCGAACCCGGCACTCAGATCCTCCAGCGCCTCGGACAATTGCCCGATGAAGGATGTGGTGGAATCATATTCCCAGTAGCCGGGGCCCGAGGGGATATAGAGGACATCCGCCGCAAAGACCGCGTTCATCGATTGATAGCCGATGGCGGGCGGACAATCGAACAGGATGATGTCATAGGCATCGTCCGGCAGCGCATCCAGCCAGCGCGACACGGCGGCAAAGAAGGACCAGTCCGGGTTCATGTGCCGATACTGCGCGCTGGCGAATTCGACAAAAGCCGCATTGGCGCAGGACGGCACCAGATCGATCGTGGGCCAGGACGTCGGCTTGATGAAATCGGGCGCGCGCAGATCGCCAAGGCCCATGTCGGTGATGCTGGCGGGTAGCTTGCGGCGGGGCAGGGCGGCCCCGCTTTCCGCGCCCTGCGCGGCCCGGTTCATGCGGTCCGTCTCGCGGATCAGATCGCGCGCCATGATGCCCCAGACGGTGTGCTCTTCGTTCACATCCGACAGGCCCATCGAATGCGACAGCGTCGCCTGCGGGTCGAAGTCCACGCAAAGCACGCGGTAGCCGTCAAGTGCGGCAGCATGGGCAAAGTGCAGCGCTACAGTGGATTTGCCCGCCCCGCCCTTGAAGTTCGCCACCGCAACCCGGATCGCCCGCTTGCCCGCCGGGCGATGCGGCAACAGGCTCTTGCGGTTGACCTTCATCTTGCGCCGCATCTCGTTGATCTCTTCGAGACTGAACCAGCGCTGGCGGCCATCCTCCTCCACCTCGCCATCCGGCAGGCCGGGGTCCGCCATCAGACGGCCGCGAAAGGTGGACTGATTGACCTTGAAGATCAGCTCTGACACCTCCCACGACGAAAAGCGCCGCAGGGTCTTTTCCATCTGCGGCGAAAAGGTCTGCTTGCGGATCCATCCCTGCATCTTGAGCGAGTTATCGCGCAGGTCTTGCAGATCTTTATGGGTGAACATGCCGATTTGCCTCGTTGTTAATTCTTGCTGGAAGCGAAATTACGTTGGATTTGCTTTTCCCGCAAACCAAAATATAGTCATGCCACGGTTTCCCCGCGGGGAAGGCGGCGGCAGGGGCAAAGCCTTGGCAACAAAGGACCCGCGCCCTCCAAACCGATTCGCCCAAGGGGCCGCGCTTTTGGCCAAAGCGGGCAGGGATTGGGGGGACACCGGGGCCAGTCCACCGCCTGTTGGGGGGACATCCTGTGCCGATAGGGTGACATCCATGACGTCCCCCAATACCAAAGTACCATTTTTTCCGATGGGTTTTGGACAGTCGGAAGGGCGGAATCCGGCGTGCTCTTGACAGCGGGGCAAAACTGGACGCTAATCGCGGCATGATCCGGAAGAGCGTCGACTTTATCGCCGATGCAGCCCAATCCGGACAAAGCGGCCGTCAGAGCCGGGGACAGAGGCGCGGTGCAGACCGCAACAGGAGCAACGGAATGCAGATCGCCCGCCCGGTCGGACGACAGGCCGCGTCACGCAAGTATGACCTGCTCACCGCGCTTGGCGTCCATGCCTGCCACGGGGACAAGCATCTGCAACGACTGGTGCTGCGCCTGATGACGCTGATCGTCGCGCGCTACAACTGGCAAAGCGACGAGATCACCGTGGGCCAGCGCGAGATCGCGGCGCTGTGGGGGGTGGATGAACGCACCGTCAAGCGCGACATCGCCCGTCTGCGCGCCCTGGGCTGGTTGGTGCAGCATCGCGCGGCAGTGCGGGGCCGGGTGGCCAGCCACGGGCTTGACCTTGCCGCCATCCTTGCGGCGACGCGGGGTGACTGGGCGGCGGTCGGCCCCGATTTTGTGGAGCGCATGTCAGGCCCGCAAACGCCGGTGGCGCCTGCGCCGAATGTGGTCAGCTTCCCCGCACCCCCTCAACCCCTGTCCGACGGGGCCGGGCTTTGGGCGCGGGCGCAGGCACGCTTGCAGGCCGAGGACCCGGCACTTTTTGCCGCATGGTTTCGCCCCTTGGTCGAGGTGGGCACGGAGGGCGGCCTGATCGAACTGGCCGCGCCCAGCCGTTTTCACGCCAGCTACGTGACAACGCATCTGACCTCCCGCCTGCTGGCGGCCTTGCGGGCCGAGGATGGCACCATCCGCGCTGTCCGTCTAGCTGGGGACTAGGGTTCAGACCCAGCCCGCGCGGATCGCATATTCTACGATCTCGCGGCGGCCCGAGATGTTCAGTTTCGACGTTCCCCGCGCCTTGTAGGTTTCCACCGTCTTTGAGGACAGGGCCAGCTCATAGCCGATTTCCTTAAGGCTTTTGCCGCGTGCGACGGATTTCAGCACATAGGCCTCGCGTTCGGTCAGGCTGCGTGTGGGGGCGGGGGGCGGATGGTCTGGCAGGGTCACGATCGCCCCCGCATGGGCGGCGTCGATGAAGACGGCCCCGGCCCTGACGGCTGACAGACCCAGCCGAATCGTCTCTAACGTGGCGGATTTTGACAGGAAGGCCCGAAATCCCAGCGCAAGGCAGGTCCGGGCCAAGGACGGACTGTCGCCGCTGGCATAACCCACCAGCCGCATGGGTCCAAAACAGGCGCGCAACCGCGGGATCTGGTCTTGCGGGGGCAAGGTGAACGCCCCGGGGTCCAGCATCACCGCATCGGGTGGCCCGGCCGTCATCGTCTCTACACCGGCGGAATCGCCCGGCTGCAGCCCGTCCATCCGGCCGTCGATGGCGCGGCCTTCGGCGTGCAAACCATCCGTGCCCTCCAGCAAGGCCGCCAGACCCGCCGCCAATCCCGGCGACGGGTCCAGCACGAGGATGCGGTAGCGCGTGCGTTGCATCGCCACGTCGGGTCAGAGCCGGTCCACGACCGCACGTGCAAAAGCCGCCACCATTGCGCCGTAATAGTCCCTGTTTTCCAGCGAAATCGCGGTGACAACCGTGCCCGGCGGCAAATAGGGCAGCGCTTCCTCGATGGTCACGGTCAGCTCATAGGCGTTGAAGTCGGAGTTGTCGGACCGGCTGGTGACGATCACTTGGCCCGACAGCCGCGTGTCGGCCAGATTGGCGATGTTCTCGAAGGCGCTGGCCAGCTCCAGAGTCGAGAGTTTGACCTCGATCTTCACACCGTCGTCGGCGATGCGGTCGGTCAGCAGGGCCAGGATCGCGCCTTGCAGGTCGTCCTGCAGCCCGGACCAATAGGTGGCCGCGCGTGGATTGCCGATGGTGCTCATATCGGCACTCACCTCGACCGCGCGGACCTGTGTCGGCGCTTGCGCCTGGGCGACAGGGGGCAGGCCCGCCAGCGCAAGGGCCAGCGCGAGGGTCAGTGCGGGGGCCGAAAGGGATTTCGGGGCGTAAAACAGGGTCAGTCCGGGCATGGGGTGTCCTTTCCGGGGGCAAAGATCAATCTTGCTTCTGCCAACGCCCAGCGTCGGGGTCCGTTCCGGCCCGCTCAGTCATATCCCCGGCGCAGACGGTCCGCCTGTGCCAGAAGGTCGGCGATTTCCCGCCCCATCGCGGCAAAGACCGGGTCCAGATCCTCGGCCATCACGCCGGGGTCTTCTTCGCCCACCCGCAACGCGGCGGCGGACAGCGCCTCGGCCCCCCGTCGGGGGCGAACAGGGCTATGAGCTGAGCCACGGCCTTGCGCAAGGCCAGCAAGCGCCCTTCCGTCTCGGCGTCCGGGTGGGACATGTCAATCGGCCGGGGCAGGGGGGACGGTCTCCGGGGCAGGGGGCGCCGTTGTCCCGCCGTCAGACCCGCCACTTTCCGACCCGGGGGGCGCGGTCACATCCACCGCAGGCACCACATCCGGCGCAGAGGCGGTTTCCTCGGCCAGCCAGTAAAGGATCAGGCCGACTCCGAACAGCACGACGAGCGCCATGCCCACCAGCGGACCGGCATGCCGCGCGCCATCGCGGCGCAGATTCGGGGGGGTGTTGTGATCCGGGTTGGACATGCTGTCCTCCTTCGTTTTCCGCAGGAACAGGGACGGTCAGGCCAGCCATCGGACCTGCCGCAGAGAGGGCGATGCCATGTCCCCCAATGCGGTCGCGCAGGTCCGTCCCGCATCGGCGGGAGGATGTCGGGGCTTTGGCCATCATCGGTCTCTTGCGTGAATAGGCATCCGCCGGATCAACCGAGGGCGAGGGCGGTGGTTCCTGCCGGTCGGGGAACAAGGCGGGCGACAGGCGGTTTACCCCCGGCCCAGCCACCGAGGCCGCCATGACAGACGAATTCCCGCCTCACCCGACCGTCCCGCCGCCACCGCAGGCCAAGACGACCACCCCGCCGGATCAGACCCCTCTGGCCGCCGCCCGCGAGCGTGGCCCCCGGCCTGCGCCGCAGCCGGAACCGGGCCGGATCGCCGCCGTGATCGGCCATCGATATGCGCCGATTCTTCTGGCGCTGGCCTTTGGCGGCGCGCTCGTGCTCGTCTCGCTGGACTGAGGCTGGACTGAGGGCGGTGGGCCGGGATCACGCCGCGTTGATGCGGAACCACAGGCTGCCGCCATTCGGCCCCACACGCCCGTCCAGCAATTCCGCCGTCAGCGCGGGGTGGCGCTGCGCGATGTAATTGCTGGGATAAAGCACCTTGTAGCGCGCCGTGTTGTGCAGATGCGCCATCAGCAGATACTGCTCGCTCCAACTGATGCGGGCGGCGGCGATGGTGCTGCGCGGGCGGGGATAGGGCAGGAACACGTCATGGGCGTGCACGATGACACCGGGGGGCAGATAGGGCAGCAGCTTGAGGTAGAAATAGACCGTGTCACTGCCGGTCTTCACCGTATGCGACCCGTCGTAGAACACGATGTCGCCCGGCTCCAGATCGGCAAAGACCGATGACGGCGGGACATTCTGGATATAGTCCCGCAAAAAGCGCACGCCCGGCAGACCCTCGATATCGGTGCGGGGTTCCGGGTCGATGCAGGTCAGCGAACAGTCGATGCCGCTGTCGCGGATGGCCGCATGGGCGACATGGGTGCTGAAGCCGGATCCGATCTCGATGATGCGGCGCGGGCGCAGGCTGGTGATCAGCCCGTAATAGCCAAGCGCGTCGATGCTGGTGAACTGGCTGTTGGTCCAGTAAAATCCGGTCTCCGCCGTGGTTTGCGGCCGAAAGCTGCGGCTGTGCGCGATCACCTGCCGCAGGGTGGCGGTGATGGTCGCATCGTCAAACACCTGCGGGTCCTCATAGGCGGGAAATCCGTTCTCGCCCCCCGAGGCGGGGTATTCGTAAGACGCGTCGATATCGGCCATCGTGGGGGATTCCGAATAGAAATCCGAGCGGCTGAGGTTGATGCCCGCCGCTTCCATCTCTGCGCGAACCGGGGCAGGGGCCCAGATGTATTTTTCGTAAAGCTGCTTGAGCTGCCAAAGCTCGCTTCGGCGCACAGCCTCGGCTTGGTCTTCGGCGTGCTCCTCGGCACCAGAGTCTTCTTCCAACATCACCAACAGCACCCTCAACAAGACTCGCCCACCGCCCCACGCGGTGCAAGAGCGTGCAGATGATCACCCAGCCGCGCCGACTTGGCCAGTGCCAAGCGCAGCGGTCTGCAAGATTCCGGACCGGGACGCGCAGAGTGGCAGCGTCGCGCCGACATCGGCCCCCGCCCGTTCCGAGACTGGGACGAAGTTAAACCCGGTCAGCCCCGGTGTCGGAACATTACCGGCTGCTGCGGGCTTTCCCTGCTGTCTGCAACTCTGCTGAGGAGAGAGAGATGGCACAGAACGACAAACGTGGCGGCAGTCGGGACGGGGCCAAGGAAGAACGCGGTTTTGCCGCGATGGACCCGGAAAAACAGCGCGAAATCGCCTCCAAAGGGGGATCGGAATCCCCCGGCAACTTCAAGAACGACCCGCAGCGCGCCGCAGAGGCCGGGCGCAAGGGCGGAGAGATGTCGGGCGGGAACTTCAAGAACGATCCCGAACGCGCGGCCGAAGCCGGACGCAAGGGCGGAGAGGTCTCGGGTGGCAATTTCAAGAACGATCCCCAGCGTGCCGCCGAAGCCGGGCGCAAGGGCGGCGAGGAATCCGGCGGGAACTTCAAGAACGACCGCGAACGCGCCTCCGAGGCGGGGCGCAAGGGCGGTCAGCAATCCGGCGGCGGCTCTCGCGACAGTTGACCCCCTGACGCTTCGATGCCAACGGCCCGCCCCGCAAAAGGGCGGGCCCCATTATGCCATCCGGGCTGTCACCGGCGCCCTTGCACGCGCAAGCGGATTTTGGCTGGTTTTGGTTAATTCCAGCCGCCGCAGGCCCGGAAAACGCGCTGAATGAGCATTCCGACCGACAAGCGATGTTGCCGCCCGCTTTTGCGCTGTGTTAAAGCCGACCTCACGCGGACCACGGAGAATTGACTGTGGCGCTCGCCGAAAGGTTTAAAGAAATGTTGACGATCGTTGTTGTCTGCTATCAGTCCGCCGGCGAATTCCTTGGATGCCTCGAGACCGTCTTCAAGGAGAAAGCGGCCCAAGATTTTCGCGTGGTTGCCGTTAACAATTCCCAAGTTGATTCCGCCGAGATTGCCGCGATCTGTGACCGCTTTGGGGTCACGATGATTCAGAATGCTGAAAATGTCGGTTATGGTCGCGGATGCAACATCGGCGCGCGGCGGATGCGTGACAGTCGCTATACGCTATTCCTCAACCCCGATGTCCGTTTCGAGCCGCAGTCGCTGCGGCGCATGGTTGAAATCGCGGATGCCCATCCTGATATCGTGGCCTTGGGTCCGCTGCAAAGCGGGCGGGATGGTCGGGTGCGGGGCAAGCGCCGCTCGGTCGGGCAGGGTCCGACCTTTGGCGCGCCCCTGCGCGACGGCGATTGCAGCGGGGCGGTGGTGGATACCGGTTTCATCTCGGGCGGGGCGCTGATGGTGCGGACCGATGTCTTTTTGCGAATCGGCGGCTTTGACGAACGCATCTTCCTGTTCCACGAGGATGACGATCTTTGCCTGCGTCTCGCGCGGCACGGCCGTCTGGCCTATGCGACCGATATCGTCGTGGATCACCGATACGGCAGTTCGACCCCGCGCACCGATGAATTGACGCGGGTCCGGTCGTGGCATCTGGGCTTTTCGCGGGTCTATGTGATCCGCAAGCATCATGGCCGCCGGGCGGCGCTGATCTCGCTCTTGCATGCGGTGTTGAAGTTCCTGTCGCCGGAAATGATCTCGGCCCGGGGGCGGATCAAGGCGCGGGCCTTCTTTGACGGCACGCGGACGGCGCTCTGGAAGACTGACCTTTCTGCATCAGCGGTCTCAATCTGATGCCGGACTGCATCGACTTCGCCGCGGCGTCACGGCAAAAGGGACCATCGCCCCTGTGACGGGCGTGTGCGACATTGGAGCGGCGTGCGATGAAATTGTTGGTGACGGGTGGGGCTGGGTTCATCGGTTCGGCGGTGGTGCGCCTTGCCGTGGCGCGCGGGCATGAGGTGGTGAACGTCGATGCGCTGACCTATGCCGCCTGTCTGGAGAATGTGGCCTCTGTCTCAGGCTCCAACCTTTACACCTTCGAGCAGGCCGACATCCGCGACCGCGCCGCGCTGGACCGGGTCTTTGCCACCCACCGGCCTGACGCCGTGATGCATCTGGCCGCCGAATCCCATGTGGATCGGTCCATCGACGGCCCCGGCGATTTCATCGAAACCAACATCACCGGCACCTTCAACATGCTGGAAGCCGCCCGCGCCTATTGGACCCGCGCGGGGCGGCCCGACGGCTTCCGCTTTCACCACATCTCGACCGATGAGGTGTTCGGCACGCTGGGAGAGACCGGCAAGTTTACCGAAGACACGCCCTATGCGCCCAACAGCCCCTATTCCGCGTCCAAGGCGGCGTCGGATCATTTGGTCAGGGCGTGGCACGAAACCTACGGCCTGCCCGTGGTGATGACCAATTGTTCCAACAATTATGGCCCCTACCACTTCCCCGAAAAGCTGATCCCCGTGGTGATCCTGAACGCGCTCGCCGGAAAGCCCATTCCGGTTTACGGCAAAGGGGAAAACGTCCGCGACTGGCTGTTCGTCGAAGATCACGCCGATGCGCTGCTTCTGGTGGTAGAAAAGGGCGCGCTTGGCCGCAGCTACAACATCGGCGGCGAGAATGAGGCGAAGAATATCGACATCGTCCGCACCATCTGCGCGCTGCTGGATGAAATGCACCCCCAAGGCGCGCCGCATGACCGGCTGATCACCTTCGTCACCGACCGCCCCGGACATGACCTGCGCTATGCCATCGAACCCGCGCGCATCCGCGAAGAACTGGGCTGGCGGCCCTCGGTCACCTTGGAAGAGGGCCTGCGCCGCACCGTCCGCTGGTATCTGGACAACGCTGCCTGGTGGCAACCCTTGCAAGCGCGGGCGGGTGTCGGCCAGCGGCTTGGCCAGAATGTGGGGGTCAAGGCATGAAACTGCTGGTCTTTGGCCAATCCGGTCAGGTGGCGCGGGAACTCGCGCGGCGCTTGCCCGCCGACATGACGGCGACCTTCCTCGGCCGGGACCGCTCCGATCTGTCGGACCCCGCCGCCTGTGCCGCGGCCATCGCGGCGCATCAGGCCGATGCGGTCATCAACGCCGCCGCATGGACGGCTGTGGACAAGGCGGAATCCGAAGAAGCCGCAGCATTGGTGATCAACGGCGATGCCCCCGGCGCCATGGCGCGGGCCTGCGTGGCCAAGGGGATGCCGTTCCTGCACATCTCCACCGATTATGTCTTTGACGGCAAGGGCACCGCGCCCTTCACCCCCGCCGATCCGGTGGCACCCCAGAACGCCTATGGCCGGTCCAAACTGGCCGGGGAAATCGCTGTGCGCGACAGCGGCGCGCGGCATGTGATCCTGCGGACAAGCTGGGTTGTCTCGGCCCATGGCGCGAATTTCGTCAAGACCATGCTGCGGCTGGGGGCCGAACGCGACAGCCTGAACGTGGTGGCCGATCAGATCGGCGGACCGACGCCCGCCGCCGCCATCGCCGATGCTTTGATCGGCATCGCCCGCAAGATGGGTCAGGGCGCAAGCGGCGGCACCTATCACTTCAGCGGTGCGCCCGACACAAGCTGGGCCGACTTCGCCCGCGCCATCATGGCGCAGGCGGGCCTGTCCTGCGCCATCAACGACATCCCCTCCAGCGCCTATCCCACGCCCGCGACGCGGCCGCTGAACTCGCGCATGGACTGCTCGACCTTGACCCGTGACTTCGGCATCCCGCGCCCCGACTGGCGCGCCGGATTGGCCGATATTGTGCAGGAGCTGACCCGATGACCACCACCAACCGCAAGGGCATCATCCTCGCCGGCGGCTCTGGCACGCGGCTGTGGCCGATCACCATGGGAGTCTCCAAGCAACTGCTGCCGGTCTATGACAAGCCGATGGTCTATTACCCGCTGTCGGTGCTGATGCTGGCGGGCATCCGCGAGATTGCGATCATCACCACCCCCGACGATCAGGCGCAGTTCGTCCGCCTCTTGGGCGACGGGTCGCAATGGGGGCTGTCCTTCACCTTCATCACCCAACCGTCACCGGACGGGCTGGCGCAGGCCTATATCCTCGCCAAGGATTTCCTGAACGGCGCGCCCTCGGCCATGGTGCTGGGCGACAACATCTTCTTTGGCCACGGATTGCCCGAGGTTCTGGCGGCCGCCGATGCCAAGACCACCGGCGGGACGGTGTTCGGCTATCACGTGTCGGACCCGGAACGCTATGGCGTGGTGGCCTTTGACGGGCAGGGCAATGTGACGGCGCTGGTGGAAAAGCCGGACGTCCCGCCCTCGTCCTTTGCCGTGACCGGGCTTTACTTCCTTGACGGACGCGCGCCCGAACTGGCCGCAAAGGTCAAACCCTCGGCCCGGGGAGAGTTGGAGATCGTCGATCTGCTGGAACTCTACCGGCATGAGGGCACGCTGTCGGTCGAACGCATGGGGCGCGGTTATGCATGGCTGGACACCGGCACGCATGGCAGCCTGCTCGACGCCGGCAATTTTGTGCGCACGCTGACCCTGCGCCAAGGCTTGCAGGTTGGCAGCCCCGACGAAATCGCGCATCGCCAAGGCTGGATCAGCCGGGACGCCTTTGCCAAACGGGCAGAGATGTTCAAGAAGAACGAATATGGCCGCAGTCTGCGCGCCAGACTCATGGAAATCGGTGAATGACGGACGAGCCGGAACAGGCGACCCCCAGCCTCTATCAGACGTTTATACGCGTCCTGAAAGAGAACTTTCCGCAACAGAAGTGGGTTTATGCCATCGCCATCACGGCGATGGTGGTGGTTGCGGCCACCACCTCGGCGACGGCGTGGATCATGAAGGCGATCTTCGACGTGCTGTCGAACGCGCCCGGGGCATGGCCTGCCATCGTGGTCGCCGGGGCGGTCCTGTTCATTTTTGTGGCCAAGGGCGTGGCGGGCTATGTCCAGCAGGTCGCGCTCAGCCGGGCGGGCAACCGCGTGGTCTCCGACATCCAGCGCAAGATGTATCGCAAGCTCTTGCAGCAAGAGGCGTCCTGGTTTGACGCGACAGAATCATCCGACCTGCTGGTCCGCGTGACGCAAAGCGCGCAATCGGCGCGCATGGTGATCGACACCATCGTGACCGGCTTCGTGCGCGACGCGCTGACGCTGCTGGGTCTGATCGCGGTCATGGTCTGGCAACATGCGCTGCTGTCTGCGGTGTTTCTGGTGATCGGCCCTCTGGCGCTGTTCGGTGTGCGGGCGGTGTTGGGCAAGGTGCGGCGGATCATGCAGGCCGAACTTGTCAGCCTGACCGAGATCATGAAGGTCATTCAGGAGACCTCGGGCGGGTTGCGCGTGGTGCGGGCCTTTGGTCTGGAACCCATGCTCGAAGGCCGGATGGACCGCGCCGTCAAGGATGTGGAAAAACGCTCCAACTCCATCGTGCGGCTTGAGGCTGTGACCGCCCCGATGATGGACACGCTGGCCGGATCGGCCATCGCCACCATCGTGCTGGTCAGCGGGCTGAGCATTGGGATGGGCGCCACCGCCACGGCGGGCGAGTTGATGGCCTTCGTCACGGCACTGCTCATGGCCTATGAACCGGCCAAACGCCTGTCGCGGATGCGGGTGTCGCTGGAGGCGGCCTTTGTCGGCGTGAAGATGATGTTCGACGTGCTGGATCGCCCCGACTCCCTCGCCGATGCGCCCGATGCGGTGGACCTGCCCGACGGCAAGGGTCAGGTCGCCCTGCGCGATGTGCGTTTCACCTACGACGGAAACCGCGATGTGTTGCAGGGCGTGTCGCTGGTGTTTCCGGCGGGCAAGACCACGGCGCTGGTTGGCCCTTCTGGCGGCGGGAAGTCCACGATCATGAGCCTGCTCTTGCGCCTTTATGATCCCGTCGATGGCGCGGTGGAGTTTGACGGTCTGGACCTGCGCCGCATCCGCCGCGCCTCGCTTCAGGCACATATGGCCTATGTCGGGCAGAATACCTTTCTGTTTTCCAACACCGTGCGCGAAAACATCCGCATGGGCCGTCCTGGTGCCTCTGAGGATGACATCATCGCCGCCGCCCGTGCCGCGCAGGCGCATGACTTCATCACCGGCTTGCCGCAGGGCTATGACACGCCCGTGGGCGAAAACGGCATCTTCCTGTCGGGTGGCCAGCGCCAGCGCCTGTCCCTTGCCCGCGCCATCATCAAGGACGCGCCGATCCTGCTGTTGGACGAGGCGACCTCTGCCTTGGACAACCAGTCCGAAATGCTGGTGCGCGACGCCATCACCGCCGCCACCAAGGGCCGCACGACGATCCTGATCGCGCACCGCCTGTCTACCGTGCTGACGGCGGATGAGATCGTCTTCGTCGAAGGGGGCCGTGTGGTGGAACAGGGGCCGCTGAATGATCTGCTGGCACAGGACAGCCGCTTTGCCGCGATGTTCCGCCACGAATTCCCCGCCGAGGAACCCGCCGCCTGATCGGGCGCTGTCCCGCGCGCAGGATCAGCCGCCGATGTTGCCCTGCGCGACGGACACCGCCTTGACCACGGCAAAGACTGCCTGCCCCGGCATCAGGTCCAACGCCGCCACCGACCGGCGGGTGACGCGGGCCAACAGCGCCTCTGGCCCCACGCGCAGGCGCAGGATCGCGCCGGGACCCTCACCGATTCGGATCTCTTCGATCACGCCGGGCAGGATGTTCAGCGCGGACAACCCCTTGGGCCGTTCCGTCGCCACCATCACATCCTGCGCCAATATCCGCAGCCGCAGCACAGCACCCGGCGGGGCCGACAGGCGCGGCAGCCAGACCGGATGGCCCGCGACGAGCAGCCGCGACAGGCCGTCCGCCTCATGCGCGAAAAGCTGCGCGGTCAGGATCGACCCGGCCTCGCGCAGGCCCAGCAGGGGGGCGGCGGCGGGATCGGACAGAACCTCGGCGGTGGGGCCTTGGCGGGTGACGCGGCCCGCATCCATCAGGATGACGGTGGTGGCCAGACGCGCCACCTCGGCCAGGGAATGGCTGACATACAGGATGGGCAGCGCCACCTCATCCCTGAGGCGTTCCAGATAGGGCAGGATTTCCGCCTTCAGCCCTTCATCCAGCGCGGCCAGCGGTTCATCCATCAACAAAAGGCGCGGATTGGACAGGATCGCCCGCCCGATGGCGACGCGGCTTTTCTCGCCCCCCGACAGGGCGGCGGGGCGGCGGTGCAGCAGGGGCGCGATGTCCAGAAGGGAAACGATGCGGTCAAACGCCGCCCCGTCGGAGGGGGGCGCGAACCACCGGCCATAACGTAGGTTCTGCCGCACGGTCAGATGCGGGAACAGCCGCCCGTCCTGAAACACATAGCCCATGCGGCGGCGATGGGGCGGCACGGTCAACCCGCGCGCCGTATCGGTCAGCACTTGATCCCCCAGCGTGATCCGCCCCCGATCCGGGCGCAGCAGACCCGCCACCGCGTTGATGACGCTGGATTTCCCCGATCCTGACCGCCCGAACAGCGCCGTCACGCCAGCGGGCGCGTCAAAGGCCAGTTCCAGCCCGAAGTCGCCAAAGCGATGCGACAGCGCCACCGACAGCATCACCGCCCCCCGATCCGCCGCGCCACCGCCCGGCTGACCCATTCCGACAGGATCAGCGCCGCCATGGCGACGGCGACCGAAATCAGCACCAGCCGGAACGCCTGCGCCTCTCCGCCCGGCACCTGAAGCGCGGCATAGATGGCCGAGGGCAGGGTCTGCGTCTGGCCCGGAATATTCGACACGAAGGTGATCGTCGCGCCAAACTCTCCCATCGCCTTGGCGAAGGCGAGGATCGCCCCCGCGATGATCCCCGGCAGGATCAGGGGCAGCGTCACCGTGGCATAGACCCACCCGCGCGACGCGCCCAAGGTGCCTGCGGCCTGTTCCAGCTTCGGGTCCACCGCCTCGATCGCCAAGCGCATGGCGCGGACCATCAGGGGAAAGGCCATCACGGCGGCGGCCAGTGCCGCCCCTGTCCAGCGAAAGGCGAAGACGATGCCGAACCACTGGTCAAGGGTTTGCCCCACCCATCCCTTGCGGCCAAAGGTCAGCAGAAGCAGATACCCCGTCACCACCGGCGGCAGAATCAGCGGCAGATGCACCAGCCCGTTCAGGATCTGCCGCCCCGGAAACGTCCACCGCGCCAGCGCATGGGCGACGAACAACCCGAAAGGCAGGCTGAGGAGCGTGGCCCAGAAGGACACGCGCAGCGACAGCGCCACGGCAGACCATTCCTCGGGCGTCAGGGGGTGGAACATGGGGCCTTTCAGTTCAGGACGGCAAATCCTTGGGCCGCGAATGTGGCATTCGCCGCGTCATCCGACAATGCCTTCAGGAAGTCACGGTCCGCGTCATCCGCCGCATTGGTCAACAGTGCGGCGGGATAACGGATGGGCCCGTGGCTGTCCGCCGGAAAAGTGCCGATCACCATCACCCCCGGTTCGGCGAGGGCATCAGAGGCATAGACGATCCCAAGCGGGGCCTCCCCCGCCGCCACCAAGGCCAAGGCCGCGCGCACGTTTTCGGATTGCGCGACAGAGGCTTCGACCCCGGACCAAAGGCCAAGGCTTTCCAGCGCCGCTTTGCCGTATTGTCCGGCAGGGACGGAGTCGACCATGCCCATCGCCAGTTTCCCGCCGGCCAGCAGGGCGGGCAGGTCCAGCGTGGCGTCGATGGTCACCGGATCGGCCTTGCCATGCGCCACCAGCACCAATTGATTCCCCAACAGGTCCGCCCGCGTGCCGGGGACGGTCAGGCCTTCGGCCTCCACCGCGTCCATCCAGTTTTCCGCCGCGGACAGGAAGATGTCCGCCGGTGCGCCTTGGATGATCTGGTTGGCCAGCGTGTTGGACCCGGCATAGCTGATGGTCACGGTATGGCCGGTCTTGGCCTGCCAATCGGCGGCCACCTGATCCAGCGCGGTCTTCAGGCTGGAGGCGGCAAAGACCACGACCTCGGCGGCATGGGCGGGCAAGGACAGCGTCAGCGCAAGGGCGGCGGCAAGGGACAAGCGGCGCATGGCGGGCTCCGTTATGTTTCAAAAAACCTATCCCTGGGCCGGGGAGAGAGGCAAGCGATATTTTCCGCGGGATATAGCGAAGGTGGACGTGAACGCGCACTTGCCCGCGCGGCTGCGACGTTGCGTCCACCCCCCACCAAGGTCGCCTTTCCCGCCCCTCCCGCCTTTCGCTATGACTCTCCCAGCCGGACGAGGGGGGAGGGCCGCCATGCCGACCGTCACGCATCAGCATGTCAGCCGCATCGAATCCGCCCTGCGCGCGGGGCTGGCCGCGAAATCGGCGCTGGCGGCAAGTTGGGTGCGATCTGCCACGGTCCACCACCTCGACCCCGCCGCGCGGCGCAGTGACCATCGCCTGACCGAGTCCGAACTGGCACAGGCGCGCGACCGTCTGGGCGCGCTGCACCCCACCGCCGCGCCGCATCTGGACCGGCTGTTTCAAGTGGTCGGCGGTCTGGGGGCCTGCATCGTGCTTGCGGACACGGAGGGTGTCGTCATCGACCGGCGCGGCAATGCGGGCGAGGATGCCGAATTTCGCGCGGCGGGCCTGTGGACCGGTACCTCATGGTCGGAATCGCGGGCAGGGACCAATGGCATCGGCACCTGCCTTGCCGAAGGCCGACCCGTCACCATCCACCGCGACCAGCATTTCATGGCGCGCCACATTGGCCTCAGCTGTTCCTCTGCTCCCGTCCATGGGGCCGAAGGAGACCTGCTGGCGGTGATCGACGTCTCCACCGCCCGCGCCGATCTGCCCGAGGCGCTGACCACCCTGATCGCCGCCACGGTGACCGATGCCGCGCGCAAGGTGGAAACCGATCTCTTCAGCCAGTCCTTCCCCCGCGCGCGGATGGTTCTGGTGCCGGGGACAGAGCGGGGACTTGGCGCCTTGGTCGCCGTGGACCGCAATGATCTGGTCATCGGGGCCACCCGTGCGGCGCGGGCGCAATTGGGGCTGGCGGGTGATCTGATCGCGCAGCCGCGCCCGCTGGCCGATGTTCTGGGCGTGGACGCGCCCGAGTCGCTGGAAGGGGCGGAACGCGCCGTCATGGCCCGCGCCTTGGCCCGGACGGGCGGCAATGTCTCTGCCGCCGCCCGCGCGCTTGGCCTCAGCCGGGCGACGCTGCATCGCAAACTGGACCGGCGCTAGGATTTCCCCTGTCACCTGTCGCAAGCCTGCGACAGGTCGGCCCCGCGACCTGCCGCCCCCCGGCTGACCCGGCAGACAGAATCATCCACCCTTCGGATCACAGGCCGCGAGGAGGCGGCCATCACCCGGAGGAGACTGCCATGAATGAGATGACCAAGGCCGAGGCCCTGATCGGCTCGCCCTTCAAGACCCGCTATGACAATTTCATCGGCGGCAAGTTTGTCCCCCCGGTCGCGGGCCGCTACATGGACAACATCACCCCCATCACCGGCGCCAAGGTCTGCGAGGTCGCCCGCTCTGACGCCGCCGACATCGAAGCCGCGCTGGACGCCGCCCATGCCGCGAAAGAGGCTTGGGGCAAGACCTCTGCCGCGCACCGTTCCAACATCCTGTTGAAGATCGCCGACCGGCTGGAAGAAAACCTCGAACTGCTGGCGATGGCCGAGACATGGGACAATGGCAAACCGATCCGCGAGACGGTGAATGCCGACATCCCGCTGTCGGTGGACCATTTCCGCTACTTCGCCGGTGTCCTGCGCAGCCAGGAAGGCACGATGTCGGAAATCGACCATGACACCGTGGCCTATCACTTCCACGAACCGCTTGGCGTCGTCGGCCAGATCATCCCGTGGAACTTCTCGATCCTGATGGCGGCATGGAAACTCGCCCCCGCGCTGGCGGCGGGCAATTGCATCGTGATGAAACCGGCGGAGCAGACCCCGGCGGCGATCATGGTGCTGGCCGAACTGATTGCCGACATCCTGCCGGCGGGCGTGCTGAACATCGTCAACGGTCTGGGAGCCGAGGCCGGGAATGCGCTGGCCCGGTCCAACCGCATCGCCAAGATCGCCTTCACCGGATCGACGGCCACCGGCCGCAAGATCATGGAGGCCGCAACGGTCAACCTGATCCCGGTCACGCTGGAACTGGGCGGCAAGTCGCCCAACATCTTCTTTTCCGACGTGATGGCGCAGGATGACGCCTTCCTCGACAAGGCGGTCGAGGGCTTTGTCCTCTTCGCCTTCAACCAGGGTGAGGTCTGCACCTGCCCGTCGCGCGCCCTGATCCAGGAGGACATCTACGAGGAATTCATCGCCCGCTGCATCGCCCGCGTGAAGGCGATCAAGCAGGGCGACCCGCGCGACATGACCACGATGGTCGGCGCGCAGGCGTCAAAGATGCAGCATGACAAGATCCTGTCCTACCTGACCATCGGGCGCGAAGAGGGGGCCGAGGTGCTGGTCGGCGGCGATGCGGCGCATTTCGCGGGCGATCTGGCGCAGGGCTATTACATCCAGCCCACCATCCTGAAGGGCCACAACAAGATGCGGGTGTTCCAGGAGGAGATCTTTGGCCCCGTGGTGTCGGTGACCACCTTCAAGGACGAGGCCGAGGCTTTGGCGATTGCCAATGACACGATGTATGGCCTTGGCGCCGGGGTCTGGACCCGCGACGGCACCCGCGCCTACCGCTTTGGCCGCGCGATCGAGGCAGGGCGCGTCTGGGTCAACAACTACCACGCCTATCCGGCCCACGCGGCCTTTGGCGGCTACAAGCAATCCGGCATCGGGCGGGAAACCCACAAGATGATGTTGGACCACTATCAGCAGACCAAGAACATGCTGGTCAGCTACAACCCCAACAAGCTGGGCTTCTTCTGATCCAACAGGGAGGGGCGGCGCGATGTCGCCCTTCCCGCCTTACAGAAATGGCGTCCCGCCGGTGACTGACACCGTCGCGCCGCTGACATAGGCCGACAGCGGCTCGGCCAGCATCACGAAGGTGGAAACAAGGTCCACCGGCTGCGCCGGGCGGCCCATCGGGGTGCTCTTGCCGAAGTCCCGCACCTGTTCGGGGGGCATCGTCGCCGTGATCAGCGGGGTCCAGACCGGGCCGGGGGCCACGCAATTCACCCGCACGCCGCGTTCGGCCACCAGTTGCGCCAGACCCACGGTGAAGTTCCGGATCGCGCCCTTGGTGGTGGCATAGGCCAAAAGGTTCGGGTTCGGCTTGTCGGCATTGACCGAGGTGGTGTTGATGATCGACGCCCCCCGCCCCATGTGCCGCAGCGCCGCGCGTGACAGCCAGAAGGTGGCCGACAGGTTGGTGTCCAGCGTCTTGTGCCATTCCGCGTCCGAGATCTGTTCGATATCCTCGACCCAGGCCTGATGGGCGGCATTGTTGACAAGGATGTCGATGCCGCCGAATTCCTCCACCACCCGCTGCACGATGGCGTCACAATGGGCGCTGTCGCTGATGTCGCCGGGCAGAAGCAGGCAGCGGCGTCCAGCCTCCTGGATGTTGCGGCGGGTGTCTTCGGCGTCCTCCTGTTCGTTCAGATAGGAAACCGCCACATCCGCGCCTTCGCGGGCAAAGGCCAAAGCCACGGCGCGGCCGATGCCGCTGTCACCGCCGGTGATCAGGGCGCTCATCCCCTCCAGCCGGCCACAGCCGCGATAGCTGTCCTCGCCATGGTCGGGCTTGTGCGGCATGTCGGCGGTCAGGCCGGGAGCGGGGCTGTCGGGTGTGTCCATGGTGGCTCTCCTGTGGTGAAGGGGGGGAAGAGGTGAGGCGTTGGCGAGGTTTCCGAGAACCTTTCAGTCACGCGGGGCAAGTGACCCGCGTGTTGTGAGACGTCGGTCTTTGCCCGCCCGTGCTGCCCGAGCACGGGCCGCGCCCGCCCCTTGGCGGGCGCGTAAACGCGCCCACCCGGTCGGCCGCGCCCCGCGCCCAAACCTTGGATCGGCTGACAGCCCTTTGTGGCTTCGTTGCCTCAGCCACAATCGGACCGGAAAAACGTCCGTCAGGACGTTTTTCTTTCGGTCCTCAGGTCTCACGCAATCCTTGGCCAAAAGCGCCCCTCGGCACAGGCGGCCAGAAAGCCCGGCACATCCGCCGCACTCTCCAGCACGAACATCCCCGCATCGCGGCCTTCGATGCCGCAGCAGGCAAACAGCACCTGCGCCGATCCGGTCAGGGCGATCATCTTGCCATGGGCCATGGCATCACTGACGAAGAGGCGCGCCGCGTGCAGGGCGGTCAGATCGGCCACCGACTCGGCACTGGCCAGAATCGCCACCGCGTCGAACAGGGCCGAGGGGGCGGCCTCTGTCACGAACATGGCCTTTTGCTGCACACCGGCCGCCGTGACCACTCCGCCGATGCGCGGGGCAATCACGGCGGGAACCGCTCCGGCGGCAAGGGTGGCGGTGATCAGCGTCTCAAGGACCGCATCCTCGATCCCATCGGTCACGAGGATGCCCAGCCTGCGCCCGCGAAAGGTCTGGACCTGCCGCTTCAGGATCGACAGCGCGTCAGAGGGCGGCAGGTCCACGGGATCGACCATCGGAATGGCCGTATCCGGCAGGTCCTCCACCCCCAGCCCGTCTGCCACGCGGGCGGCGAGCATGGGGTCGATGTTGGGCAAATGCGCCAGCACGCGCAGGCGGATCGCGTCCACCTCCACCTTGCTCAGTTCAAAGACCAGCGCATCGGCAATGTGGTCCTGTTCGACCGGCAACTGGCTGCGATAGAACTGGCGTGCCTGGGAATAGTGGTCTGCAAAGCTTTCCGGCCGGAGCCGCCGCTTCGGCCCCGACACCGTCTCGGCAAAGGCGCGGACTCCTCCCTCCGGATCGGCGCGGGGTCCGCCGGGGGACCAACTGTTGGGTTCGTAATTCGCCCGTCCCGCCGTGCCACGGTGCTGCATGTGGCCGCCCTGAAAGAAATTGTGCACGGGGCAGCGCGGGGCGTTGATCGGCAGTTGCGCGAAGTTCGGACCGCCCAGCCGTTTCACCTGCGTGTCCAGATAGCTGAAGTTCCGCCCCTGCAAGAGCGGGTCATTGGTGAAATCGATCCCGGGCACCACGTTCTGCGTGCAAAAGGCGACCTGTTCGGTTTCGTTGAAATGGCTGTCGGGCATGCGGTCCAGCACCAGCCGCCCGACGATGCGCAGCGGCACCTCCTCTTCCGGGATCAGCTTGGTGGAATCGAGGATGTCAAAGGCGAAGGCATCGGCGAAATCGTCGTCAAAGAGTTGCAGGCCCAACTCCCACTCTGGCGGATCATCGGCCCGCCTGAGGGCGTCCCACAGGTCCCGGCGGTGAAAGTCGGGGTCCGCGCCATTGATCCGCAGCGCCTCGTCCCAGAGCATGGATTGCACGCCCAGCTTGGGCCGCCAGTGGAATTTCACATAAGTTGACGCGCCGTCTGCATTGATCAGGCGGAAGGTGTGGACGCCGAACCCTTCCATGAAGCGGAACCCGCGCGGGAGGGCGCGGTCCGACATCGTCCACATTACCATGTGCAGCGATTCCGGCATCAGGCTGATGAAATCCCAGAAGTTGTCATGCGCCGTCGCCGCCTGCGGAAAGGCACGGTCGGGGGCCTCTTTGGCGGCATGGACGAGGTCGGGGAACTTGATCGGGTCCTGAATGAAGAAGACGGGGATGTTGTTGCCCACCAGATCCCAGTTGCCCTCGGTCGTGTAGAACTTGGTGGCAAAGCCGCGCACGTCACGGGCAAGGTCGGCGCTGCCCTTGTTGCCGACCACGGTGGAAAAGCGGGTGAAGGTTGGGGTCCGCTGCCCCGCCGTCTGGAACGGGGCCGCGCGGGTGATGTCGGACAGGCTTTCATAGCATTCGAAAAAACCGTGCGCGCCATAGCCCCGCGCATGGACCACGCGTTCTGGGATGCGTTCGTGGTCGAAGTGAAAGATCTTTTCGCGCAGGATGAAATCCTCCAGCAGGGTCGGGCCGCGATGGCCGCCCCGCAGGGAGTTCTGGTTGTCGCTGATCGGGATGCCCTGCGCCGTCGTCAGGCGGGGGCCGTCCGTGTCGGGCGGTTGATGCACCTCTCCGCCCTGACCGATGCGCGCGGCGCGATCCGTCGAGGTGGTGCCGGAGGTGGTCCGGCCGGTTGTGGGGTCATTGTGGCCAGCGGTGCGGTCGGGGTGCGGGGCGGTCATGGCGGCGGTCCTTTCGCGGGGCTTAGGCCAGAACCGGAACCGCCCGCGAGGGTTCCGGCCCGCCCCCGGCGCGCGGGACTTTCCGCCGACCTGCATAGCGGCGCCACGCGGCCTCTCCTCTGCCGGTTGTGCCAGTCTGAAACTGCCGGTCTGAAACCCTGTGGAACATGCGCGCGGGCGGTCGGGTTTCGTGCAGCGGCCAGAACGGACGCAACGCTGCGGAAAAAATCGCCAAAGGCTTGTCCTGCGGCAAGGTCAGCGCCCAGACCGGTTGTCACCCATATCAAACGATGACAAGTTGAGGTTGATCGGACCCAACCGTGGCGAAAGCAGCCGGGTCTGGCCGTTGTGCCCGGTGATTGG
Organism: Paracoccaceae bacterium; assembly: GCA_027486345.1. Lineage (GTDB taxonomy): Bacteria > Pseudomonadota > Alphaproteobacteria > Rhodobacterales > Rhodobacteraceae > Paragemmobacter. Next base: position 27,352 of record JAIXPH010000015.1, read on the forward strand.
TCACTGTTGCTGCCCGTGTCGTGTCAATCCGCCCCGTTGCAGTGCCCCCTTTCGTTTTTCCGTGCCGTGTTTTGCCCAATCCTTTTTGCGTATCTTCCCTTTCAACTCAGCTTCGGGACTGCATCCGATGGGTTCAGCCAATCCGGCAAGTGGTGCGATCCGGGCAACGGGTCTGGCCATGCTGTCCATGCTGGCGCTGTTGTCCGCCATTCTGGTCGCCGAGAATTACAGCGCAGAGCGGGCAAAGGCGGCCATCTCGGCGCATCGGGCCGCCCATGTGGTGGCCACGCAATTCGGTTGGGTGTTCGAGGCGAGCGCCCATGTCCTTGGCCGGATCGATGACAGCGTGTCCCGTCTGGGCTTTGGCCGGGCGGGCGGTCTGGCCGCGCGGGATCTGGACGGCACCTCTGTCGCGCTGGGGGCGGCGGTGCGCGATCTGCCGGCGGGCTTGGGATACAGCCTGTTTGACAGTCTCGGCCGGCCCGGCCTGTCCAGCCCGACCGCGCCCCATCTGCCCGACGTGGCCGGGATGGAGTTGTTCCGGCGGCTGAAGGCCGGGGAGAAGCAGGTCATCAGTCCGATGATCGGCGCGCCGGACGGTCCGGACCCGGTGTTCCTGATGGGGCGGCGACTGGGCGACGGGGCAGAGTTCCACGGCATCGCCATCGTGACGATTCCCGTCTCGATGCTGCAATCGCTGGCGGATACCTTGGGTTTTGTCGACGGTTCCACCGTCAGTCTGGTGGCCTCCGATGGCATGGTGATCGCCCGGTCCCCGCCGATCCGACCCATGGACCTGAGCGGGACCGCCTTGTTCGACGCCTTGGCCCGCGCGCCGAACGGCAGCTATGACACCGTCTCTCCGGCGGATGGGGTGGCGCGGATCGTGGGCTACTGGACCTTGCCGAACTGGCAGGTGGTGGCCATCGCGGCACGGGACCGGGACACCGCGCTGGTGGGGTTCTGGCGCAACCTTGGCCTTTCGGCGGTGCTGGCCTTGCCCATCATCTTCGGGGTGGGGTGGCTGATCTACGATCTTCTGCATCTGATGGCCCTGGATGAGCGCCGCCGCGAGGCGCTGACAGCAGCGCATGAGCGCACGAATTTCCTGCTGCGCGAGATCCACCACCGGGTGAAGAACAACCTGTCCACCGTCACCAGCCTGATCCGGCTGGAGCGTCTGCCCCACGAGGTGAAGGACCGCCTGGAGGGCCGCATCCGCGCCATGGTCGCGGTGCACGAGGCGATGTATCTGTCCGACGAGTTTCAGGACATCTGGATCAGCCCCTATCTTGGTCGGCTGCTGGCCGATGTGGCGCGCGGTTGGGGGTTGGCGGTGGAGTTGCGGCTGGAGATTCCGCGTCTGGCCCTGCCCGGCGCGCGGGCCATGCTCTTGGGTCTTCTGACCAATGAACTGGTGTCGAATGCCTTCAAGCATGCCTTTGCGCCGCGCGGTACAGGGCGGCTGGAGGTGCGGATCGAGGAGGCGCCCGAAGCGGGATGGCTGCGCCTGACCGTCGCGGATGACGGGCCGGGCTATGTGCCCGCCGACTCGCCCCCCCGCATGGGCAGCCGCCTGATCGAGGCCTTCGCTACGCAGCTTGGCGGACATGTCAGCGTGCAGAGTGAGGGGCGCACCGTCGTGACGGTGTCGTTTCCGCGCGTTTACGGCGACGGCGCCGAGCCGGATGACGATCAGCCGCGCCCGGCCCAGAACGGATCAAGCCCGGGATCGATGTCCATGAAGGCGATCCTGCTTTCCATCCACGCCCGGTCCAGCAGCCGCACATAGGGGCGCTGGATTTCCAGCCGTCCGTCGCGCACCAGACGGCCCAAGAGGCGGTTGACGTAGATGCCGGTCATGCCG
>JAIXPH010000025.1 GCA_027486345.1 Paracoccaceae bacterium
GCTGACCGCCGCCATCGTGGGCCTGGGCGCTGTCGCCTACCCGCTGGTGAAGGACGGCGTGTCCACCAAGGCCACCGCCGCCAAGACCGCGCTGACGGCCGCTCCGACCAACTGATCCACGATCCAGACAGTGCCCCGGGGCGAGATTGCGGTCCGGGGCGCATGATCCACCACTCCACCACTCACCTGTGAGGTCTTGTGCCAACAAGTCCCTCACTCTCACACCAAGGACTTAAGCCATGACCAAATTTACCAATCTCTTCAAACGCTTCAAGAACGACGAATCCGGTGCCGTGACCGTTGACTGGGTCGTGCTGACCGCTGCCATCGTGGGCCTGGGCGCTGTCGCCTATCCGCTCGTGAAAGACGGCGTCGAGACCAAGGCAACTGCCGCCAAGACCGCGCTGACGGCTGCCCCCAGCAACTGATGAGATCGCCCCTTTCAGGGGCAATGTCCCCGCGGCAAGGATGCCATCTTGCCGCGGGGTCGTTCACAGAGGGAGAGGCCCTGAGGGCCGTTCCGCAAAGACACTAGCCGAGGGGCGCGAAGGTTCATGGTGAATTGGTTGCGAAAGCGAATTCCACACCGTCTGTCCCAAGAGGATGGCGCGGTCACAGTCGATTGGGTCGTTCTTACGGGCTTTGTCATCGCGCTGTGCGTTGCGCTGGTGGCGTTGATGAACGACGCCTTCACTGCGGGCGGCACAGCGGTCCAGACCTCGATAACCGCCTCCCCGTAAACACGCCACAAGCCGGGCCCATGGTCCGGCTCTACCCATTCCCGGCCCCGATGGCCAACTCATAGATGGTGCAAAAAAATGCGGATGATCTTCGGATTGGTGCTGATCGCAGGCATGGCCCTTGCGGGTTTTGCCGTCTACATGGCCCAAGGCTACATCAACCAGACGGAAAACGCGCTGTCGGAAGAGCGCGCCTTCCGCGAGATGGTGGGCGATATGGTGCAGGTCTATGTCGCGGCCAAACCGTTGGCCTATGGTCAGCAACTGACCAAGGACGACGTCAAGCTGATCTATTGGCAGGCCAGCGCGCTGCCCGACAAGCCGTTCACCGCAGAGACGGACCTGTTCCCCTCCGATGCCGACAAGCCGCGCTATGTGCTGCGCGCCATCGACCTGCATGAACCGATCCTTGCCAGCAAGGTCACCGAACCGGGGCAACCGGCAGGTCTGACCGGTCTCCTGGAGGCGGGCATGCGCGCCTTTGCCATTTCGGTCGATGCTTCCACCGGCGTGTCGGGCTTTGTCCACCCCGGGGATTTCGTCGACATCTACTGGACCACCAGCTCCGGCACCGGCGGCGATGTGACCCGCCTGATCGAAACCCGCGTCAATGTGGTCGCGGTGGACCAGCAGGCCTCGGGGGATGACATCGGCGGCGCGGTGGTGGCCCAGACCGTGACCATTCAGGGCACCTCAGAGACCGTGGCGCGTCTGGCGCAGGCTCAGGCGACGGGGCGGCTGTCGCTGGCCTTGGTCGGACAGGGCGAACAGCCCGACATGATCGCCGCCGACATCCGCGCCGACACCGGATCGTTGATGGGCGAGGTCGCGGCCATCGAAGAGAAGAGCTGCTCGATCAGGACGCGCAAGGGGTCCGAGGTCGTCGAAATCCCGATCCCCTGCACCAACTGAGCGACGGCGAAAAGCGATTCAACCCTGAAGGGCGCGACCACAAAATCCTGTGGTCGCGCCTTTTGCCTGCGCGAACCATAGCCAACGCCCCACCCTTCGCATCAAGAATACCGCCCAAGGTTTTGATTCTTGCAAAAAAAGGCGGTTTCGGGCATCTTTCGCGCAAGAACGGGCGACAGACCCGGGAAGAGGCACGGTCCGTGGTGCAGGTAATGTGTGATCGAAAGGGCAGGTCATGAGGATTTTGAACCTGGTCGCTTTGGCGGCTGTGGGGCTTTCCGTGGTGATGTGGCCGATGCGCCCCGCCGGGGCAGAGGTGCTGAAAGTGATGGAGGGGTCCAGTTCGGAACCCCTGAACGTGCCCATGAACCGCGCCGTCGTGCTGGAAAGCGAGACGCCCTTTTCAGAGCTTTCCATCGCCAATCCGGGGATCGCGGATATCTCCACCCTGTCGGACAAGTCGATTTATGTGCTGGGCAAGACGCCGGGCCGTACCACGATGACGCTGCTGTCAGCCGAAGGCAAACTGATTGCCAATGTCGATGTGCACGTCACACCCGACATCGCGGAGTTCAAGGAACGCCTGCAACAGATCCTGCCCGGCGAAAAGATCGAAGTGCGGACCGCAAATGACGGCATCGTCATGTCGGGCATGGTGTCCTCGGCCACGAAACTGGATCGGGCGATGGATCTGGCCAACCGCTACGCACCCGACCGGGTGTCGAACCTGATGACGGTGGGCGGCACGCAACAGGTCATGCTGAAGGTCCGCTTTGCCGAAATGCAGCGCTCCGTGGCGAAGAACCTGTCCTCATCCATCGCGCTGCGCGGGGTCAGCGGTGATCTCGGTGCCAGCGGCGAAACCGGGACCTGGCTGAACGAAGGCAATAGCCTGACCGGTACGTCGATCACCCCAAGGGTTGATGCAAACTCGGCCATGTCCATCGGCATCGCCACCGGCTCTCTGCAATTCTCCGTCCTGCTGGAAGCGCTGGAGTCCAAGGGCGTGGTGCGCACCCTTGCCGAACCGAACCTGACCGCCCTGTCGGGACAAGAGGCCAAGTTTCTGGCCGGTGGCGAATATCCGATCCCGATTGCCACCGATCAGGGCATCGGCGTCGAATACAAACCCTTTGGCGTGCAGTTGAACTTCATCCCCACCGTGCTGGATGCCGGGATGATCAACCTGCAACTTCAGGCCACGGTGTCCTCCATCGACAGCACGGTGACGCTGTCCTCGGGCGGGGTGAACATCAACGGTCTGCGGGTGCGCGAAACCTCGACCACCGTTGAAATGCGCGACGGTGAAAGTTTCGCCATCGCCGGGCTGTTGCAGGATGACTTCCGCAACCTGAAGGGTCAGATTCCATGGCTGGGCGACGTCCCGATCCTTGGCGCATTGTTCCGCTCGTCCGAATATCAGCGCGCGCAGAGCGAGCTTGTGATCATCGTTACCGCCCATCTGGTCAGCCCCACGCGCGGCGAAGCCCTGGCCTTGCCCACGGACCGCATCCGGTTGCCGTCGGAAAGCGAATTCTTCCTGTTCGGCAAGACCGAAGGGCGTGGCCCCGCCGGTGAGGTGGCCCGACAGGATTACAACGGTTCCTATGGTTATGTGATGGAGTGACGTCATGGCGATGAAACATCCTGCCGTGATGGCCTCTCCGCTGTTGTTTGTCGCTGTGCTTGCCCTGTCAGGGTGCGGCGCTGCGGGACTGCGCATCATCAGCACCGATGTCGATCCGGGTGATTTCGGCGCGGCGACCATGAACAATTCGCTGGTCATGACAGGCCAGCGCGACGCCACCGCGGCCCTGCAATCGCGCTTCGCCGGTGAGGTGGAGTCGACCATCACCTTCGCCTTCAACTCGGCCGTCCTGACGCCCGAGGCCCGCAAGGTCCTGGACCGTCAGGCCAATTGGATCCGGCAATTCCCCGAACTGCGCTTCCGTGTCTACGGTCACACCGATCTGGTAGGGTCGGACGGTTACAACAAGGCGCTGGGCAAGCGCCGTGCCGAGGCGGTCGTGGCCTATTTCAACAGTCTGGGCATCAGCCGCAACCGGCTTGAGGCGCTGGTGTCCTATGGCGAAACCCGTCCTGTGGTGCAGACCACCGCCGCCGAAGAGCGCAACCGCCGCACCGTCACCGAAGTGTCCGGTTTTTACGAACGCGTGGCGGGCGATCTGGACGGCAAATACGCCGAGGTCATCTATCGCAGCTACATCGAGGCCGCGACACCCGTCTCAAACCTGACCGGGATTGGCGACAACGGTGGCAATGATAGCAGCGGCGGCGGACAAGCCGCGCCCGCGCCCGCCGCACCGGGCGGTTGACCTCGCCAGACGCGGGCAAAGGTCAGGGCGCGCCCTCCTTCGATTGGGGCGCGCTGTTTCCAAATAAGGCAGCGGATGTTTCCGTTCTGCCCAAAAACCCCAGAAAAACGAAAATTTAGTCCCAAAGTCGCCACCATTGCAGGCGAGTTATGGCCCCCAAGGGAAACAAAGACGGGGCATCGCACCGTCGGGCGTTCCTGGCCCGGGCGAATCACCTCCCACCGCTCCGGGCCTGTTTTTAGGGGACCTGGACGATGAGTAGCGTGGCAAATCTACAGCCTGAACCGGCGACCATCCTGGCCTGCACCGTCTCGCGCGATGTGCAGAACTTCGATCTTCTGATCGATGACATGGAAATTGAACTGGGTGACGCCTGGGGTGATCTGGGCTTTGCCGAGGCGGCCCAATTCCTCGACCAGCCGGATGCGGCGGCGCTGGAATTCATCTGCGTCGCCGTCGATGCCGTGGACGAGACCAATCTCGACCCCGTGGCCAACATCATCCGCGGCGCAAAGACGCGCGGGATCGGGGTGATCCTGATCGCCGACAAGGTCAGCCCCGTCGGGTTGCACCAGCTGCTGCGGCTGGGGGCGGATGATTTCGTGCCCTATCCCCTGCCCGAAGGCGCGCTGCGCGATGCCATCGACCGTGTGCGGCAGGCCCGCGCGGCGGCCCTCGCCCCGCCCGCCCCGCCGCCGCAAGAGGTGGCCGTTCCCGACCCCGACCATATCGCGCCCAGCTTCAAGGCGCGTGGCGACCGCGACGGTGTGATCCTGCCGGTGCATGGCATGGCGGGCGGCACCGGGGCCTCGACCTTTGCCGCCAATCTGGCCTGGGAGCTGGCGACGATCGTCAAGACCGACGCCCCGCGGGTCTGCATCCTCGATTTCGATTTCCAGTACGGCTCGATCGCCACCTGTCTTGATCTGCCGCGCAACGAGATGGTGTTCGAAATCCTGTCGGAAGCGGCCAGCGTGGACAGCGACTCCTTCTTGCAGGCGATGATGACCTACAAGGACAAGGTGCATGTGCTGACTGCACCCGCGGACATGCTGCCGCTGGACATCGTGACCGCCGATGACATCGCGCGCTTGCTGGAGATCGCCCAGACTAATTTCGATTTCGTCATCATCGACATGCCCAAGACCATCGTGGCCTGGACGGAAACCGTGCTGACCCGTGCGCATCTTTACTTTGCGACGATGGAGTTGGACATCCGCTCTGCCCGCAACGTCATGCGGCTGAACCGTGCGCTGAAGGCCGAAGCCCTGCCCTTCGAAAAGCTGCGCTACGTGTTGAACCGCGCCCCGAAATTCACCGACCTCGCTGCCAAGGGGCGGGTGAAGAAAATGGCCGAAAGCCTTGAGATCAAGCTGGAGCTGCAACTGCCCGATGGCGGCCCGCAAGTGACCATGGCGAACGACCACGGCCAGACGCTGGCGGAATCCGCGCCGAAGAACCCGACGCGCAAGGAAATCCAGAAGCTGGCCAAGACGATTTATGACCTGAACCGCGCCGCGGAGGCCGGGAAGAAGTGACCTGACAGGCCTGGGGGGGCCACGTAAATGTTTTCCCGTTTCAAGAAACCTGATGCTGCCGCACCTGCTCCGGCACCCAGCGCACCGCGCGTCGCCGTCGCTTCGGCCGGTCCACCGGCCGGCGCGGCGCGCCCTGCGGTGAAGTCCAACCTTGGCACCCGCCCTGTCGCGCCTTCGGCCGAAGCGGTGGCGGCGGACAAGGAAAAGAAGCGCAAGGAACGCCTGATGGAGTTGAAGGTCGAGTTGCACAAGCGGCTGCTCGAAAACCTCAACCTCGCGGCGCTGGAACATGCGACCGAGGCCAACCTCAAGGCCGAAATCGCCGACATCACCGCCGAGGCGCTGACTGAACTGTCGGTCGTGCTGAACAAGGATGACCGCAGCCAGCTCAATCAGGAACTTTATGACGAGGTGATGGGCCTTGGCCCGCTGGAGCCCCTGCTGAAGGATGAGTCCATCTCGGACATCCTGGTGAACGGGCCAAAGCGCATCTTCATCGAACGCAGCGGCAAGCTGCAACTCAGCGACATCACCTTCAAGGATGAAAAGCACCTGTTGCGGATCATCGACAAGATCGTGTCCGCCGTGGGTCGCCGGGTCGATGAATCCAACCCCTATTGCGACGCCCGCCTTGCCGACGGGTCGCGCTTCAACTGCATGGTCCCGCCGGTGGCGGTGGATGGCAGTCTGGTGTCGATCCGGAAGTTCAAGAAAGAAAAGCTGAAGATCGAGGATCTGGTCCGCTTCGGGGCCTTTACCGAAGAAATGGCGGCCTATCTGCAAGCCGCCGTGTCCTGCAGGTTGAACGTCATCGTCTCGGGCGGCACCGGGTCGGGGAAGACGACGACGCTGAACGCGCTGTCCTCCTTCATCGACAATGCCGAACGCGTGCTGACCATCGAAGACACCGCCGAATTGCAACTGCAACAGATCCATGTGGGCCGGATGGAAAGCCGCCCGCCGAACGTCGAGGGCAAGGGCGCCGTGACCCAGCGCGATTGCTTGCGAAACGCGCTGCGGATGCGTCCGGACCGCATCATCGTGGGCGAAACCCGCGGCGAAGAGGTGATCGACATGTTGCAGGCCATGAACACCGGCCACGACGGATCGATGACCACGATCCACGCCAACTCTGCCCGCGACGGCATCAGCCGTCTGGAGAACATGGTGGCCATGGCCGGGATCGAAATGCCGCTGAAGGCCGTCCGCAGCCAGATCGCAAGCGCCGTCAACCTGATCGTGCAGGCCAGCCGCTTGCAGGACGGCAGCCGCCGAATGACCAGCATCACCGAAATCACCGGGATGGAGGGTGAGGTCATCTCGATGCAGGAGGTGTTCCGCTATGAACGCCTTGGCGTCGAACCCAATGGCAAGATCATCGGTCGCTTCAACGCCACCGGGGTGCGGTCGCATTATTCGGACCGCTTCCGCCAGTGGGGCTATGACCTGCCCGCCTCGATCTATGAACCCATCATCTAAGGACAGATCATGCAGATGACTGCGGCACCCCTGATCTACATCGCCATCTTCGTGGCGGTCGTCCTTCTGGTCGAAGGGCTTTATCTGACCATCTTCGGCAAATCGATCAGCCTGAACAACCGCGTCAGCCGACGGCTGGCGCTGCTGGAAAAGAACCAGAACCGCGAAGAGGTTCTGGAACAGCTCCGCAAGGAAATGACCCAGCACATGAACGTGCGGGGAATTCCGCTCTATTCCATGCTGGCCAAGAAGGCCCAGCACGCCAACATCGCCTTTTCGCCGCAGGCCCTTGTCGGGGTGATGGCGCTGGTGTCGGTGGCGGCCTTTCTGGGCCTGACGATCGGCACGGGGGCGCCCCTTCCGATCCGTGCCGCACTCTCCGTCGGGATGGGTGTCGGCGGGGTCTATGTCTGGGTCAACCACAAGGCCAAGAAACGCATGGCCCTGCTGGAAGAACAGCTTCCCGACGCTGTCGAACTGATGGTCCGCTCGCTGCGGGTGGGCCATCCCTTTGCATCGGCCATCGGCATCGTGTCCAAGGAGGTGCCCGATCCCTTGGGCACCGAGTTCGGCGTCATCGCCGACGAGGCCGCCTATGGCCGCGATGTGGCCGAAGCGCTGAAGGCCTTTGCCGAACGGATGGACAATCAGGATCTGCGCTTTCTTGCCGTCGCGGTGACGATCCAGCAGCAGTCGGGCGGCAACCTTGCCGAAATCCTGTCCGGTCTGGCCAAGGTGATCCGGTCGCGCTTCAAGCTGTTTCGCCGCGTCAAGGCCATCACCGCCGAGGCGAAATGGTCCGGCATGTTCCTGTCGGCCTTTCCGGTTATCGCCGGAGTTGCCATCCTGACGATCAAGCCGGACTTTTTCGACGACGTGATCGACACGCCGCAATTCGTGCCCGCCTGTCTCATTGTCGGCGTGTTGCTGGTGATCAACGTCATCTTCATGCGCGTCATGGTCAACATCAAGGTTTAAGGCCCAGTCATGCAATTATTGACCAATGTTCAGGATTGGCTTGTCGGCCTGATGGGTCCGATGGGACCGTTGATCGCTCTGGGCGGCGTGGGGCTTTTCCTTGTGCTCTGCACGCTGCCCTTCATGCTGCAACGCCAGGCCGAACCCTTTGAGCGGCTCAAGCAGAAGAGCGAAACCGGGCGGCGTACCGAAACCGCCGTCACCTTGCGCCGCGCCGATGACAAGGGCGCGGACAAGCTGGAAAAATTCGCGCATTTCCTTGAACCGCAAAACAAGGAGCAGCTTTCGGCGTCGAAGCTGAAGATGCTGCGCGCGGGCTACCGCTCCAAGCATGCGGTGCGGATTTTCCACGCCTTCCAGTTTCTGGGCGGTGTGCTGGGCCTCGGCGGTGGCGTGCTCTACACCATGCTGACCCGTGACCCCAGTGTCGAACCCGATGTGCAGAGCATGCTGATGACGACGCTGCTGCCCGCTGCCGCCGGCTATTACCTGCCGACCTATTGGTTGACCAAGCGCTTGCAGGAACGGCAGGAGCAGATCACCCAAGGCTTCCCCGATGCGCTCGACATGATGCTGGTCTGTGTCGAGGCGGGGCAATCCTTGGACCAGTCGATCATCCGCGTCTCGCGCGAGGCCCGCGTTGCCTATCCCGCGCTGGCCGAAGAATTCGAGATCGTCGCGCATGAGGTTAAGGCGGGCAAGGAACGGGTACAGGTCTTGCGCGACATGTCGGAACGGGTCGGACTGGCGGACATCACCTCTTTTGTGACCACGATGATCCAGTCGGCGACCTTCGGGACATCCATCGCCGATGCGCTGCGGGTCTATTCTGCGGAAATGCGTGACAAGCGCGTGATGCGCGCCGAAGAGAAGGCAAACACCTTGCCGACGAAAATCACCCTCGGCACTATGCTGTTCACGGTGCCGCCGCTGCTGATCATGTTGATCGGGCCGTCGCTGTACAATATCTCGAAGATCAATTGATCGAGGATTCATGTGACAGCCGCCCGAACCGGCACAAAGGCCGGTGCCGCCCTTCTGGCCCTTCTTGTCCTTGCCGCCTGCGCCCCCGCAGGCGGCTTTGATGCATCCGGCGAAAACAATCCCCCCGCCGCCGATGCCAAGGGCCAAGGGGTGGACGGGCTGATCGTCGGGCACCGCCTGATGGCGGCGGGCGAATATGAACTGGCCCTGCGTGCCTATCTGCGCGCCGCAGCGCAACAGGGAGTGAATGTCGATACGCTCTCGGCGCTGGGATCGGCCAATCTGAAACTGGGCCGACTGGGGCAGGCCGAACAACTGCTGCGCCGCGCGCTGGAGGAGGACGGCCGTTTCGTGCCCGCGCTGAACAATCTTGGCGTCGTCTTGATGGAACGCGGCAAGGCCGGTGAGGCGCGGGTCTATTTCCAGCAGGCCTTTGCTTTGGACAGTGGCCAATCGGACTCCATCCGCGAAAATCTCAAGCGCGCTATCGCCCAGAGCGAAAGCACGGTCTATGATACTTCGCAAGAGAAGCCCCGGTTCAATCTGGTGCGGCGCGGAAACGGGGAATACCTGCTTTTGTCCGACATCTGATCTCCGGGACGTCAGACGAGTGTCGAGCAGTCAAAAAGGACGCATCAGATGCGCCACCCTGCCCCGCGTACCAGCGCTTTGGCGCTGACGGTCCTTGCCGCGGCCCTTCTGGCGGGCTGCCAGACGTCCGGCGACGCCGCAGCGCAACGCGCGCTCGACAGCGTCAATGTCGTGGATGAAACCAATCTCAACGACGTGATGCTGACCGTGGCCGACCCGGAAGAGGCGGTGAATTACTTCTCGAAGGCCAGCGCCGAAAAACCCGACCGCATCGATCTGAAACGCGGTCTGGCCAAATCGCTGATGCGTGCGGGACAGGCGACGCAGGCGGTGGCGGTCCTGACCCAGATCCTCGCCAGCCCCGAGGCCGGGAACGAAGACCGCGTGAACCTTGCCGATGCGCTGATCCGCACCAATGAATGGGCCCGGGCCGAGGCAGAGTTGAACAAGGTGCCGCCCACCTATGAGACCTTTGAACGCTACCGGCTTGAGGCGATGGTGGCTGACAGCAAGAAGAACTGGAAAAAGGCCGACGCCTTTTATGAAACCGCCGTCGGTCTGACCACGCGGCCCGCCGGGGTCTTGAACAACTGGGGCTTTTCCAAGCTGAACCGCCGCGATTTCCCCGCTGCCGAACGGCTGTTCACCGAAGCGTTGACCTATGATCCGTCGATGTTCACCGCCAAGAACAATCTGGTTCTGGCCCGCGGCGCACAGCGCAAATATGACCTGCCCGTGGTGCCGATGGATCAGACCGAACGGGCGGAGCTGATGTACACGCTGGCCCTGACCGCGATCAAGCAGAACGACCTTGCCGTCGGAAAGGCGCTGTTGTCCGACGCCATCGAAACCCACCCGCAGTATTTCGAGGCCGCCGTGCGCAGCCTTGCCGCGCTGGAGGGGTAAGCCATGCTCGCCTCTGTCTGGACCGCGCTGTGGTTTTTGCCCGCCATCACCGCCATCGGCATCTGGGTGGCATGGAGCGACATGAAATTTATGCGCATCCCGAACAAGGCCGTGATGGCGATGCTGCTGGCCTATCTGGTCTTTGGGCCCATCGCCTTGCCGCTGAGCACCTGGCTCTGGGGCTGGGTCCTGGGCGCGGCGGTGCTGGCCATCGGCTTTCTGGCCACGGCCGGGGGGGTGATGGGCGGCGGCGATGCCAAATATGCCGCCGGCATGGCACCCTTCCTGATCGGGGCGGATTGGCGGGTGCTGATCGCGCTCTTTGCCGCCTGCCTGCTTGGGGCGTTCACCGCGCACCGGCTGATGCGGCTGGTTCCCGCCTTTCGCCGCGCCACGGGCGATTGGGAAAGCTGGCAGCGTGATGACTTTCCCATGGGGCTGGCGCTGGCCGGGACGATCATCTTCTATTTTTCACTGAGCGTCCTTGTCTCTGCCTGAATTTCTCCACCTTTGACGGACAGGATCGGCCCCAGACCTTTGGATGGGACCCTGCCGATGAATGTCCAAGCCGCCACCCCGATTGCCGAACCCACGGGCATCACACCGCCGCCCGTCCCGCGCAGTCTGGCCGAAACCGGGCTGAACGCGGTGATGATGCGGGACATCCTGCTGAAAACCATGTTCCGCACCAATGCCGAACAGGTCTCTGACCTGTCCAGGCTGATCGCCCTGCCCTTGGTGCTGACGCAAGAACTGATCGACGCCTGCCGGGGTCAGCGCATGGTCGAGGCGACGGGGACCCTTCACGCCACCTCCGGCAACGAGATGGGCTACCGGCTGACCGACAGCGGCAAGGCCCGCGCCTTGGATGCCTTGGCGCAATCGGAATATTACGGGGCCCTGCCCGTCCCGCTGGAAATGTACCGCGCGCAGGTCAAGGCGCAGTCGATCCGCAACATCCAGTTGACCCGGGCGCAATTGACCAAGGGCATGGGCCATCTGATCCTGCCGCCCGACCTGATCGACAATCTGGGTCCGGCGGTGTCGTCGGGACGGTCGATCCTGATGTATGGCCCGCCGGGCAACGGGAAATCCTCGATCTCGAACGGCATCCGCGATGCCTTGGGCGACAAGATCTATGTCCCCCGCGCCATCGAGTATTCCGGGCAGGTGATCACGGTCTATGACCCCATCGTGCACACCGCAGCACCGGTGCCGATGGATGACCCCAACGCCCTGCGCCGCACCGGTTTCCGCTTCGACACCCGCTATGTCTATTGCGACCGCCCCACCGTGATCACCGGGGGCGAATTGACGCTGGACATGCTCGATCTGAAATACAACGCCACGGCGCGGACCTATACGGCATCGCTGCAACTCAAGGCCTCGGGCGGGGTGTTCATCGTTGACGACCTTGGCCGTCAGGCCGATCCGCCGCAAAAACTGGTGAACCGCTGGATCGTGCCCTTGGAAGAAAGCCGCGACATCCTTGCCCTGCAATCGGGCGAGAAGTTCACGGTGCCTTTCGACACGCTGGTGATCTTTTCCACCAACTTCCACCCGAATGAGATTTTCGACGGCGCGGCGCTGCGGCGGATCTTCTTCAAGATCAAGGTAGATGGGCCCAATCAGGAAAACTTCCTGAAGATCTTCGCCCTCGTCGCCCGCAAGAAGAAGATGCCGCTGAATGAGACGGCGCTGCTGCATCTGCTGAAGGCGAAATATCCGACCATCAACAACAATTTCGCCAACTATCAGCCCACCTTCCTGATCGACCAGATGATCGCGATCTGCGAGTTCGAGGGCATCCCCTACCAGATGACGCCCGACCTGATCGACCGCGCCTGGGCCAACATGTTCGTCAAGGACGAAAAGATCGCGAAGTGACGGGGTCCAGAAAACACTTGGAACAAACGATCCTTCACCGAAGGATCGTTACCCAAACAGCCGCACGCCGCGTTCGGTGACGATGGCGTCCAGCCGCTGGTCGAACTGGTCAATCGGTACCTCGGGCAATTCCTGCGCGGCAAAGGCAAAGCCCACCGCCAACACGTCATGGCGTGCCCGCAATCCGGCCAAGGTCCGGTCATAGAACCCGCCACCATAGCCCAGACGATAGCCGCGCGCGTCAAAGCCGACCAAGGGCACGATCACCACCTCGGGGTCGATCCATGCGCCCTCCGCCGGGATGAAGGCCTTGAAATCGCCCTCCACCATCGCGCAACCGGGCGACCATTCGCGGAACTTCAGCGCCTGACCGGGGCCAAGGATCACCGGCACCCCCACCGCCCCCTGATGCGCCAGCATCGCGGCCATCGGGTCAATCTCGGTCCGCATCGCCATGTAACTGGCCATCGGACGGTCGCGATGGGGCGACAGGAAATCCGCCAGCATCTCTGCCGCCTGCCCCTGCCCTGCGGCAAAGGCCTCCTTGCGGGCGGCGAAACAGGCCTTGCGGGCTGCGGCCTTGGCGTCATCCACGCTCATATCAGCACCATCGTCGCAAGGCCCAGAAAGGCCAGATAGCCCATCACATCGGTCAAGGTCGTGACAAAGGTGCCCGATGCCAGTGCCGGGTCCAGCCCCATGCGTTCCAGCGTCAGGGGCACCATGACCCCGCCCAGCGCGGCCACGATCTGGTTCACCACCATCGCCATCGCCAGAACCAACCCCATCCACGGATCGCCAAGGATCACTGTCCCCGCCACCCCCAGCAGCACCGCGAGCGCCAGCCCGTTCAGCGCACCCGCCTGCAATTCGCGCAACACCACCCGTTTCGCGTTGGAACTGGTCAGATCGCGCGTCGCAAGCGCCCGGACGGCCACCGCCAGCGCCTGCGTCCCGGCAATCCCCCCGGTCGAGGACACAATCGGCATCACCGCCGCCAAAGCCACCAGCGTGGCGATGGTTGATTCGAACATCGAAATCACCAGCGCCGACAGCGAGGCGGTGAACAGGTTCACCACCAGCCACGGCAGACGCTGCCGCACCGTGGCGATGGGACCGTCCAGAACGCTCGCCTCTTCGCCGACACCGGCAAGGCGCAGCATGTCTTCCTCGTGCTCCTCGTCCAGCACGTTCATGGCGTCATCGATGGTGATGACGCCCACCAGACGCCCACCCGCATCCACCACGGGGCAGGAAATCAGGTGATACTGGTTGAAGATATAGGCGACCTCGGATTCTTCTTCGGTTGCTTCAACCGTGCGGAAACTGTCCTCGGTGATGTCCTTCAGCCGGATGTCGCGGCGCGACGACAAGAGCCGCCCAAGGGTGACATAGCCCAAGGGCTTCATCCGCGGATCGACAAGGATCACGTGATAGAACTGGTCGGGCAGGTTGTCGGCGACGCGCAGGTAATCAATCGCCTCGCCCACCGTCCAATGTTCGGGCGCGGTGACCACCTCGCGCTGCATCAGGCGGCCTGCGGAATAATCCGGGTAGGACAGCGCCTGTTCGACGGCCACACGGTCCGCCTTGTCCAGCGCGCCAAGGATCATGTCCTGTGCGGGGGCCTCAAGGTCTTCGAGGATGTCAACGACGTCGTCGGTGTCCAGATCGCGGACCGCCTCGGCCACCACTTCGGGGGGCAGGCTTTCGATCACCTCTTCGCGGATCGATTCGTCCAGTTCCGACAGCACGTCGCCGTCAATCTCACCCGACCACAGGGTCAGCAGGTCGCGGCGTTCCCCCGGATTGATCTGTTCCAGAATGTCGGCGATGTCGGCGGCGTGCAGCGGTTCCAGAATCCGGGCAATGCGGGCGCGGTCGGCCTGTTCGACCGCCTCGCGGATATCCTCGATCCGGGCGGCGTGAACTTCGTCGTCTTCCATCGCCTCGATATCGGACATAGGACCACCCGGTTCGCTGAAGGGATTACCCCGCCCCGGCCCGAAGCTGTTTTTGGCTTTCGGCGGAGTCGTTGAAATTTACCCATTGGCCGAAAGGCCCTAGGTTTGCAAGCGACGCATCAACGGGCAAGGGCGAAGAGACATATGGCCGATCTGATCCTTGGGCAGGTTCTGTCCTTTTCCGCCGATCCCTTTGAGATGGGCGAGTCCGCCGCCCGCCATGAGCGTCACGGCGGGGTTCTGGTGGCGGGCGGCAAGGTGCAGGCGGTGGGCACGGCTGCGGCGCTGCGTGCCGCCCATCCGCAGGCAAAGGTCACGGATTACGGTGATGCCTTGGTGATGGCGGGCTTTGTCGATGCCCATGTGCATTACCCCCAGACCGCCATCATCGCCTCTTGGGGCAAGCGGCTGATCGACTGGCTGAACAGCTACACCTTCCCCGAGGAGATGCGTTTTGCCGACCGCGCCTATGCGGATGAGATTTCGGACCGCTATCTGAACCTCGCCTTGGCGCATGGCACCACCAGCCTGTGCAGTTATTGCACGATCCATCCGGAGTCTGTGGATGCTCTGTTCACCGCCGCCCAAGCACGCGGGATGCGGGTCTTTGCCGGTAAAACCTGCATGGACCGCAACGCGCCCGAAGGCCTGCGCGACACGGCGCAATCGGCCTATGACGATTCGAAGCGTTTGCTTCAAAAGTGGCATGAGGTGGATCGGCTGTCCTATGTGATCACGCCGCGCTTTTCGCCCACCTCGACGCCCGAACAACTGGCGGCGATGGGGGCTTTGTGGGCGGAGTATCCCGATTGTCTGATGCAGACACACCTTTCCGAACAGACGGATGAGATTGCTTGGGTAAAGGAGTTGTTCCCTCAGTCGCGCGACTACCTCGACACCTATGAGGCGCAGGGCCTTCTGCGCGAAGGCGCGGTCTATGGCCATGCCATCCACCTGACTGCCCGCGAAAAAGATCGCTTGAAAGAGGCCGGGGCGTCTTTGGTGCATTGCCCGACATCGAACACCTTCATCGGCTCGGGCCTCTTTGACACGGGCCTCGCGCGGCAGATGCGGGTGGGCTTGGCGACCGACACCGGAGGGGGGTCGTCGTTTTCCATGCTGCACACGATGGCGGCGGCTTATGAGGTGGCGCAGTTGCGCGGCCAAGCCTTGCATCCATCGCACCTGTTGTGGCTGGCCACGGTGGGATCAGCGCGCGCGCTGCGGGCCGAGGATAAGATCGGCAATCTGGCCCCGGGGATGGAGGCGGATATCGTGATAATCGACCTGAAATCCACCCCCGCTATTGAGCAGGCAACGCGCCGGGCCGAGACGATCTGGCAGGCGGTGTTCCCGACGATCATGATGGGCGATGATCGGGCGATCCGGGCGGTTTGGGTCGGGGGGAAGGTGGCGGGGCTGTGACGTAGGGGGCGCATTCATTGCGCACCCTACCCGCCCCTTCTACGTCACAACATCAGCCAAGGGGCGCGGCCGTCCCGCCGGGGTGGTTGCACATATATGTGCGGCCGCCCCGGGGGGGCGGGACGGCCGCGCCCCGATGCTTTGGGCATCGGGGCAATCCCAATCGTTGCGCCATCGAATAACCAAACCGCTGCGATTAAACGACAATTCCCTCCATCACCTGCGACTCGATCACATTCACCCCCGGCAACCCCGCCTTCATCACCTCGGCGCTCTGCTCCAAGGCCCCGAAGGTCCGGTAATGGCAGGGGATCACGGTCTTGAAATCAAAGTAGCGCTTGGCCGCATAGGTCGCCCGCGCCATGTCCATCGTGAAATGCCCACCCGCGCACAGAATGCCGATGTCGGGTTTGTGGTAATCCCCCATCCACTCCATATCCGCCATGATGTCGGTATCACCCGAGACATAGACCGTGTGCCCGTCGCCCGCGATCATGAACCCGGCCTCGGACCCCACCAGACGCGGGCCATCCTCGCCTGCCCAGCTTGAGGAATGGCAGGCGTTGACCATCGTCACCTTCGCCCCGCCCAGATCGACCGTGCCGCCCTTGTTGAAGCCGACCGTGGCGATGCCCTCTTTCGCGGCGATCCAAGCGGTCAGGTCATAGATGCCGACCAAGGGAAGCCCCTTGTCGCGGCAAATCCCCACCGCATCGCTGGAATGGTCGCCGTGGCCATGGGTCAAGAGCACGTGGGTCGCGCCCGCCACAGCCTCATCCCGCCGATCTGCGGGGAACAGGGGATGGCCGAACCACGGGTCGATCAGCAGCACCGCCTGCTCCACCTCGATCCGAAAGCCTGAGTGCCCCAGCCATGTGATCTTCATATGCCATTCCTTCTGAGTTCCGCGCTTTCCCTCGTTCTAATCCGCCCCGCGCCAAAGGAAACCGCCGCCACACTTGCAGCCAAGTTGAGGCATCGCTAAACGATCCCAAACCCATCAGGAGTTTCCCATGTCCATCGACATCGAAACCGCCCGCCGCGTGGCGAAACTCGCCCGCATCCGCGTCGCGCCCGAAGACCTGCCGGAACTGGCGGGGCAGTTGTCCGGCATCCTGACGTTCATGGAACAACTCAACGAGGTGGACGTGACGGGCATTGAACCGATGACCTCGGTCACGCCGCAGCGGCTGAAACGCCGCGCCGATGTGGTGACGGATGGCAACATCCAAGCCCAGGTCCTGAAAAACGCCCCCGATGCCCGCGAGGGCTTTTTTGCCGTGCCGAAGGTGGTGGAATGACACACGCGAACCAACTGACCATCGCCGCCGCGCGGGACGCGCTGCGCAAGGGTGAGCTTTCGGCGGTCGATCTGACCATGTCCTGCCTGACCGCTATCGACGCGGGCGATGCGCTAGGGGCTTATGTCCACAAGACCCCGGACATTGCCCTGGATCAGGCCCGCGCGGCGGATGCGCGGATCAAGGCGGGCGATGCGCCGGACCTGTGCGGGATTCCCCTTGGCATCAAGGATGTGTTCTGCACCAAGGGCGTGCCGTCGCAGGCTGCCTCCAACATCCTCGCCGGGTTCAAGCCTGAGTATGAATCCACTGTCACCAGCAAGCTGTTCACTGCGGGCGCGGTGATGCTGGGCAAGCTGAACATGGACGAATTCGCCATGGGCAGCTCCAACGAATCCTCGTGCTATGGCAAGGCGGTCAACCCGTGGAAAGTTGACGCACGGCACCTGACTCCCGGTGGGTCGTCGGGTGGCTCTGCCGCTGCGGTCGCCGCCGACCTCTGCATCGCCGCCACCGGCACCGACACCGGCGGGTCGATCCGCCAGCCCGCCGCCTTCACCGGCATCGTGGGCATCAAGCCGACCTATGGCCGCGTCAGCCGCTGGGGCATCATCGCCTATGCTTCGTCGCTCGATCAGGCCGGACCGATGACCAAATCCGTCCGCGATGCCGCGATCATGCTGGGCGCGATGGCTGGCCATGACCCCAAGGACTCCACCAGCGCCGACATCGCGGTGCCGGACTTTGAGGCCGCGCTGACGGGCGACATCCGGGGCAAGAAGATCGGCCTGCCGCGCGAATACCGGCTGGACGGGCTTTCCGCCGAAGTCACAGCACTCTGGGACAAAGGCGCCGACATGCTGCGCGCGGCGGGGGCCGAGATCGTCGATATCTCTCTCCCGCACACCAAATACGCCCTGCCCGCCTATTACGTCATCGCACCCGCCGAGGCGTCGTCCAACCTCGCCCGCTATGATGGCGTCCGCTACGGCCACCGCGCCAAGCTGTCCGCAGGCGATGGCATCACCGAGATGTACGAGGCCACCCGCGCCGAAGGCTTCGGCAAGGAAGTCCAGCGCCGCATCATGATCGGCACCTATGTGCTGTCGGCGGGCTTTTACGACGCCTATTACAACCGCGCCCGCAAGGTCCGCGCCCTGATCAAGCGCGACTTCGAGAACGCCTTTGCCGCCGGTGTCGATGCCATCCTCGCCCCCGCCACGCCGACCCCGGCCTTTGGTCTGGGCGAGATGGGGACGACCGACCCGGTGGAGATGTATCTCAACGACGTCTTTACCGTGACCCTGAACCTTGCCGGTCTGCCCGGCGTGGCGGTTCCGGTGGGGCTGTCCGCCTCGGGTCTGCCTTTGGGCCTGCAACTGATCGGCCAGCCGTGGCAAGAGGCGGACCTGCTCAATCACGCCTATGTGCTGGAGCAGGCTGCGGGCTTTGTTTCCAAGCCGGAAAAATGGTGGTAAGGCGCGCAATCGCCTGCCACAGTGAATTGCGCCCGTGATGGCGCAGGGCGAAGCCGAAGTAAGCCAGAGCGAAAGTCCAGAACCGATGCGGATGCGTGCCTCCTTCCTGACCCTTGCCGCCGTGGCCCTTGCGGCCTGCTCTCCGCCTGTGCCCGACAGCGGGGCAGGCGTCGGCTTTCAGGACTATGACAGCTACCTGCGCGAGCAGGAGGCCGCCGCCGCCCGCGCCCCGGTGACGGGGGCCTTCCCTGCGGCCACCGCCCCGGCAGGCACCGGCTTTTCGACCGACATCGCCGCCGCCGCGATCAACCGTGCCACAGGCGTTGCGCCGACCACCGCGCCGATGGCCGGTGCCCCGCTGACCGCAGCCCCTGTCTATCCCGCACCGACCAGCGCCGTGCCCGCGCTTGATCCCAATCTCCCGCTCGACCCCAACCGTCCGCGCGGGAACGAGCCCAGCACCATCGCCGGCACCACCAGCGAGATGACGGGCATTGCAGGCAGCGCCGTCGCGGGAGGCGGGATTTCGGACGAGCAGGATTTCAACGCGGTCTCGGCGCGCGAAACCATCGAATCCGACAAGGAACGCATCGCGCGCAACCGCGCGCAGTATACCGTGATCCAGCCGACCGCCGTGCCGGAGCGCACGGCCAACACCGGGCCGAACCTTGTGGAATATGCGCTGTCCACCACGCACAATCCGGGCACGCAGATGTATTCCCGCTCGTCGATCCGGCTGACGGACCCGAACGTGGCGTGCGCGCGCTACACCTCGTCGGATTTCGCGCAGCAAGCCTTCCTCGAGGCGGGCGGCCCGAAGCGTGACCGCAAGGGACTCGATCCGGATGGCGACGGTTTCGCCTGTGCCTGGGACCCCCGGCCTTTCCGGCTGCAGTGAGCTGGCCGTCCCCCAATCACGGCGAACGCCGGGGCGGGGCGGGGCCGGAGCTGGTGGTGATCCATTACACGGCGATGGCCAGTTGCGCCGCTTCCCGCGCGCAGCTGTGTGATCCCGTGGCCGAGGTGTCGGCGCATTGGCTGATCGATCTGGATGGCAGCACGGAACAATTGGTCGATGAGGGCCGCCGCGCCTGGCATGCCGGCGCAGGGTCTTGGGGCGGCGTGACGGATGTCAATTCGCATTCCATCGGGATCGAATTGCAAAATAGCGGCGATGCCCCCTTTCCGGCACCACAGATGGTGGCGCTGGAAACCCTGCTGGCCGGGATCCTGGACCGCTGGCACATCCCGCCCGCGCGCGTGATCGCCCATTCCGACATGGCCCCCACCCGCAAGGCTGATCCCGGTCCGCGCTTTGACTGGCGGCGGCTGGCACGCCGGGGCCTGTCCGTCTGGCCGCAGGCTGCCGACGCCGATCCCGGCGCTTTCGTTCCCGCGCTGCGCGCCTTTGGCTATCCCGATGCGCCGCCCGAGGCGCTCTTGACCGCCTTTCGGCTGCGCTTCGCCCCCTGGGCGCGCGGCCCCGTCAGCCCCTCCGACGCTGGCGCGGCCTGCGACCTCGCCCAACGCTTTCCTGCCGCAGCGCTTTCCCGTTGACGCCCCCGCCCCCGGCGCGTAAGCCCCACCTCGCGCGGATGGCTGGATGACCGCGGGCCGGGCAACCGGTTCGAGGAAAGTCCGGACTCCATGAAGTAAGGGTGCCGGGTAATGCCCGGCGGGGGAAACCCCAGGGAAAGCGCCACAGAGAAGAGTCTGCCTTGCATGCAAGGCGATGGTGAAACGGTGGGGTAAGAGCCCACCGCGGACCTGGCAACAGGGACGGCACGGCAAGCCCCACCCGGAGCAATGCCGAATAGGGGCCTCGCGCGGAAAGGTCCGGACCACAGGCGCAAGCCTGCCGTAGACCTCCGCAGGGACACTTCAGCCCGAGATGGCCCGGGTTGGCAGCTTGACCGGCGCGGTGACGCGTCTGGCAGAGGAATGGTCATCCAGAGGGGCAACCCTTGGACAGAATCCGGCTTACAGGCCATCCGCGCATCTGGCCACGCCGCAACAGCCACGACCCGTTTGGTGCAGGCGTCTCAGCACCCGCGGGGCAGTTGGTCTGCGCAGGGACGCGGACTCTATGTCCGCCCCCCTTACCTGCCCAGGGCGGCGCGGAGCGCGTCAGATATAGCGCTCGCGAAACAGGCCCCGCTCGATTTGACGTTGGCGGTTTTCAAGGTCGATCCGGTCAACCGCGCTGTCGAGATAGGCCCGCTCCAGATCCGCACGGTTGGGAATATGGAAGGCGCGGATGAACTTCTTCACGTTTTCGAACATTTGGAACACTCCTGTCGGGTTGTCCCCCCTACCGAAGAGATAGGACGCAACGGACGGCATGAGTAGCGGCGACATTGGAATTGCTGCATTGCAGCAAGCGCAAGGCCGGTGTCGCGCGCGCCTTGCCATGGCCCCCTCACCCTGCCCTCTCCCCCAAGGGGAGAGGGGGGCTTCATCCTGACAGGGACATCCCCATGCGACTCCGACGGCCTGCCGGATCGCGTCCCCTCTCCCCTCGGGGGAGAGGGTCAGGGTGAGGGGGCATCACGCCGACAGCAAGGCCCGCGCCGCTTGCCGCGCCGCGTCCGAGATCGTGTCCCCCGACAGCATCCGCGCGATTTCCTCGACCCGGTCGGGGGCCGAGAGCGGCACCACGGTGGACAGGGTCTGGTCCGCCACCACCCGCTTTTCCACCCGCCAATGGGTCCCGCCCAAAGCGGCGACCTGCGGCGAGTGCGTCACGACCAGCACCTGACAGCCCGCGGCCAGCGCCTTCAGCCTGCGGCCGACGGCATCCGCCGTGGCCCCGCCGACGCCGCGGTCGATCTCGTCAAAGATCATGGTTAAACCGGGGGCATCGCCCGTCAGGCACACCTTCAACGCCAAGAGAAACCGGCTGAGTTCGCCACCAGAGGCGATCCGGTTCAACGCCCCGGACGGTGCGCCCGGATTGGTGGCGACGGTGAAGGTCACCGCGTCCACGCCCTCCGGACCCGGCTCACCCGCCGTCACCTCGGTCACAAAGACCGCGCGTTCCATTTTCAGCGGCGCGAGTTCCGCAGCCATCGCCAGATCCAGCCGCTTGGCGGCCGCCAGACGCGCCTGCGTCACCGCCGCCGCCTCGTCACGATACCGGCGCTCCGCCTGTACCACGGCCTTTTCCAGCGCGGCGATGCCGCTTTCCCCGGCATCCAGTGCCGCCAGACGCGCGCGCAGCCCATCGGCATGGCCACCCAGATCATCCGCCGCCACGCCATGCTTGCGCGCAAGCGCCCGGATGGCAAAGAGACGCTCTTCCAGCGCCTCAAGCTCTGCCGGGTTGAAATCCAGCGCCTGCAGCGTGTCCTCAACCCCGGCCTGCGCCTCGGAGAGTTCGGCCAAGGCGCGGTTCAGCGCTGCCAGCGCCGGTTCCAGCCGCCCTTCGGCCCGATCCGCCGCCCCTTCTAGCCAGCGCATGGCGTCGCAAATGGCCTGTTCCGCGCCATGCTCGCCAATCGCGGCATGGGCGCGGGCGATGTCGCTGCGGATGCGTTCCGCGCCCTGCATCATGCGGCGGCGGGCATCCAGACTTGCCTCTTCCCCCGCCTCGGGGTTCAGCTTGTCCAGTTCCGCCACGGCGTGGCGCAGGAAATCCTCTTCCTTGCGGGCCGCTTGCAAGGCCAACTCCGCCTCAGCCAGCGCCGCACGCGCCTGCGATTGCCCGCGCCATGCCGCGCGCAGGGGGGACAGGTCCAGCCCGGCAAAGGCATCCAGCAGCGCCCGATGCCCGCGCGGGTTCAGCAATCCCCGGTCGTCATGCTGGCCATGCAGTTCCACCAGCGTGTCGGACAGGTCGCGCAGCACCTCGCCGGACACCCGCCGGTCATTGACCCAAGCCGTCTTGCGGCCATCGGCCGTGTTCACGCGGCGCAGGATCAGGTCATCCTCGGCCTCGATCCCCGCCTCGGTCAGCACCGCGCGAGCGGGGTGATCGGCGGACAGATCGAACACCGCCGTCACCTCGCCCTGTGCCGCGCCCTGGCGCACCAGTTCCGCCCGCCCGCGCCAGCCCAGCACGAATCCCAACGCATCGAGCAGGATCGACTTCCCCGCCCCGGTCTCCCCGGTCAGCACGTTCAGGCCCGGCTGGAACTCCAGCGCCAGCCGGTCGATGATCAGCACATCGCGGATGTCGAGAGAGCGGAGCATTCTGTTCCTGTCGTGAGACGGCTTAGAGCCATTCACCCTTGATCATCTGGCGATAGATGCCGGCCAACCAGCTGTTGCCCTTGGCCTCGGGTTCCAGCCCCTGTTTTTTGAGCAGAGCGAAGCTGTCCTCATAGAACGGGTTGGAGCGGTAGTTGTAGCCAAGGATCGCACCCGCCGTCTGCGCCTCGTCGCGCAGGCCAAGGGCCAGATAGCATTCGACCAAGCGGTGCAACGCTTCGGCGGTGTGGGTGGTGGTCTGGAAATCCTGCACCACGGTGCGGAACCGGTTGATGGCGGCGGTGTAATTGCCGCGCTTCAGGTAGTAGCGCCCGATTTCCATTTCCTTCGCGGCCAGATGGTCGAAGGCGAGCTCGAACTTCAGGATCGCCGAGCGGGCGTAATCGCTGTCCGGGTAGGTTTCGATCACGTCGCGCATGGATTGCAGCGCCTGGAAGGTCAGGCCCTGATCGCGGCCCACATCCTCGATCTGGTCGTAATAGGACAGCGCCATGAGATAGAGCGCATAGGCCGCATCCTCATCCGCCGGGTAGAAGTCCAGGAAGCGCTGCGCGGCAACCCGCGCCTCTTCGTATTCCTTGGCCTTGTGGTGGCTGAAGGCCTGCATGATCAAGGCACGCTTGGCCCATTCGGTGTAGGGATAAATCCGCTCCACCTCTTCGAAATAGCGCAACGCCTCTTTGGGTTTGCCGTCACCTTCAAGGATCAGTTCCCCGCGCTTGTACAGCTCTTCGGCGGTGTAGCTTTCCATGGGGGCGTCACGCGTGCCACCCGGCGCACAGGCGGACAGCGTGGCCGCCAGAAGCATTGCGCCAAATACCCGCGCGCCTGCTGTCACGACTGCCATTCCGCCTACCCCACGCATTGCTTTGGACCGGCCCGACCGAGAGCGAAACACACCCCGGGGCGACCGTTCGCCCAACCTTTGCCACGTCCTAGCACAGAAAAATCCGGGGCGCAAAACGGCTTTCACGCCGCAGGCCCTGCAGCACCGCGTCAGGCGGCGCGCACCGGAAGATCGGCGGCGATGACCCCCACGCCGGGCAGTTTCCCCAAGGTGTGCGCGCCGACTTCGACACGTTCCCACGCCTCCGGCTGGGCAAACAGGGCGCGCAGCAGGCGGTTGGTCATGGCATGGCCCGCGCGGATGCCGGTGTAGCGGCCAAGGATCGGCGCACCGGCCAAAGAAAGATCCCCCAGGGCGTCCAGCATCTTGTGGCGCACGGGTTCATCGGCATGGCGCAAGCCACCGGGGCTGAGCACCTGATCGCCTTGAAACACGACCGCGTTTTCCAGCGTGCCACCCAGGGCCAGCCCATTGGCGCGCATCGCATCGACGTCGATCTGGCGGCAGAAGGTGCGGCTGTCGGACAGTTCCCGCACGAAAGCCCCGTTGGCCAGATTCAGACGCTTGGTCTGGCGACCGATCGCAGCCTCGGCAAAATCGATCTGGAAGTCGATCTCCAGCAGTTCTGCCGGTTCCAGCCGCGCCACGGCATCGCCATCGCGCACTTCGACCGGCTTGAGGACACGGATCGCCATGACGGGCGCGTCCTGCGCCACGATTCCGGCCGCAAGGAACCCTTCGACGAAAGGCACGGCGGAGCCGTCAAGGATCGGCACTTCCGGCCCGTCGATTTCGATCAGCGCGTTGTGGATGGCGCAACCGGCCAGCGCCGCCATCACATGTTCGATGGTCGAGACGGAAACGTCCGCGGCATTGGCCACCAAGGTGCACAGGCGCGAGGGCACGACATGATCCCAGATGGCGGGGATCGTCGCATCACGCGCGGCGACATCGGTCCGGACAAAGACAACACCATGGTCCACGGGCGCAGGCTTGACGGCCATCCGCACCGGCGTGCCGCGGTGCAGGCCGAGTCCTTCGAAAATGGCTGTGGTCTTGAGCGTGTTTTGCACGTGTCATCAGTCCGTTCTGGCGGAGCACCTGTCCAAGGGACATCGCGCCCGCGCATTCACGCCAAGCCCCCTTGACGCAGGGCTTTGGTAATTCCGCACTGCGGCAATCTCAACTCACTCTTTGTAACTGAATATGTCACAGATCAGCCGCCGCGGAACCCGTTGAATACAAAAGAAAACGGCCCGGAGTTTTCTCCGGGCCGTTTCAATCCGTGATCAAGGATCAGTTGGCCTGACGGCGCAGGAAGGCGGGAATCTCGATCCGTTCCTGATCCGCGCTGAGTTCCGGCTCATCATCGAAAGAGTTGACCGGAGGCTGCTGGCGGGCCTGCGGGGCGGGTTCGGCACCGCCACCGGCCATGCGGTTGATCAGCGAGCCGATGCCAAAGCGCGGGCGCGGCTCGGCCGCCGGTTTCGGCGCGGGCGCGGCAGCGCGCTGCGGTGCGGCGGGCGCTTGCGGACGCGGCGCAGGCGCACCGTTGCCTTTGGTGACAGCGGCTTGCAGACGGGCGAGCGCCTCGGGCGAGGGGGTGCCGGGTGCGCGCGGACGCGGGGCCACGAAAGCGGCGGCGTCCTGATCATGCGCGGCGGACATCGGGCGCTGCTGCGGTGCAGGCTGCGGACGATAGGCCGGCGGCGGCATGTCATCGGCAACGTCGTGCTGCGGCTGGAACGACGGCTGCGGCGCGTCGAACAGCGACGGGGCCGGATTTTGCAGCGGCATCGGCTGGGGTTGATGCTGCGGCTGCTGGGCCATCGGCTGCGGCGCATATTGCTGCGGCGCGGGCTGCTGGACCTGCATCGTCAAGGGCATTTCAGCGCGCGGCTGCGGGGCCGGGGCATATTGCTGCGGCGCGGCCTGCGGCGGCAGCGGGGCAGCCATGCTGCGACGGGCGACCGGGGTTTCGGCGCGGTTGGCGGCGGTGGCGTCGATGCCGGTCGCCACGACCGACACGCGGATCGCGCCTTCCATGCTGGTATCCAGGGTGGAGCCGACGATGATGTTGGCGTCCGGGTCCACCTTGTCGCGGATGATGTTCGCGGCCTCGTCCAGTTCGAACAGGGTCAGGTCATAACCGCCGGTGATGTTGATCAACACACCCTTGGCGCCATTGAGCGAGATTTCATCCAAGAGCGGGTTGGCGATGGCCTTTTCGGCCGCCTGCACGGCGCGGTCTTCGCCGGTGGCTTCGCCCGTGCCCATCATGGCCTTGCCCATCTCATCCATCACGGCGCGCACGTCCGCGAAGTCGAGGTTGATCAGGCCCGGCCGCACCATCAGGTCGGTCACGCCCTTGACGCCCTGATAGAGGACGTCATCGGCCATGGCGAAGGCTTCGGTGAAGGTGGTGCGCTCATTCGCCAGACGGAAGAGGTTCTGGTTCGGAATGATGATCAGGGTATCCACGACCTTTTGCAGGGCCTCGATGCCCTCTTCGGCCTGACGCATGCGCTTGGCCCCTTCGAACTGGAAAGGCTTGGTCACCACGCCGACGGTCAACACGCCCAATTCCCGCGCGGCCTGCGCGATGATCGGCGCGGCCCCCGTCCCCGTGCCGCCGCCCATCCCGGCGGTGATGAAGCACATATGCGCCCCCGCCAGATGATCGACGATCTCTTCGATGGTTTCCTCAGCGGCGGCGGCCCCGACGGTCGGACGCGCGCCCGCCCCCAGACCCTCGGTCACTTTCAGACCCATCTGGATGCGCGAGTGGGCTTTCGACTGCTGCAGCGCCTGCGCGTCGGTGTTCGCGACCACGAACTCCACGCCTTCAAGCTGCTTGTCGATCATGTTGTTCACGGCGTTGCCACCAGCCCCGCCCACACCGAAAACAGTGATGCGCGGCTTGAGTTCTTCCCGCTGCGAGGAAATCGAAAGGTTCAGGGTCATTGCCACTCCGCCTGCTGTTCGTTGTGCCGCCTGTTGTATCCGTCCGGCTTGGTTTCGCGCCTGTCCCGGGCGCAGGAATCCGAATTTATCCACGATTCTATCCACAGAGTGCGTTCAGGTCACGCGAAAAACGCCGGAAGCCCACAAAATATGGGCCTCAGGACGCAGGTTTCAGCGGTATTTCGCCAAAGACGCTGTATGTCGGGGTTACCAGTTCTCTTTGAACCACTTAAAGGCCCGTTTCAGCGACCGTGCCGGATAACGCTCGCTCGGCACGTCGAAATCCCACCATTCGTCTTGCGGGTGTGCGGCAAACAGGCAGAGCCCCACGGCACTGGCAAAGGCCGGACCCGTCGCCGCTTGCGGCAGGCCCTGAACACGCAGCGGACGGCCAAGCCTGACCCGCTGCCCAAGGATACGCGCGGCCAGCCCGTCAAGACCGGGGATCTGGCTTGCGCCGCCCGTCAGCACGATCTGCTGGCTGGGCAAATGTTCAAATCCGGCGGCATCCAGACGGACGCGCGCCTCTTCGAGGATTTCTTCGACGCGCGGGCGCATGATGCCGATCAGCTCGGTCCGGCTGACCTGACGGCGGTCTTTTTCCCAATCGCCCGAGTCACCGCCGATTTCGATCATCTCGCGGTCGTCCATGCTGGTGGCATGCACGCCGCCATGCTTGGTCTTGATGCGTTCGGCCACCGCCACCGGGATCTGCAAGCCCTTGGAGATGTCCGAGGTGACATGATCCCCGCCCATGCGGACCGCGTCCGAATAGATCATGTGCTTTTTCATGAAGATCGAAATGCCGGTGGACCCACCGCCCATGTCGATGCAGGCCGCGCCCAGTTCCTGCTCATCCTCGACAAGCCCGGCGATGCCCGAGACATAGGCCGAGGACGCCACGCCCGCGACCTCAAGATCGCAGCGCTTGATGCAATAGAGCAGGTTCTGCACGACCGAGCCTTCGACCGACAACAGGTGCATGTCGCAGGCCAGACGGTTGCCGATCTGCCCGCGCGGGTCACCCAGACCGGTGCGATGATCCAGCGCAAAGTTGACGGGCTGGGCGTGCAGCACCTCGCGCCCCATGCCGATGTCGGGCACGTCACAGGCGGCCAGCACGCGACCGATCTCTTGTTCCGTCACCACGCTGTCTGCGAGTTCGATGTCCCCGGCAAGGCCATAGCTGCGCGGTTCCGCGCCCGAGAAGCAGGCGATGACATGGTCCACCCGCACATTGGCCATCTTCTGCGCCGCCTGCACGGCGGTGCGGATGGCGCGTTCGGTTTCGTTCATCACCGCGATTTCGCCGAATTGCACCCCGCGCGAGCGAGTGGTCGCCGCACCGATGACCCTGAATTGCGATTGCCCCGCCATCGGCCCGACGCCATCGGTTTCGCGCATCGCATCCGGCCCGTCAAAGCGCAGGATCAGGCAGGCGATCTTGGAGGTGCCGACGTCCAGAATGGCCACGACGCCCCGCTGCATCGCCGCGCGGCGCATATGGCGCATGGCCCGCTGGGATTGATAGAGATCGGTCATAGTTCGCTCCCGCTCGTCTCGATGCCCATGGCGTTGCGGCGTTCACTCATGGCGTAGGGTGACAGCCGCAGCACGGGTCGTTGTTCGTTTCTCAGGTCCACGGTCAGAATGTCCCGCGCCAACAGGTCTTCGGCCTTGTCCAGCGCGATCAGACGTTCCAGCGCTGCCGGGGCGTTCTGCTCGGGCAGCATGATCTTTTGATTGCGGTCCAGCACCAGATCCCAGCGCCGGTCCCCCACCCGCACCAGTCCGCGCAGCCGCGGCGTGATGCCTTGGGCGATCGTGAACAGCTCCAGCGCCTCGGCTGCCGCGCGGTCCGCGCCTTCGCCAGCGATCAGGGGCAGGTCGGGGCGGTCATCGCGCGCGGACAGACCGGCCACGCGGGCGCCTGTCGCATCCAGCATTTCGATCCGGTCGCCTTCGCGCCAGACCAGCGCGGGCACGCGTTCGGTGATCAGCACCTGCAACACGCCGCCACTGCGCACGCGCAATTCGGCGGTGGCCACGGCATCCAGCGCCTCGATCCGCTGGCGCGCACCGTCAAGGTCCAGATCAAAGGACGACTGCGGCAGGTTCAGCTTCAGCCGCGCGCGGATCGCCTCGGCCAATTCGGGGGCGGCGCCTTCGACCGACACGAGGCTCACACGGAATTCGGGGCGGCTCTGGAACTTGTCCACCATGCCGGTAAACAAGCCCGTCACCTGTGCCCGCCGCGCATCGTCGCGCAGGTAAAGCCCGGCCACGAGCGCCACGACAAAGATCGGCAAGCCCACACGGAAGGTCACGCGGAACAAGGGCGTCAGCCACAGCCGCTGCATCCGGTAGGCCCAACGGCTGGGCGCAGGATCACGCCGCAGACCCGCACGCGGTGCAGCGCGCTGTTCGGCACTGCGCGCCTGCGCACGATCATAGACGCGATAACGGTTGTCGGCGTTCAGCGGTTGCACGAGGCATCCTCCACGATCCAACGGCACAGCTCGGGGAAACTGATGCCCACATGCGCCGCCTGTTCGGGCGAGAGCGAGGTGGGCGTCATCCCCGGCTGGGTGTTCGTCTCCAGCAGGATCAGCCCGTCCAACCCGCGCGATTCGTCCCAACGGAAGTCGGTGCGGCTCAGCCCCCGGCAGCCCAAGGCGCGATGGGCGCGCAGGGCATAGTCCAGGCAGGCGTCGGTGATCTCGGCAGGCAGGTTCGCGGGCAGTTCATGGCGCGACCCGCCGGGGCGGTATTTCGCGTCATAGTCATACCAGCCGTCGGTGATGATGTCGGTCACACACAGCGCCCGGTCGCCAAGCACCGATACCGTCAACTCGCGGCCCGGCGCATAGGTTTCGACCATCACCGTCTCTGGCATCTCGGCCGACAGGATAGGGGCGTTCTGGCCGGGACGCACGATATAGACACCGACCGACGATCCTTCGTTATTCGGTTTCACCACATAGGGCGCGGGCAGCACATGGCCCGCCGCCACGGCGTCCCGATGAACGATGCGGCTTTCCACCACCGGCAGGCCTGCCGCGCGATAGGCATCCTTGGCGCGGCTTTTGTCCATCGCCAGCGACGAGGCCAGCACGCCGGAATGGGTGTAAGGAATCCCAAGCCATTCGAGGATGCCCTGCACGCAGCCATCCTCGCCCCAGCGGCCATGCAGCGCGTTAAAGCAGACATCAGGTTGGATTTCGGCCAGACGTGCGGGCAGATCGCGGCCGGCATCGACCTCGACCACCTCAAATCCCGCCACCCGAAGCGCCTTGGCGCATTCACGCCCTGTGGACAAGGACACCTCGCGCTCAGCCGAGAGTCCGCCCATTAGGACCGCAATTCGGGGGGCTGCCCTGCCTGAACCGCCCGCCATGTATAACCGCCTCTGCCCAGCCTTTTTCGGCCGGTGCTGTAGTCTTTGTTTTTATTCGCTATTCAGCGAGGGTTTCACCCACCCGCATGATTTCCCACTCTAGCGTGATCCCGCTCGTTTGGAAAACCCTTTTTCGCACATCCTCGCCCAATCCTTCCAGATCCGCCGCCGTCGCCCCGCCCGCGTTGATCAGGAAATTGGAGTGCATGGTGGACATCTGCGCCCCACCCCGCCGCGCCCCGCGCATGCCCGCGTCGTCGATCACCTTCCACGCCTTCAATTCATGCGTGTCATCGGCCCGGCCCGTCGAGGAGTGGCCGACGGGATTGCGGAAGGTGGACCCGGCCGAGCGGTCCTTGGTCGGCTGGCTGGCATCGCGTTTGGCGATCTGGTCGGCCATCTTGGCCTCCAGCGCCGCCGGATCACCGGGCCCGGCGGTGAAGGTCGCCTCGATCACCACCCAGCCTTCGGGGAGAGTCGATTGGCGGTATCGCAGGTGCAGATCAGCGGTGGGGATGGTGACGATATCACCGGAGCGGGTCACGGCACGCACGCTGACCAGATGATCGGCCACATAAGACCCATAGCAGCCCGCGTTCATCCGCACCGCCCCGCCGATGCTGCCCGGAATGGTGCGCAGGAAGGTCAGGTCCAGCCCGGCCTCTGCCGCGCGCCGCGCGACATGGGCATCCAGCGCCGCCGCCCCGGCGATCACGCGGTCGCCCGCAACCGTGATTGTGTTAAAGCCTCGGCCCAGCCGGATCACCACCGCCCGCAGCCCGCCATCGCGGACGATCAGGTTCGACCCCACGCCCATCGGAAACACCGTCACCGCCGGGTCAAGGTCGCGCAGGAAGGCGGCAAGGTCGGCCTCGTCCGCCGGCTGGAACAGCCAGTCGGCAGGCCCGCCGACGCGCAGCCATGTCAGGTCGGCCAAAGGCCGGTTCGGAGTGAGCGCGCCGCGCGGGAGGGGGAGTGTCCGGGTCATGCCTTCAGCTATCGCCCTTGCCCCCCGCAACGCAAGAGGGACAGGCGCCGCGACCGGCAAGGATCGGCCAAGCCCGGCCGCCGCCCCACCGCCGGGCCCGTTTCGTGCTGGAAATGCGGGGCGGTCTTCGATAGACTTTCCCTCAGACCCGGACAACCGGGCAATCGGCAGCAACGACCCCGCAACGGGGCAGACAGACAGGCGGATCCCATGACGGAAATGGTCTATGGCGCTAGCCCGGCAAGGGTGCGCGAACCCGTGCTTCCGCGGTGGTGGCGCACCATCGACAAATGGTCGCTGACCTCGATCATGGTGCTTTTCGGCATCGGGCTGCTTCTGGGTCTGGCCGCCTCGGTCCCCTTGGCCACGCGCAACGGGCTGGAGCCGTTCTATTACGTGCAGCGCCAAGCGGCCTTTGGTCTGATTGCCATGATCGCCATGTTTGGCGTGTCGATGATGCCCCCCGAGGCCGTGCGCCGCGCCGGTGTGGTGGGGTTCATCCTGACCTTCCTTGCGCTTTGCGTGCTGCCCTTTGTCGGCACCGACTTCGGCAAGGGCGCGATCCGCTGGTTCTCCTTTGGCTTCGCCTCGGTCCAGCCGTCGGAATTCCTCAAGCCCGCGTTCATCATCACCGTCGCCTGGCTGATCGCCGCGAGTTTTGAGCTGAATGGCCCGCCCGGAAAGCTGGCCTCCTTCGGATTGACCGTGACGGTGGTGCTGATGCTGGCGATGCAGCCGGACTTCGGGCAGGCCGCACTGGTCCTGTTCGGCTGGGGCGTGATCTATTTCGTGGCCGGGGCCCCGATGACCCTGATCGGCATTGTCGTGGCCATCGTCGTCGGCGGCGGGTTCTTTGCCTATGAGTCGTCCGAACACTTTGCCCGCCGGATTGACGGCTTCCTGACACCCGACGTCGATCCCCGCACCCAGTTGGGCTATGCCACCAACGCCATCCAAGAGGGCGGGTTCTTCGGTGTCGGCGTGGGAGAGGGTCAGGTGAAATGGTCCCTGCCCGATGCCCATACCGACTTCATCATCGCCGTCGCGGCCGAGGAATACGGTCTGGTGCTGGTCTGCGTCATCATCGGGCTTTACGCCACGGTCGTTGTGCGCAGCCTGTTCCGCCTGATGAAGGAGCGCGATCCCTTCATCCGCTTGGCGGGGACGGGGCTGGCCTGCATTTTCGGGGTTCAGGCGATGATCAACATGGGGGTCGCCGTGCGGCTGTTGCCCGCCAAGGGGATGACCCTGCCCTTTGTCAGCTATGGCGGGTCCTCTGTCATTGCGGCGGGGATCACGGTCGGGGCATTGCTGGCCATGACACGCAAGCGCCCGCAGGGGCAGATGGGTGACATCTTCCATCGGCGGGGGCGGTAAGATGGCAGCGGCGGAGCGTAAGTCGCCGCTGCTTCTGATCGCGGCAGGTGGCACCGGCGGGCATATGTTCCCCGCCCAAGCCCTTGCCGAAGCGATGGTGCGGCGCGGTTGGCGAGTGAAACTTTCGACGGATGATCGCGGCGCGCGCTATGCGGGCGGCTTTCCCCATGTGGTGGCGGTGGAAAAGGTGCGCTCTGGTACCTTTGCACGCGGCGGGGCCTTGGCCAAGCTGGTGGTGCCGTTCCAGATCGTGGGCGGTATCCTTGCCGCCGTGGTGGGGATGCTGCGCGACCGGCCCGCGCTGGTGGTGGGCTTTGGCGGCTATCCGACGATCCCGGCGCTGTCTGCGGCATGGGTGCTGCGTCTGCCGCGCATGATCCATGAACAGAACGGCGTGTTGGGCCGGGTGAACCGCCTGTTCGCCGCGCGGGTGGACCGCGTCGCCTGCGGCACATGGCCCACCGACCTGCCCGCCGGAGTCGAGGGCATCCACACCGGCAACCCGGTCCGCGCCGCCGTGCTGGAACGCGCTGGCGCGGCCTACATTCCCCCGGGCGATTACCCGATGAGCCTTGTGATCATCGGCGGCAGCCAAGGCGCGCGCATCCTGTCCGACGTCGTCCCCGCCGCCATCGGTCGCCTGCCCGCCCCCCTGCGCCGCCACCTGCGCGTCGCCCACCAAGCGCGCGAAGAGGACATGCCCCGCGTCGAACAGGCCTATGAGGCCGCAGGGGTGATGGCCGAGGTGCGCTCCTTCTTCTCCGACATCCCAAGACGGCTGTCCGAGGCGCAACTGGTCATCTCGCGCTCGGGCGCCTCTTCGGTGGCCGACATCAGCGTGATCGGCCGCCCCGCCATCCTGATCCCCTTCGCCGCCGCGACGGGCGATCACCAGACCGCGAACGCCCGAGGACTGGTCGAGGCCGATGCCGCGATCCTGATCCCGGAAAAGGCGCTTGACCCCGCCAGCCTGACCGCGCAATTGGAAGCCGTACTGACAACGCCCGAGGCCGCCGTGAAGATGGCCCGCAATGCCGTGGCACAGGGCCGCCCCGACGCGACAGAGCGTCTGGTCGATCTGGTCCTGTCCCTGACAAAGGAAAACACGCGATGAACGCGACCAAACTGCCGGGCGAGCTTGGCCCGATCCATTTCATCGGCATCGGCGGCATCGGCATGTCGGGCATCGCCGAGGTCTTGATGACCCTTGGCTATCGCGTGCAGGGATCAGACGCCAAGGCGTCCAAGATCACCGACCGTCTGGTCGCCTTGGGCGCAACGGTCTTTGAGGGCCAGCGGGCCGAAAACATCGGCGCAGCGGCGGTGGTGGTGATCTCCTCCGCCATCAAGAAGGGCAATCCGGAGCTTGAGGAAGCCCGCCGCAAGAAACTCCCCGTCGTGCGCCGCGCGGAAATGCTGGCCGAGTTGATGCGCCTGCGCTCCAACATCGCCATCGCGGGCACCCATGGCAAGACGACGACCACGACCATGGTCGCCACCCTCTTGGACAAGGGCGGCTTTGACCCCACGGTCATCAACGGCGGCGTGATCCATGCCTATGGGTCGAACGCCCGCGCGGGCGAAGGCGAATGGATGGTGGTCGAGGCCGACGAAAGCGACGGCTCCTTCAACCGCCTGCCCGCCACCATCGCCATCGTCACCAACATCGATCCCGAACATATGGAACATTGGGGCAGCTTTGACGCACTGCGCAAAGGCTTCCTCGATTTCGTGTCGAACATCCCCTTCTACGGTCTGGCCGTCTGCTGCACCGACCACCCCGAGGTGCAGGCGCTGGTTGGCCGCCTGACCGATCGCCGGGTCAAGACCTTCGGCTTCAACGCGCAGGCCGATGTGCGGGCGGTGAACCTGCGGTTTGACAAGGGCACGGCACAGTTCGACATCCTGCTGCAAAACGAAGGCGACGACGCCCGCATCGACGGCTGCACCCTGCCGATGCCGGGGGATCACAACGTCTCCAACGCCCTCGCCGCCGTCGCGGTCGCCCGCCATCTGGGCATGAAGCGCGACGAAATCCGCGAGGCGTTGGCCGGGTTCGCCGGTGTCAACCGCCGCTTCACCAAGGTGGCAGAGGTGAACGGCGTCACCATCATCGACGATTACGGCCACCACCCGGTGGAAATCGCCGCCGTGCTGAAGGCCGCGCGTCAGGCCATCGCAGGCACCCCCGGCGCGCGCGTGATCGCCATCCACCAGCCGCACCGCTATTCCCGCCTTTCCAGCCTGTTCGAGGACTTCTGCACCTGCTTCAACGAGGCGGACGTCGTGGCCATCGCCGATGTCTATTCGGCGGGCGAGGACCCCATTCCCGGCGCCGCCCGCGATGATCTGGTCGCAGGCCTGATCGCCCATGGCCACCGCCATGCGCGGGCGATTCTCGACGAGGCCGATCTGGCCCGACTTTTCCGCGAACAGGCCCGTCCGGGGGATCTTTTCGTCTGTCT
Source organism: Paracoccaceae bacterium (assembly GCA_027486345.1). Lineage (GTDB taxonomy): Bacteria > Pseudomonadota > Alphaproteobacteria > Rhodobacterales > Rhodobacteraceae > Paragemmobacter. Next base: position 34,767 of record JAIXPH010000025.1, read on the forward strand.
GGGGGCCGGGACAATCTCGTCCTGGGCCAATGCCCTGCCCGCCCGCCTGATCGGTGCGGCGGCGTGAGGTTGAATTCCAAGGAAAATTCCCGCTTGGAGAAATCGGGGGTTCCGGGCCAAACTGCGCCTCGCGCCGCAAGACCGTTGAAAGCGGCAATGGCGCGGGGGGAACCTGTATGATTTGGGCGTTTCTTGTCTTTGGGCTGTGGCTGCTGGCTGCCAATCTGGCGGCGCTTGTCAGCTGCCCGATCCGCCACAACCGCGCCGCCTTGGCACTGGTCGTGGTGGGGATTCCGATCCTTGGCTGGATCACTTGGCTTTATGGTCCGGTTCTGGGCGTTCTGGCGCTGGCGCTGGGATGTGCCGCGCTGCGCTGGCCGCTGCCCCGGCTGATCGCCGGGGGCACGCACGCGCAGGTGCAGGAACCGGCGGAATAGGCGGTCAGCCCGCCGCTGCCACGCCGGCCAGGGCCCGCACGCGGGCGGTAAAGTCCTCACCCCGCTTTTCGAAGTTCGGATATTGGTCAAAGCTGGCCGCCGCAGGGGCGAGCAGCACCACCTCGCCCTCCTGCGCCTCTTCGGCGGCACGGGCGACGGCGCGCTCCATCGTCTCGCAGATCTCATGCGGGGTGTCGCCGATCTCCAGCGCGAAATCGCGGGCGGAGTGGCCGATCAGATAGGCCTTCACCACGGCCTTCAGATGGGGCTGCAAGGCGGTGATCCCGCCCTCCTTGCCCAAGCCCCCGGCGATCCAGCGGATGCGCGGAAAGGCTTGCAGCGCCTTGGCGGCACTGTCCACGTTGGTGGCCTTGGAGTCGTTGATGAACCGCACCCCGCCGCGCGTGACGACCAACTGGCTGCGATGCGGCAGGCCCGCAAAGCTGTGCAGCGCCGCCTCGATCTGACGCGGGGCCAGCCCCAAGGCGCGGCAGGCGGCAAAGGCGGCGCAAGCGTTCTGGTGGTTATGCGCCCCCGGCAGGCCCGCGATGCCGCGCAGGTCGATGGAGGCCACCTGCCGTCCTTTGCGCCATTCCGCCAAAAACCCCTTGCGCGCAAAGACCGACCAGCCGAAATCATCCAGCTTTTGACCCGAGGAGATGCGGATCACCCGATCATCCTGCGGCCCGGTCGCCAGTTGGTTGGCCAGAAACCGCCCTTCGCTTTCGTCCACACCTATGATGGCGCGGTCCGGGCCCCCTTCGGCAAAGAGCCGCCGCTTGGCCGCGAAATAGCCGCCGTAGCCGCCGTGACGGTCCAGATGATCCGGCGACAGGTTGGTGAACACCGCCACATCCGGGGTCAGGTTGCGCGCAAGCTCGGTCTGGTAGGACGAGAGTTCCAGCACCACCACCTCGCCATCCTGCGCGGGATCGATGTCCAGCACCCCGCGCCCGATGTTGCCTGCCATCTGGGTGGGACGGCCCGCCTCGGCCAGGATATGATGGATCAGCGCCGTGGTGGTGGATTTGCCGTTCGATCCGGTCACCGCCACAACCTTGGGCGTGACCTCAAAATTGTCCCAGTCCTGCGAGGCGTAGGAGCGGAAGAACAACCCGATGTCATTGTCCACCGGCACGCCCATCTCCATCGCGCGGGCGATCACCTTGTGCGGCGCCGGGAAGTGGTGCGGGATGCCGGGACTGGTGATCAGGCAAGCCACCCCGTCAAAGGCGCTCTGACGGGTCAGGTCGGTGAGGGTGAACCCCTCCACCTCTGCCTTGGCCCGCGCCTCGGGGCTGTCGTCCCAGAGCAGCGCCTCCGCCCCCCCAGCCACCAACGCCCGCGCCGTGGCCAGCCCCGACCGCCCAAGGCCCAGCACCGCCACCTTCGCCCCCGCAAACCCTTGAACCGCAATCATCTGATTTCCCCTTGGCTGCTGGGGAGAGGGATAGGGGAAGCGGGGGATGTGGGAAAGGGGGAAGTCAGGGGGTCTCGGGGAGGAGCGCTTGGAGGGAGGGGATCTCGGGATCGTCGGGGAAGTGGTTGAGGAGGAGGTTGGCGACGGTTTGGGTGTTGGGAGTGATGGTCGCCTAGCTGCATCCAAAACACCAAACTGCGAACATAACGAGAAGCAGGTTTCCGAAAGAGACGAACCATAAGACATGCCAAAAGATTGTGCGCGTCCCAATTTTCGTTTGATGCCTGGTTCCATCAACAGCAAGTGAATAAAAATTCGACCAACCAAAGTCAGCTGAAAATCGTCGCTCCAAGTCGGCAAGATACCTTTCCAGCATCTCTAAATGCTGTCGGAGGCCTTCGTTCCGCTCGGCCCCATAAAACGCCGTCAAAAACCCCAGAAGCGCCGAGGCAATTTGGATAACCCACACAGGAAGAAGTAGTTTCTCCGGAATAGTTTGACTGGCAGCCAAAAGAGTGAATACGAACGCTGCGGAAATAGCCTCGTGCTGATTCATGCGATCGATGGTCCGATTGACCTCATCACGTAAGGGCTGATATTCGGCGATTAGGAGTTCCTTGTCACCATCCTTGAGTGATATCGTCTTATCAAGGTGAGTGCGATCATATTTCGGTCGTTGCGGCAACTAGAACTCCCTTTCCGATTGGCTGTCCGCTGACAGCTCTAGGTTCAAGTTGTTTGGAGGCGCTAGTTAATGCGCCACTGTTCAGCGACATTTACCACCCAAGATCAGCGCCACACGAAAAACAGCCCCACATATGGGACCGCCCTCATGCACTCATCTTAGACGGGAACCGCCACGACGCAAGCGCCCCCTCACCGCACCTTCAGCGTCGCCAGACCCACCAGCGCGAGGATGAGCGAGATGATCCAGAAGCGGATCACGATTTGGGGTTCGGCCCAGCCTTTTTTCTCGAAATGGTGGTGGATCGGGGCCATCAGGAACACGCGGCGGCCGGTGCGTTTGAAGTAGAGGACTTGGATGATCACGCTCATCGCCTCGACCACGAACAGCCCGCCGACGATGGCCAGCACGATCTCATGCTTGGTGCAGACGGCGATTGCGCCCAGTGCGCCGCCAAGGGCCAAAGACCCGGTATCGCCCATGAAAACCGCCGCCGGGGGGGCGTTGTACCACAGGAAGCCCATGCCGCCGCCAAAGAGGGCCGCGCAGAAGATCAACAACTCCCCCGTGCCGGGCACGAAATGCACGCCCAGATATTCCGTCCATTGCGAGTTGCCGACGACATAGGCGATCACGCCAAACGTCCCTGCCGCAATCATCACCGGCATGATCGCCAGCCCGTCCAGACCATCCGTCAGGTTCACCGCATTCGCCGCGCCCACGATCACCACCATGCCAAAGGGCACAAACAGGATAGACAGGTTGATCAGCACATCCTTGAAGAAGGGCAGCGCCAGTTGGTTGGTCAGCCCCTCCGGGTGGAACCGCGCGGCGGCATAAGAGGCCAGACCCGCGATCAAGAGCCCCGCGATGAAGCGCACCTTGCCCGAGACGCCCTTGGTGTTCTGCTTGGTGACCTTGGCATAGTCATCGGCGAACCCGATCAGACCAAAGGCCAGCGTGACCAGCAGCACGATCCAGACATAGGGATTGTCCCAGCGTGCCCACAACAGCGTGGAGACCATCAGCGCCGACAGGATCAAGAGGCCCCCCATGGTGGGCGTTCCGGCCTTGGAAAAGTGGCTGGCCGGGCCGTCGTCGCGGATCGGCTGGCCCTTCTTCTGTTTGCGGCGCAACAGGTCAATCAGGGGTCGTCCGAAGACGAAGCCGAAGATCAGCGCGGTCAGGAAGGCCCCGCCGGCGCGGACGGTCTGATAGCGGAACAGGTTGAAGATGTCGCCGCCGTCCGAAAAGGCGGTAAGCCAGTAGAACATTCACTCTGCCCCTTGATCCAATGCCGCGACCGACTGCCCCAATTTGCGCAGGCCGTCAACGACGAGCGAGACTTTCGATCCCTTCGATCCCTTCACAAGGATCACATCCCCTGCATCCACAAGGTGGCGCGCCCGCAGGGCGAGTTCCGGCGCGGTCTCCACCCATTCGCCCCGCTGTGCGCGCGGCAGCGCCTGCCACAGCGCCTTCATGCGGGGGCCGACGCAATGGATGGTCGTGACCGCCTGCAGCCCCGGATGCTGCGCGATGGCGGCATGCAGCGCGGCCTCGGTCGGGCCAAGCTCCAGCATGTCGCCCAGCACCGCGATGCGGCGGCCGGTGTCATGGCGGCCGACGCCGTGTTGCGGCTCGGCGGTGATCAGCACATCCAAGGCCGCGGCCATCGAGGCCGGGTTGGCGTTGAAGGCGTCATCGAAGAGGTCGAAGGCGGTTTCCTCGACCACATCCAGAAGGATACGCTCGCGCGTGCCGCGCCCGGTCGGGGGGGACCAGCGCCCGATGTCCAAGGCGGCGATGGCCGGATCGCAGCCCACCGCCTGTGCCACCGCGAGGGCGGCGAGGGCGTTGTGCGCGAAATGCCGCCCCGGCGAGGCGACCTTGAACAGCAAGGGTGCCCCCGGCACCGTGCCGCGCACGATGGTGGCGTTGCCCGACATATCCACCGAGGTGATGCGCCAATCGGCATCGGGGGAGGTGCCGAACAGCACCTGCCGCGCGCCCATCGCCTGCGCCTTGGCGGTCAGGATCGGGGTTGTCGCCAGATCGGCGTTCAGGATGGCCACACCGCCCGGAACGAGGCCCTCGATGATCGACGCCTTTTCATGGGCGATGCCTTCGACGCTGTCGAACGCCTCAAGGTGCGCGGGCGCGACAGTGGTCACCACCGCCACGTCCAAGCGGGCGAGGCGGGCCAAGGGCGCAATCTCGCCGGGATGGTTCATCCCGATCTCGATCACCGCAAAATCCGTATCGGCAGGCATCCGCGCGAGCGTCAGCGGCACGCCCCAATGGTTGTTATAGCTGGCCTCGGCTGCATGGACGCGGCCCTGCCCGCCCAGGACCGCGCGCAGCATTTCCTTGGTCGAGGTCTTGCCGACCGATCCCGTGACACCGACCACCTTCGCCTTGGTGCGGGCGCGGGCGGCGGCCCCCAATTCTTCAAGCGCGCGCAGGACATCGGGGACCAGCAGCAAGGGCGCATCCGCCGCCACACCGTCGGGGATGCGGCTGACCAACGCCGCCGCCGCCCCTTTGGCCAGCGCTTGGGCCACGAAGTCATGCCCGTCCCGCACATCTTTCAGCGCGACGAACAGATCCCCTGGCTGGATCGTGCGGGTGTCGATGGAGACGCCCCCCGCCTGCCACTCGCCCGTGACCCGCCCGCCCGTCGCCGCTGCGGCCGCTGCCGCTGTCCAGAGGACATCACCCATCAGATCACCCCGTCCAAAGCCGCCACCGCGATGCTGGCCTGTTCCACATCGTCAAAGGGATAAACCTGCCCCTTGATGGTCTGCCCCGTCTCATGCCCCTTGCCCGCCACCAAGAGCGCATCGCCCGGTTGCAGTTCCGCCACGCCGCGCAGGATCGCTTCGGCGCGGTCGCCGACCTCAAACGCCGTGGGGCAGGCTTGCAGAATTTCGGCACGAATGGCCGCTGGTTCTTCGCTGCGGGGGTTGTCGTCTGTCACAAACAGAACATCCGCGTGCGCCGCCGCCGCTGCCCCCATCAAGGGGCGCTTCGTGCGGTCGCGGTCGCCGCCTGCGCCGAAAACCACAATGATGCGCCCCATCACATGCGGGCGCAGCGCCTTCAGCGCGGTTTCCACCGCATCCGGCGTATGGGCGTAATCGACAAAGACCTGCGCGCCGTTCTTGCGCGTCGCCGCGCGCTGCATCCGGCCCCGCACACCAGTCAACTGCGGCAAGGCGTTGAACACCCGCGCCGGATCATCGCCTGAGGCAATCGCCAGCCCTGCCGCCACCGCCACATTCGCCGCCTGAAACCCGCCGATCAAATCAAGGCGCACCTGCACCGCCTGACCCTGCCAGCCGATCCGCACCTCTTGCCCCGTCGCATCATAGCGGCGCGACAACAGTCGCAAGTCGGCCCCTGCCGCCTCCCCGACCGTCAACAGACGCTGCCCCCGCGCACGGGCCAAATCGACCAGACGCGCGGCATCGGGATCGTCTAGGTTGATCACCGCCACCCCGCCCTCGGGCAAAACCCGCGAAAACAGCAACGCCTTGGCCTGAAAATAGGCCTCCATCGTGCCGTGATAGTCCAGATGGTCCTGGGTGAAGTTGGTGAAGCCCGCCGCCGCCAGACGCACGCCATCCATCCGGCGTTGGTCCAGACCGTGCGAGGATGCCTCCATCGCCGCATGGGTGACACCCGCACCCGCCGCCTGCGCCAGCATGGCGTGCAGCGTCACGGCATCGGGGGTGGTGTGGCTGGAGGGTGCCGCCCAAGCGCCCTCGACCCCGGTGGTGCCGATGTTGATGGCCGGATGGCCCAACGCCATCCAGATTTGGCGGGCGAAGGTGGCCACGGATGTCTTGCCGTTGGTTCCCGTCACGGCAACCATCGTCTCTGGCTGCGCGCCGAACCACAGCGCCGCCGCCCCGGCGAGGGCCGCGCGCGGGTCTTCGGCCACCACAAGCGCGGCCTCCGATCCGGCCAAGGCATCCGCCGCCAGTGCAGCCCCTGCCGCATCGGTCAGGATCGCCGCCGCCCCGGCCTGCATAGCGGTTTCGACATAGGCCGCGCCATGCACCTTGACGCCCGGCAGTGCCGCAAAGAGCATCCCCGGACGCACCGCCCGGCTGTCCACCGTGACGCCCGTCACCACAGGATCGCGCCCGGCCCGTGCGGTCAGGCCCAGTTCTGAAAGTCTTGCCCGCTCCGCCATCGTTCCGGTCCCGCTCTTTGGTCAGTTTGATGCGGCTGTTAGCGTATCCGGGGCCTTGGGTTCAACCATGGGCCGCAAGCCAAGCAGCGGGGCCGCGCGGCGCACGATTTCGGCGGCCACGGGAACCGCAGTCCAGCCCGCCGTGCGGCGCGGTTCGGACCCGGAGGTGTCCACCGGCTCATCGAGCGTCACCACCAGCACATATTTCGGCTCGGACGCGGGGAACATCATGGCGAATGTGTTCACCACCTTGTCGGTGTCATAGCCGCCCTGCTTGTTGGGCTTTTCGGCGGTGCCGGTCTTGCCCGCGACCTCATAGCCCGGCACGTCGGCCATGGTGGCCGTGCCGTGGGTGACCACTTCGCGCAGCATCGAGCGGGCGTCACGCGCGGTCTGTTCGGACATGACGCGCGGGCCGGTCTGCGGCACGCCGCCACGCAGAAGCGTCGGCGTGATGCGGATACCGCCATTGGCGATCGCGCCATAGGCTGCGGCCAGATGCATCGGGCTGGCCGAGATGCCATGGCCATAGGATGTCGTGATCACCGTGATGTCGGGCCATTTCTTCGGCACGATGGGCTTGGCCCCCGGCGCCTCGACCAGTTCGATCTGGGTGGGTTCAAAGAACCCAAGCGCCTTGTAGAACGCCTGCTGGCGCAAGGCCCCGATCGTCAGCGCAAGGTTCGCGGTCCCCACGTTCGAGGATTTGGCGATCACGTCGCGCACCGACAAAAGCGGGCCATAGTTCTTGTTCTGGAATTCCTTGATGGTGAAGCGGCCCACCTTTTTCGGCGCATTGGCGTCCACCATGGTGTCCGGCGTCACCAAGCCCAGTTCCAGCGCATTCGCGACGGTAAAGATCTTGAAGGTGGAGCCAAGCTCATAGACCCCCTGCACCGCGCGGTTGAACAACGGGCTATCGCCGGGTTCGCCGCTGGTGGGGTTGTTCGGGCGGTCGTTCGGATCAAAGGCCGGCAGCGAGGCGAGCGAGAGGATCTCCCCCGTATGCACATCCATCAGGATCGCCGCCGCGCCCTTCGCCGACAGCATGGTCATGCCGGTTTGCAGGATTTCCTCGACCACCGCTTGCAGCGTCAGGTCCAGTGACAGTTGCAGGGGTTGTCCCGCCTGCGCCGGGTCGCGCATCCGGGCGTCCAGCGCCTTTTCAATCCCCGCAGTGCCGATCACCTCGGCCGAATGTACGCCCTCGGCCCCGAAAGAGGTGCCGCCCAGCACATGCGCGGCCAAGGCACCGTTGGGATACAGCCGCATCTCGCGCGGGCCGAACAGAAGGCCGGGATCACCGATCTCATGCACGCGCTGCATCTGTTCGGGGCTCAGCACCTTGCGGATCCACAGGAAGCTGCGGCCATCGGTGAAGCGGCGATACAGATCCTCCGCCTTCAACTCGGGGAAAATCGCCGCCAGTTCCTGCGCCACACGCTTGGGGTCCACCATGTCGCGCGGATGGGCATAGAGCGCATGGGTCAACATGTTGGTCGCCAGCACATTGCCGTTGCGGTCGGTGATGTCAGCCCGCTGCGCCGTGATCTCGGCCCCCAGCGCGGCCGAGCGCGGCTCCATCGGTTCGGTCGCGGCGAGAAGACCCATCCGCGCGCCGATCAGCGTGAAGGCCGCGGCAAAGCCCATGCCCAGCAGCAAGAGCCGCCCCTCGGCGCGCAGGCGGGACTTGTCGCGCATCGCCTCATGCCGCAGGCGCAGATTCTCGCGTTCGATGCTGTCGGGGTTCACGCCTTGCTGGCGGGCCAGAAGAATGCGTGCCAGCGGGCGAAGCGGGGTGCGGATCACGGGAAATCTCCATCCGGGGCGACTTGGCCGATCACGTCCTGCGGATTGTCGATGCTGCCCATCAGGGGCACTTGCGGCGGATAGGCGATGTCACGCGCGGCGCCCAATTGCTCGGGCGTCAGCGGGAACAGGCCCAGCCGGTCAAAGTTCAGCGTGGCCAGTTGGCGCAGCCGCTCGGGACGGTTGAGATAGGCCCATTCCGCGCGTTGCAGCGTCAGTGCCTCGCGCAGGGCCGCGATGTCATCCTGCAAGGCCGCCATGTCCTTCAGCGCCTGCTGCGTCGCGTAATTCTCGCGGTAGGCCCAGAACGCCAGCCCCATGACCGAAAGAAACGTCAGGACATAGAGCACAGGGCGCATCAGCGGCGTCCTTTCTTGGTCTGGATCTGGGGCAGGCCCAACGCCTTGGGGTCCAGCGCACGCGGGGCCACATCGGTGCGCCGCGCCACGCGCAGCTTGGCCGACCGGGCGCGAGGGTTGTCGGCCAACTCCACCTCATCGGGGGCAACGGCCTTGCGGGTGACCATCTCAAAGCGCGCGGCATCTTCGGCCCGCGCCGGGGCATAGCGGTTGGCGTTCGACTCTGCGCCGCTGGCCAGTTGCAGGTAGCGCTTCACGATCCGGTCTTCCAGCGAATGGAACGTGACCACCGCCAGCATCCCGCCGGGTTTCAGCGCGCGTTCGGCAGCGGCCAGACCTTCGGCCAATTGGTCGAATTCGGTGTTCACGGCGATGCGGATGGCCTGAAAGCTGCGGGTCGCGGGGTGGCTTTGCCCCGGTTTCGGGCGCGGCAGGCAACGGGCGACGATCTCGGCCAGGCGCAGGGTCGTAGTGATCGGCTCCACCGCCCGCGCCGCGACGATGGCATGGGCGATCCGGCGCGAGGCGCGCTCTTCGCCATAGTGATAGAGGACATCGGCCAGCACGGTTTCATCCGATGTGTTCACCAGATCGGCGGCCGAGGGTCCATCCTGGGACATCCGCATGTCCAAGGGTCCGTCCTTCTGGAAGGAGAACCCCCGTTCCGCCCGGTCGATCTGCATCGACGAAATGCCAAGGTCGAGCACGACACCATCCAGCGGCCCGCCCGCGTGCTGATCCAGTTCGGAAAACGTCCCCGGCACCAGCGTCAGGCGGTCGCCATAGTCGCCGATCCAGCCCGCCGCCATTTCCAGCGCCAAGGGGTCACGGTCCACCCCGATCACGCGGTCCGCCCCCGCCGCCAGAAGGCCGCGCGCATAGCCGCCCGCGCCGAAGGTGCCGTCCAACCAGACCCCCTGCACGGGTGCCACCGCCGCCAGAAGCGGGCGCAGCAGCACCGGAACATGCGGAGCGCGACCGGTTTCGGGATCGCTGCCGGTCACGGTTCACACCCCCGTGTCGTCGCTCAGCAGCGACAGGATGTCCATGTCCTCGGGCAGGTCGGCAAGGTCGTCTTCCGCCGCGCGCAGGATATCGGCGTCATAGGTCGCGGCCTTCCATATCTGGAACGTGTCCAGCGCGCCCGCGAACACCGCCTCGGCCCCCTTGGCCAGATCATCGGCCCCGATGCCGATCTTGTCGCGCACCTTGGCGGGCAGGACGATGCGACCGTCGTCGTCAATCTCGATGGTGGCCGACAGGGTGATCAGGTTGCGCTCAAGGATGCGGCGCTTTTGCGATCCCAGCGGCAAGGCGCGGATGCGCGCCTCAAGCCGTGCGGCCTCGGCAATCGTGTAGCATTCGGTGAATTTGCGGCGCTCGTCGCCATAGACCATGACGATGCGCTTGCGGGTGCTGTCCGGATCGCCAGCTTCGAGGACACGGCGAAAGGCTGCCGGGATCGACACCCGCGCCTTGCCATCCACCTTTTGGGTGAACTCGCCTCTGAACGCCTCGGACATGGGCCTTGCGGCTCCTTCTTGCTCGGCAGCCACACCATTTTCCGTTCACGGGTCTGTGAAACGGAAACGGCGGATCGTGCTGCTGCCACTGCACGATCCGCCGCCTGTCCCATCGCTGGGCGTCCAGCTACGCGCGCCGCTTGGGGGAAGCGTCTGCTCGCTCGCGCGCCGGATCTCTTACATTCAAGAAAGCGAGTGCCTGTATGAAGCCTGATCGTTCGCCTGTTCGGGGTCTTGCGCTGCCCCTGCGTTGTATCTGCTCGCCGTCTCGATGAAGTATGGATGCCACGGGATTTCATGGGTGGCAATGGAAAATTTTGGGAAAAGTTGGGTGAAGGCGGGCAAGCGCCATAAGGGCTTGCGCGGCAGGCACCGCCACACCGTGAAAACAGCCCTAGTTATAGCGGAGCGGACACAAACAGCCCCAAGATGTGCCAAGCCTTGGCCCGTCCCGGCGCGCCCCATCTTTTCCCGGCGATTGTGGCTTTTTGTCAAATCCATGGCCTGTTCACGGACGCTCGCGCCCGCGTGACGGGCGGAAATGGCAAAAGTCCGGGGGTTCGCCCCGGACTTCCCATGAATTCCCACCGAAGTGATTCGCTGTGATCCGCTGCGCTTATCGCGTCCCGTCTGATCCCGGCGCCGCGCGCTCAGGCCATCCCGCCCGCCACCAGCCGATGCGCCAGCCGGGCATAAGCCTCGGCCACCGTGCCATCCCCCGCCGCGATGGGCGTGCCGCTGTCGCCTGCGATCCGCACCTCAAGCGCCAAGGGGATTTCGCCAAGGAAGGGCAGGTCCAGCTTCGCCGCCTCGGCCGCCACGCCGCCATGGCCGAAGATATGCGCCTCATGCCCGCAATTGGGGCAGATGTAGGTGGACATGTTCTCGATCAGACCGAGCACCGGGGTTTTCAGCTTCTGGAACATGTCCAGAGCTTTGCGCGCGTCCAGCAGCGCCACGTCTTGCGGGGTGGAGACGACGATGGCCCCGGTCAGTTGCGTGCGTTGGCACAGCGTCAGCTGGATGTCCCCGGTGCCCGGCGGCAGATCTACGATCAGCACATCCAGCCGCCCCCAATCCACCTGCGTCAGCAATTGCTGCAACGCGCCCATGATCATCGGCCCGCGCCAGATCACGGCCTCATCCTCTTTCAACATCAGACCTATCGACATCAGGGTGACGCCATGCGCGTGCAGGGGTTCGATGGTCTTGCCATCCGGGCTGGCCGGGCGTTTGGAGACCCCCATCATGCGCGGCTGGCTGGGGCCATAGATATCGGCGTCCAACAGTCCGACCCGCCGCCCCTGCCGCGCCAAGGCCACGGCGAGGTTCGACGACACCGTCGATTTGCCCACACCGCCCTTGCCCGAGGCGACCGCAATGATCCGGTCCACCCCGGTGATCCGCTGCGGCCCACCCTGTTGCGGCGTGGGATGCTGGCCGATCTTCAGGCTGGGGGCTGGGGGTTTCGCCGCAGGGCCATGCGCCGTCATCACCACCTGCACCGAGGTGACGCCGGGCAGCGCCCGCAGCGCGGCTTCGGCCTGCGCCTGCGCGGGGGCCAGAGCGCGCGCCTCCTCCGGGGTTGCCGCCTCGATCACGAAGCGAATCGCGCCCGCTTCGACCGTCAACGCACGCAAGAGGTCACGTGACACCAGAGTCCCGCCGCCGGGCAGAGCCAAACCCGCCAGAACCTCGATCACCGCTTCGCGCGTCACGCCCATGTCCTCGCCTTTCGCTGCTGATCCACTTGATCCGGCAGAAAGTCATGCGCCGGACCGGGAAAGGCAAGGCGGGGTTTACCAAATGCTCAATTAATCAGCGAAGCTATGGTAAATGTTGAATATTTTGTGACGATCAGCCATGCGATTGCTGCATGGCAGCATTGCAGACCCGGCGGATTGTGCAGCTGCAGCAATTGTCCCATGTTTACGGTAACGGCGCGACAGAGAACGCCAGAGAATGAACCGAACTAACTGAGGCTGATTGAAAATGGCTTATGTGAACACCTCCCGCGCCGCGTCTCTTTCGCTGGCTGACCGCTTTCCCGGTTTCCTTGCCTCGGTGAAAGCAGCCCTCGCCCGCCGCGCCGTCTACATGCAGACCGTCCGTGAACTGGACGCGCTGACCGACCGCGAACTCGCCGATCTCGGCATCTCGCGCCTCGACGTTCCGGCGCTGGCCCGCGAAGCGGCTTACGGCAAATAAGGTTTCTTGCTGAACCCCACCTCCTCCCGGGGTTCGTAGCAAAAGCGGCGGCACTTCTCCTCCTCCCTGGTGTCGCCGCACTTTGATCCGAACGGAACGCAGACGCGTATACGTTCAAACCAGACCGAGCGGCCCGACCTCCTCCCCGGGCCAATCGTGCAAGCGGCGACCCGTCTCCTCCTCCCTGGGGTCGCCGCATCCTCTTCCGGGCCAGATGGCCCAAGATTTTCGCGCGGCCCTCTCCTCCTCCCATGGGCCGACGGAACCGCGGCGATCCCCTCCTCCTCCCTGGGATCGCCGCACCCCTTTCCGGGCCACATGGCCCAAGACTTTCGCGCGGCCCTCTCCTCCTCCCATGGGCCGACGGAACCGCGGCGATCCCCTCCTCCTCCCTGGGATCGCCGCA
>JAIXPH010000048.1 GCA_027486345.1 Paracoccaceae bacterium
AAGGGTTGAAGACGGGCCATCTGCACGTCGGTCAGCCAGAAAAGGTTGCTCATTGATCGGTCTCCTTGCGGAGGCTGAATCATGCCGCAACAGCAAGATCAATAGGTCCTGACCCTAGCGCAGGTGCTGGCGGCGGCAGCGGCGATGCGCGAAGGCAAACATGTTCCATACGCAGACCACCACGCCGACCAAATCCCCCTCGCCCAAGCCCTGATCGACCGCCTCAGCGCCGCCCCCTAATCACCCATTAAACAAGAAGTGCAGGACGTCCCCGTCCTTGACCTCATAGGTCTTGCCTTCCACGCGGAACTTGCCGGCCTCTTTGGCCCCCGCCTCGCCGTTTCCAGCGATGTAGTCGTCGTAGCCGACGGTTTCGGCGCGGATGAAGCCCTTTTCGAAATCGCCGTGGATCACGCCGGCGGCTTGGGGGGCGAGGGTGCCTTTGGGGATGGTCCAGGCGCGGGCCTCTTTCGGGCCGACGGTGAAATAGGTTTGCAGGCCCAAAAGCTGATATCCGGCGCGGATCAGGCGGTCGAGACCGGCTTCCTCCAGCCCCATTTCTTCAAGGAACATCGCGGCTTCGTCTTCGGCCAGTTGGCTGATCTCTTCCTCGATCCGGGCAGAGATCACGACCGAGGCGGCACCCTGCGCGCGGGCCATGTCGGCGACGCGGGCGGATTGGCTGTTGCCCTTGGCGGCGGAGGATTCCTCGACGTTGCAGACGTAGAGCACGGGTTTCGACGTCAGCAGTTGCAACAGACGCCAGGTGCGGCGGTCATCTTCGGCCACAACCACAGTGCGGGCGGGTTTGCCGTCGTTCAGCACGGCCAAGGCGGCACGCAGCAGGCGGTCCTGATCCAGCGTGTCCTGATCGCCGCCCCGCAATTTCTTGCCCAAGGCGACAAGGCGGCGTTCGATGGATTCCATATCGGCCAGCATCAACTCGGTCTCGATCGTCTCGGCATCCGCAACCGGGTCGATCCGGCCTTCGACATGGGTGATGTCGCCGTCTTCAAAGCAGCGCAGCACATGGGCGATGGCGTCGCATTCGCGGATGTTGGCCAGGAACTGGTTGCCTAAGCCCTCGCCCTTGGACGCCCCCCGCACCAGACCGGCGATATCGACAAAGGTCATCCGCGTCGGGATGATCTGCTTGGACCCGGCAATCGCGGCCAGTTTGTCCAGACGCGCATCCGGCACGGCAACTTCGCCCACGTTGGGCTCGATGGTGCAAAACGGGAAGTTCGCGGCCTGCGCGGCGGCGGTGCGCGTCAGCGCGTTGAACAGGGTCGACTTGCCGACATTCGGCAGACCCACGATGCCCATCTTGAAACCCATCTTCGCTCTCCATCCGCTGACGGGCCGCTTCTAGAGGGCATGGGGCAGGTAATCAAGGTTCGCAGGGGCTTTCGCGCGCCAGAGGAAAAGCGCAGCATGGAAATGCATCGCCAGAGGAGAGCGCTATGCCGACCATTCCCTATATCCACTTCGACGGCCATTGCGCCGAGGCCTTGACCCATTACGCCGATGTCTTTGGTGGCACAGACTTGCAGATGATGCGTTATTCCGATGCGCCCGACATGCCGGAGGCGATGAAAGACCCCAACCGCATCATCCACGGGCAGGTGACACTGGGCGGTGGGGTCTTGATGGCATCGGACTACCCCCCGGGGATGGCGGGTGAAAAACAGGCGGCGGTGTCGATCATGCAAAGCGTCGGCAGCGTTGCGGCGGGACAGGCCATCTTTGACCGGCTGGCAGACGGCGGGCAGGTGGTGCAGGCCTTTGGGCCATCGTTCTTTTCGCCGGGCTTTGGCATGGTGACGGACCGGTTCGGCACGCATTGGATGCTGTCGGTGATGCCAGAGCCTGCCGCACCGGCGTGACGGCTGCGGCCAGCCCACCACCGGCCCTTGATTCCCGCCCTGCCCCCGTGCAAAGCCTGTCGCCAAAGCGCAACGACAGGGCCACAGCATGACCAGAATCGACGCCACCTTCGCCCGACTGAAGTCCGAGGGAAAAAAGGCCTTTGTTGCCTATATCATGGGCGGCGACCCGGATGCCGAAACCTCGCTTTCGGTGATGCGGGGCCTGCCGGGCGCGGGTGTGGACATCATCGAACTGGGGATGCCCTTCACCGATCCGATGGCCGATGGCCCGACGATCCAACTGGCCGGACAGCGCGCGCTTGAAGGGCATATGACGATGGACAAGGTGCTGGACATGGTCCGCGCCTTTCGTGCCGGGGATGCCAGCACGCCCATCGTGCTGATGGGCTATTACAACCCGATCTACGCGCGCGGCGTGGACCGTTTTCTGGCCGAGGCCGTGGCCGCCGGGATCGACGGGCTGATCGTGGTGGACCTGCCGCCCGAAGAGGATGCCGAGCTGTGCATCCCCGCCCAGAAGGCCGGGCTGAACTTCATCCGGCTGGCGACACCGACGACAGATGCCCAGCGTCTGCCCACGGTGCTGCAAAACACCTCAGGCTTTGTCTATTACGTCTCGATCACCGGGATCACCGGTGCAGCGGCGGCGCAGGCGGTGGACGTGGCCCCCGAAGTGGCGCGCATCAAGGCCGCGACCGATCTGCCGATCATCGTGGGCTTCGGCATCACCACTCCGGAAAGCGCACAGGCGATTGCCAGTGTGGCGGATGGTTGCGTGGTGGGGTCGGCCATCGTGAAAGACATCGGCGCCGGCAAACCGGTGGCCGAGGTGCTGGCGAATGTCGCGGCCTTGGCCGCAGGCGCACACGCGGCCTGAGAACAGGCGGGGGTGCGTCCCGGCGCATCCCGCCACGCCCGAACGGAAAAGGGGCTGCCTTGCGGCAGCCCCTTTCCCATTTCCGAAACTGCGGTTGGCTTATGCCAGTTGCAGGTTCATCGCCGATTCACGACCATTGCGGTCACGCTCGACGTCGAAGGTCACGGCTTGGCCGTCGTCAAGACGGTTGATGCCGGCACGTTCCAGAGCAGAGATATGGACGAACACGTCCTTCGATCCGCCTTCCGGTGCGATGAAGCCGAAACCCTTGGTGGCGTTGAACCATTTCACGTTGCCCTTGGCCATCGTGATATTCCTTTTAATTTTACCGCCCACAGAATGCAGCGGCCCGGCAAAGCTGAAGATCGAAAGCTGAGCCGAAAGGAACAGGGTCCGAAAAAGAGGTTGCCCCATAAGTATAGCCGAAGTGGCACCGGATAGCGAGGCCGTTCGCCGCCTTTTCGGGATACCCCCGCTTAGGCATTGAAAACGCTGCAAACTTTGTTGCAGCGCCTGGGGTCATTCCGCGCTGTCGGCCGCGGTTTCGGGGGATTCGGTCGCTTCGACCACCTCGGTCTCTTCGGCCTCGGGCAGGGGGGCCTGCGGCGCGCGTTTCCAGTTGGGCTTGCGCGAATTGCGCGGCGTGCCCTTCTGGCTGAGGAATTCGGACAGGTTGAACGGCGTCTTGGGGGTGGAAAAGCCCATGGGGATATCCTGACAGATCAAGGGTTGGCCGCGCGATGGCGGCATGCCGCCCAAGGAGGGGCGACGCTGGCACAGGTGGCAAAGGATCGAAAGGCGGCAAGGCAAAGGTCACGGACCCAAGCACGCCGATGTGAAGGCGGGCCCTTCCGAAAACCCGCGCCGATGAAAGGCTGGTGGGACTATGGCCTGAAAGCGGCCAGAACGCCACCCCGCGCAGTCCGCACCCTGCAAAAGCCGGAACGGCCCCGGCATTGGGCGAAAAGCCCGGCGGCAGGGCATGCAAGAACGGCGCGCCCCCGGTTCGGGAACGCGCCGCATCATCACGTCACATGCGGATCAAAGGATCGGTCAGTTCACCGACGGCTCGCGCGGGGCCTCGATCGCGGGGCTGTCGATCACCGGTGCGGCGCTGGTGCGGGCAATCTCGATCCGGCGGGGTTTCAGCGCCTCGGGCGTTTCGCGCTGCAGGTCGATGTGCAGCATGCCGTGTTCATGGCTGGCCCCGGTCACGCGCACATGATCGGCCAGCGCAAAGCGGCGCTCAAAGGCACGGGTGGCGATGCCACGGTGCAGATAGGTCCTGCCCTCCACCTCGGACTTGCGGGCGGCGACATGCAGGGTGCCGTCCTTCACCTCGACCGACAATTCGTCCGGGGTGAACCCGGCCACCGCAATCGAGATGCGATAGGCATCTTCGGCGGTCTTTTCGATGTTGTAGGGAGGATAGGTCGGCTGGACATCGGCGCTGAGGGCGCGGTCCATCAGGTCGGCGATGCGGTCAAAGCCAACGGTGGCACGGTAGAGCGGAGCAAAATCAAGGTTACGCATGGTGTCATCCTTCGAAAAGCGATGGGTGTGCCCTTCCGTCACGGACAGGGCGGGTTTCCTGCCGCCAAGCCCGACTGCGGCACCCGGCGACCCCCATGATCTGGGAAACCCTGCCCCGGCTTTCAAGACCCTGATCAGGGCGCGTCGTCCACCTTCAGGAACTTCGCGCCGCCCGACCCCATGCCGACCCGCCCGCCTGACAGTGTCCGGACCCCCGGCGTGGTCGCGCGCCCCGCGCGGTCCAGTTGCGTCATCAAGGCGGGCAACACCCCTTCGAGCGGTACCGTGACGGCGATGGGTCTGCCGTCCATTTCGGCCTTGGCGGAAATGACAGAGACCACCTCGGCCCCATAGGCCGTGTCGCGGAACACCGGCGCCCCCGAGGCCCCGAAATCCACAGGACAATCCAGCACCGCAATGCGCCCCTGCGTGCCGAGCACAGAACAGACATCCTGCAACGAGGCCGCCTCGGACCGGTCCTTGGCATAGGACACGATCTCCACCAGGTCGCCGCCCTGCGGGAAAGACCCGGTCGGCGCAGGGGTGATCGAGGGCAACAAGATCGGCTGCGCCAGTTTCATCAGGCCAAGGTCACTGCCGGTCTGGCCCATCTGGGCATCGGTTTCCTCCAGATCCGGCTGATAGCCGGGATGCGGCAGCAACAGCACCACATCACGATACGCCTCGGCGCGGCCATTGCGCCATCCGGCGAGGAAAGTGATCTCCTCGGGCCGGTGCGGTTGGCCGGTGGCCTTGTCAAACAGGCAATGCGCCGCCGTCAGCACCACATCCGGCGCGATCAGCGTGCCGGTGCAAAAACCGGTTTCCCCGATGTTGATGCGCCCCACCGCCGCCCAGCGCCCGGCAACCACGCCCGTGTCCAGCGGCCGCAGATTGCCGTCCCCCGCCCAGACAGCCGACGATAGGGACAGAAGGACACAAAGACACGAGGCAAGAAACCGCACAGCCATCCTCCGGCACAGGCTCACCGTCGGGACATCTCATGCCACTGCGGCAAAATCACGGCGGAGTCGCGGTCAGGTTGCATCCAGCGCGCGCGGCTTCGGCCCGCCTGTCGCCCAGTCCAGAAGCTCCACCGTATGCACCACGGGAATCCCCGTCCCCGATCCGATCTGCATCATGCAGCCGATGTTACCCGCCGCGATCACATCCGGCGCCTTCGCCTCCAGCGTCGCCACCTTGCGCGCCTTCAACTCTTGCGAAATCGCGGGTTGCAGCAAGTTGTAGGTGCCGGCAGACCCGCAGCACAGGTGGCTGTCGGCGGGTTCCACCACCGTAAAGCCCGCGCGTTTCAGCAAGTCCTTCGGCGCGGTCTTGACCTGTTGGCCATGCTGCAAAGAACAGGCGGCGTGATAGGCGACACGCAGGCCCTTGTCCGCGCCTTCGGGGATCTCCAACCGCATCAAGAGTTCCGAGATATCCAGCGCCAGCCCCGCCACCCGCGCCGCATCCCCCGCGAGGGCAGAGGTGCGGAACATATGGCCGTAATCCTTGACCGTCGTCCCGCATCCGCTGGTGTTGATGACGATGGCATCCAACCCCTCCCCCTGCACTTCGGCCATGAAGGCGCGGATATTGGCCGCCGCCGCGCCATGGGCCTCATCCTCGCGCCCCATGTGATGGGTCAGCGCGCCGCAGCAGCCCATGCCCTGCGGGATCACCACCTCGCAGCCCAAGCGCCGCAGCAGGCGGATGGTGGCATCGTTGATATCGGTGTTCAGCGCCTTTTGCGCGCAGCCCGTCATCAAGGCCACCCGCATCCGGCGTGGCGCTTCCGGCGCAAAACTCTGCGGATCATCGTTGCGGCTGACCGGCGGCACGCGTGCGGGGATCATGTCCAGCATCGCCTGCACCCGCGCATCCGGGATCAACCGGGCAAACGGCTTGCCCACTTTGGCCAGCAGGATCGCCAGCCGAAAGCGCATCGGATAGGGCAGCACCTTGGCCAAGACCCAGCGCAAGGCGCGATCCGTCAGGGGGCGCGTGTAGGTCGCCTCGACATGGGCGCGGGCGTGGTCGATCAGGTGCATGTAATGCACACCCGACGGGCAGGTCGTCATGCAGGCCAGACAGGACAGGCAGCGGTCAAGATGCTTGACCGTGCGCGCATCGGCGGGGCGGCCACTCTCAAGCATCTCCTTGATCAGGTAAATCCGCCCGCGCGGACTGTCCAACTCATCGCCCAACACCTGATAGGTCGGGCAGGTCGCGGTGCAAAAGCCGCAATGCACGCAAGCACGCAAGATCTCATTCGACCGCGCCAAGGCGGGCACCTGCAACTGCGCGTCCGAGAAATTCGTCTGCATGATGTCAGCCCATCAAACCGGAATTGAGGATGCCCTTGGGATCAAACTTAGCCCGCAGACCCGCCGTCAGCGCAGCGACTCCGGGCGCTTCGGGCGCAAAGGTGGGCAAGTCCGCGTCTGTCCGCATCAAGGTCGCATGACCGTCGACGGCCCCCAAGCGCGCGCGCAGGTCCACCCCCGGCGCAGTCAGCAGCCAGACCAACCCGCCGCCCCAATCGTAAAGCACCGCCTCTGCCCCCGCCCGCGCCACCACATCAGCGGCGGTCGATGGCCGCAAGGACAAGCGCCAGATATCGCCCGCACGCCCATGGAACGGCACGACATCGCGAACGGCAGGCCAGACATCCGCCACCTCCTCCAGCACGCCAAAGCGGGCCAGATGGCGGGACAACTGCCCGACCCGGTAGCGGACCGAGGGTTCAAACCCCTCTAGCCGCAGATATGTCCCCTGCCCCGGCCAATGCGCCGCCCCCGTCACCTCAAACGGTGACCCGAGGGCCGCCGCCATCGCCGCCACGGCCTGCGCGTCGGTCAAGCCAGACAGCCGCAACGTCACCGCCATCTCCGGGATCGGCAGCAGCTTGAACGAGAGCTCGGTCAAAACCCCCAAAGTGCCATGACTGCCCGCCATCAGCTTGGACAGATCAAGGCCGGTGACATTCTTCATCACCCGCCCGCCGTTCTTGACCACCATCCCCGCGCCATCGGCAAAGCGCACCCCGATCAAACTGTCGCGGCAGGCCCCTGCCTGCACCCGGCGCGGCCCGCTGGCATTGGCGGCCACCACCCCACCAAGCGTGCTTTCGCCGCCACGCCCGAGCAGCCCGCGCAGATCCGGCACCTCGAATGGCAAGCGCTGCCCCTCAGCGGCCAGCAAGGCCTCCACCTCCGCCACGGACGTCCCCGCCCCCGCTACCAGCGTCAGTGCCCCCGGCTCATAAAGCCGCACGCCTGCCAGACCGCCGGTTTCCAGCACCTCGCCCGTCACCCGTCCAAACCCACGCGTGCCACCGCCCCGGATGACCAAGGGCGCATCGGCCCCGCGCAGGATATCGGCCAGTTCGGCCTCGCTCGTCGGACGCATCTGCCCTCTTCCCCGTTGCTCAAATATCCCACGGGGGTGCGGGGGTGTGAAACCCCCGCTCCTTCCCCCTCAACCCGCGCGCCGCCCGGCGGTCACGTCCAGCGGAAACACCTTCGCGGGGTTCAGCAGCCACGCCGGATCGAACACATCCTTTACCCGCAACTGCGCCTCCATATCGTCGCGGGTGAATTGCGCATGCATCAGATCGCGCTTTTCCACACCCACGCCATGTTCACCCGTCAGGCATCCCCCCACCTCGACACAGAGGCGCAGGATGTCGGCCCCCATCGCCTCGGCCTTTTCCAAGTCTCCAACCCGGTTGGCGTTGAACAGGATCAGAGGATGCATGTTGCCATCCCCGGCGTGAAAGACATTGGCGACCCGCAGACCGTAGTGATCCGACAATTCGCCAATCCGGCGCAGCACGAAGGACAATTCTGACACCGGGATCGTGCCATCGAGGCAGATGTAATCCCCCATCTGCCCCATCGCGCCAAAGGCGGATTTGCGGCCCAGCCAGATGCGTTTGCTCTCATCCTCGGACCGGCTTTCGCGGTAAGCCACCGGAGCGTGGCGTTCCGCAATCGCCTTGATACGGTTGAGTTGGTCGTCAATCTCGGCAGGACTTCCCTCCACCTCGACGATCAACAGCGCCTCGCAATCGGGATAGCCGGCTTTGGCGAAGGCTTCGGTTGCCTCAATGCAGGGGCGGTCCATGAATTCGATGGCCACCGGCAGCAAACCGCCCTTGATGATATCGGACACACAGGCCCCCGCCACCTCATTGGAGGCGAACCCCATCAGCACGGGCCGCGCGCCTTCGGGTTTGGGCAGGATGCGCAACCACGCCTCGGTCACCACGCCCAACTGCCCCTCGGACCCGCAGATCACGCCCAGAAGGTCCAGCCCCGGCGCATCGGACCACGGGCCGCCGATGGTCAAGACATCGCCCGCCATCGTGACGATCCGCACGCCCAAGAGGTTGTTCGTCGTCACTCCGTATTTCAGGCAATGCGCCCCGCCGGAGTTCATGCCGATATTCCCGGCGATGGCACAGGCCAACTGGCTGGACGGGTCGGGGGCGTAGAAGAAGCCCTCATGTTCCACAGCGCCCGTCACCGACAGGTTGGTGCGCCCGGTCTGCACATGGATGAAACGGTCGGCATAATCCGTCTCAAGCACGCCATTCATCCGCGCGATGCCAAGGATGACGCAATCCGCCGTCGGCAACGCCCCCCCGGCGAGTGAGGTGCCCGATCCGCGCGGCACCACGGGCACGCGCTCCTGATGGCAAATCCGCAGCACCGCCGCGACTTCCTCGGTCGTGCGCGGCAAGACGGCGGCCATCGGCGGGCAGCGATAGGCGGTCAGCGCGTCGCATTCATAAGCGCGGGTTTCGGTGGGGTCCGAGATCAGCGCATCCCCCGGCAAGACCGCGGCAAGCTGCGCCAGAATACGGTCGCGCCGGGCGAGGACCGAGGCATCGGGCACTGGCATGTCCATCGGCATCTCCTTTGCGGCGGATTGGTCAGGTTCTATAACCACTTCGCGGCCGCCTCAACCCGAAGGGTGACAATCGCGCCGTCTCAGCCTATCCATCAGGCATGGATATGACCACACATCTGGGCGTGATGTCGCCCCTCGACTGGGCCGCCCTCGCCTGTGTCTTTGTCGCATGGATCGGGATCGGCTGGGTGATCGAACATCCGCCCGCCCGGTGGCCGAGCGTATCCGTCATCATGTCCGACTACCGGCGCGACTGGATGCGGCAATTCGTGACGCGTCAGCCGCGGATCTTTGACGCCACGGTGATTGACTCGCTGCGGCAGGGGACGGCGTTCTTTGCCTCGACCTCCATGATCGCCATTGGCGGCGGGGTGGCGCTGATCGGCAACCCGGATCAGTGGAGCGGGCTGTCCGCCGACCTGCCGCTGGATGCCGGGGTGCCGTTGGAGTGGAAGGCCATCCTTGTGACGTTCTTCCTTGCCAATGCCCTGCTCAAGTTCGTCTGGGCGCATCGGCTGTTCGGCTATTGCTCGATCCTGATGGCCGCCGTGCCGAATGACCACACCGACCCCACCTGCTTTGACCGCGCCGCACAGGCGGCCGAGATCAACATCACGGCGGCCAAGAGCTTTAACCGGGGGTTGCGGGCGATCTATTTCGCGCTGGGGTCCTTGGGGTGGCTGTTGGGGCCGTGGGGGCTGATGGCCGCCACGGCTGTCGCCAGCGCCGTGCAGATCCGGCGCGAGTTCTTGTCCGAGTCGCGCCGGGTGATGATGGGGAAGCTGTGAAGGGTTTCGGCGGCCTTTCTTCGGCACGTCAGCCAAGGGGCGCGGCCGTCCCGCCGGGGCGGGACGGCCGCGCCCCGATGCTTTGGGCATCGGGGCAACACAAACCGTCTTGCCCTTTGCAAGAAGATCAAACCCGCCGCGCGCCCCTGCGTCCCTCAACCAGCCACCCTGCCACCGCCAGCATAGCCGCCATCAGCAGCCATGCCCATGACGACAGCACAGGCAGCACCGTGATATCCTGCGTCACATAAGCCTCGCGCGGGGTGAGGCCGATCCAGCCCCGCCCGGCAGCAGGGCGGCCCGGTCGTGCCTCGCGCAGGTCGGGAACGCCATTGGCCAGACGGAGCACGCCGCCATTCGTCGCCGCCACAATCGGCGCCATCCCGGCACCCGAGGCGATGGTTTCCACGAATTCACGCGGCGCGGACGGACCCACGGCGACGACCCGCGTCAGATCGCCATTTTCCAGCCGATAAAGCCCGATCAGCGGGGCCTCCCATTCGGTCTGATACTTGCCCGGCTCAATCTCGGCCAGCGGCAAGGTCACCTCTGCCCCATCCGGCGCGGTGATCCGCAAATCCCCCGGCGGCGTATCCGCCACGCTGCGGCGGGTGATGGTCAGCATTTGACCTTTGGCGGTGGCGGTAAGCGCCTCTTCCTCCAACTCCGGTTCCTTCAGCATCCAATGGGCCAGACGGCGCAGCAGTTCCAACTGCGGCCCGCCACCCTCGAACCCCCGCCCCCACAGCCAAGCCTGATCTGATGCCAGCACCGCGACGCGGCCTTCTTCCACCCGGTTCAGCACCAAAAGCGGGCGGTCATCGGGCCCGGACATCACCACTTGCCCGGCCTTGGGGATCACATCGACCAGCCGGAACCAGCGGCCCCAGCCATCTGGGGGGGCCAGCGCCTCCAGCCCTTCGGTCACCGGATGGCGGCGGCCGATGTCGGTCAGGGCGGGACGAAAGCCCTCTTCGATCACCCGCGACGTCGGCTCCACCGGCAGGATATCGGCCAAGGGCGAGCGCCAGAGCGAATCCACCGCACCAAACTCCGGCCCCGCCGCGACAAGGACCGTTCCCCCGCGCCGCACATAATTGGCGACGTTTTGCAGATAGGACATCGGCAGGATGCCCCGCATGCGGTAGCGGTCAAAGATGATCAGATCGAATTCGTCGATCTTTTCCACAAACAACTCGCGCGTCGGAAAGGCGATCAGCGACAGTTCCGACACCGGGATGCCGTCCTGCTTTTCCGGTGGGCGCAGGATGGTGAAATGCACCAGATCGACCGAGGCATCGGATTTGAGAAGATTGCGCCAGACGCGTTCTCCGGCATGCGGCTCACCCGAGACCAGCAGCACCCGCAACCGATCCCGCACGCCGTTGATCTGCACCACGGCGGCATTGTTGCGGTCGGTCAATTCGCCTTGTGCGCCCGGCGTGGCGAATTGCAGCACGTTCATGCTGCCATGGTCCAGCGTGACCGGGAGTTGCAAATCCTGATTGACCGGGACCTGGAACGTCGCGGGTTCGCCATCATCGACGGTGATGGTCAGATCAACGGTCTCCGCGCCTGACGCGGCGCCCTGATCCTCGATCCGCAGGGTCAGGTTGAATTCCTCACCCAGAATGGCAAAGGCCGGGGCGTCCTTGACGACCAAACGCCGATCCCAATCGCTGTCGCGCCCGGTCAGCAAAAGATGCAGCGGCGCGGGCATGGTGGGGGCAAGGTCAAGGTCATGCACCTGCCCGTCCGAGATCACGATGGCCCCGGCCACGCGGGCGCGAGGTTCGGCGGCCAGCGCCTCAGCCAATGCCGTCATCGCCAAGGACCCGGCATCGCCCGCGCCATCGCCGATCCGGATCACGCGGAGTTCGGTGTTGTCCATCGCGGCAACCTGCCGCTGGATGTCGGCCACCGCCGCCTCTGTCTGCGCGGGACGGTCGCCCAGTTGCTGACTGGCGCTTTCATCGACCACCAAAAGGACGATATCGGACAAAGGCGCGCGGTCCTCGGACTGCAAGGATGGGTTCGTCAGCGCGCCCAGCAGCACCAGCGCTGCCCCGGCGCGGAAGGCCCAGCCTGCCAGCCCGCGCCAGACCGCCAAAGCCAGCAAGAGCACGGCAAAGGCCGCCAGCCCCCAGATCACAGGCCACGCGACCAGCGGGTCAAAAATCACCACGCGGCCCATCATTGGCCCAGCCTTTCCAACAGCGCGGGCACATGGACCTGATCGGATTTGTAGTTCCCCGTCAGCACATGCATCACCAGATTGACCCCGAAACGGTTCGCCATCTCACGCTGGCGTTCCCCGGCATAGCCGCGCCCCACGGGGAACATCGCCACGCCGTTGTCATCCACCGCCCAAGCCGCCGCCCAATCGTTGCCGCCGATGACCACCGGGGTCACGCCATCGTTCAGGTTGCGGAACGGCATCCCCTCGGCCTGTTCGGCATCGGGGGGCGCGGCCTCGACCCAGACCGGCGCGCCGACATGGCGACCGGGGAAATCCTGTAGCAGGTAAAAGGTGCGCGTCAGCACATGGTCCGCCGGGATCGGCTCCAGCGGGGGGATGTCCAGACCCGCCGCAATGCGTTGCAGATGCCGCGCCTCGGGCGAGGTGCCGCCAAAGCCCGCAACATCGCCATCGCGCGTGTCAAAGAGGATCATCCCCCCCGTCCGCAGATAGGCGTTCAGCTTGGCATATGCAGCGGCAGAGGGCAGGGTCTGGTCATCGGTGATCGGCCAGTAGAGGAAGGGAAAAAACGCCAATTCGTCGCGTTCGATGTCCACGCCCATCGGCGGTTCGGGTTCGATCGAGGTGCGCTCCCACAACCGATCACCCAAACCCCGCAAACCCGCCTCGGCGATGTCATCCACCTGCGGGTTCCCTGTCATCACATGGGCCAAGACCACGGCAGAGGTCGCCTGAATGGCGAAATCGTCCAAGGGGAGTTCATCCTGCGCCTTGGCCTGCGGGGCAAAGATGCCCAGCGCCGCGATGACCGCGATGCCACGCCCCAGCCGCGACAACCGCCCCGAGACGGCCAAAGCGGCAAGGATATCGACCAAGAGCAGCGTCAGCGCCCCGATCAGCAGCGCCCATTTCAGCGGGCGTTCGGTCTGCATGTCCAACCCCTCAACCGCCGTTCCTGTGGGCCAGCTGGCACGGGTCAGCACGGCATCCGCGCCGATCACATTCAGCGCCACCCGCCGATCAGCCCCGGCATACAGCCCCGGCGGCAGGTCGGTGCGCGGACCTTTGACCATCGCTTCGGCCAAGACCGCGCCATCCACACCCGCAACCGTGCCCGCATCCAGCGCCTGACCCCAAGCGTCCAGCGCCATGTCGGGCACCCAGACCTGTCCCACCAGATCCGCCGCACCCATCCCGCCGGGACGGGTGGAAACGGCCAACCGTTCCAGCATTTGCAGGAACAGCCCTGACAGCGGCAGGTTCGACCATTCCGCATTGGCGGTGACATGGACCAGCACCACCTGCCCCGCGCCCAAGACCTTGCGCGTGACCAAGGGCGTGCCATCGGCCAAGGCGGCGATGGTGCGTTCGGTCAACTCCGGGTCGGGTTGCGCCAAGACTTGCGAGGTCACGGTCACCTCTGCCGGAACCGCCAACCCGTGGAAGGGCGATCCTTCGGGGAACGGGGCCAGGGTCTTTGGCTCTCCCCAACTCATCGCGCCGCCGACGGTGCGCCCCCCTTCGCGCAGGCGCACGGGCATCAGCGCATCTTCGGTCACGCGCGATACGTCCGAGGCCGCCATCACCGGCCCAGCAAAGCGCAAGAGAAGGCCGCCCTTTTCCACCCATTCGGTCAGGGCGGTTTCCTCGGTCTCGGCCAGACGCGCCACATCGGCAAGGATCACCACATCGGGACCCGCAGGCAGGACATCCGCCAAGCCGCCCTCAAGCAAGTCCGCCGTCGGCGCGAGCGCTTGGCGCAGGTAATGCGTGGGCGACAAGAGTTGCAGCCCTTCGCGATCCTCTCGCCCCGCCATCAAGGCGATCTTGCGGCGTTTCAGGCTGTCATCGGTCAGGCTGACCGCCCCGGCGGAGCGGATGCCCGCGATCTCAAACCGCGTGATGCGGTTGCGCAACTCGGGCGGCAGCGACAACGCTGCCTTGCCCTCAGTCGCGCCGCCGTCAAAGGCCAGCGTGGCGCGCGCGAGTTCGCGGTCAATCCCCGATGGGTCGGGACCACGGGCGGCGACCTCAACCTCCAATGCCGGACCTGCGGGTTGGCGCAGCGCGGTCAGTTGCACCGCGCCATCGGCAAATGTGGCAGGCCGCAGGGCGAGCACGGGGGCCGCGCCTTGCATCACAGCCAGCCGTCCCCGGTCTGCCAGCGTATCGGCCAAGGCCGCGCGACCGGGATGGTCCAAGCCGTCCGTCAGCCAGAAGCTGTCAAAATTCCCTTCGGGCAGGACGTCCGCCCAAGCCGGCATATCGGCAGGGGCATAGGGTGCGGGCGACAGTGCCGCCAACCGCCCCGCCACATCCTGTGCGGTCTGAAACACCACCGCTTGCGGCTGATCCGTCAGGCGAACAACGGCAACGGGACGGCCAGAACGCCCCGCCTCCTCAACCGCTGCCGCCGCGCGGTCCACCCGGCGGGTCCAGTCGCGCGCATCGGCCCATGTGCCATCGAGCAGCACCAAAAGCGGCCCCGTCCCCGGCTGTTCGGGGCGCGGGTTCAGCACCGGCCCGGCAAAGGCAAGGATCGCCGCCGCCACGGCGACCATACGGAGCAAGAGCAGCCACCACGGGGTGCGGTCGGTCTCAACCTCATCATCGGTCAGGCCCAGCAGCAAGGCAACACCGGGAAAGCGGCGGCGGATGGGCGCGGGTGGCACGGCGCGCAGCAGGAACCACAGCACCGGCAGCGCCAAAAGCCCCACCAGCAACCACGGAACGGCAAAGCCCAAGGGGCCGATCATCCACATCAGCGCCCCCCTTCCAACGCGCGCCACGCCCAAAGCAGCGATGCCTGCGCCCCCTGCCCTGTATGGTGGCAGTGGTAGTGCCACCCCATGCGACGGGCGAGGGTAGCAAGCTGGTCTTTCCGTTCCGCCAACCGCGCCAGATAGCGCGCCCTGAGGTCCCCGGCCCGCAGCGTCTCATGGCTGACCGATCCGCCCATCGATTCAAAGATGGTGCGCCCGTCGAACGGGAATTCTTCTTCGGCAGGGTCCAGAACCTGCATCAAGACGCCCTTCGCCCCCCGATCAGCGGCGCGAGTCAGGGCGTCTTCGAGCGTGGTCAAAGGCCCAAGGAAATCTGACACAAACACCGCCCGCCCATGCGACACGATCCCCTGTGCCTGCGGCGTGCCGTAATCCGCCGCGTCATCGGCCAAACGCTCTGCCAGCCGCAGCAACTGCGCCCGGCCTGCGCGCGGTGGCAAGGCATCACCCGACAGGCCAACCCGTTCGCCCCCACGCAACAGCAACACCGACAGCGCCAGCGCCAAAAGGCGCGCGCGGTCAGACTTCGGCGCACGGTCCTTGGCACCGGAAAATCCCATCGACTTTGCGCCATCGACCCAGAAGGTCACCGATTGCGCCGCCTGCCATTCCCGTTCTCGCACGAAGGTGGCGTCGGACCGCGCCGATCTGCGCCAGTCGATCAGCCGCGCCGGATCACCGGCATGGGCGGGGCGGTATTGCCAGAATTCATCCCCCATGCCCGCGCGCCTGCGGCCATGCTCACCCAGCATGACGGTCGCGGCCAGCATCTCGGCCTCGGCCAGCAACGGCGGCAGGGATTGGCCCAGCGCCTCGGCCCGCGCGCGAAGGGGAAGCGGCGCGGTCACGCGGCAGCCTCAAGCCCCAGAATACGGGTCACGCTGCGGTCAATCACACCGGCAAGGCTTTCACCGCGTGCCCGTGCGCCAAAGGACAGCGCCATGCGGTGCACCAGCACCGGACGCGCCATCGCCGCGACATCAGCCAAGGACGGGGCCAGACGCCCATCCAGCAGCGCCCGCGCCCGCACCGTCAGCATCAGCGCCTGCGCCGCACGCGGCCCCGGACCCCAAGCCAGCACATCGGCCAGATCGCGGCCTTCAGGCTCCCCCGGACGGCAGGCGCGGACCAGATCAAGGATCGCCTCAACCACCTTGTCACCCACCGGCATCCGGCGCAGCAGCGCCTGTGCTTCCAGCAGTTCATCGGCGGTAAAGACCTGATGGCTTTCGGCCTCTTCCGCCCCCGTGGTGGCCAGCAGGATATCGCGCTCCGCCGCACGGCTGGGGTAGTCTACATCCACCTGCACCAAGAAGCGGTCCAACTGTGCTTCGGGCAGGGGATAGGTGCCTTCCTGTTCAATGGGGTTTTGCGTGGCCAGCACGTGGAAGGGACGCCCAAGCGGGCGGGCTTGCCCGGCAATCGTCACCTCACGCTCCTGCATGGCCTGCAAAAGCGCCGACTGCGTGCGGGGGCTGGCGCGGTTGATCTCATCCGCCATCAGAAGCTGGCAGAACACCGGCCCTTGGATGAACCGGAACGCACGGCTGCCGTCGGGGGCGGTTTCCAGAACCTCTGACCCCAGAATATCGGCGGGCATCAGGTCCGGCGTGAACTGGATGCGGTTGCCCTTCAGCCCCATGACGGTGGACAGGGTATCGACCAGCCGCGTTTTGCCCAGACCGGGCAGCCCCACCAGCAGCGCATGCCCACCGCAGAGCATGGCGGTCAGAACCAGATCGACCACCTTTTCCTGACCGATGAAACGGCGATCAATGCTGGCTTTGGCGGAACCCAGCCGCGCGCCAAGGGCTTCGATCCGTTCCACCAGTGCGGCTGCATCTGCGGCTGCGCTATCGGCCATGTCATTGCTCCGTCCGGGGTTGTGTGATCTTTCATTAGACCGAACTATCTCCGCCGGGACAAATGACAAAAAGCATGAGCGGACAAATGATCGTGAAACCGTCTGCCGAGGGGCTCGCCGCCTCGGCGCAAGCCGCCACCCAAAAAGGCCCGCCACCTGTGCATCTGTGGAATCCGCCCTTCTGCGGCGACATCGACATGCGCATCGCGCGGGACGGGACGTGGTTCTATCAGGGCAGCCCGATTGGCCGCGCGCCCTTGGTCAAGCTGTTCTCGGGCATCCTGAAGCGCGAGGGCGGCAAATACTTCCTCGTCACCCCGGTCGAGAAGGTGGGGATCACCGTCGATGACGCGCCTTTTGTCGCCACGGATTTCGATGTGGACGGCGCGGGGCGCGATCAGGTGCTGACCTTCACCACCCATGTCGGCGACTCGGTCGTGGCGGGCGAAGGGCATGACATCCGCGTGACGCGTGATGCAACCACCGGCGAACCTGCACCCTACATCCACATCCGCGCGGGACTTGAGGCTTTGATCGACCGAAAGTCGTTCTATCGGCTGGTCGATCTGTGTGTTCACGAAGATTACCAAGGAAAAGACTGGTTTGGGGTCTGGTCGTCGGGCAGGTTCTTCCCGGTGATTCCCTCTGGTGACCTGACCTGATGCCCCGTTTTGCCGCCAACCTGACCATGCTCTTCACCGAGGTGCCGCCTTTGGCCCGCGCCGATCTGGCACAAGAGGCAGGGTTTGACGGCGTGGAGATCCTGTTCCCCTATGATCACCCCACCCGCGAATGGCGCACGGCACTGGGGCAGATGCCGCTCGCGCTGATCAACACGCCGCCGGGGGATTGGGCGATGGGCGACCGCGGGCACGCCGCCGTGCCCGACGCGCAAGAGACGTTCCGCCAATCCTTCCTGCGCGCCGCCGATGTGGCAACACAACTGGGCGCGCAACGCATCCATGTGATGGCCGGTGTCGCGCGCGGGGAATTGGCCGAGGCGATCTACCGTGAAAACCTGGTCTGGGCACTGGAGCAGGCCCCCGAGGCCGTCTTGACCATCGAACCGCTCAATTCCGACGACATGCCGGGGTATTTCCTGAACGATTTCGACCAAGCGGCGCGGATCGTGGATGACATCGGCTCGCCGCGTTTGGGCCTGCAATTCGACCTGTGGCACGCCGCGCGCATCCATGGCGATGCCGATGGCGTCTGGGCGCGGCACCGCGACCGGGTGAACCACATCCAGATTGCCGGATTTCCCAGCCGCAACGAACCGGGCGGCGGGGGATTTGACCTGACGGGTCTCTGCGCCACGCTGGACGAGGGTGACTGGCCCGGCTTTGTCGCGGCCGAATACATCCCCGCCCGGGCCACGGTGCATGGGCTTTTGTGGCTTCAGGTGCTCAAACGCCGCAGCCTGCCCATCGGGGCGTGAGCGTCCCCTGCGCCACCTTGCCCCCGCCGCCCGTGCCGCTAGAATGGCGCGAAACGTCAAAGGACTGCGCCATGACCATCGAAGCCCCCGAAACCCAGGTCGTCACCACTTGGAAAGTCGCCTGTGATGGCGGCGAAGGCGCGCTTGGCCATCCGCGTGTGTGGTTGTCGATCCCGCAGGACACCGGCTTTGTCGAATGCGGATATTGCGACAAGAAATATGTGATCGACCGCGACCACGCCCACGACGATCACTGACCGTCCCGTCCTCCCTGCGCGAAGGCTGCCATTGCCGCGCTGCAGCAAGATTGGAACCTTATGCAGTTGAACGCCTTGTGCTGCGTAATTCGCAATCGCAGCATGAGGCAGAAGATGACCACGTCCGACCTGACCCCCGCCCTCTGGTCCCAGAGCCGCGCCCCGGCAGACACGTCCCCTGAGACAGCGGTCCATGGGATCGCCAGCCTGTTTGATTGGGGGCGCACCCTGACCGAGGCTATGACGCTGGCGCAAGAGCAGGGCTTGGCCTTCCTGCGCCGCAAGCAGGAGCGCGATGTCGAATTCATGGGCGCTTTGGCCTCGGCGCAGAATCCGATAACGGCGATGGGCACGGTGCTGGATTACCTGCACGCCAGCCTGACCGACATGATGACCGAAAGCACCCGGCGCGTGCTGGACCTGCCACAGATGGCCCCCCCGGCCCCAATGGCAGAGATGCCCCGCACCGATGCCGTTGAGACCGAACAGACGGGACACTTGGCGGGCCCCTTGTCGCCCATCCCCGGCCCGCCCGACTCGGCCCCCGACGCAGCCTCTGCCTCGTCCGCCCGCGCCGCAGCCTTCGGCGCGAAATCCCGCAGCACCCCGATCTGACCCTTGCTCTGCGAGTCAGGACAGGCCCCCGCCATACGGCGGGCGGGGGTCTCGCCCTCGAATTGACACGGATCAAGGCGGGCCGCGCCCGGTCTGATGCAGGATGGTCCTCAGGGAAACGGAGTGTGCGATGATGACCAAACAAACGACCGATCTGCACCACGCACTGATCGGGGGACAGGCGCGAATCGTCTCGGCCAATCTGACCCAGACGATCGAGGCGCTGGATTTCCTGAAGCGCCGCTTTGAACGGGATCGGCAGATGATGACCGATCTGTCGCAAGCGCCGGACTCGGCGGCCGCCGTTGCGGTCCTGACGGCCTTCTACCAGCGCAGCCTGTCGGATTACGTGGCCGAGGCCGCCCGCCTGTCCAGCTTGGTCGCAGCGACCGCGGAACAGGTCGGCGCAGGGGTGCAGGATGAATTCACCGCGCTGATGGGCGGCACGCCGCGCCACTGAAACGCCGCCCGGGCCCATGCGCCCGTGCCCCGGGCTTTTTGTCCTTTGCCCCGTTTTGCATCGCGCCCCGTCATGCGATACCGTCACCCGGAACGCACGGGGGAACGACCATGACATTCGGCAAGGGCTGCCATTTGCATCTGATTGACGGCTCGGCCTATATCTTCCGCGCCTACCACGCGCTGCCACCGCTGACGCGCAAATCGGATGGCCTGCCGGTGGGCGCGGTCGCCGGGTTTTGCAACATGCTCTTCCGCTATATCGAAGGCAACAAGGGCCCCGATGCCCCGAATGGTGCCCCCACACATGTGGCAGTGATCTTTGACCATTCGTCGCACACCTTCCGCAACACGCTTTACCCCCTCTACAAGGCCAACCGCCCCGAATTGCCCGAAGACCTGCGCCCACAATTCCCCCTGACGCGCGAAGCCACCCGCGCCTTCAACATCGCCTGCATCGAAACCGAGGGGTATGAGGCCGACGACATCATTGCCACCCTGACCCGCCACGCGGTCGAGGCGGGGGGCGATGTCACCATCATCTCGTCCGACAAAGACCTGATGCAACTGGTCGGCCCCGGCGTGATGATGTTCGACCCGATGAAGAACCGCGCCATCGGCCCGGATGAGGTGGTCGAAAAGTTCGGTGTCGGACCGGAACGCGTGGTCGATGTGCAAGCCTTGGCGGGGGATTCGGTGGACAACGTCCCCGGTGCGCCGGGGATCGGCATCAAGACGGCGGCCCTGTTGATCCAAGAATTCGGCGATCTGGAAACGCTTTTGGCCCGCGCGGGGGAAATCAAGCAACCCAAGCGGCGCGAGACCTTGATCGACAATGCCGAACAGATCCGCATTTCCAAGGCCTTGGTCACGCTGAAAAACGACACCCCGCTGACCGAAACTCTCGACGATCTTGAGGTCCGAGTGCCCGAGGCCGAGGCGATTGTTGGCTTTCTGAACCGCATGGAATTCCGCACCCTGACCCGCCGCGTGGCCGACAGCCTGAAGGTTGAAGCCCCCGCGCCTTTGTCCGCCGACCGGGGCACGGTGATCCCCGAAACGCCGCAAGCGCCCGAAGCTCCGCCCCTGCCCTTCGATTACGACCGCTACGAGTCGGTGCAAACGTCTGCCCAGCTTGACGCATGGGTTGCCCGCATCCGCGACCGCGGCTTGGTTGCGGTGGATACCGAAACCACCAGTCTGGATGAAATGCGCGCCGAACTGGTGGGGATATCGCTGTCCACCGAACCGGGACTGGCCTGCTATATCCCGATCCTGCATCGCAGCGGGTCGGATGACCTGTTCGGCTCTGCCCAACTCGCCGAAGGGCAACTGCCGCTGGCGGATGTCTTGGCCGCGCTAAAGCCGGTGCTGGAAGATGCGTCGATCCTGAAAATCGGCCAGAACATGAAATATGACTGGAAGATTTTCGCCCGCCACGGCGTCGAAATCGCGCCCTTCGATGACACGATGCTGCTCTCCTATGCCCAACACGCGGGTCTGCACAATCACGGCATGGACACGCTGTCGGACACCTACCTTGGCCATATGCCGATCCCGATCAAATCGCTGCTGGGGTCGGGCAAGTCGCAAGTGACCTTTGACCGCGTCCCGATGGCCGAGGCGGTGAAGTATGCCGCCGAAGATGCCGACATCACCCTGCGCCTGTGGCAGCGGTTCAAGCCGCACCTCCACCGTGCCCGCGTGACGACCGTCTATGAGACGCTTGAACGCCCGCTGGTGCCGGTGCTGGCGCGGATGGAAATGGCGGGCATCCAAGTCGACCGCGATACCCTGTCACGCATGTCCAACGCCTTCGCCCAAAAAATGGCGGGGCTGGAGGATGAGATTCAGGAAGTCGCGGGCGGTGCGTTCAACGTCGGCTCCCCCAAGCAATTGGGAGAGGTGCTCTTTGACCGTCTGGGCGTGCCGGGGGGCGAAAAGGGCAAGACTGGGGCCTATGCCACCGGGGCCGATATTCTTGAGGACATTACCACGCTGGAAGACAGCCACCCGCAGGGCGCGCGACTGGCGGCGCGGGTACTGGATTGGCGGCAAATCTCAAAGCTGAAATCCACCTATACCGACGCGCTGCAAGACCACATCAACCCCGAAACGGGCCGGGTGCATACCTCCTACTCCATCGCCGGGGCGATCACCGGACGCCTCGCCTCGACCGATCCGAACCTGCAAAACATCCCCGTGCGTTCGGAAGATGGGCGGCGTATTCGCGAGGCCTTCGTGGCCCCCAAAGGCCGCGTTCTGGTCAGCCTTGACTACAGCCAGATCGAATTGCGCATCCTCGCCCACATTGCCGATATCCCCGAACTGCAACAGGCCTTCCGCGACGGTTTGGACATCCACGCCCTGACCGCGTCGGAGATGTTCAACGTGCCGCTGGATCAGATGACCTCCGACATCCGCCGCAAGGCCAAGGCGATCAACTTTGGCGTGATCTATGGCATTTCCGGCTTTGGCCTTGCCCGCAACCTGCGCATCCCGCGGGCCGAGGCGCAGGGCTTCATCGACCGCTACTTCGAACGCTTCCCCGGCATCCGGGGCTATATGGATCGCACGGTGAAAGAGGCCCAAGCGCAGGGCTTTGTCACCACCCTGTTCGGGCGGCGCATCAACACGCCCGACATCAACGCCAAAGGCCCGACCGCCGGTTTCGCCAAACGCGCCGCGATCAACGCCCCGATCCAAGGCACCGCCGCCGATGTGATCCGCCGCGCGATGATCCGCATGCCCGCCGCCATCGCCGACCTGCCCGCCACCATGCTGTTGCAGGTGCATGATGAATTGCTGTTCGAGGTGGACGAAGACGCCGCCAGCACCCTTGCCGCCCGCGCGAAAGCCGTGATGGAAGGGGCATCGCATCCGGCGGTGGATTTCAAGGTGCCCTTGACGGTTGAGGCTGGCCAAGGCCGCACCTGGGCGGAGGCGCATTGATGCTGCGCGTCCCCCACCCCCGCCCGATGAACTTTGCCAACCCCGACGAGTGGCACGATTGGCTGGAAATGCGCCACGCCACCACGACCGAGGCGTGGTTGCGGCTGGCCAAGAAAAAGACGGGCATCCCGTCCATCGATTGGGAACAGGCGGTGGAAGAGGCGCTGGTCTGGGGCTGGATCGACGGCACCAAGAAAACCGAAAGCGAAACGCATTGGCTGCAACGCTTTACCCCTCGTGCCCGCAACAGCGTCTGGTCGGAAAAGAACCGCGCCACGGCGGAACGTCTGATCGCGGGCGGGTGGATGCAGGAACCCGGTCTGGCTGAAGTGGAACGCGCCAAGGCCGATGGCCGCTGGGACGCCGCCTATGCCGGATCAAAAACCGCCGAACTGCCGGCCGATTTTCTGGAAGCCCTCGCCTTGGCCCCGCAATCGGCGCGCAACACGCTGGCGGGCTATGACGCCAAGAACCGCTACGCGATCTACTACCGCCTGACGACGGCCAAGCGCCCCGAAACCCGCGCCAAGCGCATCGCCGATTTTCTGGCGATGCTGGAGCGTGGGGAACGGCTGCACCCATGATCGAAACCTGGCCCCAATTGCGCGATTTCGCCTTGGGGCTGGGCCTGCCGCAGATCACCCTTGCCCGTCCCTGGGGGCATGAGGCGCTGAAGGCGCATGGCAAGATGTGGTGCTATTGGTCTGCCTATGAGGATGCCGCCGTCTTCAAGGCTGACCGCGACGAACGCGAGATGCTGATGCAGGCCGACCCCGAGACATTCTTTCTACATCCCCATTACGCGGCCCACGCGCTGGTTCTGGTGCGTGCCGGGCGGATCGATCCTGACTGGGCCCGCGCCCGCCTGATCCGCCAATGGCGCGACGCGGCCCCGAAACGCTGGCTGAAAGCGTGGGACGCCGGGCAATGACGGACCTGCCGCTTTTGACCATCCGCTCGCGCGCGGACCTGCGGGCTTGGCTGGCCGAACACCACGCCACAGCGCCCAGCCAATGGCTGGCGACCTTCAAGCGGCATCACCCGGACTATCTGGCCTATGAGCCGATGGTGCAGGAGTTGCTGTGTTGGGGCTGGATCGACAGCCGCACGATGGCCGTGGATGCGGACCGCTCCGCCATCCTGATCGCGCGACGCAATCCGCGCTCGGCGTGGTCGGCGCTCAACAAGGCCCATGTTGCCGCTGCCCGCGCCGATGGCAGTATGACCCCGGCGGGCGAGGCGTTGATTGCGGCGGCGATGGCCAATGGCATGTGGGCTTTCCTTGACGATGTCGAACGTCTGGAAGTGCCGCCCGACCTTGCCGCCGCCCTGACCCAGACCGGAACCACCCCGCAATGGGAGGCCTTCCCGCGCAGCGTCAAACGCGGGCCGCTGGAGTGGATCAAGACCGCCAAGGGGGCCGAGACCCGCGCCAAGCGCATTGCCGATGTGACCGGCTCTGCCGCGCAAGGCCTGCGCCCTTCACCGTTTCGCAGAGGCTGAGATGATCACCGACCCCACCGAGTATTTCGCCAAAGGCTGCGGCCGCTGCGACCACTTTGCCACGCCGCACTGTTCCACGCGGCAATGGCTGGCGGGCCTGCTGGCGTTGCGACAGATCGCGCTGGCCATGGGCCTGACCGAAACCGCGAAATGGGGGCACCCTTGCTACATGCACGCAGGCCGCAACATCTGCATCATCGGCGCGTTTCGGGGGGATTTCCGCCTGAGCTTCATGAACGCCGCGTTGCTGTCAGACCCGGAGGGCGTGCTGGAACGGCAGGGGGCCAATACCCAGCACGCCGATTGCCTGCGCTTCACCGACCCCGCCGCCGTCACGCCACTGGAACCCGCCATCCGCGCCCTGATGGCGCAGGCCATGCGCCATGCCGAGGCAGGCACCCTGCCCCCCAAGGTGCAAACCGACCTGACCCTGCCTGATGAATTGATCGAGGCGCTGGACGCCGATCCCGATCTGGCCGAGGCGTTTCATGCGCTGACACCCGGACGGCAAAGGTCATGGGCGCTGCACCTGACCAGCAGTGCTAACCCTGCCACACGACGCAGCCGCATCGGAAAGGGCCGTGCCAAGATCATCGCAGGCAAAGGCGCGACGGAACGCTAAGCCCTGTCGATCCTGACCTGAAAGCAATTGTTCCGCGCCGACCGCACATGGCAATAGGCCACGCGCGGGTCGGCAAAACGCGCCGCCGCCTCTGCCGCGATCTGCCCCACGGCAACCACAGCCCCCGTGCCGTAGACAATCCGATCCTCAGCCGAATAGCCGCGCAGGATGTAGGTGGGACTGGAGAGGATCTCCGGGGTTTCCGCCCCTCCGCCTGCGTCACAGGGATCGGCACACA
The DNA here is from genome assembly GCA_027486345.1 of Paracoccaceae bacterium. Classification (GTDB taxonomy): domain Bacteria; phylum Pseudomonadota; class Alphaproteobacteria; order Rhodobacterales; family Rhodobacteraceae; genus Paragemmobacter. The sequence continues at coordinate 24,936 of JAIXPH010000048.1, forward strand.
GGAAGATCGGCCCCGTCTCGGCATAGGGTTGCAACGCAGGAAAGGGGCGGTGGGCAAGGATCAGCATCCCCGCCCCCGCCGGGATCATCGCCAGGCAATGGCGGCAAGGGTTGCCCTCGCCATCGCTGACCGCGCGTTCGGGCGGCAGGGCATAGGCATCAAGACCGCCCGCCTGATAGTGGCGGACAAGGTCAGTCGGGATCGGGACAAAGCGCATCGAAGCCTCCTGTAAGGTGGCCGATCTTCTCAGGCCCAGATCACTGCGACGACCCGATCCTTGCGCATTAGGCGCGCTCCACCATCCGGCCCAAGGGACGCCCGCCCAGAAGATGCAGGTGGTAATGCGGAACTTCCTGCCCGCCATGCCCGCCCGCATTGGTGATGGCGCGGTAGCCCGGTCCGCCAGACCCGATCGACAGCCCCAGATCCGCACAAATCTGAGCGCAGGTGCGGTGGAAATCGACCAATTCCTCGGCGCTGGCCTCTGCCGCGAAATGGTCAAAGGTGACATAGGCCCCCTTCGGGATCACCAGCACATGCACGGGTGCTTGCGGGGCGATGTCATGGAAGGCCAGCGTATGGGCCGTTTCCACCACCGTCTTGTTCGGAATCTCCCCCCGCAGGATGCGGGCGAAGATGTTGTTGGGGTCATATGCATGGGCCATGGCGTCAATCCGTGAAAAGGTAATCCGTCGCCGCGATCTCGCGGGCTTTCTCGACCGGAATACCAAGGAATTCCGCCAGTGGCACGGTGTTTTCATCGACCGACCCGGACTGCCGGATGCGGTGGAAATTCTCGAACCCAAGATCGCGCAGACGGTCGCTTTCAAATTTCACGTCATAGCGGATCGTCGGGAGCAGACGGTTAAACGTCTCGGGCGGCGTGTTGTCGCCCGCCAATCCCACCCGCTTGGCATGGCCGATCAGAAAGTCATCGGTGAAATCACATTCGATCTCCAGCAGTTTGACCACCGCCTTGTCGGTGTAGAAATCCTGAATGAGGTCGATGTTCGCCGGATCGATGCAAAAGATCAGCCGGTCCGTCTGCCAGTAATCGCAGAGCATCCGCACCAGCGCGCGCCGGTGCCGCGTGCGCTTTTCCAGCGTGGACTGGATGCCGCCCAGATCCGGCACCGGGGCCGAGGCTTCGTTGAACAGGTATTCCGTCGCCGGGGTATTGGTGACGCTGCGCACCCGTTCCACCAGACGCTTGGCCACGTGCCATTTCTTGCAGGTCACCATCATCAGCGTCCGCCCGCGCCCGACGCTGCTTTCCGTCTCCCAGAACCGTGGCGCGAACCGCCGCCCGATCCGCCCCCGCCCGGTCAGGAACTTGAACAGGCTCCGCCCCTCGTTCGAGATTTCGAACGGGATGCCCTTGGCCGCATAAAGCCGGCCGAGACGGTCCTTCAGGTCTTTCGCCTCGGGGCTGATCTTGCGGGCAAAAAGGTAATCCTGACTGACCAGCAGGTCATAATGGTCATTGTAGAAGGTCACCGGCATCCCGTAATCGGTGAACATCAGGAAGGTCAGGGTCCGGTTCCGGATCTCGGCCTCGGGGACCAGATGGCGAACGATGGTCTGAAAGAAGGTCTCGTCCGGAATCCAGGTGGTGCGGAAGAACCGCATCACATCCGGCCGGTTGGCGCAGAACTCCAGAACCGCTTCGATGGTCTGGCGGCGCAGGCACCACCACTGGCTGCCGATCTGCATCTGGATATCGGCGGGCACCTGCCGCTGAAAGCCCAAGCGGCGTTGCAGGTTCATCGACGCATAGAACAGCCGTTTCTGCGTGCGCTCATTGAACCAGTGGCGAAAGATCAGCCGTTCTTCCTTGATGCCGGTCTTGATCCAGTCACTGGCAAAGAAATCCACGCTTTCGATGTAGTCCACCTCGGCCCGGTCGAGAAAGGCATGGGCAAATTCCGCCGACTTGATCGGCATGCAATCACCCGACAGCATGTAGAAATGGGTGGCCCGCGGAAAGGCCGCCACCGCGGCGCGGATGGCAATCAGCGTCGCATCGACCAGCGACCACGCCCCCCAGCCGCATTTCACCCGTTTTGGCGCAAAGACGACCGAAGCGTTGTCCTTCAGCGCCGCAACGATCCGGTCAAAATCCGCCCGTTTTGCCCGCGCATCGAAATGGATGGCGACGTAATCCCCAACCGCCGTCAGGCGTTGCGCTTGGGCGATGATGCCCTCGGGGTCTTTGTGACACAGCAGGATGTAGGCGATCTTGGCCATTGGAAACCGTTTGCACCCCGACACGAGTCATTACGCCTGACAAATAACGTCAACGGTCATTGAAAAGACAGCCCCGTTTTGCTTTCTTTGCATCAAACAGAACGGGCCGCGACAGGGTGGTCCGCAATCAGAGGCGGTTCTTGATGGGTTTTCCCGGTACGTGGATGACGGAAAGCGAAAGCGTGGTGTATCGGGTGGTGCCCAAATGCGCCTGCTCCACCATCGGGCAGATCATGTTCTACGCCGACCATGGCCAATTCTTCGACGGGGACATCCACGATTCCACCAAGGGCCTGCATAAATGGGCGCAAGAGGCCAGCCAGCCCATCATCGAACGGAATGTGAAGGCGCATAAATCCTATGCCTTCACCTGCGTGCGCAACCCCTACACCCGCATCCTGTCCTCCTTCTTCGACAAGATTTGCGGCATACAACGGAACGGCAAGCGCTATCGCGGCAACCTCGTGCCGATGCTGATCCAGAAATACGGGATCGAGGTGGGCGGCGACGACGGCAAGCAAGAGTTCGACCAGATCGCCAGCTTCCGCCGGTTCCTCTTGTTCACCCGCGACACCATCCGCTTCAAGAAACCGATGGAACCGGACATCCACTGGTCCGCGATGGCGGGCCATATCTCGACCTTCATCGTGAACGGCGGGCGGTACGACCACATCTTCTTCACCGAGAAATTCAACGATGGCATGCAGGTCGTTCTGGACAACATCACGCCGAAACATCCCGTCGTGCTGAAGGACATCCCCCGCTTCAACGAAAGCGAGGGCCACGGGCCCAAGCGCCTGCACCCGGTCGAGGATTACTTCGACGACCTGTCAATGCATCTGATGTGGGAAATCTACAAACGCGATTTCCAGCTGTTCAAATATGACTTCGACAATCCGGCCAACAAGATGCCGCTTTCCGAGGTCGATCTGGACGAGGTTCACGCCAAGCTCGGCGACTGACGCGCCTGCCATTCCGTGCGGAGCGGGGGATTTTGCATCCCCCGCAGCCATCGGTCCCCGGACCGATGGCTTACCCCCTGCAGGATATATGAACAGAGAAGACGGGTAGAAAGGATTTCTTAACCCGGTTCGGCGACGATTGGATCACGGTACAGGCTGGGAAGCCGATGACCGTCAGAGGAGACGGCACCCTGCGGCTGGAGCAATCCCCCGTCAGGGTGCCGCGCATGGCGCCCGACTGCGCCTGTCTTCTCTGCCCAAATATCCCACGGGGTCGTCCATCGGGTTCTCCATCGGTTCAAGAACCGATAGACGACCGGGTTTGCCCCCCCCGGCGCTTACCATCGGCGCTGCGCGCAAAGGTCATCCCGTGGCAACGGCGGCGCGCGAAGGCCGGGGAACCCGGCCCGAGCAAGCCGCCCGCCCGGTTCAGATCAGCCCTTCCCTGCGGAACAGCGCCTTCATATCCGTCTCGGGACGCGCGCCAAAATGGCTGATCACCTCGGCTGCGGCGACGCAGCCCATCTTGCCGGCCACCGCCAGCGGCTTGCCGGTGGCCAAGCCATAGAGGAACCCGGCCGCGAACTGGTCGCCCGCGCCGGTCGCATCCACCGGCACCACGCGGTTGACCGGGACGGCGACCTGCTCTGCACCTTGGATCAACAGCACGTCATGCCCAGACCGCGTGCAGGCGATGGTGCCGACCTCGGCCGCCGCCTGTTCCAAAGCCGACGAAAGGTCGGTCTGATACAGCGAGGCCCATTCGTGCTCGTTGCCGATCACATAGTCCAACTCGCGCACCAGACGGCGGAAATCGGTGCGGTGGCGGTCAACGCAGAACGGGTCCGACAGCGACACGCCCGCTTTGCCCCCTGCGCGACGGCACAGTTGCGCGGCACGTTCCAGCGCCGCCTTGCCGGGGGCCTTGTCGTAGAGATAGCCCTCGATCAGCAACAGCGCCGTATCGCCTGCCACCTCGTCCGACACATCCTGCGGCCCGAGGTCCGAGGAGATGCCCAGATAGGTGTTCATCGACCGCTCCCCATCCGGCGAGACGAAGATCATTGACCGTGAGGTTGGCAAGTCCCCCCCCGGCACCGGCGGATTGGGGAAATCGCTGCCGCTGTCGGCCATGCTTTGCGCGTAGAACCGGCCAAGGGCATCGTCATGCACCCGCCCGATGAAGGCGGTTTTCAGACCCAGTGCCCCGATCCCCGCCAGCGTGTTGGCGACCGATCCGCCAGCGGCCTGCACGCGTTCTTTCATCGCGGCGTAAAGGAGTTCACCCCGCTCCCGCTCGACCAGTTGCATGATGCCCTTCTCGATCCCCATCAGTTCGAGAAAGCTGTCATCAGCCTGCGTCAGCACATCCACGATGGCATTGCCGATGCCGACGGCGTCATACTTCTTCATTCGGTCTTTTCCTCGTAAAGGCACAGGTCCCGGATCGGGCAGATGCCGCATTTCGGTTTGCGGGCGGTGCAGATGTAGCGGCCGTGCAGGATCAGCCAATGATGGGCGTGCAATTGGAACTCGGCGGGGACATTGTCCTCGATCGCGCGCTCGACCGCGGTCTCGTCCTTGCCCGGCGCGATGCCGCTGCGATTGCCAAGGCGGAAGATATGCGTGTCCACCGCCTGCGACGGTTGGTGGAACCACATGTTCAGCACCACATTCGCCGTCTTGCGCCCCACCCCCGGCAGCGATTGCAGCGCCGCGCGGGACGAGGGCACCTCGCCGCCATAGTCCTCGACCAATATCCGCGACAGCTTGATCACGTTCTTGGCCTTGTTGCGGAACAGGCCGATGGTCTTGATGTGACCAATCAGCGCCTCTTCGCCCAGATCCAACATCTTTTGCGGCGTATCGGCGATCTGGAACAGCGCCCGCGTGGCCCGGTTCACGCCCACATCGGTGGCCTGCGCAGACAGGGCCACGGCGACCAGTAGGGTATAGGCGTTCAGATGCTCCAACTCACCCTTCGGCTCCGCGTCCAGGGCATGGAAGCGGGTGAAGATCTCCTTCATCGCGGCATAGGGCAATTGGCGTGTCATGGGGCAAGGGCATAGGCCAGCAAAGCCCACCGGGCAAGGCGGAAGCCGCAGTTTCCGGGTCGCCCGTGGCGGAAACGACGCCTATCCTGAGCGCGACGCAGGAGAGATGCCATGACGACCGATGCCGACACCCCCGCCTATCACTACGCCCTGATCGCCCGCGCGCTGCGCGAGATTGACAGCGCCGGTCCGGGGCTAGGTTTGGACGACCTCGCCGCCCGTATCGGCCTGTCGCCCGCGCATTTCCAGCGCACCTTTACGGCTTGGGTCGGCGTCTCGCCCAAGCGCTATCAGCAGTACCTGACGCTGGATCACGCCCGCCAGATGCTGTCCGCGCGGCACAGCACTTTGGAGACCGCGCTGGAGGCGGGACTGTCCGGCACGGGTCGCCTGCATGACCTGTTCCTGCGCTGGGAGGCGATGTCACCCGGCGAATTCGCCCTGGGCGGCGCGGGGCTGACCATCCGCTGGGGCTGGTTCGACAGCCCCTATGGCCCAGCCTTGGTGATGGGCACGGATCGCGGCATCTGCGGTCTGGGCTTCGCGGCCGAGATGGGGGAAGAGGCCACCTTCGCCGATCTGGCCGGGCGCTGGCCTGCCGCCGTATATGCGCGGGATGAGGCGTTCTTGCGGCCATGGGCGCTGGCCGCTTTCGGCGGCGGGGCGAATGCCGACACGGCGCTGCACCTGATCGGCGCACCGTTCCAGATCAAGGTCTGGGAGGCGCTTTTGCACATCCCCGAAGGTCAGGTGACAACCTATTCCGATCTGGCGCGCGTCGTGGGCCATCCCAAGGCCGTGCGCGCGGTGGGCACCGCCGTCGGGCGCAACCCGATCAGCCTGCTGATCCCCTGCCACCGCGCCTTGCGGAAGTCGGGCGCCTTGGGTGGTTACCATTGGGGCCTGCCCGTCAAACGCGCGATGCTGGCCCGCGAGGCCGCCCGCACCGGAATGTGATGGGCGGAAACCTGCCACGGAGGCGCGTCGTCTATGCGGCGGGACGGCGCGTTAGTATAAGGTCGCTAAAGACCGGGGGATTACCCGGCTTTGGCATCAGCTTTTTTTCACGAGGCGGCAGAGTCCCATGACCTTCATCAAAACCCCGATCCTTCTGGCCACTGGCGCGGTGCTGGCCCTGTCGGCCTGCGTCAATCCCAACGCCTACCCGGACAATCCGAACGCCCGCACCCAGAATGGCGCGATCATCGGCGGCATGGCCGGGGCGCTTTTGGGCGCGCAAAGCGATGAGGACCGCTTGGCCAAGGCCGTGGTTGGCGGTGCCATTGGCGCGGCCCTCGGGGGGGCCATCGGCCAGACGCTCGACCAGCAGGCGGCGGAACTGCGCGCGATCAACCCCAGCTTCAGCGTCACCAACATGGGCGACTATCTGGTCGTCAACATGCCGCAGGATGTGCTGTTTGCAGTGGACAGCGCCAGCCTGCGCCCGGATCTTGTGGCCGACCTCGGCTCTGTCGCGCAGAACCTGATCTCTTACCCCAACAGCCGGATCGAGGTCATCGGCCATACCGACGACACCGGCTCTGCCGCCTATAACGCGGACCTGTCGCAGCGACGTGCCTCGTCCGTGGCGCAGGTGCTGATGGCGCGCGGCGTGCCGGGCAGCCGCCTGACCGCCTATGGCCGCGGCGAGGACATGCCCATCGCCTCGAATGCCACGCCTCAGGGTCAGGCGCTGAACCGCCGCGTGGAAATCATCATCCGCCCGATCCGCTGATCCTTGGCGCACGCCTGACAAGGTGACAAGGTTACAAGGGGGCCGGGCGACCGGCCCCTTTTGCATTGTGACGGCAGCGAATTGGTCCTAATTTCCGACCAAAGCCAGAGTGCCGCGATGCCCTTTCAGAAAATCCATCCCGAAAAACTGTCGCACAGCGTCGTCCGGCAGATCGAGCTTTTGATCCTGCGCGGCATCCTGCGCCCCGGTGAACGCCTGCCATCCGAACGCGAACTGTCGGATCGCATGGGCGTGTCACGCCCATCGCTGCGCGATGCGGTAGCGGAATTGCAGGATCGTGGCCTTTTGATCGCGCGGCCCAATGCAGGCATCTTCGTCGGCGATGTGCTGGGGTCCGCCTTTTCGCCCGCGCTGGTGGACCTGTTTGCCAAACATGACGAGGCGGTGTTCGACTACCTGACCTTCCGCCGCGACATGGAGGGCTTGGCCGCCGAACGGGCCGCGCGGTTGGGGTCGGACACCGATCTGGCGCTCATCGACACGATCTTCCAGAAGATGGAAGCGGCCCACCAGAAGCGTGACCCCTCGGATGAGGCGGCGCTGGACGCCGAATTCCACATGGCGATCATCGAGGCCAGCCACAACGTGATCATGCTGCACATGATGCGCTCGATGTTTGACCTCTTGCGGCAGGGCGTGTTCTACAACCGCCAGATCATGTTCCGCCTGCGGCCCACCCGGCAGATGCTGCTGGACCAGCATCGCGCCATCAATCAGGCCATCCAGACCCGCGACCCGCAGGCCGCGCGTGCCGCGGTGACAGCCCATCTCGATTTCGTTCTCACCGCGTTGGACGAACAATTCCGCGCCGACCGGAACGAAGACATCGCGCGACTGCGGCTGGAGCATGAAAACGCCCGCCGCACGCCCCCGCAGGGATGACCATGAAAAAGACCCGGAACACAAAGGTTCCGGGTCTGATCCTTGGTCAGCAAAGGCTGGCGTCAGTGCAGCTTGGCCTCGACCTGCGCGATGGCGGCATCGATCGACGCCGCAGCGCCCTCGGCCGTCATCTGCTTGGACAGAACCTCGGCCGCGGCCGAGACCGCCACCGAAATCGCCTGCTCACGCACCGCCCGGATCGCACCCTTTTCGGCTGCATCGATCTGTTCCTCCGCAGCCGCAAGACGTCGCGCGATCGAGGATTTCAGCTCTGCCTTCGCCTGATCGGCGGCGGCTTTCGCCTCTTTCTTGGCAGCAGCGACGATCTGGTCGGCCTGTTCCTGCACCTGCTTGTGCTTTTTCTCATACGAGGCAAGCAAAGCCTTGGCTTCTTCGCGCAGGGCACGGGCTTCGTCCAGTTCGGCCTTGATCTGTGCGGCACGCCCATCCAGCAGCCCCGCGATCCGCCCCGGCACCTTTGCGTAAAGCAGGATGCCGACGAAGATCAGGAAGGCGACCGAGACGATGAAGTTGGTGTTCTGAAGCGAGAAGAACGGACCCGAGGCCGCCATCGCGGGCGAGGCGGTCAGGGCCAGTACGGCTGCAAGTTTCTTCATCATGGTCACCCCTTCAGCCGGGCAGAGACAGCCGCCGAAACACCCTGTGCATCGGACTTGCCACCCAAGGCGGCAACAAGCTCATGCGCGGTATCGGTCGCGACTTCCGTCACAGCCGCCACGGCACCTGCACGGATTTCGCCGATGCGGGCTTCGGATTGCGACGCCTTGGCCGAAATCTCGGCATCGGCCTGCGCGGTTGCGGCGGCGAGGTCTTTCTGGATCTCGGCGCGCGCTTCGGCCACGATCTTGGCAGCATCGGCACGGGCACGGGCGAGGGCCTCGTTGTAGGCGCGCTCGGCCTCCACGGCCTTCTGCTTCAGCTCTTCAGCTGCGGTCAGATCATTGGTGATGGTGCCACGGCGTTCCGCCAGAACCGCACCGATGCGGGGCAGCGCGATGCGCGTCAGCACGAAATAGATGACGACCAGCGTGACCAGCAACCAGAAGATCTGGTTCGGCCAGGTGGTGACGTCAAGTTGCGGCATCCCGACTGCATGTTCAGCAGCCGCGCCACCATGGGCTTCGGTCGCCATGTCGTTCTCCCTGAGACCCTGAGAAATCAGGCCGAGGTGGCGGTATCCCCGCCACCCCGGCCAAAGAATGGTCCGTCAGGATCAGACGGCGAACATCAGCAGCAGAGCGATGAGGAACGAGAAGATCCCCAGCGCTTCGGCGAAGGCGATGCCCACGAACAGGTTGGCGGTCTGCGACGGGGCAGCCGACGGATTGCGCAGGGCACCGGCAAGGAAGTTGCCAGCGATGTTGCCCACGCCGATGCCGGCGCCGCCGAGGCCGATGGCAGCCAGACCGGCGCCGATGTATTTGCCCATGAGGGCCAGTTGTGCGACTTCGCCTTCCATAGTGGTGTCTCCTTGGTTGGAATGGCTGAGATGGAAAATCCGGACCTTAGTGGTGGGCGTCGCCCACCGCGTCCTTCAGATAGACGCAGGTCAGGATGGTGAACACGTAGGCCTGCACGACAGCGACCAGCAGTTCCAGCGCATAGATCGCAGAAACCGCGCCGATGGCGACGGGCGAGATGACGGCCATGGACGCAAAGCCTGCAAAGACTTTGATCACGGCGTGACCGGCCATCAGGTTGCCGGCCAAACGAATGGAGTGCGACACGGGGCGCACGAAGTAGGAGATCACCTCGATGATCGCCAAGACCGGGCGCAGCGCCAACGGCGCCGACGACACCCAGAACATCGCCAGGAACGCCGGACCCTTCTTGACCAGACCCAGCAGGGTCACGCCAAGGAAGACCAAAAGCGCCAGCGTCACGGTGACGGCGACGTGGCTGGTGGTGGTAAAGCTCATCGGGATCAGGCCCAGCAGGTTCGCCACCAGCACGAACATGAACAGCGTCATGACATAGGGGAAATACTTCACCCCGTCATGGCCGGTGACTTCTTCCACCATGTTGTGGATGAACCCGTAGAGCAGTTCCGCAATCGACTGGCTGCGCGACGGGATCACGGCGCGGCCACGCGTCCCGATCACCATCAGGGCGATGATGGCCAGCACGGCAATGCCAAGCCAGAGCGTCACGTTGGTGATGGTGTACCATTCGACATGCTCACCGCCAAACAGCGGCTTCACAACGAACTGATCCATCGGGTGGATTGCAAAACCGCCTTCAGCCACGTCCGTCTTTCCCTTCTTGCGCCTTGGCGTCCGCCTCGGCCTGTTTGCCCATCTGGGCTGCCGTGCCCAGCATCGTCTTGATGCCAGCGGCAAAGCCCAGCATGACGAAGATGATCAGGAAGATGGGTTGCGTCCCGAACACACGGTCCAGTCCGTAGCCGATACCCAGACCGATCAACATCCCGGTCACAAGTTCCAGCACCATCCGCCAGGCCGCCTCGCCCTGCGAAAATCCCTTGCCGGTGGGGCCAGACACGGACGACAGCACCTTGGCCCCTTTCGCCTTCGCGATCCGCTCTTCCAGCGCGCGCAGACGGTCGGGATCGGGCGCATCAGCCATCGGTCAGACCCTTTCCAGCAGTTGGGCGAAACCTACGGATGCCCCCGCCCCGAGTCAACCCGACAAAGCCCGGGGCCACATCAATGCAAATACCTGTATTCATTGAATTTCCCCTTCATGCGACAGCGCGGCGCAGCGCGATCCACCACAGGATCGGCCCACAAGCATATTCAACCAACGGGTTGACGGTTCCCCCCTGCCCCGCCAATGTCGCGCGATGCCCCAAGACGCCGCCGCGCCTCTCGACATGGTTTTCGCCGCCCTCGCCGACCCGACCCGTCGGGCGATCCTGTCGATGCTGCTTGAGGATGACATGGCCGTCACCGATGTGGCAGAGCCCTTCCAAATGTCGCTCGCGGCGATTTCGAAACACCTGATGGTGCTGGCCGACGCCGGTCTCATCACCCAGGAAAAACGCGGCCGGGTGAAATGGTGCAAACTGGAACCCGACGCCCTGCGCGCCGCCTCGGTCTGGATGCAGGGCTTTGGCCAATTCGATCCCGTGGACCTTGACCAGTTCGAACGCTTCCTCGCCACCGAACTGGACGACGCCGCAGAGGCCGATCCACATCCTTGATCTTCCCCGTTGCTGAAATATCCTCGGGGGAAACGGCGCTTGCGCCGTTCGGGGGCAGACGGCCCCCGCGCGCTTTGCCCTGCGCGGCGGCGCAGGGCAAAGCTCACCGCGTGCGGGCGCCTGCGCCCGCGCCGCTTAGCTGAACCAGCCCTTGTAGGTCTCGCGCAGCAGGTTCTTTTGCACCTTGCCCATCGTGTTGCGCGGCAGGTCTGCCAGGATCACCGCCGCCTTGGGCTGCTTGAACCGGGCCAGACGGTCACGCACCGCCGCCAGAACCGCGTCCACCGTGATGACCGCGCCCGTGTTCAGGACGATCACGGCAAAGACCGCCTCGCCAAAGTCGGGATGCGGCAGGCCGATGACCGCGCTTTCCAGCACGCCCGGCACCTCGTCCAGCACCAGTTCCACCTCCTTGGGATAGACATTGTATCCCCCGGTGATCACCAGATCCTTGGCCCGACCCACGATATGCACATAGCCATCGGCGTCGCGCTTGCCCAGATCGCCGGTGATGAACCAGCCATCGGGGCGCAACTCCTCGGCGGTCTTTTCGGGCATTTGCCAATAGCCTTTGAAGACATTCGGCCCCCGCACCTCGATCATGCCCACGACCTCGGGGCCGACCTCCGCCCCCTCGGCCATGACCCGCAGTTCCACCCCCGGCAGCGGGAAGCCCACCGTCCCTGCCCGCCTTTCCCCGTCATGCGGGTTTGAGGTATTCATGTTCGTCTCGGTCATCCCATAGCGCTCCAGGATGCGATGACCCGTGCGGGCGGCAAAGCTGTCATGGGTTTCGGCCAGCAAAGGCGCAGAGCCGGAGACGAACAGCCGCATATGGGCCACCAGATCGCGGGTGAAGCGCGGATCGTCCAGCAGACGCGTGAAGAACGTCGGCACCCCCATCAGCGCCGTCGCCTGCGGCAGATGCCGGATCACCTGCCCGGCCTCGAACCCCGGCAGAAAGATCATGCGCCCGCCCGACAGCAGCGAGACATTGGACGCCACAAACAGTCCGTGCGTGTGAAAGATCGGCAGGGCATGCAGCAGCACATCCGCCCGCGTGAAGCGCCACAGGTCCACCAGCACCTCGGCATTGGAGAAGAGGTTGCGATGGGTCAGCATCGCGCCCTTGGACCGCCCCGTGGTGCCCGAGGTGTAAAGGATCGCGGCCAGATCCTCCGGCCCCCGATCCACCGGGGTAAAATCCCCGTCGCAGCGCGATGCGGCCTCGGTCAGGCTGCCAGAGCCATCCGCGTTCAACGTCAGCAGCGCCACGCCATGCCGCGCCGCCACTGGGGCCAGCGCGTTCGCGCGGGTGACATCGCAGAGCATGAGGCGCGGGGTGGCGTTGCCGAGGAAATAGTCCACCTCCTCCGGGGTATAGGCCGTGTTCAGCGGCAGGAACACCGCGCCCAATCCCACCGCCGCCCCATAGACCGCCAGCGCCTCGGGCGTCTTGGCGACCTGCACGGCGATGCGGTCGCCCGGCATCACGCCCACCGCCCGCAACGCCTGCGCGTACCGGTTGACCAGGGTCAGGAACGCCTGCCCGGTCAGGCTGCCGCCCTCGGCCAGCAGCAAGAGCGGATCGTCGCGCCGCGACAGCGGGGCAAACAGGGCGTCAAACAGCGTATTCATCTTGACCTCCGGCAACGGGATCACGTCTGCCACGGTCCGCGTTTCGTGCAAAACTGCGCCAAAACCGCCGCCACGGAAAGGCCATACCGCGCGTGAAAACGCCGCGCCCGCGCCATACTGTGGCCAAAGCGGCAGGGTTTTCTGACGCCAACACCTGACACCACCAACGCGGGACCACCCAGATGCAGTTCGCCAAAACCCTCTTGCAACGGTTCGGCCTGTTTTCCAGCGCCGACGCCGAAACCGTCGATCAGGTCTATGCCCGCCGGTTGGACCGGCTCTGCGCCAGCGACAACAAGCGCGGCGCACGCACGGCGGCGTTCAAACCTGCGCCGTCACACCCGGAAGTCTGAGTTCGGCGATCAGGTCGCGCACCTCTTGCCGGGCGGCGATGTTGGACAGGTTCAACTGGTCCACCCCGGTGTCGCGCAGATCAAGCAGCGTCAGACCGCGGGGAAACAGTTCGCGGAAGATCACGCGTTCCGAGAAACCGGCGGCGACGCGGAACCCGATGCGGCGGGACAGTTCTTCCAGCGCGGCTCCGACCTTTTTCTTGTTGTGCATCTGCTGCGCGCCAAGACGGTTGCGCACCACTAGCCAGTCGATGGGCTTCAACCCCGCCTGCGCGCGCAGCTGCCGGGCATTCCAGACCATCTCGGAATAGATCGACGGTCCCTTCACCTTGCCCGTATCGGGGTCGGTGCGGGCCAAAAGGTCGAAATCCACGAAACTGTCGTTCAGCGGCGTGATCAGCGTATCGGCCAGCGAATGGGCCACCTGAGACAGGCGGGTGTGCGATCCGGGACAGTCGATCACGATGAAATCCGAGACGGCCTCCAGCGCCGACACAGCGGCGGACAGGCGGGCGTCAAACGGGTTTTCGCCGGGCTTCAACTCTTCGGCCGGGATTTCGGGCAGTTCGACGTAGTTCGGGGAAGGCAAGGTCAACCCTGCCCGCTCCAGATAGGCGCGGCGGTTTTCGACATAACGGCCAAAGCTGCGCTGGCGGACGTCAAGATCCAGCGCCCCCACCCGGAACCCCATCCGCACCAGCGCCGTCGCCACATGCATGCAGGTGGTGGATTTGCCCGACCCGCCCTTCTCGTTTCCGACGACGATGATATGCGACACCTGAACTCTCCTTGCCGGACACCCGCGCGCCCCTTACGCGACCGTGTTTCGCAAGATTGCGCCGACAGGAAAAGGGGGAAGCGGCAGAAAATCGCCCGTCGTGACGGATGCGCCGGGTTATCAGGACGTCGGCGCCGTGGCATCACAGCGCAGTTGCCGGTCCTCGCAGCGCATGACGGGCCAATCAGGACGCGCCCAGCAATAGCCGTCATCGGTCTGTCGCAGGGTCCAGATCGCGGGGCCGCCATCGCGGGCGGCAGGGGTTTCGCCTTCCAGCCGCAGGGTCAGCGTCGCGGCATCGGCCACGATCATGTCATAGACCAGCCGCAGTGTGCGCCCGCCGCGCGGATCAGGCGTGGACCGCTCCCAAGTCAGCAGCATATGCGGGGGGCTGGCCATCACCTCCAGCCGGTGGGGGTTGGCGGTGCAGGATCGCGCGGGGTCAGAGGCGCTGCCGTATAAACCGGGCAGCGTCTGCAACACCTCTTGCGCCCCGACGGCGGGGGCGATCAGACAGAGGCAAAGGGCAAGACCAAGACGCATGGCCGCAGCATCGCCGCAGGCTTGCCCCCTGCGCAACCGAAAATGCGTGCATCGCTGTCCCCGGAGGGGGCAGAAACGGCACCGGAATGCGGGTGGCAGAACTGCCCACTCGCCCCCCCCGACGCCGCAAGGCCCCGGACAGGGCGGAGGCCTCTACGCTATCAACTGCCCTGAAACTCGCAGCGCACGAAGGTCACCGGCGGGTCAGGGTCGGTGGGGCTGTCGATGGCATCGCCTTCGACGTAATCAAACCGCTGCAGGTCCGGCGCGAACCGGAACTGCGCGGGAACCCCGTCGCGCACCCGGGTTGCCCGCAGGTCACCTGCAACGACTGATGTGATGCGAAAGGCCTCTTGATCGGTCGTGGGGCCATAGGCATAGGTCACGGCCTTGCGCCACCGCAGGTCCAGCCTGTTGCTGCCCGGCGTCACCTCGACCCAGACCAGGTTGTTGGCGCAGTTCATATCCGCAAACATCTCAAGCCCGAACCAGCCTTGCACGGCGAAGGGACTTTGCTCGGCCGCAGCGACGCAGCCCAAGACCGGGAACATGAGAAGGGTAACGAGAACACCACGCATCACCGGCCATCCCAAAGCAAAACGCCGCCCCTTTCGGGACGGCGTCAGCATAGCGCGAAGATCGGGGATCAGAAACCCAGACCGGCGTATTTGTTCTTGAACTTCGACACGCGGCCGCCGGTGTCCATCAGCTTGGCCGACTGGCCGGTCCATGCGGGGTGCGCCAGCGGATCGATGTCCAGTGCCAGCGTGTCGCCCTCTTTGCCATAGGTCGACCGGGTGGCGTAGGTGGTGCCGTCGGTCATCTTGATGGTGATGGTGTGATAGTCGGGGTGGATGCCTTTTTTCATCGGTCCAGTCCTCACTCGGCTTTTTCTTTGTAGTTCGACACTTCGGCGATACGGGCCGATTTGCCGCGACGGGTGCGCAGGTAGTACAGCTTGGCGCGGCGCACACGGCCACGACGCACGACCTCGATCGAGTCGATGTTGGTCGAGTACAGCGGGAACACACGTTCCACACCTTCGCCGAAGGAAATCTTGCGGACCGTGAACGAGGCCGAGATGGTCATGCCGCCCTTGCGGCTGATGCACACGCCTTCGTAGTTCTGCACGCGCGAACGCGAGCCTTCGGTCACCTTGTAGCCGACACGGATGGTGTCACCGGCCTTGAAATCCGGGATGGTCTTGCCGAGGGCGGCAATCTGTTCCGCCTCGATCTGCGCGATCAGGTTCATGCGCGATCCTTCCATTTGTCCACGGTTTGCCCGCAGAAGTGATGCCGCCTCAGAGCTCTCGGTCCTCATCGGGTCCCCATCCGAAGATGAGCCCGCCAGAGATCAGGCCTGCTTACATTGAACCGCGCCCAGAAGCCGCAAAACCTGCCGAGGGATGGCAGAAGGCAAAGGGAATCGGGTCCGACGGATGGAATCCACCCCGGACGGGCGGCGTATAGGGGGGATGGGGGGCGGGGTCAAGCGCGGCTTGGCGTGGCCCGCGTGCCGATCACACCGGGATCAGTGGCTGATGCGGCGGGGCGGGAAGGATTGCCCTGACGGTATCCCCGACATGGACCACGCCTCTGGTCAGCACAATGGCCATCACACCGGCGCGACGGATCACCTGACCCTCGGGGCCGCGCGGCAGCATCTCGGCCAAGAGGCCCGGACGAAAGGCGTCAATCTGCGCGCAAGGGTTCCGCAGGCCGGTGAGTTCAACGACAGCCTCATGGCCCAAATGCAGCACCGTGCCACGCGGCAGCGACAGAAGGTCCAGCCCGCGCAGGGTGACATTTTCGCCCATCTCACCCGGGGCAACGGGCAGTCCCTTGGCTGTCACCTCGTCCAGCAATTCGGCGCCGATCAGATGCACTTGCCGCAGGTTCGGCTGGCTGGGGTCGCGCGCGACGCGAGAACGATGCTTGACCGTCACCCCACAATGCGCGTCGCCCAGCACACCTTGCCCCGCGATCAGGGTTATGTCCGGCACTGGGTGTTTGGAGAAACGGTGGCCCCCGTCCCGCGCCAAGGCGACAATGACGGGTGCGGCGCTCAACGCTTCGTCCCCTTGCGCGCCTGATGCGCGGCCCAAAGATCGGGACGGCGATCCTTGGTCAGCGTCTCGGCCTCGGCTCGCCGCCACTTGGCCACTTCGGCATGGTTGCCCGATGTCAGGACGGGCGGAATCTCGCGTCCTTCCCACACGGCGGGACGGGTGTATTGCGGATGTTCCAGCAATCCATCCGAGAAACTTTCTTCCTCGGTCGAGGCGTGGTTGCCCAAGACACCGGGGATCAGGCGCACCGTGGCATCGATCACCGCCTGCGCCGGAAGTTCGCCGCCGGTCAGGACGAAATCGCCAAGGCTGATCTCTTCGATCCCCCAATGGTCCAGCACGCGCTGATCCACACCTTCGAAGCGCCCGCACAGCATGGTCAGGCCGACACAGGCGGCAAAGCGGCGGGCGGTGGCTTGGTCAAAGGGTTTACCGCGTGGCGAAAGATAGACGATGGGCCAGCGCCCGCGATCGGGTGGGGTATCCAGCGCCGCCATCCGGAGCGCGCGGTGCACGACGTCGGCGCGCAGCACCATCCCAGCACCTCCTCCGGCCGGGGTGTCATCGACATTGCGATGCTTGCCGTCGCCAAAGGTCCGCAGGTCCAGCGTCTGCAATTGCCACAGCCCGAAATCCAGCGCCTTGCCGGTCAGCGACAGGCCAAGGATGCCGGGGAACGCCTCGGGGAACAGGGTGATGATCTTGGCGGTCCATGCGCCTTTCAGGACGCGTGGTTCCTCCATCAGGTCGCGCGGCTGCGCCGCAAGCTGCACCTTCAGGCGGCCATGCGATTTCAGCTTGTCCTTGGGGGCGGCGGCGGGCGTGTCGGGCGTATCGGTCATGAGGCCGGTTTATCCGCGCTTTCCTGCATCAGGGCAAGCCATTCGGCCCGGGCCTGCGCCAGCCGCCGACGGGTCAGGCAAAGCTGTTCGATCCGCAAGGCCCTGAGGGCCTCGGCCGCGTCGGTCCCGGCATGGCGTTGCTGCACCTGCCGCAGCATCCGGTTTGAGGGGCAATCCCAGAACGCTTCGGGCTCGGCCCGCAGCAGGCACAGGCAGGCACGGGCAAAGGCGGCCAGCAGGGCGGCATCCTCTTGCACCAGCGTCAGCGCCACAAAGGGGGCCTCATGCCCCAGCAGCTCCCGCGCCGAGACCGGATCACAGGCCCAGCTGATCAGCGCCAAGCCCAAGGGGCGGGACAGACGGTCTTCATCCTGCAAGGCCGCCAGCGCATCAAGAACCGCCCCCGGCGAATGGTGGCGCGCGAGGGTGGACAGATCGGTCTCACCCGCCAGCAGGGCCGCGCGCAGGGCGGTGCTGTCGCCGGCACCGACACGGGCAACGGCAGGCGCGGGCCGTTGGACCTGCGCCAAGGCGTCGTCCAGAAACTCCGCCATCCGGGCCGCCTCCGCGGGGTCGTGAAGCAGGCGTTGCAGCGGGGTGGCTAGCAGGGCCATGCCGACCCCAACCCATGCCGGAACGGTCTGCGCGGGCGGCAGCAGCAGCGCGATCCCCCGCCCCAGCAGCATGGACACTCCCGCCAAGGCCATGAGCAGGCCCGCCACCATGACGGCCCGCCCCGCGCGACCAATCGTCCATGCCGCGAAATCCCGCGGCCATTCCGCGGGGCGCATCACCACATGCCACAGCAAGAAGGCCAGTCCCAGCGGGATCAGGACCGCCGTCCCGCCCCCCGCCCAACCCGCGACAAGCGCTCCAAGATACAAAAGAAACGTTGGTGCAAACGTCACGGAAAACGACATCACAAAGAACCCGCACAAAAGCCCCCTGACGCGAGGGGGCGTCTCAAATGCGGAACATGCTGCCGCAGGTAGCGCTATCAGTCCAGACCTTCGGGAAGATCGACGATCACCTTGCCCGCCTTCAGATCGACCGTCGGGACGACTGCCAAAGTAAAGGGCAAAAGCAGGGCAGATTTCATGCCGGGGCCAAGGATTTCCAGCAAATCCCCTGCGCCATGGTTGTGCACCGCGCGCAGCGTGCCGATCACGACACCGTCACTGTCCTGCACGGTCAGGCCGATCAGGTCGGCGTGGTAGAATTCATCATCCGGCAGCGACGGCAAACGGTCACGGTCGGCATAAAGGCTGACGCCTTTCAGCGCATCGGCCTGTTCCTTGGTCGCCACACCCGACAACCGCCCGCCAAGCCCGCCCGAGACGGAACGGGTCAGCTTGAGGGTGAAGGAGCGTGCGCCATCCTCGGTCCACAAGGGGCCGTAATCGGCAATCGCTTCGGGATCGGCGCAGAAGCTTTTCAGCCGCACCTCGCCCTGCACGCCGAAAGACCCGGCGATGGCGCCGACGCAGATGCGGTCAGAAGGGGCCATGATCTGCTCCATGAAAGGAAAAGCCCCCGCAGGGATGCGGGGGCTTTCGGGGTCTTATGCCTCGGCCGGAGCGGCGGCGCGGGCGGCTTTCTTGGCGGCGCGTTCGGCCATCTGCTTGCCCGGCACGGCGGCCTTGGGGTTGGCGCGGACGGTCTTGGCGATCACGCCAGCCGATTCAAGGAAGCGTGCCACGCGGTCGGTCGGCTGCGCGCCCTTGGCCAGCCATTCCTTGATGCGCTCGACGTCCATCTTGATGCGGTCTTCGGCATCTTTGGCCAGCATCGGGTTGTAGGTGCCGACCTTTTCCAGGAAGCGGCCGTCGCGCGGCATGCGCGAGTCAGCGACGACGATGGAATAGTGCGGGCGCTTCTTGGAACCACCACGGGCGAGACGGATCTTGGTAGCCATGTGAATTACTCCTTTACGATGGCGTGCGACGGGCGGATGCGCCCGGTCATGGGTTGAACTGTCATTTCTGCAGTTTCTCGTGATGCCTGATCACCTCACCGATGATGAAGGTCAGGAATTTCTTGGCGAACTCCGGATCGAGGTCCGCCTCTTGGGCCAACCGCTCCAGCCGTTCGATCTGCCGCGCCTCACGCGACGGGTCGCTGGGCGGCAGGTCATGCGCCGCCTTCAGCCGCCCCACGGCCTGTGTGTGCTTGAAGCGTTCGGCGAGCGTATAGACAAGGATGGCGTCCAGCCGATCAATCGACTGGCGGTGTTCCTTCAGGATCTCGGCGGCGCGCGTGGCGGCGTCGGTCATAGCGGCACTCCGGTGTGACGGTAGATGTGCAGGGTCGGGTCGCCATAGGCGGCCTCGGCGGCGGCGTCGCGACTTGCGCCCAGACGGATGGCAAGCCGGGCCGAGGCGTGGTTGCCTTCGGCGATGTAGCTGACGAACCCACCCGCGCCGAACTGCGCGACCGCATAGGGCAGCACGGCAAGCGCCGCCTCGGACGCATAGCCCTTGCCTTCGGCTTCGGCGGTCAGAACCCATCCGATCTCAGGCTCCGGGTCGCCTTTCTCGCGCCAGAGATACAGCCAGCCCAGCGCCGCATCATCGCCCTTGGCGGTGATCGTCCACATGCCGGTCCCAAGCAGCAGCCAGCCTGCGACACCTTCGCAGAAGTCCGCCCAAGCGCCGTCCTCGTCATAAGGCCCATCGATGTGCTTGGCGCGGTCCGAGGTGAACACCTCAAGATAGGCAGGCCAATCGGCCAGAACCGGAGGACGCAGGTGAAGACGATCGGTGGTGAACACCGGCACAGAGGCGCAAAGCGCGCGGCGCAGGCTGTCAGGTCCCGTCATGCCGCCACCCCCGGATGCCGCCAGATGCCATAGGGGTGCGGGCCGTCAGGCTCTCCTTCACGTTCAAACCGCGCGCCAAGGCGTTCGGCCACGGCGATGGAGCGCGGGTTTTCATGAGCGATAAAGGAAATCACCGGCCCCATGCCCCAGACGCGGTAAGCATGGTCGCGGGCAGCCTTTGCCGCCTCGGTTGCATAGCCACGCCCTTCGAAGCCATCGAACAGATGCCAGCCCAATTCAGGCTCTGGCCAGCCGTCGTGCAAGCTGACGCCAACCCGCCCGACAAACTCACCTTCGCGCGTGTCCACCGACCAATAGCCATAACCGCGCAAGGCCCAATGCCCGATGATGGCCAACAGGCCGCGCCACGCCTCAAAGCGCTCGCGCTTGCCACCGATGAAGCGGGTCCGCTCCGACTGGCCAAAGGCCACCAGCGTTTCCAGATCGCTCTCCCGCGGGGGGCGCAGGGTCAGGCGGTCAGTGGTCAGGGTGGGGATGGTGACGGCGAAGGTCATGCCAGCCTCCGCAGGTCATGCACGATCACCACGTCGCCGGGATCGATCCCCGGACGGGCGCTGTCGATCCGTCCGCCCAACCGCAGACCCAAGGCGATGGAGCGCACATTGCCGGGGTCGATGATGTTGGTGATCTCATCCCAGCCAAAGCGGCTGCGGACCCACCCCATCACGGCCCGTGCCGCCTCGAACGCGATGCCGCGCCCTTCGGCCTGCGGGACGACCATCCAACCGAGTTCGGGTTCGGGGTACTCCTCGGCATGGAAGATGCCGACTTCACCAAGGTATTCGCCCGTCTGGCGGTCCTCGACACCAAAGGGACCGTAGCCTTTCAGTGGCCAGAGTGCGACATCCGACGCCCAGGCACGCCACGCCGCCGCACGGTCGCGCGGCCCGCCTTCCCACAGGGAGCGATCCGACGCATGGAACGCCGCGTGATGGCCGAAATCGGCCAACACCGGCATCCGCAGCGTCAATCGCTCGGTGGTAAGGATAGGTGCGAGCGTCATTTCTTCCGCATCAGCCCCGGCAGGCCCGACGGCAACGTCATCCCACGCGGCATGCCGCCAAGGCCCGGCATCCCGCCAAGCCCTTGCTTCATGCCCTTTGCGGCCTCTTCCAACTGTTCGGGCGTCATCTTGGACGGATCGGGCAGACCGCCCTTGCCCATCATCTGTTTCAGGGCCTGCTTCATCATGCCGCCCTTGCCCATCTTCTTCATCATCTCGGCCATCTGCTTGTGCTGCTTCAGCAGACGGTTCAGATCGGCCACCTCCAGCCCGGCCCCCGCCGCGATCCGCTTTTTGCGGGACGCTTGCAGCAGGTCCGGGTTGGCGCGTTCCTTCTTGGTCATCGAGTTGATCAGCGCGATCTGGCGGCGCAGCATCTTGTCGTCGATCCCGGCCTCTTCGGCCTTTTTCGCCATGCCGCCCATGCCGGGTAGCATCCCCATCAGGCCCGACATGCCGCCCATCTTGATCATCTGCTCAAGCTGCATGCGAAGATCATTCATGTTGAACAGACCCTTGGCAAAGCGCTTGGCCATGCGTTCGGCCTGCTCGGCCTCAAAGGTCTCTTGTGCCTTTTCGACCAGCGCGACGATGTCGCCCATGCCAAGGATGCGACCCGCCACACGCTCGGCCTCAAAGGTCTCCAGCGCGTCCATCTTCTCGCCAAGACCGACGAAGCGGATCGGCTTACCGGTGATGGCGCGCATCGACAGCGCTGCACCACCGCGCCCGTCGCCATCCATCCGCGTCAGTACGACGCCCGTGATGCCGACCTTGCCGTCAAACTCGGCGGCGACATTCACCGCATCCTGCCCTGTCAGACCATCCACCACCAACAGCGTCTCGCGCGGTTGGGCGATGTCACGGACGGCCTGCACCTCATCCATCAGCACTTCGTCGATGTGCAAACGGCCCGCGGTATCAAGGAACAACACATCATAGCCGCCCATCGCGGCCTGCGTCTTGGCGCGGCGGGCAATCTGCACCGCCGACTCGCCCTTGACGATGGGCAGGCTGTCCACACCGATCTGCGTGCCAAGGATGGCCAACTGCTCCATCGCCGCCGGACGGTTGGTGTCAAGGCTGGCCAGCAGCACCCGCTTGCCGTTGCGATCCTTCAACCGCTTGGCCAGTTTCGCGGTCGTCGTGGTCTTGCCCGAACCTTGCAGACCGACCATCAGCACCGTCGCGGGCGGGTTGTCGATCTTCAGCGCATCAGGCTCGCCATCCCCGGCCAGCACGCGCACCAATTCGTCATGGACGAACTTGACCACCATCTGCCCCGGCGTGATCGACTTCGTCACCGCCGCACCCGTGGCCTTGTCCTGAACGCGCTTGATGAAATCGCGCGCCACCGGCAGGGAAACGTCGGCCTCCAGCAGGGCCACGCGCACTTCGCGCAGGGCGGCCACCACATCGGCCTCGGTCAGCGCGCCCGCCTTGGTCAGGCGGTCGAATACACTGCCCAGACGTTCTGACAGGCTCTCGAACATGGCGCACTCCGTTTTTTCAGCGATCAGGCCCCGATATGGGACCGGCGAGGGTGAGACCCAAGCCCAAAGCGGAACAGCACCCGTGGGCGCAACGCGCTGACGGATGGCGATCCCGGCCTTGGCCATGGGACCGGAAGCGAGCAGGCCTCCGGGGAATTCCGGGTCGCGTTACGCCTTTGGCGCGCCAGAGTCAAGCCGACGCCACCGCGCATTCCCCCTTGCGGCGCGGCGCGGGATGCGGCCAGATACGCGCCAAAGGCCGCGACCTAGACGCGACCCAGACCGGCGACAGGACCAATTCGCATGGGCATCGACACCTGGGACGAAATCCGCACCGCCTATCAGGTCGCCCGTCTGGGCACGGTCTCTGGCGCGGCAGAGGTGCTGGGGGTCCACCACGCCACCGTCATCCGTCACATCGATGCGCTGGAAAAACGGCTGGGCACGCGGCTGTTTCAACGCCACGCCCGGGGCTACACGCCAACCGAAGCCGGGCAAGACCTGCTGTCGGTCGCGCAGATGACGGATGAGCAATTCGCCCAGCTCGCCAGCCGGATCAAGGGCTTCGGCGAGACCGTGGCCGGTGAGCTGACCGTGACCGCCATCACCGGCATGGCCGAACTGATCGCGCCAGTCTTTGCCCGGTTCCAGCAAGACCACCCCGATGTGATCATCCGCTTCCTGACAGACCTGCGCGTGTTCCGGCTGGACTATGGCGAGGCGCATGTCGCCATCCGCGCCGGCAACATGCCCGAAGAGCCCGACAATGTGGTGCAGCCGCTGGCCCGGCTGCGGACCGCCCTTTATGCCGCCCCCGCCTACATCGACCGCCACGGGCGGCCCAAGGACGAAGCCGACCTGATCCACCACCGTTTCATCGGCACCGACAATCCCGAAAGCCGCGCCCCCTTTGCCCGGTGGATGCACGCCACCCTGCCGCGCGATGTGGTGACCTTCCGCGCCAGTGAGCCCCCGGCGATGGAGGCGGCGGTGACCAGCGGTGTCGGCCTTGGCTTTCTGACCCTTCATGCCGCGCGCCGACACCCCGATCTGATCGAGGTGATGCCGACCCGCCCCGAATGGGACGCGCCCTTGTGGATCGTCACCCATGTCGACCTGCACCGCACCCGCAAGGTGCAGGCCTTTCTCGCCGCGCTGAAAGAGGCGGCCAAGGGTTGGGATCTGTGACGCTCACCCCCTCGCTGCGCGGCCATCTGGCGATGCTGCTGTTTTCGGCGCTGGTTGCGGGCTCCTTCTCGCTGGGCTCCATGGCCGCGCCCTTTGTTGATCCCATGGCGCTGACGGCGCTGCGCTTTCTGCTGGCGGGGGCTCTGGTGGGCATCGCGGCCCATCTCACCGGCACGCTGCGGCGGTCGATGCTGGCGGCCCCGTGGCGCTACCTGATCCTCGGCCTGCTGCTGGCGGCCTATTTCGTCCTGATGTTTCAGGGTCTGAAAACCGCCGAGGCAGTCTCGACCTCCGCCGTCTTCACCCTGACGCCGCCGATGGCTGCCCTCTTCGGCTGGTTCACCCTGCGCCAGCGCACCACGCCGCGCATGGCGTTGGCGTTGGTGATCGGCGCAATCGGCGCGCTCTGGGTGATCTTCCGCGCCGATCTTCACGCCCTGCTCAACCTGCATGTCGGCAAGGGCGAGGCGATCTTCTTCTTCGGCTGCGTCTCCCATGCGCTTTACGCGCCGCTGGTCCGCAAGTTCAACCGGGGCGAACACCCCGTCGCCTTCACCTTCGGGATGCTGGTCGCGGGTTGGCTCGCGCTCAGCCTTGCCGGGTGGCCCGCCATCCGCGCCACCGACTGGGTGGCCCTGCCCGGCATCGTCTGGATCACGCTGGTCTATGTCGCGGTGGCGGCCAGCGCGATGACCTTCGTGCTGCTGCAATACGCCGCCCTGCGCCTGCCGTCGGCGAAAGTGATGGCCTATACCTATCTCGTGCCAAGCTGGGTGATCCTGTGGGAAATCGCGCTGGGCCGCGGCACACCGCCCGTCGCCATCCTCTTGGGCGTCGGACTGTCGATCCTTGCCCTGACCTTGCTCCTGAAAGACGAAGGACAGGGTTGACCCTTCCCCTGCCCCTTCCCCGTTGCGCAAATATCCCGCCGGGGGAGTCGCCCGGCCTGCCGGGCGACGGGGGCCGCGCAGGCCCCCCGCGCTTTGTCCTGCGCCCTGCGCAGGGCAAAGCTTGCAGCGTGCGGGAAAGGCCCATGGGCCTTTCCCGCGCCGTCAGATCACCGTCGCAGCGCTCAGATCAACCCGTCGGGCAGCAGCGCCTCGGGCATGTTCTGATAGCTGACCGGGCGCAGCCAGCGGCGGATGGACATCGTGCCCACAGAGGTCGCACCGAAGTTGGTGCTGGCGGGATAGGGGCCGCCATGGACCATGGCATCGCAAACCTCGACCCCGGTCGGGAAGCCATTGGCCAGCACGCGGCCCGCCTTGCGCTCCAGCACCGGCATCAGGGCGCGGGCATGGTCGGTGTCGCCCGCATCCATGTGCAGGGTGCAGGTCAACTGCCCCTCAAGGCTACGGGCGATGGCCTGCATCTGCTCAAAGTCGCGGACGCGGACGATCAGACCAAGGGGTCCGAACACCTCTTCGCCCAGAGCGTGGTTGGCCAGCCAATCATCGCCAGAGACCTCGAACAGATAGGGCGTCGCATTCCTCTGGTCGCACATGCTGGTCAGCACCGCCTGCACGCCTGCCGCCCCGGCAATGCGGTCCCGGCCGGACCGATAGGCCTCGGCGATGCCATCGGTCAGCATGACTTGCGGGCCGACCTGCGCCACCGCCGCCTTGGCCGCATCGATGAAGGCCTGCGCCTCGGGCCCGTCGATCACCACCGCGATGCCCGGATTGGTGCAGAACTGCCCGGCCCCCATGGTGAGCGACCCGCTCCACCCTGTCGCGATCGCTGCCCCGCGCGCCGCCAGCGCCTGCGGCAACAGGAACATCGGGTTCACCGAGCCAAGCTCGCCAAAGAACGGGATCGGATGGGGCCGCCGCGCGCAGAGGTCAAACAGCGCACGCCCTCCGGCCAAGGACCCGGTGAAGCCCACTGCCTGAATCAGCGGGTGCTGCACGAGGCTTTCGCCCACATCGCGCTTGCCGCCCTGGATCAGGCTGAACACACCCGGATGCAAACCCAGCGCCTTGATCGCCGCATCCACCGCCTGTGCCACGATCTCGCCGGTGCCGGGATGGGCGGAATGGCCCTTCACCACCACGGGGCATCCCGCCGCCAAGGCCGAAGCTGTGTCACCGCCCGCGGTCGAAAACGCCAAGGGGAAGTTCGACGCGCCGAACACAGCCACCGGCCCGATGGGACGCTGGATCAGCTTGATGTCCGGCCGCGGCAAGGGCTTGCGGTCGGGCAAGGCGGCGTCGTGACGGGGGTCGAGATACTCCCCCCTGCGGATATGCGACGCGAACAGGCGCAATTGCCCCGTGGTCCGCCCCCGCTCGCCCTCCAGACGCGCGGCGGGCAGGCCGGTTTCCGAGGTGCCGATCTCCGTGATCTCTGCCCCGCGTGCCTCGATCTCATCGGCGATGCGCTCAAGGAACGCGGCCCGCGCGTCGCGCGACAGGGCGGAAAACGACCAGAACGCCGCTTCCGCCGCCTGCACCGCCGCATTCACATGGGCGGGCGTGCCCACCGCATAGTCCCGTGCCTCGCCATGCGCGGGGCTGGACCGGAAGGTCGCCTCACCCGCCACCCATTCACCCGCGATCAGATGTTTCCCGGTCAGCATAGCCGCCTCCTTGTCTTTCCGATGTCGCGCCAGAGATGACGTGGTCCCAGTCGGTTTGTCGAGGGGGGAGGCGCTTTCTGTTGCGCTTCCGGTTCTGCGCTGCTCCACGATCTTCAGCAGACCGGGCGGCAGGGGCGAGGTGTCACACTCGGCCTGAAGATAGATGTCCGCCAGCCGTCTTGAGGCGGCGGGTGCAGACTCCGGGTCTGAATTGGTTTGCTTGGGTGGTACGGCCATGGATCTCGCCCTGACAAAGGATGTGCGCACGGCGAGTTGCGCTGCGCCATGCCAGCGCGCCTCGGAACGGCAGGGTCAAGGCGCGCAGGAGCGCTGCACGTACGACGCTGCCAACTGATCATGTGTCTGAGGGTGTTTATGGCGGACCCGGAGCGATTCGAACGCCCGACCCTCAGATTCGTAGTCTGATGCTCTATCCAGCTGAGCTACGGGTCCGTCTTGAGGGCAGCGTTTAGGGCCACTCGCCGGAGGGCGCAAGGGCAAAAATGTCGGGCAGGTGAAAGTTTATCGCGCCGCCGCCAAAGGGCGTGATGAACCACATGTCGCAAGCGGGGGTTTCACACCCCCGCACCCCCGTGGGATATTTGGGCAGAGAAAACCGGCGCAGGCCAAGGGGTTCGCCGGGCTAGCCCTCTTCGGCCATGCCAAGGCGCTTGGGCAGGCGGATCAGGAATTCGGTGCCGTCCTCGTCGCTGCGGGCCAGATCCAGACGCCCGCCATGGCCGCGCACCAGTTCGGCGGCGATGGCAAGGCCAAGCCCGGTGCCGCCCTTGCGCGCCCCGCCCTGAAAGGCGGAGAAGAGATGTTCGCGCGCCTTGGGCGGCAGGCCGGGGCCGGTGTCGCCGACGCGGATCCACCAGTCCTGTTCATCCTCGCCGCCCGCGATTTCGATGGTGCCGGGCTGGCCTGTCGCCTCGATGGCCTGACGGGCGTTGCGGACAAGGTTGGTCAGCACGCGGTAAAGCTGCTCGCCGTCGGCCCGGATCACCAGACCGGCGGGGATGTCGATCAACCCGGTCACGGTGGACTCGCCGGCCAGCCCCTCGGCCTCGGCCACCTCATCGACCAGCAGGCGCAGCGGCAGGCGTTTGAGCTGCGGCGGCGGTTCTTCGGCCTTGCCGAAGGCGAGGGTTGATTCGCACAAGGACACGGCGCGCGAGATGGAGCTGATCAGTTTGGGGGCGGCGCGGGCGGTAACGGGATCGGCGCTTTGCTCCAGCCGGTCGGCCACCAATTGCGCCGTGGTCAGGATGTTGCGCAGGTCGTGGCTGATCTTGGCCACCGCGCCACCCAGTTGCGCCAGCCGCTCCTTTTGCCGCAGCGCGCCGGTCAGTTGCACCTGCATGGATTCCAGAGCCTCTTCGGCGACGCGCAATTCCACCACCCCGGCCGAGGGCGAGATGACCCGACGCGCATCTTCAGGGGCTTCGGCATAGGCCTGCATGTGCAAGACAACCCGCCGGATCGGACCGACCAGCAGCCGTTGCACCGCAAGGAACAGCAAAAAGGCCGTGACGACAGAGATCAGCGCCGACAGGAACAGGATGCGCAGCCCATATTCGACCATGGCCTTGCGCAGGGGCGCGGTTTCAACCGTGATTTCGATCAACAGCCCCGCATCCTGAACCGGGTTGCCGATGACCCGGATGATCCGGTTTTCCGGGTCGGCCAGCACGCCCATCGCATCGCGGATCAGCTCCCACGGTCCGGCCAGACGCAAATCAAAAGTGTCATGAATCGGCGCGGGGATCGGAGAGGACAACACCAACTGCCGCACCTCGTCGCGGCGCAGGACGACGTTGAACACCTCGGCGTTTTTCAGCAGTTCGGTCTCAAGGTCGGCGCTGATGGATTGATCCGACGCCAAGAGCGCCAATGAGGCGATCTGCGCCTTTTCAAGCTTCAACAGCAGGTAATCCGCCCGGAACCTTGCGATCGAGGGGACAAAGATCAAGATCTCGGCCAGCATGACAAAGGCGGCGGTCAGAAGCAGGAACCGCCCTGACAGGGTGTTGAAGAACCCTCCTTTTGACCGCTTCACAGGCCGCCCCCGTTTCCCCGCCCAACCTGCGCGGATCAGGGCAACAGGCGCTGCACCAGCCGCACCCAGCCCTTCAACGCAGGGTTATCAAACAGTTTCGGGGAAAAATAGGCACCCGCTGCGCGTTTTCCCAGTTCGGACAGCGTGGGATAGGGCAAAACAACCCCGGCCAGCGCGGAAAGTTTCAGCCGCGCCGATACGGCAAGGGTCAGGGGGGCGATCACCTCTCCGGCCTGTGCGCCCACCACGGTGGCACCGATGATGCGCCCCTTTTGGGCGAGGACCTTGACGAAGCCCGTGGTGGCCCCTTCGGCAATGGCGCGGTCATTGCCCGCGTAATCCGCGCGCAGGACGGTCAGAGCGGTCCCGTAGGTTTTGCGCGCCTCAGCCTCGGTCGGGCCGACTTGCGCGAGTTCGGGATCGGTGAAGGTGACGCGGGGGATATGGTCGGCGCGCAGTGAGGCGGGCAGGCCAAGCACGGCGCGGCGGATCACCAGACCGGCATGATGGGCGGCAAGATGGGTGAACTGCCCCCGCCCCGCCGCATCGCCCACCGCCATCACGCGGCGGTTGGTGGTGGAGGTCAGATCATCCCCCACCGTCACGCCCTGTGCGGTAAAGGCCACTCCGGCGGCGGGCAGGTCCAGACGGTCCAGCGCGGGGGCACGGCCTGCGGCGACCAAGAGGTGACTTCCGCTGACGGCGTTTCCATCGGCCAGATGCAGGGTCACGCCGCCTTCGGCACTGACCCGGGCCACGGACTGCCCTTCGAGGATGGTCACCCCCTCGGCCCGCAGGCGGGCGGTGACCAGCGCCGCCGCCTCGGGGTCGTCGCGCGACAGGCAGCGTCCGGCCTCGACCACGGTGACCTCTGCCCCCAGTCGGCGATGGGCCTGCGCCATCTCCAGCCCGATGGGGCCGCCGCCCAGAATCAGCAGATGGCGCGGACAGTCCCGCAGGGCGAAGATCGTCTCATTGGTCAGGGCGGTGACGCTGTCGATGCCGGGAAGGGGCGGGATCACGGCGCGCGAGCCGGTGGCGATGATGAAACGCCGGGCGCGGATCAGGGTCGGACCGGCCATCACCTCGGTCGGGCTGACAAAGCGGGCCCAATCACGAATGACGCGGACGCCCAGACCTTCGAACCGCTCTTGGCTGTCATGCGGGGCGATGGCCGCGATGGTGGCGGCGACATGGTCTTTGGCGGCGGCGAAATCGACCGTTGCCTGTCCCGTCACGCCAAAGCGCCCCCCGCGCGCGGCATGGGCGGCCTTGGCGGCGGCCAGCAGCGCCTTGGACGGCACGCAGCCCGCGTTCAGGCAATCGCCGCCCATCTCGCCGGCCTCGATCAGCACGACACGCGCGCCCATCTGCACCGCGCCCGCCGCGACGGACAGGCCGCCAGAGCCCGCGCCGATCACACAAAGATCCGTCTCGATCCGGTCCACCGTCACAACTCCTTCTTGCGCAGGCTGCGGATCAGGATCGGCAGCACGCCCAAGGCCACAAGTCCGACCACCGGCCCGACGACATAGGGTTCAAGGAACACCCCGAAATCCGGGGCACCCCCGGTTTCGAACACCTCGCCCAGACCCGCCCCGATGGAGGTCAGCACCAAAGCGCCCGGGATGATTCCCACCGCCGTGGTCAGCGCGAAGCGATCCGCCCGGATGTTCAGCAGGGCTGGGATCAGATTGGCGGCAAAGAACGGGACGATGGGGGTGACGCGCATCAGGAACAACACCTCCCATTCGTTGGCAGCGAGGGCGGCGCGCAGACGGGCGACCTTGCCGCCATGGGCGTCGATCTTGCGCGCCAGGGACGCGCCAAACCCGGCACGCACCGCCAGAAACAACAGGATGGCCCCCGTCGTCGCCCCGGCCAGATTGAAGAACACGCCGGGGAAAAGGCCAAAGAGGAAGCCGCCGGTCAGCGTCGCCACAGTCGCCCCCGGCAGGCTGAAGGCGACCAACAGGGTGTAGGCCGCCACGAACACCAGCACGCAGGCCGCATAGTGCGCGTCGCGAAAGGCCAGAAGGTCGGCGCGGTGTCGCGCCAAGGTCTCGAAGGTCAGCGCATCGCGGAACACCACCGCCCCCAAGACCGCGATGCCCAGCAGCGCCAGCGCGGGAATCATGCGCAGGCGCTGGCGGCGCGCCTCGCGGGAAGGGTCAGTGGCTGGGTCGATGTCAGGGCGGGGTGTCGGGTGATCCATGCCCCGATCATGGGCCGAAGTGTCGTCCTTGCGCCAGCCCGCATCACGTGGCCTTGATCGTCCTGCGGGCCTCGGCTCCCTGCCCCGCGTGGCCTTGGCGCAGGGCAAGGCGGAATAGTTGGCCAAAAACCCGATTGCCCGCGTTGACTTGTCGGCAAACCCTCCCTAAAGAGCGGGCTTCGAATAGGAGTGGCGCTCGAATCCTCGGGGTTTCGCGCTGCGTTGTGATACGGAGAGCCGCGATGAAGCGCACTTACCAACCGTCGAACCTGGTCCGCAAGCGCCGCCACGGGTTCCGCGCCCGCATGGCGACCAAAGGTGGGCGTCTTGTCCTTGCAGCGCGTCGCGCCAAGGGCCGCAAGCGCCTGTCGGCCTGATCCCGTCTGCGGACCCGACGGGTCCGATCAAGGGGGACGACATGACACCGCCGGAGGAACCGGGCCAAGGCATCACCGCCGAAGCGCCCGTGGCGCCACCGGCGGTTTCGCTTTGCGCGCCGGGTGACGCGACCGACCAGACGCTGACCGTCCAGACCCTGCGCCACCGCAAGGATTTCCTGCGCGCGGCTTCGGCCCGGCGGCAGGGGACGGGCGGCTTTCTGTTGCAGGCGCGCCATCGCGACGACACCGATCCGACGGTGCGCGTCGGCTTCACCGCATCCAAGAAGATTGGCAACGCCGTCTTTCGCAACCGTGCCAAACGGCGGTTGCGTGAGGTGGCGCGCGCCATCCTGCCCGCACTGGCCGTGCCGGGGTGGGATTATGTGCTGGTCGCCCGGCCGGGGGCCACGGTGGAGCGCGACTTCACCACCCTGCTGGACGACATGCGCGCCGCGATGCGCTCTGTCCATCGCGCGCCGAAATGACCCCGCTGGCCCGCGTCATCGCCCTGCCGGTGCGCGCCTATCGCCTGATCCTATCGCCTTGGGTCGGGCACGGCTGCCGCTATCAACCCACCTGTTCGGCCTATGCGCTTGAGGCGCTGGAGCGTCACGGCGGCCTGCGCGGCGGCTGGCTGACGGTGCATCGGCTCTGTCGCTGCCATCCCTGGGGCGGGCACGGCTACGATCCGGTCCCGGGGGCGGACCCAGAGTTTGACCGCACGCGCTAAGGCCGATCTGCCACGAAGACTTGGCGCATCGGTTCAGGCACCGGATTCGGTCACTGCTTCTCGAAGTAGATCGACACGTCGCCCAGCGTGATCCCCGCCCGCCGCATATAGGCGCGGTTGAACAGGCGGTCATCGGACAACTGCCACATCCAATCGTCAAAACTGACCCGCACCGTCCGCGCCGGGCCATCCGCCGCCGGGACCGGCAGGTCGATGGTGTATTGCCAGTTGAAGCGGTCGCCCTTCTCGATCCCCTTGGCCACACCGATCACGCCGGGGGCGGTGCCCTCCCATGTCTCGTCGCCCGTCTTGCGCAAGGTCCAGACGCGTTGTTCGGTCGATCCGTCCTCATAGACGAAATCCTCGACCAGCCGCAGCCGTGCCCCATCCCAGTCGCCCGTGATCGTCACGACAAACTGCCGCCGCACCGTGCCCAGCACATCCTGAAACTGGCCATGCGCGGTCATGGTGCCGTCGAAGAATTCCTCCAACTCCAGCTCCCGGGTCGACAGCGACGGGTCTTCCAAGGATGGCCGCCCAACGCAGGCGGTCAAGGCAAGCAGCGACAGGACAGCAAGGGCACGCATGGGAAACCTCCGGGGCATTTTCCCTTATACGCCCGGCGCGCGGCACTGGATGTGTCGGGCCGTTCATGGCATATCGCGCCATCCCCTTTGCCCGAGATGCCCATGCTGGACGATCTGGACGACATCCACCCGCTGTTTCACGGTGCCCCCACCTCGACCGAGTTCAAGAAGCTCAGGAAACGCATCGTGCGCGAAGTGCGCGAGGCGATCGAGACCTACGGCATGATCGAACGCGGGGCGCGCTGGCTGGTCTGCCTGTCGGGCGGCAAGGACAGCTACACGCTGCTGGCGGTCCTGCACGAACTGCAATGGCGCGGACTGTTGCCGGTGGAGTTGCTGGCCTGCAATCTGGATCAGGGCCAGCCCGGCTTTCCTGCGACGGTGCTGCCGGAGTTCCTGACCCGGATGGGCGTGAAACACCGCATCGAATATCAGGACACCTATTCAATCGTGATGGACAAGGTCCCGCAGGGGCGCACCTATTGCGCGCTCTGCTCCCGTCTGCGGCGCGGAAACCTCTACCGCATCGCGCGGGAAGAGGGCTGTTCGGCCGTGGTCCTTGGCCATCACCGCGACGACATCCTTGAGACCTTCTTCATGAACCTGTTCCACGGGGGCCGCCTTGCCGCCATGCCGCCGAAACTGGTGAACGAGGATGGCGACCTGCTGCTCTACCGCCCCTTGGCCTTTGTCTCCGAGGCGGATTGCGAGAAATTCGCGCGCGGCATGAATTACCCGATCATTCCCTGTGACCTGTGTGGCAGCCAAGAGGGCTTGCAACGCATGCAGGTGAAAAAGCTGCTGGATGACTGGGAAACCCGCTCGCCCGGTCGGCGTCAGGTGATGTTCCGCGCGCTGATGAACGTGCGCCCGTCGCATCTGGCCGATCCCGCGCTGTTCGACTTCGCCGGGTTGATGGCCGGGATGGCTGCGCCTGCGGCGGAACCGTCGGCATTTGCGTCAAATCCGCCGGATCTTCGGGACCCCGATTAAGGAAGCCACAAGACACCGCGCCTAAGGTCGCCGCAGCAAGATCGCGGGGGCACATGGGCTGGGCCAGACACAGACGGGCGGTGGCAGGGGCGTTTGTGGCGGGGGTGTCGCTTTGTGCGGCCGTGATTGGCTTTGATCTGCCGCTGCATCTCTTGCTACTGGCGCTTGTGCCTCTGGTCTGGCTGGGGTTCAATGCGGCGCTGCGTCCGCCACTCGATACACCACTGGCGCTGCTGCCGCCCGGCCTTGCCTGCCGCGCGATGGACGCGGTGCTTGATGATGCCAATGCCGCCGATCCCGCCTGTCTGGTTCTGTTGGCGGACGGTCGGACAGCGCCTGATATCGCCCGGACGGCGACCGCCCTGCTGCCGGTGTTGCGCGCGACGGACATGCTTTCGCCGGTCGAGGGCGGGATTGCCATCACGCTTGCGCCGCTGCGACGTCTGGACCTTGAAACCATGATCCCCATCGCGGTGCGCTTGCAACGCGCGGCGCTGGCGGTCGGGTCCGTATCGGTTGGGTTCTGCCTGCCCGAACTGGCCCCCGCGCGCGGCGGACAGGCCCTGCTGCATGTCGCCCGCCTTGCCGCCGAAGAGGCGCGGCGTCACGGTCCCGGCGCGATCCGCAGTTTCCGGGCCGGGATGGCGCGCGCCACCGCCCGCGCGCCGCGCGCCCTTTTGGAAGCCGCCTTGGACAGCGGCCAGTTCGTCGCGCATTTCCAGCCGCAGCTTTGCGCTCGCACCGGCACACTGACCGGGGCAGAGGTTCTGGCCCGCTGGCAGCACCCGGACCATGGCCTGCTGTCGCCCGCCATGTTTCTGGACGATTTGCGCCATGCCGGGCTTTCGGCGCGGCTGACCGGCGCGATGTTGACGCAGGCGCTGACACACCTGCGCCAATGGGATGCGGCGGGGTTGACTGTGCCGACGGTCGCACTCAATCTGGACGCGCAGGATCTGGCCGATCCGATGCTGCCCGACCACATCGCATGGGAAATGGACCGCCACGACCTGCCCCTGCACCGCCTGACCGTCGAGGTGATGGAGACCGTCCTCGCCGATGGCGATCCCGTCACCGTGCGCACCATCGACCGGCTGGCGCGGATGGGCTGCGGGGTTGATCTGGATGATTTCGGCACCGGGCAGGCCGCCATCGGCCAATTGCGCCGCCTGACCATCCGCCGCATCAAGATCGACCGCAGCTTCATCGCCGGACTGGACACCGATGCCGACCAGCGCCGCCTGGTCATGGCGATCCTGTCGATGGCCGACCGGCTGGGACTTGAGACGGTGGCAGAGGGGGTCGAATCCCCCGCGCAGGCTGGCACGCTGGCGGCCATGGGCTGCGGCCATCTGCAAGGCTGGGCCATCGGCCATCCGATGGCGGGCGCGGCCTTTGCCGAATGGCTGGCGGCGCGGGGCATGGCCGCGCTGGCCCCTAGCGCCAAAACCGGGCCAGCCTTGGGGCGGCAGACCGGTATCGGCGCGGCTCCGGTCACCCCGGTGTGACCGGGCGGGGAAAACCGCTTGACCTTTCGGCCCCCCTTCTGTTGAAGCGTCCCAAACCTTTGCAAGGATGGGTGGTGGTCCAGATGGACGATCAAAACAGCATGAAGAACCTGCTTCTCACGATGGTGCTCTGCGCCGCCGTGTTCATTGGCTGGAACATCTTCTTTCCGCCGCCCGATCTGGCCGTCGATCCGAATGCGCCCACAACGGCGCAGAGCGGTGAGGCCTTGCTGCCGCCAGCGACGGCGGCAGACAGCGCCGCTGCGCCCGCAACAGGTGCCGCCGCGGTGGCTCAAGCCTCGGAGAGCGGCGCCGAAACGCCCCGCATCACGATCGACACACCTCGTTTGGCCGGAACCATCGCGCTGAAGGGCGCGCGACTGGACGATCTCGCGCTCAAGACCTATCGCGTCACCATCGACCCGACGTCGGACACGGTGCGCCTGCTGATCCCGGCGGGCCAGCCACATGCCTATTACACCGTGCATGGCTGGCAGCCGCAGGGCGATCTGACCGCCGCCGATGTCCCCGGGTCCGAAACCCCGTGGCAAGTGCAGGGCAATGACACCCTGACGGTGGAAAAACCTGTCACGCTGACATGGGCCAACACCAAGGGCCTGACCTTCACGCGCACCATCGCGGTGGATGACCGCTTCATGTTCACTATCACCGACTCGGTGCAGAACGCGGGCACGACGCCTGCGACGCTGGCGCCGGTGGCGACGGTTTACCGTCACGGCAAGCCGGAAAAGCTGGAAAACTTCTTCATCTCGCATGAAGGCGTGGTTGGCCGCACCGATGGCACTCTGACCGAGTTGAAATACAGCCACGTCGATGACCTGACCCCGGTGGTCGAAGAATTCGGCCCGGCCGAGATCCTGCCCGCCACCACCGATGGCTGGATCGGCTTTTCCGACAAATACTGGATGACGGTGCTGATCCCGACGCAGGGCCAGCCCTTTACCGCCGTCGCCAGCTATATCCCGAACTACGACCTCTACCAGACCATCACCCGCCAACCCGCCGTCACGGTGGCACCAGGGGCAACGGTTGAGAATGCCTCGCGCGTCTTTGCCGGAGCAAAGGAATGGGAAACCCTGCGCGACTATCAGGACAACGCCGGGGTCGCGGGCTTCATCGACTCGATTGACTGGGGCTGGTTCTACTTCTTCACCAAGCCGATTTTCGCGGTGCTGCACTGGCTGCACGGCCTGATCGGCAACATGGGGCTGGCGATCATCGCGCTGACCTTCGTCTTGAAGATCCTGGTTCTGCCCTTGGCCTACAAGTCCTATGTCAGCATGGCCAAGATGAAGGAATTGCAGCCCGAGCTTGAGGCGCTGAAAGAGCGCGCGGGCGACGACAAGCAAAAGATGCAGCGCGAGATGATGGCGCTGTATAAAGAGAAAAAGGTCAATCCCGCGGCGGGCTGTCTGCCCGTGCTGATCCAGATCCCGATCTTCTTCTCGCTCTACAAGGTGATCTTCGTCACCATCGAACTGCGCCATGCGCCGTTCTTTGGCTGGCTGAATGACCTGTCGGCCCCCGACACCTCGTCGCTGTTCAACCTGTTCGGCTTGCTGCCTTGGGCCGCCCCGACGCATCCTTCGCTTCTGGCCACGATCTTCATCGGTATCCTGCCGATCCTTCTGGGCATCACCATGTGGCTGCAACAGAAACTGAACCCGGCACCCGCCGATCCGATCCAGCAGCAGGTGTTTGCCTGGATGCCGTGGATCTTCATGTTCATGCTGGGCGGCTTCGCCTCGGGGCTGGTGGTGTACTGGATCACCAACAACATCATCACCTTCAGCCAGCAATACATGATCATGCGTAGTCACGGGCACAAGCCGGACCTGTTTGGCAACATCAAGTCGGGCTTCAAGAAAAAGCCCGCACCCGTGGCCGCCAACACGCCAAAGGCCCCGGTTGCCAAAGGCAAGGCCAAGAAATGACGGGCGGGCGGCTGGTCCAGATCACCCGCCATCCGATCAAGGGACACGGACGCGAAGACCTCGCGTCCGTTCGTCTTTTGGCGGGGGCCTGCCTGCCATGGGATCGGCATTGGGCCGTCGCGCATGAGGCGGCGCGGCTAACTGACGGCTGGAACCCCTGCATGAACTTTGCGCGCGGGGCCAAGGCCCCTGCCCTGATGGCGGTGGACAGCACGCTAGACGAGCAGACGGCCACCATCACCCTGCGCCACCCGGATCGGGGGGCTATCACCTTTCGCCCGGATGATCCGGCGGACCTGCCGCGCTTTCTGGACTGGCTTGATCCGCTGATCCCTGCCAACCGGGCGCGGCCTGCGCGGATCGTCAGCGCCGGGCGCGGCATGACGGACAGCGATTTTCCGTCCGTGGCGATCCTGAACCGCGCCTCGCTGGCCGACCTGTCGGCGCGGATGGGGCATGACCTGTCCCCGCATCGGTGGCGTGGCAACCTCTGGCTGGAGGGCGCGGCGCCTTGGGCGGAGTGGGACTGGATCGGGCGCGACATCCGCATCGGCGGGGCGGTCCTGCGGGTGCAGGAACGCATCACCCGCTGCGTCGCCACCACGGTGGACCCCAACACTGGCATCAGCGATGCCGATACCCTTGCCGCGCTGGACGCGGCCTTTGGCCATCAGGACTTCGGGCTTTATGCGACCGTGGTGCAGGATGGCGAGATCGCCCTTGGCGATGACTGGAGCCTGACATGATGAACTTCACCCTCGCCCCCGAACCGGAAAATGAGGCTCGCGAAAAAGGGCGGCTCTTGTTCGCGGGGCCGGTCACCTTTGTCAAAGGCGTGGTCGCCATGTCGGGCCTGCCCCCGGCGGATCGGCTGGAGGTGTGCTTTGCCGGGCGGTCGAATGTCGGCAAGTCCAGCCTGATCAACGCCCTGACCGGGCGTAAGACGCTGGCGCGGGCGTCGAACACGCCGGGGCGGACGCAAGAGATCAACTACTTCGCCTTGGGCGAAGACCGCTACATGACCGACCTTCCCGGTTACGGCTATGCCGAGGCTCCGGTGGCCATCGTCCGCAAGTGGCAGGAGTTGCTGAAATCCTATCTGGCGGGCCGTCAGACCCTGCGCCGCGCCTTCGTGCTGATCGACACGCGGCACGGCGTAAAGGCCGTGGATGAGGAAATCCTGACCTTGCTGGACCGCTCTGCCGTGGCCTTTCAATGCGTGCTGACCAAGGCCGACAAGGTGAACGCCGAAACCCGTGCCGCGACCATCGAACAGGTCAAGACCGCGCTGGCCAAGCATCCGGCGGCCTACCCGGAGCTGGTGGTGACCAGTTCGGAAAAGGGCGACGGCATCGAAACCCTGCGCGCGATCATCGCGACCTTGGAGTGAGGGGCAGAGAACCGACGCCGGAACGTCCACAGGACGTTTCTGCCACGGTCCTCTATCGCCAAAACAAAAACGCCGCCCCGAAGGGCGGCGCTGGCGTCTCAAACAATCCCGACCGTCAGGCCATGACCTTGTCCGGCTCTTTTGCGCCGGTCATATAGGCCACGGCGTCGGACATGCTGTGATCCTTGGGGTTGATCACGCACAGGCGACGGCCCAAACGGTGGATATGGATCCGGTCCGCCACCTCGAACACATGGGGCATGTTGTGGCTGATCAAGATGATCGGAATCCCGCGCGAGCGCACATCAAGGACCAACTCTAGCACCCGGCGGCTTTCCTTGACGCCAAGCGCTGCCGTCGGTTCGTCAAGGATGATCACCTTGGACCCGAAGGCCGCCGCGCGTGCCACCGCCACACCCTGACGTTGGCCGCCCGAAAGCGTCTCAACCGGCTGCGTGATGTCCTGAATGGTCATCAGGCCCAACTCGCTGAGCTTGTCGCGGGCAAAGGCCTCCATCCGGCTGCGGTCCATCTTGCGGAAGATAGAGCCCGCGATGCCCGGTTTGCGCCATTCACGGCCAAGGAACATGTTGTCCGCAATCGACAGCGCGGGCGACATGGCAAGGTTCTGATAAACCGTCTCGATCCCCTCGGCCCGCGCATCTTCGGGGCTGCGGAAGTGGACAGTGCGACCGTCCAGCTCGATGCTGCCGTGGTCCGGGGTGACGGCCCCCGACAGCGCCTTGATCAGCGTCGATTTTCCCGCGCCGTTGTCGCCGATCACCGCGCAGATCTCACCCGGCATCAGGTCGAAGTCGGCCCCGTTCATGGCGACCACGGTGCCATAGCGCTTCATCAGGCCGCGCGCTTTGAGGATGGGTTGAACGTCACTCATTGCGAGGCCCTCCGCAGCCATTGGTCAAGCGACACGGCGATGATCACAAGGCAACCCGCCGCGAATTTCTGCCAGTAGTCGTCCACCCCTGCCAAAGACAGGCCGGTGATGAACACGCCCACGATCATTGCCCCAAGGACCGATCCGATGATCGACCCGCGCCCGCCGAAGAGCGAGGTGCCACCGATCACCACAGCGGTGATGGAGGCGAGGTTCACGTCGCTGAACGCGATGGGCGACACCGAGCCGACCCGCCCGATGGCGACCCAAGCGGCAAAGCCACAGATTGCCCCGGCCACGACATAGACTGATGTCAGCACCTTGTTGACGCGGATACCCGACAGCATGGCGGCGTCCGGATCGTCGCCGATGGCATGCACGTGGCGGCCCCAGGCGGTATGGTTCAAGACGTACCACAGGATCGCGGCCAACAGGATCAGCATGATCCCGCCATAGCTGATGCTCGCGCCACCGAAGTTGAAGCCCTTGCCGAACCACAACAGGAAGGGGGCTTTTTCTTCGATATCGACGTTGCGGATGGATTCGGACTGCGAATACCACAGCTTCAACGCGTCAAAGATTGACAGCGTGCCCAGCGTCACGATGAAGGGCGGCAGGCGCATGCGGGTGACCAACAGGCCGTTGACCAGCCCCATCACGCCACCAAGGAAAATGCCGATCAGGATGGCAACGCCCACCGGAAAGCCGCCGAACACGGCCAGATTGCCCATCACGAGCGAGCAGACGACAAGGATCGCACCCACCGACAGGTCAATGCCCGCCGTCAGGATGATCAGGGTCTGCGCAAGCGCGACAAAGCCGGTCACCGTGACCTGCTTCAAAACCGTGGACAGCGCACCGACGCCCAGAAAGCGCGGCGCGATGATGCTGAAGGCGGCAATCGACAGGATCAGCACCAGCGCCGGGATCATCGTCGGGTTCTTCCGCAGGAAATTGCGGAGCCGCGGCACGATGCTTTTGTCGTCCTTTTCAAAACTCGCGACGGCGGTGTCGGCCTTGGCCAGCGTCGCCTCGTAATCCGAGATGGTTTTCGTGGGTTCCGTCGTGCTCATCGTCCTGCGTTCCCCCCGCGCTTCGGCGCATCAACTTAGGTCTGTATAAAGAAGGGCGACCGTAAAGTCGCCCTCCCTGTCGTCATAGCGATGTCCGCCGTGGGATCAGCCCCAGCAGAGCTCGGTGCCCTTGGTGGTGTCAATCGACGGCACGCCTTCGGCGGGCTTGTCGGTCACCAGGTTCACACCGGTGTTGTAGAAGGACAGACCTTCGGTGACGGTCGGCTTGGTGCCGTCCTTGGCATAGGCCACGATGGCCTCGATGCCTTTGGACGCCATCAGCAGCGGATACTGCTGCGAGGTCGCGCCGATGACGCCCGACTTGACCGAGGCAACGCCCGGGCAGCCGCCGTCAACCGAAACGATCAGAGCCTGACCTTCTTTGCCAGCAGCTTTCAGCGCCTGATAGGCACCTTCGGCAGCCGGTTCGTTGATCGTGTAGACCACGTTGATGTCCGGGTCTTTGGCCAGCAGCGTTTCCATCGCGCGCAGGCCGCCTTCCGGGTTGGCGTCCGACGATTCGTGGCCGATGACGCGCGGATCGGTTTCCGAACCCATCACGGTCAGGTCCGGAACTTCGATGCCGAAGCCGACGAGGAACCCGGTGTCACGTGCAACGTCAACCGAGATGTTGTCTTTGTTGATGTCCAGCATCGCGATCTTGGCTTTCGAGGTGTCGCCCATGGTGGCGGCAGCCCATTTGCCGATCAGCAGACCAGCTTCGAAGTTGTCGGTCGCGAAGGTGATGTCCTGGGCTTCAGTGTCAGCCAGGGGGGTGTCCAGCGCGATGACCAGGATGCCAGCGGCGCGAGCGTCTTTCAGAGCCGGCCCGACCGAGTCGTTCGACGGGGTGATCAGGATACCCTTGGCACCAGCGGCGACGCAGTTTTCGATGGCGGTGATCTGCGGAGCAGCGTCGCCGTCTTTTTCACCGGCATAGGCCTGGAAATCCAGCCCGGCTTCGGCAGCGGCCTTTTCGGCGCCTTCCTTCATTTTCACGAAGAAGGGGTTGGTGTTGTTCTTGGTGATCAGGCAAGCCAGATCAGCCGCCGAGGCCGAACCGGCCATCAGCGCAAGCGAAGCCGCGCCCAGAAGGGCTTTGACTTTGAAATTCATGATTTTCCTCCCAAGAAAATCCGGGGGTGCGCCCCCTTCGTGTTGCGTGCCGACGAAGTGTTCACCCCGTTGCGACGCGGACAAGAAAGCCGATTCCGCGGCAGGCGTCAATAATTAAATCACTCTGATTTATTATTGACAGACCGCCCATGCTTTGCCCAATCTGCCCGACAATTCATCGCCGGAAAGGCGGGGGCGTCGTGCCACGGCACAGCGGGAGGAGCCTTGAGAAACCCTTTTGACACCGGCGCGGAGCGCGTGGCGGACCGGCCCATGGCCGAACCCGTCGTGCTGCGCGGGTCGAACCAGTCGGGGATGCGGGCCCATAACGAGCGTCTGGTGCTGTCGCTGTTGCGGACGGACGGACCAATGGCGAAATCCGACCTCGCCCGCCTGACCGGGCTGTCGGCGCAGACCGTCTCTGTCATCATGCGAAGCCTTGAATCTGACGGCCTGCTGGTCAAGGGCGAACCTGTGCGGGGGCGGATCGGCCAACCCTCTGTCCCGATGGCGCTGGAGGCGGATGGGGCCTTCTTTCTGGGACTGAAGATCGGGCGGCGGTCGGCCGACCTTATGCTCGTCGATTTTCTGGGCCGCGTGCGCGACACCCGGCGCAACATCTATCGCTACCCCACCCCGGATGCCGTCATCGCCTTTGTGCGTGATGCCCTGCCCGCGGTGCTGGCTTCCCTTGATGCGGTGCAACGGGACCGGGTCGGCGGCATGGGCATCGCGATGCCTTTCCAGCTTTGGAACTGGGTGGCCTATATCGGCGCGCCGCAATCCGAGATGGACCAGTGGCGCAACCGCGACATCCAGTCAGAGATCGCCGAAATCGCGGGCATGCCGGTCTATATCCAGAACGACGCAACGGCCGCCTGCGGGGCGGAACTGGTCTTTGGCACTGGCGAAAAACCCAAGGATTTCCTGTATTTCTACTTCGGCACCTTTATCGGCGGTGGCCTTGTGCTGAACGGGCGGCTGTTTCCGGGACGGACGGGCAACGCCGGTGGCGTGGGACCGATGCCGGTGCCCGGTCCTGATGGCGGCACGCGGCGGCTGTTCGACCTCGCCTCCATGTCGCGGCTTGCCGAGATGATGGAGGAGGCGGGCGAAAGCTCGGACCACCTGTGGCAGCAACACCGCGCCTGGGAGGTGTCGCGCCCGATTCTGGATGCGTGGATCGACGGCGCGGCGCAGGGTCTGGCCTATGCGATCCTCTCCGCCTCTGCCCTGACAGAGCTGGAGGCGGTGCTGATCGACGGATGGATGCCCGCTGCCATCCGGACCGAGATCACCCGCCGGACCGAGGCGGCCCTCGACCGGCTGGACATGTCTGGGGTGGAGCGCCCACAGGTCCGGCAAGGCACCGTGGGGCCGGATGCGCGCGCCCTCGGGGCCGCCGCGATCCCCTTGGCGCAGCGCTATCTGATCGAAACCACCGCCCTGCCCCCCGCCCCCACCGGGCAGTAAAGGCTTGCGCCACGGCACGGTGCGGCCCACAACCCGGTGGTGCATCGGAAAAAAGCGCGCTGCCCGCTGCGGCAGGACTTAAACTTTCGCGTTTTTCCCCGATATGTGAAGCACGGCCTGTGACGGACGCCAACACGACGGGGACGCATGACTTTAGCCTTGATCGCGCTGCTGCCCTTCGTTGGCGCGCTTTTTGCCGGCCTGACCATCCGCGCGGGGCGTGGGGTCTGTGCCGCATTTGCCGCCGCCTTCACGGCGCTGGCCCTTTTGCTGCTGGCCCTGAACGCCCCCGCCGTGCTGCGTGGTGAGGTGATCCAGACCCGCATCGACTGGCTGCCCCAGATCGGGCTGTCGGCGAATTTCATGCTGGACGGGCTGGGGGTGCTGTTCGCCGGGCTGATCCTTGGCATCGGGCTTTTGATCATC
This sequence comes from Paracoccaceae bacterium, assembly GCA_027486345.1. GTDB lineage: Bacteria > Pseudomonadota > Alphaproteobacteria > Rhodobacterales > Rhodobacteraceae > Paragemmobacter. The sequence continues at coordinate 68,147 of JAIXPH010000048.1, forward strand.
CTCTATGCGCGGTTCTACCTGTCCGAGGCAGACCCCTTTGGCCGGTTCCTGACCTTCCTGATGCTGTTCCAAGGCGCGATGGTCGGCATCGTGCTGTCCGACAACATCCTGCTTTTGCTGGTGTTCTGGGAGCTGACCTCGCTGTCGTCTTTCCTGCTCATCGGGTTCTGGGGGCATCTGGCCGAAGGTCGCCAAGGCGCGCGGATGGCGCTGGCGGTGACGGGCGGCGGCGGTTTGGCGATGATCGCGGGGATGCTGATTCTGGGCAACATCGCGGGCAGTTACGACCTGTCGGTGATCCTGACGCAGGGAGAGGCGGTTCGCGCCTCGGATTGGTATCTGCCCGCGCTGCTGCTGATCCTCTTGGGCTGCTTTGCCAAATCCGCGCAGTTCCCGTTCCACTTCTGGCTGCCGCACGCGATGGCCGCCCCGACCCCGGTTTCGGCCTATCTGCATTCGGCCACGATGGTGAAGGCCGGGATTTTCCTGATGGCGCGGCTGTGGCCGGTGCTGGCGGGCACGCCGGAATGGTTCTGGATCGTCACGACGGCGGGGCTGATCACCCTGCTGATCGGGGCCAAGACGGCGCTGTTCAAACATGATCTCAAGGCGATCCTTGCCTATTCCACGGTCAGCCATCTGGGCCTGATCACCATGCTTTTGGGCATCGGCACCAAGGCGGCGGCAACGGTGGCGGTGTTCCACATCCTCAATCACGCCACCTTCAAGGCCGCACTCTTCATGGCGGCGGGGATCGTTGACCATGAGGCGCACACGCGCGACATCCGCCGTCTGGGCGGCCTGCGCCATCTGATGCCGATCACGGCGGGCATCGTGGCGATTGCCGCGCTGAGCATGGCAGGCATCCCGCCGCTGAACGGCTTCCTCTCCAAAGAGATGATGCTCGAGGAAGTGGTCCACACTCCCTATCTGACGCCATGGCTTTTGGCGGCGCTGGCGACCGCCGGGGCCCTGTTGTCGGTCGCCTATTCCTTCCGGCTGGTGGCGCATGGCTTCATGGGTCCGGTCCGCAGTGACTATCCGCATAAACCGCATGATCCGGGCTTTGGGATGTGGGCGGCCCCTGCCCTGCTGGCGGTGCTCGTGGTTCTGATCGGCCTGATGCCGATGACGCTGGCCGCATGGCTGGTGGATGCGGCGGTAGGGGCGGTGACGGGTCAGGCCGTGGCGGTCAAGATCAGCCATTGGCACGGCCTGACGATACCTCTGGGGCTGTCGGCGTTTGCAATTCTGGGCGGGGCCTTGGTCCTGCGCCTGCATGCGCCGTTTCAGCGGAGTTGGGATGCTTTCCCCAAGCCTGACGGCAAGGCGATGTTTGACACGCTGACCAACACTTTGGCAGCAATCGCCCGCCGCCTGACCGCGTTCAGCCATAATGGCAGCCTGTCGTCGGCCATCGCCATCGGCGTCGCCACGATCACCCTGCTGGGGGCCTATGCCTTTGTCAGCGGCACCCATGCCGTCGGAACCCGCACCGCCACGCCGATGAACCCCGTGGCGCTGGCGGTCTGGCTGGCCGTGGTTCTGGTCACGCTGGCGACACTCGCCCTGCATCGGCAGCGACTGCTGTCACTGGTTCTGGTGGGGGTGATCGGTCTTTTGATCTCGCTTGGTTTTGCGTGGCTGTCGGCCCCCGACCTCGCCCTGACCCAGATCACGGTTGAGGTGGTGACGATTGTGCTGATGCTCTTGGCGCTGAACTTCCTGCCAAAGACGACACCGCGCGAGTCTTCAAACGTCCGCCGCCTGCGCGATGCGGTCATTGCCGGGGCGGCAGGCCTTGGGACGGCTGGCTTGGCCTATGCGATGATGATGCGGGATTTCAGCTTTCCGACGATCTCGGCCTTCCATCTGGCGCAGTCGAAACCCGGCGCAGGCGGCACCAATGCGGTCAACACCATCATCGTGGACTTCCGGGGCTATGATACCTTTGGCGAGATCATCGTTCTGGGCATCGCCGCCCTGTTGATCTTTGCACTGGTAGAGTCGCTCCTGTCCCCCGGCCCCGCCAATGACCGCCTGCTGGCATGGCGGCCCGATAGCCCCCGCGCCGGAGACCGCCATCCGATGATGCTGGTGGTCGCAACGCGGTTGATGCTGCCCTTGGCGATGATGGTGGGGGTCTATCTCTACCTGCGCGGCCATAACCTTCCCGGCGGTGGCTTTGTCGCCGGTCTGGTCTTCGCCATCGCGCTGGTGATGCAATACATGGCCTCAGGCTATGGCTGGACGGCGGCGCGGCTGCGCTTCGATTACCACGCGCTGATCGGGCTTGGCGTGCTGGTCGCTGCGGCCACGGGCATCGGGGCATGGTTCGGCGGGTTGCCCTTCCTGACCTCGGGCTATGACTACGTCCACCTTTGGCCGTTGGAGGAATTCGAACTGGCCACCGCTGCCCTGTTCGACCTTGGCGTGTTCCTGACCGTGCTGGGCGCGGTGATGCTGGCACTGGCCTCGCTGTCGCGCCTGTCGGTGCGGGCGGGTCAGACGGTGAACACCCGCGCCTATGACATTGAACCCGAGACGGAGGCGAAGTGATGGAAGCCCTGATCGCCGCCACCATCGGCCTTCTGACCGCCGGGGGCATCTACCTGATGCTGCGTGCGCGGACGTTCCCGGTCATCCTTGGCCTGACGTTGCTGTCTTATGCGGTAAACGTCTTCATCTTCGTTTCAGGGCGTTTGGCGGTGAACCTGCCCGCCATCATCGACAAGACGGCCACAGGATATACCGACCCGCTGCCGCAAGCGCTGGTGCTGACGGCCATCGTCATCAGTTTCGGCATGACCGCCGTGATCGTTCTGATGGCGCTGGGATCATGGCTGACCGCCGGACATGACCGCGTCGATCTGGAGGATGGCCAATAATGCTGTCCCATTGGATCATCGCCCCTGCTGTGCTGCCCGCCGTGCTGGCCCCCCTGATCGTGCTGGCATTCCGTCGCGATCTGACCTTGCAACGGGTCTTCTCGACCGCTGGTACCATCGCGCTGCTGGTCTTGGCGCTGTCCTTGCTGTTGGCCAGCGCTAGGGAGCCAGAGCTTTACCGCTTGGGAGATTGGCCCGCGCCCTTTGGAATCGTGCTGATGCTGGACCGGTTGTCGGCGCTGATGCTGGTGCTGACCGCCGGTCTGGCGCTGGTGGTGCAGCTTTATGCCATCGGCACCGGATGGGACACGCGGGGCAAGCATTTCCACGCCCTGTTGCAGTTTCAGCTTATGGGCCTGAACGGGGCGTTTCTGACCGCCGACGCCTTTAACCTGTTCGTGTTTTTTGAGGTGCTGCTGATCGCGTCCTACGCCCTGATGATCCACGGCGCGGGCGGGGATCGGCTGCGGGCGGGCGTGCAATATGTGGCGTTCAACCTGCTGGGATCATCGCTGTTCCTGATCGCGCTGGCGCTGCTCTATTCTGTGACCGGCACGCTGAATATGGCTGATCTGGCAGGCCGGATCGCTGTGATCCCCCCGGGCGATGTGGCCCTGATCCGGGTGGGCGCGGTGCTACTGATGCTGGTCTTTGCCATCAAGGGTGCGCTGGTTCCGCTGCAATTCTGGCTGCCCGGCACGTATGCCACTGCCCCCGGCCCGGTGGCGGCGCTGTTTGCCATCATGACCAAGGTCGGCGCTTACGCGATGATCCGCATGGGCACGCTGGTGTTCCCACCGGACGTGGCGGCGACAGGCGGACTGATTGCGGACCTGCTGTTCTGGGGCGCTTTGGCCACGCTGATCGTGGGCGCAATTGGCGTCCTGGGCGCGACGACGTTGCCGAGGTTGGCCGCCTTTGCAGCCATCGCCTCGATGGGGACGCTGTTCCTTGGCGTGTCCAGTTTCACCGAACAGGGGATCACGGCGGCGCTCTATTACATGATCCACTCCACCCTTGCCGGGGCGGCGCTGTTCCTGATTGCCGACCTGATCCGCACGCGGCAGGGCGCGCAGGGGATGGCTGGCAAAGGGGTCATGGCCTGCCTTTACCTTGCCGCTGCTATTGCTTTGGCCGGGATGCCACCCCTGTCGGGATTCCTTGGCAAGCTGATGGTGATGCAGGTCTGGTCGCAGAACGCCTTGGTCTGGGGCGTGATCCTTGTCTCGTCTTTCCTGATGATCCTTGGTTTGGCGCGGATGGGCACTGACTTGTTCTGGAAGGGGCCAGTGGATACCACCCCTGCCCCGCCGCAACCGCTTGCCCTGACCGCCACTTTCGCCTTGCTGGCGGGACTGGTCGCGCTGACCGTCTTTGCCGGACCCATCACCGCTTGGCTGCAAACCACTGCCGCCGCACTGATCGACCCCACCGCCTATATCGCCGCCAACGCGCTGCCCATCGTGGAGGCCAAATGACCCGGCTTTACCCCCACCCTTGGCTGTCGGTGCTGCTGTTCCTGACATGGTTCGGGCTGGTGAACGAATTGAAGATCGGCACCGCCGTCATGGCGCTGATCCTTGCGACGGTGATCCCGCTCTTGACCGCGCAATGGTGGCCCAACCGCCCGCGCATCCGCGCGCCATTCGCCCTGGCACGCTACATCCTGCTGGTCTTGTGGGATATTCTGGTGGCCAATGTGCAGGTGGCCAAGATCATCCTGTTCATGCCCAATGACCAGATCCAATCCCGCTGGATTGCCGTTCCCATCGAGCTGACCTCGCCCGAGGCGATCACCCTGCTGGCGGGCACCATCACCATGACCCCCGGCACGCTGACAGCGGATATGTCGGCTGATGGCCGCGTGCTCTTGATCCATTCCCTGCACGCGCCCGACCCCGATGCCATCCGTGACGACATCAAGGCCCGGTATGAGGCGCGGCTGAAAAGGATTTTCGCATGACCCTGCTGCCCTATGCCCTCGACTTTGCGCTGGTCTGCTTTGGCGCGGCGATCCTGATGAACCTGTGGCTGGTGGCGCGCGGTCCCGGCATGCTGGACCGGGTGCTGGCCTTGGACACGATGGCGATCAACGTCATCGCCCTCATCACGCTCTGGGGCATCCGCACCGCCAGCGCCATCAGCTTTGAGGCCGCGCTTTTGTTCGCGATGACCGGCTTTGTCGGCACCGTGGCCTATGCGAAATTCGTGCTGCGGGGGGATGTGATCGAATGATGATCCTCGATGTCATCCTGTCCGCGTTGCTGGTGATTGGTGGCCTGTTCGGCCTTTTGGGCAGTTTCGGCCTGCTGAAACTGCGCGACACCATGCAGCGCCTGCATGCGCCGACCAAAGCCACCACCGTGGGCGTCGGCTCGGCATTGGTGGTGTCTATGCTCTACGCTTTGGCCCAAGGGCGGCTGTCTTGGCATGAACTGCTGATCACGCTCTTCCTGCTGCTGACCGCCCCGATCACCGGCAACCTTTTGGCCAAGGCGCATATGCACAGCCGCATGCGCAAGGACGACTTGCCCCCGACGGGCGTGACCGATGATTGGGCGACGTTCGACAAGGACGGCCCCTCGCAGCTTTTGTCGGACCTCGACACCCCGAAATCCTGACCTTTCGGTAAAAATTCCGGCACGTCACGCGCGACCCACCCTTGCCAGCGCCAGCGGGGACCGTCATCCTGCGCCCTGTCCAAACGTCAGGGAGAGGGCGATGGAAACCGCGATCCAGACCACCGCACAACTGCCGCAACTGGCGCATGCCCGCAATCCGGGGATGCCGCTGGACCTTGACTGGGTCGCCTCGGTTCAGGCCAACACCTCCGCCATCGAACGCCGCTGCGCGACATTGGGCGGACGGCGCAGCGTGAAGAAGGATTTTCAGGCCGCATGGCTGCTGAAGGCCATCAGCCTGATCGACCTGACCACTCTTTCGGGCGATGACACTTGGGGCCGGGTCGAACGGCTTTGCGCCAAGGCCCGCCAACCCGTCGCCCCTTGGATGCTGGAGCGGTTGGGGATGCAGGGCCTGACCGTCGGCGCGGTCTGCGTCTATCACGACATGGTGGAAACGGCGGTGCGGGCGCTTGAGGGGTCTGGCATCCCGGTCGCCGCCGTGTCCACCGGATTTCCGGCGGGTCTGTCGCCGCTGCATCTGCGGCTGGCTGAGATCACCGAATCCGTCAAGGCAGGCGCGCAAGAGATCGACATCGTTATCTCCCGCCGCCATGCACTGACCGGGAATTGGCAGGCGCTGTACGATGAAATGCGCGCCATGCGCGAGGCCTGCGGTCCCGCCCATGTCAAGGCCATCCTCGCGACAGGGGAGCTTGGCACGCTGCGCAACGTCGCCCGCGCCAGCCTCGTCTGCATGATGGCGGGGGCGGATTTCATCAAGACCTCCACCGGCAAGGAACCCGTCAACGCCACCCTTCCCGTCACCCTGACCATGATCCGCGCCATCCGCGACTATCAGGACCGCACGGGCGTGAAGGTCGGCTACAAGCCTGCGGGCGGGATTTCCAAGGCCAAGGACGCGCTTTTGTATCTGGCGCTGATGAAGGACGAATTGGGCCTGCCGTGGCTGCAACCTGACTTGTTCCGCTTTGGTGCCTCAAGTCTTTTGGGCGATATCGAGCGGCAGTTGGAACACCACCTGACCGGCCACTATTCCGCCGCCAACCGCCATGCGATGGGGTAACACCATGAACGTCAAGGACATCTTCGCCAGCATGGACTACGGCCCCGCCCCCGAAAGCAACGCAGAAGCCTTGGCATGGATCGCCAAGCATAACGCCACCTTCGGCCATTACATTGACGGCCGTTTCACCGCACCCGGCGCAGGGTTTGACACCAAGAACCCGGCGACGGACAAGGTCTTGGCCAGCGTCACCCAAGGCACCGCCGCCGATGTGGATGCCGCCGTGGCATCCGCCCGCCGCGCGGCCAAAGGCTGGGCCGCCACACCGGGCCATCAGCGCGCGCGCATCTTTTATGCGCTGGCGCGTCTGGTGCAGAAACATTCGCGCCTGCTGGCCGTTCTGGAAACGATGGACAACGGCAAGCCGATCCGTGAAAGCCGCGATATCGACGTGCCCTTGGTCGCGCGACATTTCTACTATCATGCCGGATTGGCGCAGTTGATGGCCGCCGAACTGCCCGGCCAAGCGCCCTTGGGCGTGGTGGGCGCGGTGATCCCGTGGAACTTTCCGCTGCTGATGTTGGCATGGAAAGTCGCGCCTGCACTCGCCGCAGGCAACACAATCGTCCTAAAACCCGCTGAATACACGCCCCTGACCGCCCTGCTGTTCGCTGAAATCAGCCGTGAGGCTGGCTTGCCCAAAGGCGTGCTGAACATCGTCATGGGTGAAGGCGAAACGGGCGCGGCTTTGGTCGCCCATCCCGGCGTGGACAAGGTGGCGTTCACCGGCTCCACCTCGGTCGGCAAGGCCATCCGCAAGGCCACGGCCGGCACCGGCAAGGCGCTGACGTTGGAGTTGGGCGGCAAATCCCCCTACATCGTCTTTGATGACGCCGATCTTGACTCGGCGGTCGAAGGCTTGGTCGATGCGATCTGGTTCAATCAAGGCCAAGTCTGCTGTGCAGGCTCGCGCCTGTTGGTGCAGGAAGGCGTGGCAAGCCGCTTTCATGACAAGCTGAAACGCCGGATGGATGGCCTGCGCATCGGCGATCCATTGGACAAGTGTATAGACGTGGGCGCAGTGGTCGATCCCGTGCAACTGGCGACGATCACGCGGATGGTCGATGCCTCTGACGGGCAGGTTTACCGCGCAGCGACCCCGCTGCCGCAGGGCTGCTATTACCCGCCGACCCTGATTACAGGACTGTCGTCAGCCTCGCCCTTGATGCAAGAGGAAATCTTCGGCCCGGTGCTGGTGTCGATGACCTTCCGCACCCCGGTTGAGGCTGTGGAACTGGCCAACAACACCCGCTACGGATTGGCGGCGAGTGTCTGGACCGAGAATATCAATCTTGCGCTCGATATCGCGCCCAAGATCAAGGCCGGGGTGGTCTGGGTCAACGCCACGAACCTGTTCGACGCCGCCGCAGGCTTTGGCGGGGTGCGCGAAAGCGGTTTCGGGCGTGAGGGCGGTTGGGAAGGGCTTTTGGCCTATCTCAAACCCACGGGCACAGCCAAACCGCTGAAACCCGTCGCCGCGATGCCCGAACCCATGGACCCGCAACCGGCAGGGCTGGACCGCACGGCGAAACTCTTCATCGGCGGCAAGCAGGCCCGCCCGGATGGCGGCTATTCGCGCGGGGTTTATGGGGCGAAAGGACGGCTTCTGGGCCATGTCGGCCTCGGCAACCGCAAGGACATCCGCAACGCGGTTGAGGCCGCCCATGCCGCCAAGGGCTGGGGCAAGGCCACGGGGCATAACCGCGCGCAGATCCTCTATTACATCGCCGAAAACCTCTCTGCCCGCGCCGAAGAATTTGCTCGCCGCCTGTCAGACATGACCGGCAAGTCAGGCGTGACAGAGGTTGAGGCCTCGATTCAACGCCTGTTCACCTATGCTGCTTGGGCCGACAAGTTCGACGGGGCGGCAAAGTCGGTGCCGATGCGCGGGGTCGCCTTGGCGATGAACGAACCCTGCGGCGTGATCGGGGCGCTTTGCCCGGATGAGGTGCCACTTCTGGGCCTGATCTCGACCATGGCCCCGGCGATTGCGATGGGCAACACCTGCGTTCTGGTGCCGTCAGACCCCTTCCCGCTGGCGGCGACGGATTTCTATCAGGTGCTTGAAACCTCTGACCTGCCTGCCGGTGTGGTGAACATCGTGACGGGCGAACATGCCGAACTGGCCAAGCCGCTGGCCGGGCATCTGGATGTCGATGCGGTCTGGTCCTTCTCCTCGACCGACCTGTCGGCGCAGGTGGAAAGCGAAAGTGCGGGCAACGTCAAACGCACTTGGGTCAACAACGCCCGCGCCCGCGACTGGTTCGGGGCGGCGGGCGAGGGGCGCGACTTCCTGCGGCAAGCGACCGAGGTGAAAACCATCTGGGTCCCCTACGGCGAATAGGGCCGCCCGAAAGCGGCCCTGTCCTACTCAGTACAGCAGGCTGTCATAGACCCCGAAGGCACCCGAGGTGGAGCCCAACTCGCGCGACAGGCGCGCATCGCTGGCATAGGCCACCACCGCGTTATAAGTGCCGGGGCCGAACGACCCGTCGATGCTGCCGTAGTAGTAGCCTTCGGCTGACAAGCGCCGCTGGATCGCCTGCCGTTCATACCGCGAATAGCTGTTGAAGGCCCGGCCCGCCGGGGTGCGGTAGATCGACACCGGCGCAGGCGCATAGACCGGCTGCGGCACGTAGACCGGGGCGGGTTGGTAAACCGGGGCGGGCTGATACACCGGCGCAGGCTGATAGACCGGCGCGGGGCGCACGGGAACGGCTTGCGGCTGGCGCACCGGCGGCGTCATCATGCTGTTGACCACGGTGCCGATCAGAACCGAGGCGACGACGCCCTTGAGCAGGTCGTCTTGGGTCACGTGTTTGTCGCGCGCCTCAACCGGAGCGGCGGCGGCGGCAGTGATCGCCAGCGCGGCCATGAACAGACGCGGGGCGGCGGTAAGGGAGGAGACGCTGGGCAGCATGTCATGGGTCCTTTCGGGGTCTCGTCGGTGTTCGACGTCGATGGGCCGAACATGGGCCTCCCCCCACCGCTAGGCAAAATCGCGGCTCTGATATCGGATAACAACGCGGTAAACCGGGGGGAGAGGGTCTTTCGGCAGGCCATCGCCGAGGTCATGCGATGCCATTGGCCATGCTCCCGGCCGGGTGCCCCCCAAACGCAAACGGGGCCCCGCAGGGCCCCGTCCGTGTCAGATGCAAAGAAAATCACACGCTCAGGCAGATGTATTTCATCTCGAGGTAATCTTCCATCCCGTGATGGCTGCCCTCGCGGCCAAGACCGGATTGCTTGACGCCACCAAAGGGCGCGACCTCGGTCGAGATCAGGCCGGTGTTGACGCCGACCATGCCGTATTCCAGCGCCTCTTGCACGCGGGTGATACGACCGATGTCGCGGGCGTAGAAATAGGAGGCCAAGCCAAAGATCGTGTCATTGGCCAGACGGATCACCTCGTCTTCGGTCTCGAACTTGAACAGCGGGGCGACCGGGCCAAAGGTTTCTTCGCCTGACACGATCATGTCGGGGGTGACACCGGTCAGAATCGTCGGTTCAAAGAATGTGCCGCCCAGCGCGTGGCGCTTGCCGCCCAGCTCGACCTTGGCGCCTTTGGCCAGTGCATCGGCAATGTGCTCTTCGACCTTTTCCACGGCGTCCGTGCTGATCAGCGGGCCGAAGGTCACCTCTTCGGTCAGGCCGTCGCCCACCTTGGTCTTGGCCACAGCCTCTGCCAGCTTTTTCGAGAAGGCGTCATAGACCCCGGACTGCACATAGATGCGGTTCGCGCAGACGCAGGTCTGGCCGTTGTTGCGGAACTTCGACACCATCGCCCCCGCGACGGCGGCATCCAGATCGGCATCATCGAACACGATGAAGGGCGCATTGCCGCCCAGTTCCATCGAGCACTTCATCACCTGATCCGCCGCCTGACGCAGCAGGATGCGGCCAACTTCGGTCGATCCGGTGAAGGTGATCTTCTTGACGGCGTGGTTTTCGCAGAATTCCTTGCCAACCTCGGACGCGCGCGAGGAGGTCACGACCGAGAAGATGCCCCCCGGCAACCCGGCGCGTTCCGCCAGCAGCGCCATGGCGAGCGCGGACAAAGGCGTTTCCGACGCCGGACGCGCGACAAAACCGCAGCCTGCCGCCAGCGCAGGGCCGACCTTGCGCGCGATCATCGCATTGGGGAAGTTCCACGGCGTGATCGACCCCACCACCCCGATGGGCTGCTTGATCACCGTAATGCGCTTGTCGCGCTGGTGGCCGGGGATGGTTTCGCCATAAACGCGCTTGGCCTCTTCGCCGAACCATTCGATGAAGGACGCACCATAGGCGATCTCGCCCTTGGCCTCGGCCAGCGGTTTGCCCATCTCGGCGGTCAGGATTTTGCCAAGGTCATCCTGATTGGCCATCATCAGATCGAACCACTTGCGCAGGATCGCGGCGCGTTCCTTGCCGGTGCGGGCGGCCCAATCCTTCATCGCGGTTTGCGCGGCGTCGATGGCATGGGCCACTTCGGCGCGCGACAGGTCGGGGACGTGACAGATCACATCGCCGCGCGCGGGGTTCTTGACGGGAAAGGTCTTGCCGTCCGCCGCATCGACCCAGGCACCCGCCACATAGGCCTTGGTGCAAAGAAGCGACGGGTCTTTCAGCAAAGACGAAAGGTTGGTGGCGGAATCGAGCATGTGGGCCTCCCATGATCCGGGTTAAGGATGGATTGCACCCGGGCGTGCCACTTGTCCAGTTCCGGCACGGTGGAAAGCAGGGGCGACGGCTGAATTTTGATCAAAAGGGCGCGGCAATGCGGTTTTTGACACGGGAAGAGGCGGACATCGCCCATGCCAATGGCGCGTTCATTCCGGGAGCCGAGGCGTTCGTGCCGCGCTGGCAGGCCAAGGCGGCAGCCTTCCGCGATGCTTGCGGGCCACGGGCGCGGCTGGATTTGCCCTATGGTTCCGGAGCACGACACGCGTTCGACCTGTTCCTGCCTGAAGGGGATGCCAAGGGGCTGCTGGTCTTTGTGCATGGCGGCTATTGGCTGGATTTCGACCGCAAGGGCTGGTCCCACCTCGCCGCCGCAGCGATCGCGCGGGGATGGGCCTGTGCGATGCCCTCTTACACGCTGGCCCCGGCGGCGCGGATCACGGCCATGACTGCCGAAATCACGCAGGCCATCCGCACCGCCAGCGTCATGGTGCCGGGGCCGGTGGTGGTGACCGGCCATTCGGCGGGCGGGCATCTGTCAGCGCGGATGGGCTGCGCCGATATCGACCTTCCCACAGTGGTGCGGGTGGTGCCGATTGCGCCGGTGGCCGATCTGGAACCGCTGTTGGACACCGCGATGCAAGACGATCTGCGGCTGGACGCGGCCGAGGTTGCCTCCGAAAGCCCCACCCGCCTACCCCTGCGCGCGGGCGTGCAGGCCCATGTCTGGGTTGGCGGTCAGGAACGCCCGCTGTTCCTCTGGCAGGCGCGATTGTTGTCGGAACGCTGGGATTGCGGCTGGACGGTCGATCCGGGGCGGCACCATTTCGACGTCATCGACGGGCTGGAAGACGGGGAATCGCCGCTCATGCGGGCATGCTTGGACGGTTTGGGCTGAACAAATCCGTTCGAACGGATTTGCAAATTCCTTCGAAGGAATTTGCGGCCAATTCCGCCAGCCAGTGACTCAGGCGCAGGGTCCGGCCCTCCCCGAAAACGCGTGAAACGTCGGCGGACGCGAGAAAGACCGTCTCAACTCGCCGCGTGCATGCGTTCGATGTAGTCGCGCATTTCCTGCGCCTCGTGCCGCGCGTCGCGCAGGCCCTCCATCGCGGCGCGCAATTCGGCCTCGGTCTGGGCGATCTGGTTCATCAATTCTGCCTCGCGCTGCTCGAGGTAGTAAAGCGCCTGATCCCGTGCCTCTTCGGCCTCGTGCAGGGATTGGGCGAGGTTGTCCATTTCCGCCATGTCCCCACCCGCGATGCGGGTGAAGCGGTGCAACAGCCAATGCGCGAACCAGCCCAGCGCAAAGGCCGCCAGAAGGATGATGGCGGTGACGATGATGAATTCGGTCCGGTTCATGGCGCTTCCGCTTGTATCCCTGTCACTCGTTATTCGCGGGGCGGGCCTTGGGACGCAAGGTGTTTTCCGCAGGGGCGACCGACGGCGAAGTATCCTTGGTGAAATCGGGGGTGCCATCGGGCAGGCGTGGCAAGGCCGCCGGGACCGCGGCGCCGCCCAACAGCGCGATTTCGATGCGGCGGTTTGTCTCTCGCCCGGCCTCGTTGCCATTGTCGGCAATCGGCTTTTCCTCGCCGTAGCCCATGGCGGACATCTGGCCCGTGTCCACACCCGCCTCTTTCAGCGCGGCCACCACCGCTTCGGCCCGTTGCTGGCTGAGGCGCTTGTTGTTGCGCTCTGTCCCCTGCGAGTCGGTGTGGCCGCTGATTTCCACCGGCAGGGCGGGGCATTGCTTCAGCACCGTGGCCAAGGCCGCCATCACGCCATCGGCGGCAGAGTCGATCCGGGCGGAACCGGGATCGAAGGTGATCTTCTGCTTGGCCAGAACCTCTTGCGCGTTCGTCACGCAGGCTTGGGCGTTTTCCGGCAGGGGTTTGGCGGCGATCACTGTGCCATCGCTCTTGGTCGGGGCCTCGGCTGCGGGGGCCGGTTTGGCGGCGGCACCGAAGGGGGTGAATTCGATGCGGCGGTTCGCCTCGCGCCCCAGATCGGTTTCGTTTTCCGCGATGGGGTTGGACTCGCCATAGCCCACGGCGCGCATCTTGGAGACATCCACGCGGCGGCCTTGCAGTGCCACCAGCACCGCCTCGGCCCGCGCTTGCGACAGAGCGCGGTTGCCCTCTTCGCTGCCCTGCGCGTCGGTGTGGCCGGCGATCTCAAGCTCCATCGGCGGGCATTGCGCCAGCACATCGGCAATGGAGGACACCAGACCGACGGCAGAGGCTTCGATTTCCGCCGAACCGGGGGTGAAGCTGATCTTCTTGAACTTCAGCAATTGCTGCACATCGGCCAGACATTGCGCGGGCGTGGGCAGGGCGGCCTGCGGGTCCAGCGCCTTTTCATAGCTGACCGAAACCTTGAAGGTCTGGCCCTGCCCCAGCTTGCCCGACAGGATTTGGCTGATCCGCGCGCGGGCCTGCTGCGATCCGGTCACGCCCGTCACCTCGACCGTGTCCGCACGCACGAGGAGTTTGCCATGCGCCACCTCGCCTAAAGCCTCAAGGCCCGCCAGCACGCGCACGGGCCAGCCATCGGGAAGCTCGGGATCAAGCCGGGTCGCGACATAGACGTTCTTGACGCCGAATTGCGCCTTGGCAAAGGCGTCGACGATGGCGCGCTCGGCCTCGTCGACCAGACGGCCCCGCAGTTCGACCTTGCCGGACTTGTCCAGTTCGGCGGTGAATTCGGCCGGTCCCGCGATGGGCGCATCGGGCTTCTTCGGCAGGGTCGCATCCAGCGAGAACACCGGCGGCAAGGCCGTCTGCAATTCGCCCAAGACGCGGTCAAAGGTGGCCTGATCGGTGGTTTCCGCCGCAAGCAGGGTGATATCGGCATCCGCAAAGGTCAGCGTCCCGCCACCCAGGCTCGCCAGCGCCTTGATCCCGGCCTCGGCCGCTTCGGCCCAGCGCGGGGTGGGCACGCCCAGACCGATGACGCAATTCGCCGCTCCATCCATCCCGGCGGCATAGGCGGCGGCAAGGATGCGGTCGCGCGCGCGTTCGGTGTCGGCAGAGCAGGAGTCGAAATGCGGGCCGGTGGCGTCGATCACAAAACGCAGGGTAAAGGGCGTCAGCACCGGGCGCGGGGCCGAGATGGCCACCGTGACGGGGGGAGCTTTGGGGGTGATGGCGGCAAGCTCTGCCTCGAATTGGCGCTTCTCCGCCTCGGACGCCGCAATCGCGGTCACGGTCACGCCATCGGCGGCGACGGAAATCTTGCTGCGCGGCAACATCCGCAGCGCGGCGACGCCGAAATCAAAGGCCGGTTGCCATGTGGTGGGCGGATCGAAGCTGGCGGTTTCCAGCATCGCCGACACCCCCGCCTGTCCCAAGGCCGCCGCTGCCGTGGTCAGATTGGTTTCCGACTCGTCATCCGGCAAAAGGCCGATCAACTGGATGCCATCGTCGTTTCGCAGCATCTCGACCGAATAGCGCGGGGCCTCGATCACCTTGGAGGGCGCGACCTGAATTTCATCGACGATGCGCCCGCTGTCCACGACGCGGCCCGCCTGATTGACGGCACGGAACCGCGCGGCCTCGGATTGGGCGGTGCCGGTCAGGATCACGCGCAACCCGTCAGAGGCGACGCTGATCCCTTCGATCTGCTGTTCGGCATAGCGGGCTTCGACGGAGGCAACCGACCGCGTCTCGATCAGCGCGGCAGCACCCCAGGCCACCAGCAATGACAAAAGCCCCGCCCCGAGAAAGGCAAGCAGCGCCAGCAGCCATGCGGGCAAGCGGGCGGCAGTGGTCGGAAGGGTCAGGCGCATCGGTTGGCTTTCGGCTTTTCGTCCTGCTGGCGGATCGTCCCAAAGAGGGGCCGCGACCCTCCATCCGGATGGCCGAGGAGGATTCCCCGCCCGTCTGCTTTAGGCGGCATGGGCGCGGGGATCAATCAAAGGTCACTCAGACAAGGGCCGACGCGGCAAGAAACAGCGCAACGATCAGTCCGGCATCGCGGTTGGAGCGGAACAGCCGCAGGCAATTGCCCGGATCGGCGATGTCCAACTGGCGCAACTGCCACAGCAAGTGCCAGCCAAAGGCCATCACCCCAGCCAGACCCACCAGCACCGTCAGCGGAGAGGGGCGGTCCACCAGCGCAAGGATCACCGCCAAGGCAAGCAGGGCCACGCTGGCCATCATGAACCCTGCCAGCCAGCGAGGCGATTGGTCGGCAAACAGTCGCGCTGTGGATTTCACACCGATCAGGGCGTCATCTTCGGTGTCCTGATGGGCATAGATCGTGTCATAGAACAGCGTCCAGACAATCCCCGCCGCATACAGTGCCAGCGCGGCGGGGGGGACAGTGCCATTCTGTGCCGCCCACATCAGCAAGGCCCCCCAGTTGAAGGCCAACCCCAGAAACACCTGCGGCCACCATGTGAAGCGCTTGGCAAAGGGATAAACCGCCACCAAGGCCAGCGAGGCGACCCCCAGCCCGATGGCCAGCCAATTGTAGCTGAACAGGATCAGCGCGGCCAAACAGGCCTGCACCGCCATCCAGACCAGCGCCTGTTTCGGGCTGACCTGACCCGAGGGCAGCGGTCGGCTTTTCGTGCGCGCCACGGCGGCGTCAAAATCGCGGTCGGTAAAGTCGTTCCATGTGCACCCCGCCCCCCGCATCAGAAAAGCCCCGATGCCCGAGGAGGCGACCAGCCACAGGTCATGCAGCGTGTATCCTCCCTGCGACGCCCCCGCCAAAGCCACCGCCCACAGGCAGGGCAACCACAACAGCCAAGTGCCAATGGGCCGGTCGGCACGCGACAGGCGCAGGTAGGGGCGGCTCCATCCCGGAGCCAGCGTATCCACCCAATTGCCGCGCGGCGCATCGGCCACCACGCCCGTGTGTTCGGGCTCTGGAAATTGCGGGGGTTGGGTCATAGGGTGCCTGCATGACAGATGCGAAAATCAGGCTCTTTGTAGACTGCCCCCTTGGCGCGGGGCAAGGCGTGGCCCTGTCCGAGGGTCAGGCGAATTACCTTTTCGCCGTGATGCGCCTGCCTTTGGGCGCGGGTGTGCTCCTGTTCAACGGGCGCGATGGCGAGTGGTTGGCGACAGTGGCCGAGGGCGGAAAACGCACCGGGCGGCTGGTCTGTCTCGACCCGGCCCGCCCGCAGGCAATGCCGCCGGACCTGTGGTTGCTGTTTGCGCCGGTGAAGAAAGACCGCACGCAATTCATCGTGGAAAAGGCGGTGGAGCTTGGGGTGGCGCGGCTTTGCCCGGTGCAGACGCGCTTTACCAATGCCGAACGGTTGCGCGTGGACAAGGCCCGCGCCCATGCCGTCGAGGCCGCCGAACAATGCGGCGCGACCCTTGTGCCCCCGGTGGACGAGGTGCAGCCCCTGGACCGTCTGCTCGCCGCTTGGCCAACGGATCGCCGCATCCTTTGGGCCGATGAGTCGCTGATCACCACCCGCCAGACACTCGCCGCGCTGACCCCCGGCCCTTGGGCAGTGCTGATCGGCCCCGAGGGCGGGTTTTCCATTGACGAACGCGACCGCCTGCGCGCCCATCCCGCCGTGGTGCCGGTCAGTCTTGGCCCGCGCATCCTTCGGGCAGAAACAGCGGCAATTGCTGCGCTGACCCTGTGGCAGTCCACCCTTGGGGATTGGACATGATCCCCCTGCGCGAAGGCGCGCGCGAGGCGCTGTGGCAAGGGCGCGAGGTCATCGCGGGTGCGGTGGTTCTGGCGCTGGGCCTGTGGATCGCCTCTTTCGGCGGGGTGGTTCTGGTGCCCCTTGGCCTTGCCGTGGCCGCGCTTGGCGCGGGATGGGTCTGGACCGCCCTGCGCCGCCTGCGCTTTCAGGCGACGGGCGACGCCCCCGGCGTGGTGGAAGTGGACGAAGGCAGCATCACCTATTTCGGCCCGACCATGGGCGGATCGGTCGGCCTCTCTGATCTGGCCGAGGTGCGTTTGCTGCGCATGCGCGGGCGGGCGGTGTGGCGGTTGAAACAGGGCGACGGTCAGGCCCTGCTGATCCCGACGCAGGCGGCGGGGGCCGATGCCCTGTTTGACGCCTTTGCCAGTCTGCCGGGCATCGACCTTGGCGCGGTGGTCGCGGCACTTGAGGGGCCGACGGGTCAGGGACAGGCCGTCGTCCCCGACATCGCCGAGAACCGCGTGATCTGGCGGCGGCGTGGTCTTGGCATGGTCCGTCAATGAGCGCTGTGTAACGCCTGCGTGGCAGCGAAGCCCATCCTGACACGCCATGGCCCGCGGACCCTTGACTTGACCGTCAGGTCAAAGCACCTCTTGGCACCTTGAGACCTGAGCGGAGCTTTTCCATGTCCATTCCCCAATCCGGCGGCGGGCCGATCGAACGGTTCGAACAACTGACGGAACTGGTGGAATCGGGGTCCAAGCCAAAATCCGAATGGCGCATCGGGACCGAGCATGAAAAATTCGGCTGGCTGACCGACAGCCGCAACCCCCTGCCCTATGCCGGGGATCGCTCGATCAAGGCGCTGTTTGATGGCCTGACCGAACGCCATGGGTGGGAGCCGATGGTCGAGGGGGACAATGTCATCGGACTGAAGCGGAATGGCGCGACGGTCAGCCTTGAACCGGGCGGGCAGTTCGAGCTCTCGGGCGCGGCGGTGGAAAACCTGAACGAGACCGCGGCCGAGTTGCAGACCCATCTGGATGAGGTGCGCGGGATCGCGGACCCGCTTGGCATCCGCTTCATGGGCATCGGGGCCGCACCGGAATGGACGCATGACCAGATGCCGGTCATGCCCAAGGGCCGCTACCGGCTGATGACCGATTACATGGGCCGCGTCGGCACACATGGCACGCAGATGATGTATCGCACCTGCACGGTTCAGGTGAACCTCGACTATGCGTCCGAGGCGGACATGGTGAAAAAACTGCGCGTGTCGCTGGCCTTGCAGCCGATTGCGACGGCGCTGTTTGCCTCGTCGCCGTTCTTTGATGGCAAGTTGAACGGGCACAAGTCGTGGCGCTCGCGCATCTGGCGGGGGTTGGACAATTCGCGCACCGGGATGCTGCCCTTTGCGTTCAAGGGCGATTTCGGCTTTCAGGCCTATGTCGACTGGGTCTTGGATGTGCCGATGTATTTCGTTTACCGGGACGGGAAATACATCAACGCGCTTGGCCAATCCTTCCGCGATTTCCTGAAAGGCGAACTGCCCGCCCTGCCCGGCGAAAAGCCCACGCTTTCCGATTGGGCCGACCATATGACGACCGTCTTCCCCGAGGCGCGGGTGAAGAAATACATCGAAATGCGCGGTGCCGACATGGGCGATCAGGCGCATGTCGTGGCGCTGCCGGCCTTCTGGGTCGGGCTGATGTATGACCAGACCGCGCTGGATGCGGCATGGGATCTGGTCAAGGGCTTGGACGCGGATACCCGCGAAGGCCTGCGCGTCGCCGCATCGGTGGATGGGCTGGCCGGTGAAGCGGATGGGGTGAAGATCATCGACCTCGCCCGTGCCGCCGTGGGCCTGTCGCATGCGGGCCTTGCCGCGCGGGGGATGGATGAGGAACGCCACCTCGCGCCCTTGATGCAGACGCTGGCCACCGGCAAGACGCAAGCGGACCGTTGGCTGGAGTTGTATCACGGCGCTTGGAAGGGCGACCTGACGCCGATCTATGCGGCGTCAAGTCTTTAGGCGCCTTTATACCGGATCACCGAAGCGGTTCTGTCCCGGCGTGCCGGGCTGGACATACCAGTACAGCAAGATCAGCCCGCCGATAAACGGGATCAAAACGATGAGCGCCCACCATCCGCTGCGGTCGATGTCATGCAGACGACGTGCCCCTACAGCAAGGTAAGGAATGGCAGAGGCGAGCATGAACAGCCCCGACAGGATGCCTGCATTGAAGCTGGCCCCCACCGCACCATCGCCCGAGGTGACGTCGGCGGAACCGCTGCCCAGCACCGCCCGCTCAACAAAGCCAAGCACGATCACGATGATGATGTAGGCCAAAGCCCACCACCAGTATTCCGACCGGCGCGCCCGGCCCCGGAAATTGGCGTAGTTGGAAAAGACGGATTTCACCGCCTCGAAAACATTCATAACCCGTTCCCTCGTATGTCACTAAGGCCCGCTCATTGATCGGCGGGCCGGGGAATCATTGGCACAAAGCGGGACTCGGTCAACGGTTTTGTCGGTGGGCAGAGGTCAGGCGTTCTTCTTGCCGATCTTCGGCTCGGTTCCCGCGCGCAGCCTTGCGATATTGGCCGAATGGCGCACCCAAACCAGCGCGGCCAACCCCACCGCCAGCGCCGCCATCTGCGGCTGACCCAGCACCACCAGCCAGACAGGGGCCGATGCCGTGGCGACCAAGGCCGACAGCGATGAAATACGGCTGACCGCCGCCGTCGCCGCCCATGTCAGGCAGGTGGCAATCCCCACCGGCCATGCCAGCGCGAGCAGCGTGCCAAGGAAGGTCGCCACCCCCTTGCCGCCCTTGAACCCCAGCCAGACCGGGAACAGGTGCCCAAGGAACGACGCCGCCGCCGCGATCTGTGCCGCGTCCTCGCCGACCAACCACCGCGCCAGCAGCACGGCAATCCCGCCCTTGCCTGCGTCCAGCAGCAGCGTGGCCAATGCGGCGGGCTTGTTCCCTGTCCGCAGCACGTTGGTCGCCCCGATATTGCCAGACCCGATCTGGCGAAGATCACCCAAGCCAAGCGCGCGGGTGATCACGATCCCAAAGGGGATCGACCCCAGCAGGTAAGACAGCGCCGCGACGGCCAGCAGCAGCACGGGGGCAGAGGTGATGTCAGGAACCATGGTCACGCCTTGAATACCAGCGTCCCGGCGACGAAGGTTGCCAGAACCTTACCCTCCATCCGCTGCCCGTCAAACGGGGTGTTCTTGGATTTCGAGCGCAGGGTGAAGCGGTCCAGCAAGAAGGGCGCATCAGGATCGAACAGGATCAGGTCGGCAGGTGACCCTTCGGCCAGCCGCCCCTGCGGCAGGCCCAATCGGCGGGCGGGGTTCAAGGACAGCGCGCGCCACAGCGTCGGCATGTCCATCGCGCCCGCGTGGTACAGGCGCATCGCAGCGGGCAGCAGGGTCTCCAGCGCCACGGCACCGGCGGCGGCCTCTTCAAACGGCAGGCGCTTGGATTCCTCATCCGCCGGGGTGTGCATCGACGAGATGACGTCGATCAGCCCATTCGCCACGGCCTCGACAATTGCCATGCGATCCTCTTCGGATCGCAGCGGCGGGGTCATCTTGAAGAAGGTCCGGTAATCGCCGACGTCGATTTCATTCAGCGTCAGATGGTGGATCGAGGTTCCGGCGGTGACATCCAGCCCCGCCGCCTTGGCCCGTTCCAGCGCAGGCAGGCTGCGGGCGGTGGTGATCTGGTCGGCATGATAGCGCACGCCCGTCATTTCGACGAGGGCAAGGTCCCGCTCCAGCCCCATGCGTTCGGCCATCGGGGACACCCCCGGCAGACCGCGCAAGCTGGAGAATTTGCCCGAGGTCGCCGCCGCCCCGGCGCTCAGCCCCGGCTCCTGAGGATGGCCGACCACCAAGGCACCAAGCGAGCGCGCATAGGTGAAGGCCCGCGACAGCGCCTTGGTTTCCGTCGCCACATGGAAGGCGTCGGTAAAGGCGATGGCCCCGGCGTCCAGAAGAAAGCCGATTTCCGTCATCTCGCGCCCCTCACGCCCCTTGGTCAGGGCGGCCATGTGGCGGATTCGGACGGGGGCCTCGGCTGCGCGGCGGGTGACGAATTCCAGCGTTTCGGGCGTGTCGATGGCGGGGGTGGTGTCGGGGCGGGCGATGATGGTGGTTACACCTCCGGCAGCGGCAGCAAGGCCAGCAGAGCGGAAGGATTCCCGGTGCCGCTCTCCCGGTTCGCCGATCTTGACGCCCCAATCCACCATACCGGGGGCAAGGCATTTGCCGCCCGCGTCTAAGATTTCCGCCTGTTTCGGTGCAGCCCCGTTCCGCGCCACGATCAGCCCGTCCTTGACCGTCAGACTGCCAAGCGCATCGGTCCCGGCTTCGGGGTCGATCAAGCGGGCGTTTTCGAAATGCAGGATCATGGGGAACCTTTGGGTCAGGCAGCAAGCCAGATGAAACCGGCCACGAAAAGGGCAAGGAAGACCAGCACGGCCATGGCCACCATGCCCCCGGCGCGCATCTCTTCTTTGGTGGGTTTGCGGTTGGGGTCGGGGGTCATGCGAGATACCGCCGCAAGAGAGGGTGGGCAGGCGTAACGGTCAGGATTGCCCCGATGCCCAAAGCATCGGGGCGCGGCCGTCCCGCCCCCCCGGGGCGGCCGCACGTATACGTGCAACCACCCCGGCGTGACGGCCGCGCCCCTGCCGTTGCGCTTTGATTTCGTTTCTCTGGCCTCACACCATCACCTCCGCCGCCTTGGCCCCGCGCTCTGCCCGCAGGTTCCGCGCAAGCAGGTCCATGCAGGCCATCCGGACGGCGACGCCCATCTCGACCTGCTCTTGGATCACCGAGCGGTTGATGTCATCGGCAATCTCGCCGTCAATCTCCACCCCCCGGTTCATGGGCCCCGGATGCATCACGATGGCGTCGGGCTTGGCATAGGCCAGCTTTTCAGCGTCCAGCCCGTAGCGGTGGTAATACTCCCGCTCGGACGGAATGAACCCGCCATCCATGCGTTCCTTCTGCAAACGCAGCATCATCACCACGTCGCACCCCTCAAGCCCTGCTTTCATGTCGTCGTAAAGCTCGCAGCCAAACTCGCCCACACCCGCCGGCATCAGGGTGGGCGGCGCGATCAGGCGGATGCGGTTTTCCATCTTGCCCAGCAGGATCAGGTTCGACCGCGCCACGCGCGAATGCGCGATGTCGCCGCAAATCGCCACGGTCAGGCGCTGGATACGCCCCTTGGCGCGGCGAATGGTCAAAGCGTCCAGCAGTGCCTGCGTCGGATGCTCATGCCGCCCGTCCCCCGCGTTCAGGACCGCGCAATTCACCTTGGAGGCCAGCAGGTTCACCGCGCCCGAGGCCCCGTGCCGTACCACCAGCAAATCCGGGTGCATTGCGTTCAGCGTCATCGCGGTGTCGATCAGCGTCTCGCCCTTCTTCACGCTGGAGGACGCCACCGACATGTTCATCACATCCGCGCCAAGGCGTTTTCCGGCCAGCTCAAAACTCGCCTGCGTGCGGGTGGAGTTCTCAAAGAACATGTTGATCTGCGTCATTCCCGCCAGCACGTCGGATTGTTTCACCGTGCGGCGGTTCAGATCGACATAGCGATCCGCCAGATCAAGGATGGTGACGATTTCCTGCGGCGACAGATGCTCGATCCCCAGAAGGTGGCGGGCGCGAAAGGACATGAGCGGCTCCTTGGGGCATCTCTCCGGTGCGGCGGTTGCGCGGGTTATAGAAAGCCGGGGGGAAGGGGACAAGCACGAAGGACGACGCGGGTCGGATCGCAAAGCCGTTGCGCCTTGTGCAAGGCCGGGCACGGATGGTCCCCGGGGTCGGACTGGCCTGAGACTGTCAGAATCGGGCCTCCCCTCTCCCCGCGGGGGAGAGGGTCAGGGTGAGGGGGCGTCTCCCCCGGCCCTTGCCGCCCCCGCCCCATGCGCCTACCGTCCCCGCATGGGAATCGAGATCGACACATCCTCCCCCGCAGGGGTTCAGGCTGCCTTGGCCGCACTGGCGTGGCAGATCGATTGCGGCGTGACCGAATTCATCGGGGATGATCCGGTCAATTCCTATGACCTGCCAGAGCGTGCGCCCTGGGCGGCAAAGCCCGCCGCAGCCCCCGGCGCGGTCGCACCTCCCGCCGCGCGCCCGGCCCCGACGCCAGTGGCCGAGTTCACGCCGCGCATCACCCCCGAACAGCGCCAGCAACAGGCAGCGGATGAGGGCGTGGCCGCCGCAAAGGCCGCCGCCCGCGCTGCAACGGACCTTGACGCCCTGCGCGCAGCGCTTGCGGGCTTTGAGCATTGCGAGTTGAAGCAGGGCGCAAAATCGCTGGTCTTTTCCGATGGCCAGCCCGGCGCGCGGGTGCTGGTGCTGGGCGAGGCCCCAGGGCGGGACGAAGACTTGCACGGCAAGCCTTTCGTCGGCGCGGCAGGGCAGTTGCTGGACCGCATGTTCGCCGCCATCGGCCTGTCGCGCGACAGTGCCGACCTGCAATCGGCGCTCTATATCACCAACGTCATGCCATGGCGGCCACCGGGCAATCGCGACCCCTCGCCCGAGGAAATCGCCATGATGCGCCCCTTTGTCGAACGCCATATCGAACTCGCCCGTCCACAGGTGATCGTGCTGATGGGGAATACGCCCTGTTCGGCACTCTTGGGCGCGAAGGGCATCCTGCGCCTGCGCGGCACATGGACCACGGCTCTGGACCGGCCGGTGATGCCGATGACGCATCCGGCCTATCTGTTGCGCAACCCCGCCGCCAAGCGCGAGGCTTGGGCCGATCTGCTGGCGATCCGCGAAAGGCTGACCCCATGACGCTGCCGGTCGATCCCCTTGTGCTGCTGGCCTTCGTGCCCGCGGCCTTGGCGCTGAACCTGACACCGGGGGCGGACATGATGTTCACGCTGGCCCAGGGTCTGAAATCCGGGCCGCGCGCCGGGTTGGCGGCCAATGCGGGCATTGCGGCGGGCGGGATGATCCATACGCTGATCGCGGGGCTGGGCCTTGGCGCAGTGGTGGCCGCGCATCCGGCGGCCTTTGACGTGATCCGCTGGGGCGGGGTGGTTTATCTCTTGTATCTCGCTATCATGGCGTTGCGCTCCGGCCCCTTGGGCCAAGGGGCGACGGTCGCACCGCGCCCGCTGGGGCGCGTGTTTCTGGACGGGATGCTGGTCAACCTGCTGAACCCCAAGGTGATCCTGTTCATCCTGGCCTTCCTGCCGCAATTCGTGGACCCGACCCGGCCCGTCCTCGCGCAGTTCTTGACGCTGGGGGTGGTCTTCGCGACCGGCGGTCTGCTGGTCAATGGCGCGGTCGCGGTCTTTGCGGGCGGAGTCGGGCAGCGGCTGGCGGCCTCTGACGCCATCGCACGCTGGCTGGGGCGGGTGAGTGCGACGATCTTCGCAGGGCTGGCCCTGCGTCTGGCCCTGATGCAGAGGGGGTAAGCCCATGTCCCGTATTGACGAAAGCCGGGATTTCATCCCGGTCCGCATCGCGGTCCTGACCGTCAGCGACACGCGCACCGCCGCGGATGACCGTTCCGGCGATACGCTGGTCGAACGCCTGACCGGTGCGGGGCACGTGCTGGCCGCGCGGGGCATCGTACAGGACGACCGGGCCGAGATCGCCGCCCGCCTGCGCGGCTGGATCGCCGATCCGGAGGTGGATGTGATCCTGACCACCGGCGGCACCGGCCTGACCGGGCGCGACGTGACCGTCGAGGCGCATCGCGATGTCTATGAAAAAGAGATCGAGGCCTTTGGCACGGTCTTCACCCTCGTCTCGATGCAGAAGATCGGCACCTCGGCGGTGCAGTCGCGCGCCTGTGGCG
This sequence comes from Paracoccaceae bacterium, assembly GCA_027486345.1. Taxonomy (GTDB): domain Bacteria; phylum Pseudomonadota; class Alphaproteobacteria; order Rhodobacterales; family Rhodobacteraceae; genus Paragemmobacter. Next base: position 92,878 of record JAIXPH010000048.1, read on the forward strand.
GGGTGGCGGGGGGGACGTATCTGTTCGCGCTGCCGGGGTCACCGGGTGGGTGCCGGGACGCTTGGGATGAGATATTGCGCTGGCAGTTGGATTACCGCCACCGTCCCTGCAACTTCGTCGAGATTTTCCCAAGGTTGGAAGAGCACAAGCGGCGGAAATAGATCTTTGTCCAGTGTAACGGCAGGGATTGCATTGATGCCCAAAGCTACGGGCCAAAAGAAGGCTCACCCCCCCGGACAGCCCCGGATCTCCACCGCCCGATCCGGCGCGATCACGGTGACCACCACGCCCGACCGATCCAAAGCGAAAGGCGCGCCGTCAGGGGGGACCATATCGACCACAGCCGTCAGACGCCCGGCGTCGCGGGTCGTCGTCGCCTCGGACACCCAGACGCCCGGCAGGCCGGATTCCAGCACCACCGTCTCTTCGGTCCCCTGCGAGGGCAGATCGAGATGCGCCGTCACGCGCAGCCCGTCGCGGATCGGCTCGACCGCGCAATGCACGGCGATCACACCGGCCTGTCCGGCGCTGATGGGCTGATCGGCCAGTGCCGTGCGGATGGCTGCTTCGCCGCCACCCGGTGTCAAATCGGCGGACAGGTCCAGCGTCGCAGGCATGCAGATGTCCTTGCACACCCCAAGATCGACCCGCATCCGCAGCGCCACGGGCTGGGCGGGGTCCAGCGGCTCCACCTCCAGCGGCAGGACGAGCGCGTCATGATAGCCCACGCTTTGCATCCCGTTCAGATGAAACACCGACGGGCGCGGCCAATACAGGCGCACCGCCTTGACGTTCTGCGATCCGGTCCAGTCGAACACCGGCGGAATGCCCGCATCGCCCGGCGCGCGCCAATAGGTCTTCCATCCCGGCGCGAAGGCCATCTCCAACCCGGCCATGCGTGTGCCGTGATCGGTGACAAAGCCCGGCAACAGCCGCGCCGCAAGGATATCGGCCTGCGTCTGGGCTTTGGCGGTCGGGGCCGACAGGGTCAGCACGGCAAGGGTGAGGGCAGTTTTCAACATGGCGCGACCATGCCCCAGCCACCGGCGCGGAGGAAATCACGATAAGGCGAAGCCCGGAACCACGACGGGGACTTGAGGCATCCTCGCAACAGGGCCACATTGGCCAGAGGCGGGACAAAGGAACAGCACGATGGACCTTGACGGAAAACTGCTGATCGCGATGCCCGGCATGGGGGACCCTAGGTTCGAGAAGAGCGTGATCCTGATCTGCGCCCATTCCGACGATGGCGCGATGGGGCTGATCATCAACCGCCCCGCGCGAGACTTGTCCTTTGCCAACCTGCTGGAACAGTTGAACATTCCCTCTGGCGACAGCGGGCGTGACATCCATGTGCATTACGGCGGCCCCGTGGAACGCGGGCGCGGGTTCGTGCTGCACAGCCGGGATTATCGCGGCGGTCCGGCGACGATGCAGATTGACGCCACCTTCGGCATGACCGCGACGCTGGACATCCTCGAGGCCTTGGCCGCAGGCGATGGACCGGCGCAGGCCCTGCTGGCCTTGGGCTATTCGGGCTGGGGTCCGGGGCAACTCGAGCAGGAAATCCTCGCGAATGGCTGGCTGATCGCGGATGCGGCGGCGGATGTGGTGTTTTCCGCCGATGATGCGGGAAAATGGGCGGCGGTGCTGCGCGGGATGGGAATCGATCCGGTCAGCCTCTCCGCCACCGCCGGGCGGGCCTGAATGCCCGACTCTGCCGCGACCCGCGCCTATGCGCGCCTTTTGGCCGACAGTTTCGCCCGCGTGGTGGGGCGCGACCTGATCCCCGGTCAGGCGGGTATGGACGCGGCCACCCTGACCGCCACGCTGCGGGACCTGCCGCATCCCGTGGTGTCGCACGGGACCGAGGTTGATCCCGTCTTCCGCTATGCCAATACCGCCGCGCTGCACCTGTGGGAGATGGACTGGGACCGCTTCACCCGCCTGCCCTCGCGCCTGTCCGCCGAGACGGAGCCGGACATTCAGGGCGACCGCGCCCGGCTTCTGGCGGCGGCACTGACCAAGGTCTGGGTCGGCGACTACCAAGGCATCCGCATCTCGGCCACGGGACGGCGGTTCATGATCCGCGACACGGTGCTGTGGACGGTCACGGACGCGCAGGGGACGCGGCATGGACAGGCGGCCTTGATCGGGCGGGTCGAACCGCTTGGCTGATTGCAGGCGGTCTTTGGAATTGGTAAGGAAAGATGACCACTTTCCGAGGACCCGCCATGACCGTGATCACCTGCATCGACGACCTGAAACGCCTGCACAAGCGGCGGGTGCCGAAGATGTTCTTCGATTACTGCGAAAGCGGCAGCTACACCGAACAGACCTTCCGCGACAATGTCAGCGATTTCCACCAGATCCGCCTGCGTCAGAAGGTGGCCGTGGACATGTCGAACCGGTCCACCGCAGGGACGATGATCGGGCAAGCCGTCACCATGCCCGTTGCCCTTGCCCCCGTCGGCTTCACCGGCATGCAAAGCGCGGATGGCGAGATCAAGGCGGCGCGGGCAGCGGAAAAGTTTGGCTTGCCCTTCACCCTGTCCACCATGTCGATCTGTTCGATCGAGGATGTGGCCGAACACACCACCGCGCCCTTCTGGTTCCAGCTTTACGTCATGCAGGACCATGACTTCGTGGATCGCCTGATCCAGCGGGCACAGGCGGCCAGATGTTCCGCGCTGGTGCTGACGCTGGACCTGCAAATCCTTGGCCAGCGGCACAAGGATTTGAAAAACGGCCTGTCCGCCCCGCCGCGCCTGACGCTTCCCAACATCCTTGACATGTGTCGCCGCCCGCGTTGGGCCATGGGAATGCTGGGCACCAAGCGCCACACCTTCCGCAACATCGTTGGCCATGCCAAGGGCGTGGGCGACCTGTCCTCGCTCTCGTCCTGGACCAACGAACAGTTCGACCCGCAACTCGACTGGGCGAAGGTCGCCCGCATCCGCGACCAATGGGGCGGCAAGTTCATCCTGAAGGGCATCCTCGACGAAGAGGACGCCAAGCGCGCGGCGGAATTCGGGGCCGATGCGATCATCGTGTCAAACCACGGCGGGCGACAGTTGGACGGTGCCCTGTCGTCGATCCGCATGTTGCCGCGCATCGTCGATGCCGTGGCGGGCCGCTGTGAGGTCTGGCTGGATTCAGGCATCCGCTCGGGTCAGGACATCCTCAAGGCGCTGGCGATGGGGGCCAATGCCACGATGATCGGGCGGTCCTACATCTATGGCCTCGGCGCGATGGGAGAGGCGGGGGTGACCGCCGCGCTGTCCATCCTGCGCAAGGAACTGGACGTGACGATGGCCCTCTGCGGCGAGCGGGTCGTGAAGAACCTCGGACGGCACAACCTTCTGGTGCCCAAGGGCTTCGAAGGGGACTGGGCGTAAGACCGCGTCCCGACTGGGCCTCCCCTCTCCCCGCCGGGGGAGAGGGTCAGGGTGAGGGGGCGCCGCCCGCACGCCGCATCAAGGGGGCCACCACAAGCACCGTCAGCAGCATGGCGGCGGCGAAGACGAAGGCGAAGCGCAGGCCGAAGGTGCCTGCAACAAAGCCCAGCATCGGCGGGCCGAAGAAATAGCCAAAGTACCCCAGCAGCGTCGCCCGCGCCACCGCCCGCGCCCGTGACTCGGGCGCGGCGAGCCTGCCCACCAGCGAAAACCCGGTGGGTGCGATCACCGAAGACCCGACCCCCATGACGATGAACCCGGCATAGGCCAGACCAGGGGAAGTCGCCAGCGCCGCGCCCAGCGCGCCACAGGCTGACAGCACCGCGCCCCCCATCAGCAGCCGGAAGGGATTGATCCGCGCCACCAGCCCCTGCCCCGCCAGCCGCGCGAACCCCATCGTCAGGGCCAGCGCCGCAGGCCCCATCGCGCCCTGTTCAGGACTGCCGCCGAGGGTCTGTTCGATGTGCAGGGCAGACCAGTTCTCGGCCGCGTTTTCGGTCAGGAAGGCGATCAGCACGATCACCCCACCAAAGACCGGGATCAGGCCCAGCGGCGCGGCGCTGCCATCCTTGGGCTTGCGCAGCCCGTCAATCCGGCCATCGGCCTCAAGGGTCAGGACCACCATCGCCAAGGCCAGCGCGGCGCAGGTGCCCATCACCCAGGCCGGGCCCCACTCTGCCCCGCGCATTGCCCCCGTGGCCAAGGCCCCGCCCGCATAGCCAAAACTGTAGGCGGCATGGCAGAGGTTCATCAGATGCAGGCCCCGCGCGTTTTCCAGGGCCGAGACGCGGGCATTCATCAGCACATCGGTCAGCCCGGTCCCCGCCCCGCAGGCCATCATGGCAAAGGGAAACAGCAGCGGCAGCCAGACCTGCCCCGGCAACATGAAGGCCAGCGCCATGATCCCCGCCGCGACCGGCAAGGCCACACGCCCCAAAGCCGCCCCGATCATCGGCGCGGCCAGCATCGCCGACACGGCGGCCAAAGGCGTGGCCAGCAGCAAGAGGCCCAAGCTGCGCTCATCCACGCCCAGTTGCGCCTTCAGGTCCGGCAAGACGGCGGCAAAGGTGCCCCAGAGCACCCCCATCGCGGCAAATGCGGCAAGGGGCGCGCGGGCGGCGGAAAGGGTCTTGCCAAAGGCGGGGAACATGCGATCCATGAGGGCAGGATAGGGCCGCTGGCGCACCCGGCTTTCCTGCCCGCGACACCCGGCCCCCCCGCCGCGACCCGTACGAAAGCAGCGGTTTTGCAGGCGTTTCCCGCTTTCCTTTGCCCCGATTCCCTGCTATCCGCCGCCGGTCGCGCCGTTTCACCCTTGGAGGGCGGCGGACTGAAACTCGATAGGAGAGACAAAATGGCTCGTGAGATCATTGATCTTGAAGCCCAGGCACGGACGGGGACAGGCAAGGGGGCCGCTCGTCAAGCTCGTCGTGAGGGCTACGTTCCCGGGATCATCTATGGTGACGGCAAAGAACCGACGCCGATCAACATGAACTACAACTACCTGCTCAAGCGCCTGCGTCAGGGCCGCTTCCTGCAGACCCTGTTCAACATCAAGGTTGCCGGTGGCGAAGAAGCCCATGTGATCTGCCGCGGCGTCCAGCGTGATGTCGTCAAGGATCTGCCGACCCACGTGGACTTCATGCGCATTCACGACGAATCGCGCATCAACCTGTTCATCCATGTTGAATTCGTGAACCACGAAGCCTCGCCGGGCCTGAAGCGCGGCGGCACGCTGACCGTGATCCGTCACGAAGTGGAACTGGAAGTGCTGGCCGGCGATATCCCGGACCACATCACCGTTGACCTGACCGGCAAGCAGATCGGCGACGTGATCCACGTCAATGACATCGAACTGCCCGCAGGCGCCGTGCCGACCGTGTCGCGCAACTTCGCCATCGCGAACATCGCCGCACCGACCGGTCTGGCCGCTTCGGAATGATCCGCGTCCTTCGGGACCGATCCTGAGACATGGAAAAGGCGACGGGCATCCCCGTCGTCTTTTTGCTTTTGACCCGGCGGGCTTGCGCCGAGCGCCGTGCCCAGTCGGATCACGCCACGCGGGGCAGGTGTGACGGCATGTCGGACAGGGTGCCCTGCCCCACGGTCTCCGGCTGGCCCGCCTCGGGCAGCGGGTCGGACTGCGGGTCGCGCTGCTCCTCGCCCCCCACCGAGAAGAAGCCCACGGTCCGGCGCAGCGAGTCGGCCCGGTCGGCCAGATCGGCGGCGGTGGAGGACAGGCTCTGCGACGCCTCGCGCGTGGATTGGGCCGCGCCATCGACCTTGCGGACAACCTCGGCCACCTGACGCACGCCCAGTGCCAACTCGCTGTTGGCACGGTTGATCTCGGCCACGCGCGACAGCGTGCCGTCGATATCGCTCAGCAGGCCGGACAGCATGCGCCCCGCCTCGGTCGAGGCTTTCATCGTCACGCGGGAGAGATCGTCGATTTCGGAGGCCGCCGAATTGCTGCGCTCGGACAGTTTGCGCACCTCGGCCGCCACGACCGAAAAGCCGCGTCCGGCATCGCCTGCGCGCGCGGCCTCGACCGCGGCGTTCAGCGCCAGAAGGTCGGTCTGGCGGGCGATGTCGCGCACCACGCCGATACGATCCGCGATCTCTTGCATCGAGGTGACGGCCCGGTCCACCGTCGCCACCGTGTCCTGTGCCAGCGTCAAAACGCGGCGCGCGGCTTCTTCGGTCATGTTGGCGTTGCGGGCGGTTTCGGCAATATTGGCCGACATCTGCTCCATCGCGGTCGAGGCGGTGTCGCTGTCCGCCGCCTGCCCGCGCGAGGTGCGATCCAACCCCTGCGCGGTCTCGGACAGGAGTTGCACCCCCCCCGCCACGGAGCGTGCGCCATCCGCCGCTTCGGCGACCACGACGCGCACGGCCTGCGCCATGCTGTCGATCACCTTCAGCAGGTCGGTCAATTCGTTGTTGCCGCGCATGACAGCACGGGCATCGAGATTGCCCTTGGACACCTCTCCGGCAAGGCCCGCCACCGCACGCAACCCGCGCGTCAAGCTGCGTTGCGTCCACAGCATGGCCAGACTGCCAAGGACCAGCGCCGCCGCCAGCGCGCCGAGGATGACCTGATTGGCAAACTTCGCCCGTGCCTGCGCGCCTTGGACAGAAGCGCTCATGTTGCCGCGCTCCAGCGTCACGAGGCGGCGCGCGCCCTTGTCCATCTCGGTGATGATGGGGTCTGCGGTCTTGGTCATGATGCTGCTGGCAACGACCGCACCGCCGTTCGCGGCGGCCTTCATCACCAGACCATGCGCCTCCGACAGGCGCGTCGCCGCATCGGCATAGGCCTTGAGCAGGTTCGCCTCACCCGGCGAAGCCACAGCGAGGGCGTCGTCCAGGATTTTGGTCTGCTCCTTGGCGATCAGCTCCAGCGCCGCTTTTGACCGCGACCGCTGGGTGTTGTCCGCCGCAAAGACATAGCCCCGGATTTCGGCGCGTGTCTGGGCCAGCAAACGGCCGAGGTCCTGCACCCGTTCCAGCGCGACCATGTCGGAGTTGACGATTTGCACCTGTTGCGCGGCAAGGTCTTCCATGGTCCGGCTGGCCAGCGCGCCCGCCCCGATGACCATGCCACCCATGAGGACCAAGGTCAGGTTCATCCGCATCCTGATTGTCAGTCGCATGTCAATCCTTCACTGAAAGACCCGTGACCTCCCGAGCCTCGGATCGCTGTCCCACCGAACTGACAACGGAAGGACTCAGCCTGAATTTGAGCGTCAGGGGCAAACTTTTCCGGAATCCCGCCGAAAAGGACCCCCCTTGCAGCCAAAGGATGGGTGCGCTGTCCTCCGGCGCTGGAAAAGCCCTGCGGTTTTCGGCAAGAGGGGGCGGCGGGACGGCAGGAGGCGGGCGATGAAACTCTGGGTGGGTCTGGGCAATCCGGGCGCGAAATATGCGGGCAACCGCCACAACATCGGCTTCATGGCGCTGGACCGGATCGCCGCCGATCACGGCTTTGCCCCGTGGCGGCGCGGACATCAGGGGCTGGTCACCGAGGGGCGCTTCGGGTCGGACAAGGTGATCCTGCTCAAGCCAGAGACCTTCATGAACCTGTCGGGCCAATCGGTGCGGGCCTGCATGGATTTCTACAAGCTGACGCCTGCCGATGTGACGGTGTTCCATGACGAGCTGGACCTTGCGCCGGGCAAGTGTCGGGTCAAGGCGGGCGGCGGGCATGCCGGGCATAATGGGCTGCGGTCGATCCATCAGCATCTGGGGACCGATGCTTACGGGCGCGTGCGGCTGGGGATAGGTCATCCGGGGCACAAGGATGCCGTGGCGGGATACGTTCTGCATGACTTCGGCAAGGCGGATCAGGATTGGCTGGACGATCTGATGCGCGGCCTGTCAGATGGCGCTGGCGCGCTGGCGGCGGGGGATGGGGCGAAGTTCCTGAACGCCGTGGCGCTTCGGACCGCGCCGCCAAGGCCGTCAACGGGCAAGGGCGAAGGCGCGGCAGCAGTGGAGAAACCCGCCAAGGTCGTTGAGGCGACCGAGGACAGCCGCACGCCGATGCAGCGATTGATGGATCGGTTCAAGTAAGCGGTGGATCAGAGGACCGACGCGGAACGCGCCAGTGGCGCGTTCCGACGGTCCGATTGCGGATGCGGCAACGCAGCCGCAAGGGGCGTTCGGAAATCCTGACGCGTCAGGCACGGGGCGCACGGGCAGGCATGGTGACAGGTTGCGCCACGCGCGGGTCACTTGCCCCACGCGACTGCACCTATGGATAATAAATCAGGCCCTAACCGAACGGCCCTTCAGGATACCCAACCCCGGTCAGATACAGCCCCTGCGGCGGGCAAACCGGGCCACAGGCGGCACGGTCCTTTGCCTCCAGCGCCGTAGCCACATCCGCAGGCGACCATGCCCCTGCCCCCACCCGCTCCAAGGTGCCGACGATGGAGCGCACCTGATTGTGCAGGAAACTCCGCGCGCGCAGGGCAAAGTGGTATTCCACCCCGCCCACATAGGCGTGCTCGGTGATCGTCACCTCATCCAGCGTTTTCACCGGGCCTTTCGACTGGCACATGGTGGAGCGGAAGGTGGTGAAGTCATGTAGCCCCACCAGATGCGCAGCCCCCGCCTGCATCGCCGACAGGTCCAAGGGGTTCAGCACCTGCCAGACCCGCCCCTTGTCATGCGTCACGGGTGCACGACGGGCGACAAGGCGAAAGAGATACCGCCGTTCGACCGCCGAAAACCGGGCGTGGAAATCATCCGCCACCCGTGCCGCCCGGACAATCGCGACCGGGGCAGGCTTCAGGTGCCAGTTCAGCGCCTCGGACAGCCGAAACGGGTCCCAATCGCGCGACAGGTCCACCGTCGCCACCTGCCCCGTCGCATGGACGCCGGAATCCGTGCGCCCGGCGGCCGCGATGGTGTGCGGCCCCGGTTCCAGCCGCGCCAAGGCCGCCTCGACCGCGCCCTGCACGGACGCCTGCCCGGCAGCCTGCCGCTGCCAGCCCGAAAACGGCGTGCCGTCATAGTCGATAAGAAGCGCGAAACGGGGCATGGCGCGGGGTTAGCGCAAAGCGGGGGCGGCTGTAAACCATTGGCCCCTACACAGCGGGGCGGATCGTGCCTATCTTGGGGCCGAAAGGATCACATCCGTGGTTTTCACCTCTCTCACTGACGGGCTGTCGCGCGGGATCACCGGCGCGGTGGAGTCCGTCTCGGACGTGCTGTCGGGCGCGGCTTTTGATCCCGTGATCCGTCTGGGCGTCACGGGTCTGTCGCGGGCAGGCAAGACAGTGTTCATCACCGGGCTCGTGGCCAACCTGCTGGACCGGGGGCGCATGCCGCAACTGCGCGCCGTGGCGGAGGGGCGGGTGCAAACCGTGCACCTGCAACCCCAGCCCGACATGACCCTGCCGCGCTTTGACTTTGAGGGGCATTTGGCCGCCATGACGGGCGATGATCCGCGCTGGCCCGACAGCACGCGGGCGGTGTCGGAACTGCGGCTGTCGTTCCTTGTGCAGCCGACGGGGTTTCTGTCCGGTCTGACAGGCCCACGGCGGGTGCATCTGGATATCGTCGATTACCCCGGCGAATGGCTTTTGGACCTTGGCCTACTCGACAAAACCTATGCCCAGTGGTCCGAAGACACGCTCGACCGCATCGCCAAACGGACGGAAGCGGCGGAGTTCATGGCCATCGCCCGGGCCGAAGATGGCGCGCTGCCCTTGGACGAACCCCGGGCGCAGGCCTTGGCGGCGGCCTTCACCGCCTACCTGAATGCCGCTCGCAAGGCGGGCTGGTCCGATTGCACACCGGGGCGGTTTCTTCTGCCCGGCGATCTGGCAGGCTCCCCCGTCCTGACCTTTGCCCCCTTGCCCCGCCCCGCCGATATCCCGCGCGGAAGCCTGTGGCAGACGATGGAGCGGCGGTTCGATGCCTATAAATCGCAGGTGGTGAAGCCCTTTTTCCGCGACCACTTCGCCCGGATCGACCGGCAGGTTGTCTTGGTCGATGTCTTGGGCGCGATCCACCAAGGCCCCCGCGCCGTCGAGGATCTGCGCCGAACCATGGCCGATGTGCTGGCCGCCTTTCGCCCCGGTCGGAACGGTTGGCTGTCGAGCCTGCTGGGTGGGCACCGGGTGGAGCGTATCCTGTTCGCCGCGACAAAGGCCGATCACTTGCACCACACGCAGCACCCCCAGTTGACCGCCATCACCGAGGCGCTGTTGCGTGACGCCCGGACCCGCGCCGATTTCGCCGGGGCCCTGACCACGGCCATGTCGCTGGCCGGTCTGCGTGCCACGGTCGAGGAAGAGGTGACCCGCAACGGCGCGACTCTGCCCTGCGTTCGGGGGCGCTTGGTCAGCGGCAAGTCGGGCGCGATGTATCCCGGCCGCCTGCCCGAAGACCCCGCCCGCCTGCTGTCGCCAGCGCGTCAGGGGGCGGAGCGGTGGCTGGATGCCGAATTCGGCGTGATGGGCTTTTTGCCTGCCCGCATGGCGCTGAAACCCGGCGAAGGCCCGCCGCACATCCGCCTTGACCGTGCGGCGGAATTCCTGATCGGAGACCGGCTGTGACCGACACGCCTGACCGCCCCTTTGTGCTGGAACTGCCGGATGAGGTGGACCCCTCCACCGCCGCCCCGGTGCCCGACCCGCTGCCCGATGGGGCCGCGATGCAGGCGGCGGCGCGGATCGCCGTGGCGCGGTCTTCGGGTCTGACGCGCTTTGCGCTGTGGTCCTTCTCGGCGTTGTTCGGCTTTGTGCTGTCGGTCGCGGTCTATGACTTCGTGCAGTCGCTTTTGGCCAGCAATCAGATGCTGGGCACCGTCGCGCTGATCCTGACGGCGTTTGTCATCCTGTCGGCTGCTCTGTTGGCCCTGCGCGAGGCGATGACCTTTGCCCGCCTGTCGCGCTTGGATCACCTGCGGGCCGAGGTGGCCGAAGTGCGCGATCTGGCCCATGCCCGCCGCGTGGCAGGGCGGATTGCGGGCCTCTATCGTGGGCGGGCGGAACTGGCGGGGCCTTTGGCCGGGCTAAAGGCGCGAGAGGCCGATGTGCTGGACGCGGACGCCCTCTTGCGGCTGACCGAGGCGGGACTGATGGCCCCCTTGGATGCAGCGGCCTTGCGAGAGGTCGAAGGGGCCGCACGCCAAGTCGCCACGGTCACGGCGCTGGTGCCGCTGGCCTTGGCCGACGTGGCCACCGCACTTTTCGCCAACCTGCGGATGATCAGCCGTGTGGCCGAGATTTACGGCGGACGCTCTGGCACCTTGGGCAGCTGGCGGTTGATGCGGCGGGTGTTTGGTCACTTGCTGGCCACGGGGGCTGTGGCCTTGGCCGATGACCTGATCGGATCGGTGGCGGGGGGTGGTATCCTGTCCAAACTCTCGCGCCGTTTTGGCGAAGGCGTGGTAAATGGCGCTTTGACCGCCCGCGTGGGCCTTGCGGCGATGGAGTTGTGCCGCCCCATGCCCTTTGCCGCCCTGCCCCGCCCCGGTGTGACCCAGACCGTCAGCCGCGCCTTGGCCGGGTTGATCCCAAGCCGAGAGCGCGACTAGCCCCCCGACACTGCCGCCGCGATCTTGCGGAAGAGGGCCATGTTGCCTTCGCTGACACCCGCATCCTCAAACCCCAGATCGGCGGCATTGACGGCGATCACGACGTTGTGGGTGCGATCGATCCAGATGTATTGGCCGTAAATGCCTTGGGCGTTGAACTCTCCCGGTCCCGCGCCATCGGCGATCCACCATTGATAGCCATAGCCCGAGCCATCCTTGGCCTGAGGCACGGTCGATTGTTCCACCCAGTCGCGCGGCACGATCTGGCGGCCCTGCCATGCCCCGCCTTGCAGGAACATCTGCCCAAAACGCGCGTAATCGCGGGTGGTGACGTTCAACCCGCCAAGCACAAAACTGACCCCTTCGCCGTCGGTCAGGTAATAGGGCGCGGCCTCCATCCCCATGGGCGCAAGGATGTGGCGTTCCAGCAGGTCGGGGATATCCTCGCCCGTCGCGCCCCGGATCACCATGCCGAGCACATGCGTGTCGATGGACACGTAATGCATCCGCGCGCCGGGTTCTGCGGCCCGGTCCTTCATATCGGCGGCAAAGCCATCCATGCTGCCGCCCAAGGCCAGCACCCGACCCATGCGGTTGATGTCGGACCAGAAGTCGAGATAATCCTCGTTGAACCCCACGCCCGAGGACATGGTCAGCACGTCATGGATGCTGGCCCCGTCATAGGCGGAACCCACCAGTGAGGGCGCATATTTGGTGACCGGATCGTCCAGACTGGCGATCTTGCCTTCGGCAAGCACGATGCCGAACAGGGCGGAGAGGAAGCTTTTCGCCACCGACCACGAAATCCGCAAATCCTCAGCCCCGGTGCCAAGGTAATAGCTTTCGTGGACCAGAGCGCCGTCTTTCAACACCACCAGCGCCGTGACATTGCGCGCAGCCACCCAATCGGCGACCTCGGCCGGCAGCACGGCATCCGGCCCTTTGGGCAAGGGGCTGACCGACCCGTCCCCGCGCGACATGGGGCGGGTCAGGAACAGGCGATCCATGTGGCTGAAGTTCTGCACGATCCGATCCGGCGCGAAGAGGCTGTTGACCGCCATCAGGCGCGTGATCTCTTCGCGCTTCCACAGCCCCAGCGCCGCCACGATCAGCGCCACGCCGCCCAGAACCTTGACCCACCGCCGCATCGGCCGCCCCCCCGTTTTGCCCCGATCCTTGCCGCATCGGCGCATCACGCCAAGCCTGCCGTTGCGTCACCTCGCTTCCCCGTTGCGCAAATATCCCACGGGGGTGCGGGGGTGTGAAACCCCCGCTTCTGGCGGTGGACGCTGACTCTGCGCTCGCCTAATCTCTCGCAAGGATAACCGGAGCATGCCATGACCCTGACCGACCTCGCCCTCAGCCAGTTCATGGACCCGTTCCGCATCGCCCTATTGATCGGCTTGGTGTTCACCATGCAGCGCACAGTGGCCATCACCGGGCGGGTGATCCCGCTGCTGGCGGGGATCGCCTTTGTCGCGGTGATCATCCCCAGCACGATCACACAAGGGCTGGCAGCGGATTACATCACGCAAATCGGTGTGGGGGTTGTCACCAATGCGGTGATCCTCGCGGTGATCCTTGGCGTGAAAGCGGTGATCGACCGCCGAAACGCGGGCTGACCGTCAGGCCCCGCCACCGAGCACGCGGTGCACCTCGTGGCGCAGGAATTTCAACTCGAAGGGTTTCGAGATGAAGCCATCCGCGCCCAGGGCAAGGACTCGCTTCTGCTCGGTGGCTGATCCGCGGGCGGTCATCATCAGAATGCGCACATCCGACAGGCCGGGGTCCGTGCGGATGTCGCGGCAGATGTCATAGCCCGACACTTCCGGCAGCATGATATCCAGCAGCACGAGGTCGGGGCGAGTGTCGCGAATGCGGGCCATCGCTTCGGCGCCGCTGGCAACGCGCTGGCAGTCCATCCCCTCGCGGCTGATGACATACTCCAGGGCCGTGGCGATGTTGTCGTCATCCTCGACGACAAGGATACGCGCAGCGGGGCGGGGAGGGGCGGGCGCGATACCGTCTGTCATGGCGGTCCTGCGGCGGGCAAGCGGGAAAAGGGACAAACAAAAATCTTGGCAGGAGGTCCGGGGCGCGGCGTGAACCGCGCCCCGGGGATGGCCTCAAGGATCAGTCCTTGAAGATGTCCTTCTTGTGGGTGTTGCCCGGCACGAACAGGGCGCCGATCACCACGGTCGCGGCGGCGATGATGATCGGATACCACAGACCACCATAGACGTTCCCGGTCTGGGCCGAGATCGCGAAGGCGGTGGCGGGCATCAGACCACCAAACCAGCCGTTGCCGATGTGGTAGGGCAGCGACAGGCCGGAGTAGCGGATGCGGGTCGGGAAGAGTTCGACCAGCATGGCCGCGATCGGGCCATAGACCATCGTCACCAGCAGGATCAGGTAGGTCAGGATCGCGACGATCTGCAACTTCTGCGCGGTGAAGATGTCAAAGAAGTGCGCGGCCTTGGCCACCGTCTCATTGGCATCTGCCGACAGCGGATAACCCGCGGCGGTCAGGGCATCGTTCACAGCCTTGGTAAAGGCGGCAGGCTTGCCCTTTTCAGCGTCCAGCGCAGCCTGTGCGGCGTCGATGGCAGCCTGATCCGTGCCAGCCTTGGCCGTTTCCAGAGCGGCGGTCAGTTCCTTGACGGCAGCGCCATTGGCGGCAGCGTCATAAGACGTGATGACCGTGTCCCCGATGGCGATGGTCGCCACTTCAACAGCCGGATCGAAGTTGGTGGTGTAGTTCACCGAAGTGCGGGCCAGCGTGGATTTCGCCACGTCGCAAGCATTGGTGAACTTCACCGTGCCGGTCGGGTTGAACTGGAACGAGCAGTCGGCTTCGTTGGCCGACACCGTGACCGGGGTCTGGTGTGCGGCAAACAGCGCCGGGTTGGCGATTTCCGTCAGCTTCGGGAACACCCAGTGATAGGTCAGCGCGGCAATGGCGCAGCCTGCCAGGATGATCGGCTTGCGGCCGATCTTGTCGGACAGCGAGCCGAAGAACAGGAAGCCGCCTGTGCCGAGGATCAGCGACCACGCCACCAGAACGTTGGCGGTGAAGCTGTCGACCTTGATCACGTTCTGCATGAAGAACAGCGCGTAGAACTGACCCGAGTACCAGACCACGGCCTGACCGGCCACCAGACCGAACAGCGCGATGATGGCGAACTTGCCGTTCTTCCAGGTGCCGAAGGCTTCGCGCAGCGGCGCTTTCGAGGCCGAACCCTCTTCCTTCATTTTCTTGAAGGCGGGGGATTCATGCATTTGCAGACGGATATAGAGCGAGATCAGCAGCAGGATGATCGAGCCGAGGAACGGGATGCGCCAGCCCCAGAGGTCGAACGCCTTGATCATCTTGGCGGTGCCATCGGGGTTCATCACGGCAGCGCCTGCGGCATCCAGAACCGGGGTCGGTTCCCAGTTGCCGTTGACATAGCCTTGCACCGCCAGAATGACGACCAGCGACAACAGCAGACCCAGCGTCGCGGTGGTCTGGATGAAGGCGGTGAAGTACCCGCGCTGGTTGGCCGGGGCGTGTTCGGCCACATAGACCGCCGCACCACCGTATTCGCCACCCAGGGCCAGACCCTGCGCCATGCGCAGGATGATCAGGATGACCGGTGCCGCAGCGCCCCACGAGGAATAGCCCGGCAGCAGGCCGACGAGGAAGGTCGACGCGCCCATGATCAGGATCGTCATCAGGAAGGTGTACTTCCGGCCGATCAAGTCACCCAGCGCACCGAACACCAGCGCGCCGAAGGGGCGCACGATGAAACCGGCGGCAAAAGCCAGCAGCGCAAAGACGTTGCGGGTGGCTTCCGGGAAGGCGGTAAAGAACTGCGCGCCGATGATCGCGGCGAGCGAGCCGTAGAGATAGAAGTCGTACCATTCGAAGATGGTACCGGCGGACGAGGCCAGAATGACCTTCTTTTCTTCCGCGGTCATGGGACGCGAGCGGGTGCTCACATCCGCTGTGGTGTTTGCCATAGGGTTTCCTCCTTGTTTTCCGGCCTTTCGACCGTTGACGACTGTTTGACCGCACCTGACCCTGTTCCCTCCCCCTCCTCTGGGCTTGGGCCGGGCCCCTTTTCCGGAAGCATCCGGAGCGGGCGTGCTGCGTGCCGCGGGTGCGGTCCGCCTTCGTTCCGTGCCCGGTCGTCCCGGACACGGCCGTCCTTTAAGCCGAGACGCGCGTCACGATGGTCCCCAGCGTCTGGCGGATGTCGGCGATGGCACCCATCGCATCGATCCGTTCCAGCACGCCCTTGCCCTCGTAATAGGCGATCAGCGGTGCCGTCTGGGCGTGATAGGCTTTCAGCCGCTCACGCACCGTTTCGGCGTTGTCGTCGGCCCGACGCTTGAAGTCGTGGCCGCCGCATTTGTCGCAAGTGCCCGCCGTGGCAGGGCGCTTGAATTCGTCATGGTAGCCTTCGCCGCATGTGGCGCAGGTGGAACGGCCCGAGACACGACCGACCATCGCCTCGTCGTCCACCTCAAGGCTGATGGCCGCCGTCACGCGCTGATCGGCATCCGCCAGCAACCCGTCCAGCGCCGCCGCCTGCCCCGCCGTGCGGGGAAAGCCGTCAAGGATGATCCCCTTGGCCACATCCGGCTGGGTCATGCGGTCCTTCAGGATGGCCAGCACGATGGCGTCAGAGACCAGTTGCCCGGCCTCCATCACCGCCTTCGCCTGCTTGCCCGCCTCTGTCCCCGCAGCCACAGCCGCGCGCAACAGATCGCCCGTGGAAAGCTGGACCAGACCGAAGTCTTCTTCCAGCATCCGGGCCTGCGTGCCCTTGCCAGCCCCGGGGGGGCCCAGCAGGATCAGCACGGCGGGTTGGGTCATGACCTCGCTCACGATCATCAAGCCCGGTTCATCCGGTTTTCGATCAACTCGTCCACCACCGACGGATCGGCGAGGGTCGAGGTGTCACCAAGGCTGCCAAAGTCATTCTCGGCAATCTTGCGCAGGATGCGGCGCATGATCTTGCCCGAACGGGTTTTCGGCAGGCCCGGGGCCCATTGGATCAGGTCGGGCTTGGCGATGGGTCCGATCTCGGTGCGCACCCAGGCCTCAAGCTCTTTGCGCAGGGCCTCGGTCGGTTCTTCGCCGCGCATCAGGGTGACATAGGCGTAGATGCCTTGGCCCTTGATGTCATGCGGGTAACCGACAACAGCAGCCTCAGCCACTTTCGGGTGGGCGACGAGGGCGGATTCCACCTCGGCCGTGCCCATGCGGTGACCCGAGACGTTGATCACGTCATCGACGCGGCCGGTGATCCAGTAGTAGCCATCCGCATCGCGGCGGCAGCCGTCGCCGGTGAAGTAGTAGCCGCGATACTGGGCGAAATAGGCCTCTTCAAAGCGCTGATGATCGCCCCACAGCGTGCGCATCTGACCCGGCCACGAGTCGGCGATACACAGAACGCCATCGGTTTCGGTCTGCTCCTGTACCTGCGCGGTGGCGGGGTCCAGAACGATGGGCTTCACGCCGAAGAAGGGCTTGGTCGCAGAACCGGGCTTTTGCGGGATGGCCCCCGGCAGCGGGGTGATCAGGTGGCCACCGGTTTCGGTTTGCCAGAAGGTATCGACGATGGGGCATTTGCCCTTGCCGACATGGGTGTTGTACCAATTCCACGCTTCGGGATTGATCGGCTCACCGACCGAGCCCAGCAGGCGCAAGCTGGACAGGTCGTGCTTTTCCACCCATTCGGTGCCCATGCCCATCAAGGACCGGATCGCCGTCGGTGCGGTGTAGAATTGCGTCACCTTGTGCTTGGCGCAAACCTCCCAGAACCGTCCGGCATCGGGGAAGGTCGGCACGCCTTCGAACATCACCGTGGTCGCGCCGTTGGCGAGCGGGCCGTAGACGATGTAGCTGTGCCCCGTGACCCAACCCACATCGGCGGTGCACCAGAACACGTCGCCGTCATGGTAATCGAAGGTCATCTGATGGGTGTAGCTGGCATAGACCAGATAGCCGCCGGAGGTGTGCACCACCCCCTTCGGCTTGCCGGTGGAGCCAGAGGTGTACAGGATGAACAGCGGATCTTCGGCGCCCACTTCGACATAGGGGCAATAGGGCTTGGCCAGGGCCATCTCGGCCTTGAGGTCAAAGTCGCGGCCATCGGTCCAGTGGGTCTGGTCGCCCACGTGCTTGACCACAAGGCATTTCACCTTGTCCGAGCAATGCAGCAGCGCCTGATCGGCATTGGCCTTCAGCGGGGTCTTTTTGCCACCGCGCGGCGCGAAATCCGACGTGATGACGATCTTGGCTTCGGAGTCGTTGATCCGATTGGCCAAGGCGTCGGGGGAAAAGCCGCCGAACACCACCGAATGGATCGCGCCGATCCGCGCGCAGGCCAGCATGGCATAGGCCGCCTCGGGGATCATCGGCATGTAAAGAACGACGCGGTCGCCTTTCTTGACGCCATGTGCTTTCAGCACATTGGCCATGCGGCAGGTCTGTTCCAGCAGGTGGGCATAGGTGATGTGCTGCGCCGGTGTTTTCGGATCATCGGGTTCCCAGATGATCGCGGTCTGGTTGGCGCGGGTCAGCATGTGGCGGTCGATGCAGTTGGCGCTGATGTTCAGCGTGCCATCCTCGAACCACTTGATCGAGACATTGCCGAAGTCGAACGAGGTGTTCTTGACCTGTGTGTAATCCTGAATCCAGTCGATGCGCTGGCCGATGCGGCCCCAGAACCCTTCCGGATCGCTGACCGATTCCACGTAAAGCCGCTGATAGGCGGCGGCGTCCACATGCGCCTTGGCGATGAAATCAGCAGATGCGCTGTAAGCGCCTGATGGCTGCGCGGTATCCGGCATGGTCTTTCTCCTCATCGCGGGCAGGCCAAGCCCGCTTCCTCTCGCCGATCCGCAGGGGATCGACGCCAACCCGGGGTCACTTTAACCCAATCGTCAATTTTTTGGTAACTATAAATGATTACATGATTTTTCTGTAAATTTATTGACTGAATTGCGGTGAAGTTTGCAAATAGGGCGAAAAGGCGGCGGAAAATCGCCAAGGAATACAATCCGCTGCCGCTTCACGATTCCGTCAGCCAAGCCGCAGGATCACCGCACGCGCCCCCGCACCGTCCCCGTGCGCGCACTTTGCCGCAGGCGTGGGGCGCTGCACGGGACGGTCTGGCCCGACATCCTGCCGTCACTGATTCGTCATGATTCGGTTGGGGTCAGACCTCGGACAGGTCGTCCACGAAGCGCAGGCCCGGCGCAGCCATGCCAGAGGCCGCCAAGCCCCGCCGCACCCCCGGCCTTGCGCCAAGGATCACCAGTTCCGCCCCGCGCCGCGCCAGTTTGCGCTGCAACAGTTGGAACGACCGCGCGCCGGAGGAGTCGATCATCGGCACCTCGGACAGATCAAGGATGAACAGGCGCGGACGGTCCGCGATGCGGTCCAGCACTGACCCAAGCCGCGCCGCCGCACCAAAGAACCACGGGCCGGACAGGCGGCAGATCACGCGGTCCCCGGCTTGCGCAGTGACAGGTTCTTCATCGGCGACCTCGGTCGCGTCGGACATGCGGGCGATGAACAAAAGGCCCCCCAGCGCGAACCCGGCGATGATCCCCTCGGTCAGGTCGCGGAATACCACGAGGCCGAAGGTCACGACCAGCACCAGCGCATCCCCGCGCGAGGACCGGATCAGGTGCCACGCCTCTTCCTTTTCGGCCATGTTCCACGCCACCACGGCCAGCACCCCTGCCAGCGCGGCAAGGGGGATATAGGCGGCCAAGGGGGCGGCGACGGCCATGAAGGCCAGAAGAAACAGCGCATGCAGCATGCCCGACACCGGACCGCGCGATCCGGCACGCACATTCGTGGCGGTGCGCGCGATGGTGCCCGTCACGCAAAAGCCGCCGAACAGGGCTGATCCCATGTTCGCCACCCCTTGGGCCATCAATTCCGCATTGGGCCGATGCTGGCGGCCTGACATGCCATCAGCCACCACGGCGGAGAGCAAGGATTCAATCGCGCCGAGCAGGGCAAAGGACAATGCCCAGGGCAGCGCCTGCATCAGCATCGCGGCGGACAGGTCCGGCAGGGCTGGCGCGGGCAGAACGCGGGGAAGCTCTCCGAACCTGGTGCCGATGGTCTGGACCGGCAGTCCCAAGACCACGGCGGCAAGGGAGGCCAGCCCCACAGCGATCAGCATTCCGGGCCAATGCGGGCGGTAGCGCTTGCTCAATTGGATCACCGCCACCACACCCAGCGCAATACCAAGGGCGGCAGGTGTGACCGTGCCCCGCGCGGCCCAGAGGGTTTCGATCTTGGCGATGATCTCGGCCGGTTCGGCACCGGGCAGGGTCAGGCCGAACAGTTCCTTGATCTGGCTGGCAAAGATGATGACGGCGATGCCTGCGGTGAAGCCCACGGTCACCGGATAGGGGATGAAGCGGATGTAGGTGCCCAGCCGCAGCGCCCCCGCCGCCAGCAAGACCAGCCCCGACAGAAAGGTCGCCGCGATCAGCCCCGGCAGGCCGATGGCCATGACGCAGGCGGCAACCAGCACGATAAACGCCCCGGCAGGTCCGCCGATCTGGAACCGTGACCCGCCGAGGGCGGACACCAGAAAGCCCCCGACGATGGCGGTGTAAAGTCCGCGCTCCGGCCCGACCCCGCTGGCGATGGCGATGGCCATGGACAGGGGCAGCGCCACGATGGCGACGGTCAGCCCGGCCAAGGCGTCGGCGCGCAGGTCCTTGGCGCCATAGCCCTCGCGCAGGACGGTCCAGAGTTTTGGCAGGAATTCGGCTACGGCGGGATGCGGGGTTGTTTGCGGCGTGGTCATGGCGGTATTCCTGAACCTTGCCGCGCCAGCAAACGCCCCTGCCCCGCCGCTGTCAACAACCGGACCCGCGCCATGACGACACGCCCCGATCCTGTCAGAGATGCCGATGCCGAAGCGCTTGCCATGGCGCGCGCCTTGCTGTCGGGGGCAGAGCATGCGGCGCTGGCGGTCACCGACCCCGCCGATGGCCTGCCGGGGATCAGCCGCATCGCCTTTGGCTTTGGGCCAGAGGGGATGCCGATGACGCTGATCTCCTCGCTTTCGGCGCATCACGGCGCGTTGCGGGCCAATCCCGCCTGCGCGCTGATGGTGGGGGAACCGGGACCGAAGGGCGATCCGCTGACCCATCCCCGGCTGATGATCAAGGCGCGGGCCGACTTCGTGCCGGTGGATGATCCTGACCGCGCCGCGCTGCGCGACCATTGGCTGACCGCGCATCCCAAGGCGAAACTCTATGTCGATTTCGGTGACTTCGGCTTCGTCCGCTTTGCGCCTGTGTCGATCCTGCTGAACGGCGGCTTTGGCAAAGCCTTCCGGATCAATCCGGCGCAGATATGAAAAAGGGCGGCCCGAAGGCCGCCCCATGCGTCAGACGACCCCAAAGGTCAGATCGGATTGTCGCAGCGGATCGTCGCATTGACCCGCCCGCGCACTGCCGTGGGCCAGCGCAGGTTGACGAAGGTGCGTGTCGGTCCCTGCTCCACCTGCGCCCAAGGCATGGCGTATTGCGCCACGTTGGCCGTGTTGTTGATGGCATTCTCAGGCACGACCGAGGTGACATTGCGCGCCCATGACCCAAAGGGCATGAACCCCGCCGTATCCACCACCCAGACATCCGCCGCCGTGCCCTGATTGTGCTCGATGACCAAGGGGTTGACCGTAGCCTGCGACACGCCGTGATAGGTGTTGCCCTCGAACGTCACATTGCGGAAGCGGCCAAAGTCCAGCGTGGCGAAGCTGGTGTCGATGCCATCCACCCGATCCACAGCACCGCCCACCGTGCGGAAGGCGTTGTTGGCGATGGACACCCCGTTCAGGAAATGCCCCGGCCCGCGCGGCGTGATCACCAGCCAGCGGAAGGAGGCCCCCACCCCCGTCGCCATGAAGATGTTGTTGCCGATGGTCAGGCCGCTGAAGCTGAAACCGGAATCGAACGTGGGCGTCGGGTCATGCTCGTTCGACCATTCGATGAAGCAATTGTCGATGTAATTGCCCGTCACCAAAGACCGCGCATGGGTCGAGGTGAAGACGATCCCCGCCTTGCGCACGCCAACCTCTTGGTCATCGCCCTGAAAGAAGTGGTTGCCGATGAACATGTGGCCCGTGCCCGCCATCACCGCGAAATGGGCAAAACGCACCACGCGGTTGTCGCGGATCTTGGTGTCGTTGGTGTTCACGTTCAGCGCGATGCTGGTGCGGTTTTGCGATGGGGTGGGTTGCTCGTTCGACCAGAACTGGCAGCGGTCCACGAACATCCCCGCACAGCCCGAACCGATCGAGGTGATGCCGCGATCCTTGGGCCGGTTGAAGACGCAGTTTTCCACCTGAAAGATCAGCCCGCCCCGCGCCAGATTCACACCGCTGGCAAAGCCGTTGCAGCCGAATTCGATGCCCTCGATCTCAAATCTTGCGAGGTTGTCGAAACCGGAAAAGTCCAGAAGGTAACGGTAGCGGTCAAAGGCAAAGGTCCGCGTCCCCGCCGCGCCGAACAGGGGCGAGGACAGGTCTACCGTCCCTGCGCCGATGTTGCGGGCGGTGACATAGACCTCACGTCCCACGCCGCTGCCCGACACGCGCGAGCCCACGGCGATGTTGGCGACGTTCGACACGCCCGTCAGCCGGTTGGCGTTGGAGGTGGCATAGGTGGCGACCGAACTGACGCTGGCCGTGTCCCAGGCCGGACCGTTCACCGCGTTCAACTGGCCATTGGTCACGAGGCGGCGGTTGGTGAAACTGGTCAGCCCCGCCAGCGCCGCCACATCGACGGGCGCGGTCAGATCGACCCGTCGCCCCTTCAGGTCCATCACCACATGGTCGGAAAAGTAGAACAGCGCCTGAAGCGCCTTGCGGAACCCTGCGGATTCAGACCCGAAGGCATCGATGTAGGTATCAAGGTCATAGTTGCGCGTGCAGACCAGACGCAGGCTTTCGGCCATGGCCAAGGTGCCCTCGAACCGGACGCGGGCATTCAGCGTCAGGTGGTTCGTGACCACATAATCGCCGTCGGACACGATCAGCTCCCGTCCGCTGGCCACAGCCGCGGCATCGGCGGCAAGGAAGGCGGCCGTGTCATCCGTCGCCCCGTCGCCGCGCGCACCGTAATCGCGGATGTCCACCCAGTCCATCATGTCGCGGTGAAACACCTCGGTCACGTCCTCGACCACGATGTCGTCGATGCGGACTACGCCGCCATTCGCGCCCAGAAGGTCCAGCCCCAGATGGCAATAGGCCGGGGTCGTGCCCCAGACCATGTTGACCCCGCCGCGATTGCCCGAGCCGATGATCGCCGTGACGGTAAAGACCGTGCCATAGCCGGTCAGTTGCACCACCGGCCCGGTCTGCGCGACCGAGGCGACATTGCTGCCATTGGTCAGCGCCGCATATCCCGCGATGCGAACGGACGGAAGCGCCCCCGACACCGCTTTCACCCGCGCGGTCACCCGCAGATACATCCCCGGCAGGTAGGGGATTGGCTGAAAGCAGCGCAGTTTCTGCACCGACAGGGCCTTTTGCACCTCAAGACATCCCGCGAAATCCTGATCCGCTGCAACGAAAGCTGCGTTGGGCTGGCCCGCATAGCTGCCCTGACCGGGCAAGCCATCCTCGCGCGACCACAGGTTCAAACCTGCCGCAAAGGGCGGCGGCATCAGCACCAGCCCGTCGGTAATCGCCTTGTTCATCCCTCACCTCGCCAGCAAAGCCGCAGGCGATGTGCCCGCGCCAGATGGCTAGGGTGGGTATCAAGACAGGGTTAACGCGCCCTGCGGCCAGCGTGCGCCGCTCAGGCGCCCAAGCCGCCCGAAGGCACCAGCGTCACGCCATTGATCTGCCAGCCATCGGGCGTTTCGACCATCTGGTAATCCAGCACATGGCCGCGCCCCTGCGCATCGGTGATCAACACCCGCTGGACCGTGGACCCGGCGACCTGGCGCTGCTCCAGCATCCGCACCTCTGCTGGGCGGTGGACCATGGGATAGCCGTTGCGGACCATCATGCCGAAATTGTCCGCCGTGCCGAAGATGCCCTTGATGACGGGCGAGGCAAAGCTGAAGGCACGGTTGAAGTCGTCAGCCTTGAACGCCTCGATCTGGTTCAGGATGGTGGATTGCAGCGGGTTGTCCTGTGCTTGCACGGGCAACGCGGCAAGAGAGAGCAGGAAAGCAAAGGCAGGTCCGCGCATGGCAGGTTCCTTTCGCGGTGATGTCCCCGCGAAGGAGTTTAGGGCGGCGGGGTGAGCCGTCCAGTGGCCCGCAGGGGTGGTGCGCAATGAATGCGCACCCTACGGGCTACGGGCTGTAGGGTGCGCATTCATTGCGCACCCCGGTCAGCGATCAGGCCAGTTCGCCCGCCAACCCCTTATCGATCAGCGCAATCGTCTCGGCCACGCCGTAAAGCGCCACGAACCCGCCAAAGCGCGGGCCGTCCGATGCGCCCAAGAGCACCTCATAGAGAGCCTTGAACCAGTCGCGCAGCGGCTCAAACCCGTGATCCTTGCCCACAGCGAAAACCATGGATTGCAGCGCATCGGCATCCAGCCCGCCGTCCCATGCGGCAAGGCGTGCGCGCAGATCGACCATGGCGGCGCGTTCCTGATCATTGGGCAGGCGGAACACCCGGTTCGGGGCGATCTTGTCGGCAAAGTAGCGCACGGCAAAGCCCGCCGCCGCGTCCAGATCAGGGTGCGTCTCAGGCGAGGCTTCGGGCGCATAGGCGCGGATATAACCCCACAGGCCTTTGGCATCCTTGGCCCCGGCGACCGAAGCGAGGTTCAGAAGCATCGAGAACGGCACCACCATCTTGGACTCGGGCGGGTTGCCGGAATGGATGTGCCAGACCGGGTTGTTCACCTGACCGTCCACATCCTGCGTCGGATAGGCGCGGAGTTGCTGGTGATATTCGTCCACCGCACGCGGGATCACGTCGAAATGCATCCGCTTCGCCGTCTTGGGCTTTTGATACATGAAGTAGGACAGCGACTCCGTCGCGGCATAGGACAGCCATTCGTCGATTGTCAGGCCATTGCCTTTGGATTTGGAAATCTTCTGGCCCTGATCATCCAAGAACAGCTCATAGGTCATATGGTTGGGTTTGCGCCCGCCCAAAACCTCACATATTCCGTCATAGATCGGGGTGTTGGTGGAATGGTCCTTGCCATACATCTCAAAGTCCACATCCAGCGCCGCCCAGCGGGCGCCGAAATCGGGCTTCCATTGCAGCTTCACGTTACCGCCCGTGACCGGCAGGGTCCATTCGCGGCCATCCTCGTCGTCAAAGGTGATGGTCGCATCCTTGGCGTTCACCTCTTTCATCGGGACATAAAGCACCCGGCCCGTTTCCGGATGGATCGGCAGGAAAGCGGAATAGGTTTTCTGCCGCTCATCGCGCAGGGACGCCAGCATGATCGCCATGATCGCGTCATAGCGTTCGGCAGCCAGCCGCAGCGTGTCGTCAAAGCGGCCCGACTTGTAGAAGTCGGTCGCCGAGATGAACTCATACTCGAACCCGAAGGTATCCAGAAACCGCCGCAGCATGGCGTTGTTGTGATGGCCGAAGCTGTCATATTCGCCGTAAGGATCGGGGACCGAGGTCAGCGGCTTTTGCATGTGCTGGCGCAGCATATCCTGTTGCGGCACGTTTTCCGGCACCTTGCGCATGCCGTCCACATCGTCGGAAAAACAGATCAGACGGGTCGGGATGTCGCTGATGATCTCGAACGCGCGGCGGATCATCGTCGTGCGCGCCACCTCGCCGAAGGTGCCGATATGGGGCAGGCCGGACGGGCCATAGCCCGTCTCGAACAGGACATAGCCCTTGGCCGGTGCCTTCTTTTCAAAGCGTTTGAGGATCGCCCGCGCCTCTTCAAAGGGCCATGCTTTCGATTTCATCGCGGCGTCACGCAGGGCAGACATCGGCAATCCTCAAGGAAACGTGCGGAAACCCCATGTCGCCGCAGCCCCCGTCCTCTATTGCCGCCCCCGCCCCGCGTCAATAATCATGGGGCAAACAGAAAGGATCACATCATGTCTGACTCGCCCCCGTCGATGTCCCCGCAGGATGCGCTGGTCGCCGTGATGATCGCGGTCTCTGCGTCGGACGAACAGTTGCGGACGGCCGAACTGGTGGCCATTCAGCGCATCGTCAACCATGCGCCGATCTTCGCGGGCTATGACAGCGACCGTATCCGCCAGATCAGCCAGACCGTCTTTGACCTGTTCGAAGAAGAGGACGGGCTGGACGCCCTGTTTGGCCTGATCCGCGACGCCCTGCCCGAACGCCTGAATGAAACCGCCTATGCGCTGGCCTGTGACGTGGTGGCCGCCGATGGCAAGCTGCCCGACATGGAGCTGCGCATGCTGGAAGAGGTGCGCGAGGAATTGGCGGTGGACCGCCTGCACGCCGCCGCCATCGAATGGGGCGCAAGGGTCAGGCACCTGCGCGCCTGACCTTTCTGGATTATTGGCCCCGGCCAAAGGTCATCACGGCCCTTCGGGATAATCGATCTCGATCTCGATCCGGCGATTCTTGGCGCGGCCTTCTTCGGTGGTGTTGTCGGCGATGGGCTGCGTCTCGCCTTTTGACACGGCGTCAATCCGGGCGGGATCGACCCCTCCGCTGCCGACCAGTTCGCGCACGACAGCGGCGGCCCGCGCAGAGCCAAGGCCGAGGTTGTCGACAAAGGGCGACCCGCCCCCCAGCGGGACGTTGTCAGTATGTCCGGTGACCTTGATGGTCACCTCCGGCGACAGGGCGCTGGTCACGATGCGGCCCAGCAGGTCCCGCGCCTCATCCGTCAGATCGGCAGAGCCAGAGACGAAGCCACCGCCCTGCCCCACCATGACCACAACCGTGCCATCACGCCGCTCCAACGTGACCAGGCCACTGGCCAATTCCTGTTCCAGCGCGACGGACAGCTTTGCCTTGGCAAAACCGGGGCTGCGGCCGGGTCCAGAGGCATTGCCACCCTCGCCACCCTGGCCCACCTCACCCTCGGCCAGAGCGGTGGTGCCGTTCGCGGGTTGGGTGTCTTCGGCGGGGTCGGACTCCTGCGCGGCCTCACCTGCCGCCTGCTGCGCCGCGGACTCAGGGACGGGCTCCGCGACGGTTCCCGCCGCCTTGGCCAAGGCTTCAGCCACGGCCTTGGCGTCTGGCTGGCCTTCGCCTTCGGGCAGACGCAGGGTGACGGTGGTATCGCCTTGCTCCACCTTCACCTCGCCATTCGTCAGGGCCTCCATCAGCGCCTCGGCGGCAGCCCGCGCGTCCTTGCGTGCCTGATCCTCGGGCTTTTCATCGGTCTCGGGTGAGGCTGATCCAGAGGGCGGCTCCGCCTCCCCCGGACCATCGCCGTTGCCGGGCGCGAAATCGAGTTCAAGGACCGATCCCGGCCCGGTTTCCTTCATGATCGGCGCGATCATCGAGGAGCCGAAGGTTTCGCGCATCGACCCGGCCATCTTTTCAAAGGACGGCTCGTCGAACTTGGCAAAGCCAAGGATAAGCACGAAGAAGGCCATCAGGTTCGTGGCGATATCGGCGAATGTGGCCAACCATGCCGGGGCACCGACCGGCGGGCATTTCGGGCAGTCGTCATCGTCGTCATCATCGACGACAGGGGGCATGCCCCCCTTGACCGGCAATTGCCGCACGTTCGATGCCATGTCAGGCCGCCATCAGCTTTTCCTGCGCCTTGGGCGGCAGGACGGCGATCATGTTTTCCTGCACATTGCGCGGACTTTCCCCGCGGGCGATGCCGCGCAGACCCTCGATCACCATTTGCCGATAGGCCACCTCATCACCGGTGAGACCTTCCAGCTTGACGAGGATCGGACCGAAAATGACGTTCGCCACCAGAGCACCATAGAGTGTCGTCAGCAGCGCCACAGCCATCGATGGACCGATGGACTTCGGGTCGGACATGTTGCCCAGCATCAGCACCAGACCGATCAGCGTGCCGACCATCCCCATGGCCGGGCCATAATCGACCCATGCCTTCACCGCGGCCTGATTGGCCTCGTGGCGCGATTTCATCGCCTTGATTTCCATCTTCAACTGCTTGGTCAACTTCGCTTCATCCGCGCCATCGACCAGCATTTGCAGGCCCTTTTCGCAGAACTTGTCCGGCACCGCCTGACCTTCCAGCGCCATCATCCCGTCCTTGCGCGCGATGGTGGACAATTCGACCATACGCTCGATCAGCGTCTCGACGGGCGGGACAGAGGATTTGAACGCTTTTCCCATCGCCTTGAAATGGCTCAGAAAGACATCCATCGGCTTGGTCAGCATCACCACGAAAACGGTTCCGCCAAACACGATCACGACAGAGGCGTAGTCAACGAAAGGTGCCACGCCCCCGGCATAGATCATGGACCCGACAATCATCACGGTTGCCCCGATGATGCCGACAAGAGTTGCGATATCCATGTCTACCCCGTTTCCAGACGCACCCGACGGGGTCTAGAACGCCGGAAACACCCGCGCTGTTAGCGGGGATCGCCAATCAGGCGTAAAGCGCCGCCCAGCGGCCAAGCAGGTCGCGCTGCAGTCCGCGCGCCCGGCGCAGCCATGCCTTGCCACCGGGCGGGCTTTCACGCTCGGCCATGCTCAACCCGTCGCGGCGCTTGGTATCGCCAGAGAGGATGGCAAAGACCAATTCGCGGCCCGAGGCAGGCTGGATATAGCCCACAAGGGTTGAGGCAAAGTTCAGCGTCCCGGTCTTGCCGATCACCTTGACCGGACCGGCAAGCCCCTCTTCGCCTTCTTCCGGCGCACCCAGATTGCGCAGCACCGCCTTGAAGGTCTGCGCCATCGGCGTGGCCTGCGCGGCGACCAGGGCGCGCACGAATTCCTGTGCGCTGATGCGGGATGCCGCCCCCAGTCCGGAATGGTCAACAAACTTGCCCCGCGCGCCCAGACGGTCCGCCGCCCACTCGGTCATCGCCGCCCCAGAGGCCGCCAGCCGCCCGGCACCAGAGGCGGACAGCCCCATCACCTCGGCCGTGAGGTTGGTGGAATGGCGCAGCATGCCGCGCAGCACATCAGGCAGCGGGTCCGATCCGAACTGCGCCAGCACCTGCCCCGCCGGGCGCTGCCCCACGAGGGCGGGCGCAGGCAGGTCGATCCCCTGCGCGCGGGCCAGCACATGGAACACCTCGGCCGCATAGCGCCCCGGATGGCGGACCGGCAACCACCGGCTGCCGCCTTTGCCCAGGGCGGCAGCGGCGACGGTCCATTCCTCGGCCTCTTGGCCGTTGCGATAGGTGAAGAGGGGGCTTTCCCGGTCCGCCACCGACACTCGCGCCATGCTGACGGGGGGAACGAAGCGTTCCCCCCGCGCGTCTACAGACGTGCCCCAGCCGCCTTTCTGGCGCTTCCATTCAAAATAGACGCGGTTGAAATTCAGGTTCAGGCCTGAAATTGCGGGGTTGTAGCCCACGTAATCGGGCTGGTCGGTGCTGATCTCGTCAATCTCGGGCAGGACGCCATCCCAGACCAGAAAACGCCCGGTGCAGCCGCGCACGCCCGCACCTTTCAGCGCTGCCACCAGATCACCCAGATCATCGGTGTCCAACAAGGGATCCCCCGATCCCGCCAGCACCAGATCGCCCTGCACGAGGCCACCCGCCACAGGCCCAGTCGCCAAGACCTGCGTGACAAAGCGATGCCCGGTCCCCAACCGCTCCAACGCGTAAAGCGTGGTGATGGCCTTGGCCGTGCTGGCCGGGGGCAAGGCGGTATCGGGTGCGACCGCCTCAAGCACCTGCCCGCTGCGCGCATCGGCAACGACAAGCCCCGTCGCACCGCCCAGATTGGCCGCCGCCACCAGCGCCGCCGCGTCCGGCCCCGCCGCACGTTGCCGAGCGGCGTCACTGCCGGGCCGGGCCTTGGGGCGCGTTTCCGCCCAAACCGGGGCAGCTGCCACTCCGGCCAAAAGAACGCCCAAGACGCCACGCCGTGAAATCATCACCCACCCCCACTGTGTTGCGGCAAAGGTTACGTGCGACGCAGACCCTTTATCAAGCGCGCCGAGACAAAGCGGTCAGCCCCGCCACTCGCCCCGCGCGCGAATGGCGCTGGAGGAACTGCCATCCATGGGCAAATTCACGAAACACCACGCCGGGGCGGCGCGGTTGCGCAACACCTCGCCCCGGTCCACACCGTGTTCGCCAAAGATCCGCGCGGCGCGACTGCTGCGCGCGGCCACGCCCCAACCCGGACGGGCCAAGACGCCGACGGGCACCATGCGCAAGATATCCTGCCAATGGTTCCAGCGGTCGAACTGCACCAGATTGTCCGCCCCCATCAGCCAGACGAACCGCACGCCGGGATAGATCGCCTTCAGCCGCTGGATCGTCTGCGCGGTAAAGCGCGTGCCCAGACGGCTTTCCAGATCGGTCACCGTCACGCGCGGATCGTGCATCACCGCCCGCGCCCGCGCCATCCGGTCAGCCAAGGGCGCAGGACCGCGTGCCTTCAGCGGGTTGCCGGGACTGACCAGCCACCACACCCGGTCCAGACCCATGCGCTTGAGCGCCTCACGCGTGATATGAACATGACCAGCATGAGCCGGATCAAACGACCCGCCCAACAACCCGATCACCATGCCCCGGCGCGCCGGGGGAAAGCCTGCCCGCACGCCAAAGCCTCCCTCGCGCAGATACGGGCCGAAGGGGAAGCACCCCAAGTTGCCCTTGTCCAGCATTATCGCTACATGTGCCCCCAATCATCGGATTCAGGAGCGGCGGAATGGCCTCGTATCAATACGTCTATCACATGGACGGTGTGTCCAAGACCTATCCGGGCGGAAAAAAGGTTTTCGAGAACATCCGCCTGAACTTCCTGCCCGGCGTCAAGATCGGCGTCGTCGGCGTCAACGGCGCGGGGAAATCCACCCTGCTGCGCGTGATGGCGGGCTGGGACAAGGATTTTCAGGGCGAGGCCTGGGCCGCCAAGGGCGCCAAGGTCGGCTACCTGCCCCAGGAACCCAAGCTGGAAGAAGCCCTGACGGTGCGTGAAAACGTCAAGCTGGGCGTGGCGGAAAAGCAGGCAAAGCTGGACCGCTACAACGAACTGGCGATGAACTACTCGGACGAAACCGCCGAAGAGATGGCCCAGCTACAGGACGTGATCGACGCCGAAAACCTGTGGGAACTGGACAACCAGATCGACATCGCGATGGAAGCCCTGCGCTGCCCACCCGATGACGCCAATGTGGCCACCCTGTCAGGCGGCGAGCGTCGCCGCGTCGCGCTGTGCAAGCTGCTGCTTGAAGCGCCCGACATGCTGCTATTGGACGAACCGACCAACCACCTTGACGCCGAGACCATCGCTTGGCTGCAAAAGCACCTGATCGAATACAAGGGCACGATCCTGACGGTCACCCACGACCGTTATTTCCTTGACGACATCACAACCTGGATTCTGGAACTGGAACGTGGCCGCGGCCTGCCGCATGAGGGCAACTATTCCTCGTGGCTGGATGCCAAGGCCAAGCGACTGGCGCAGGAAGCCCGCGAAGACAAGGCCAAGCAAAAGGTTCTGGAAAAGGAACTGGAATGGATTCGCGCCGGGGCCAAGGCCCGTCAGGCCAAATCCAAGGCCCGTATCTCGGCCTATGAAAAGATGGCTGACGAATCGATCAAGGATCTGGTCGGGCGCGCGCAGATCATCATCCCGCATGGACCGCGTCTGGGGTCCAAGGTCATCGAGTTCGAAAATGTCTCGAAGGCGATGGGCGACAAGCAACTGATCGAGAACCTGTCCTTCTCGCTGCCGCCGGGCGGCATCGTCGGCGTGATCGGCCCCAACGGTGCCGGTAAATCCACGCTGATGAAGATGATCACCGGTCAGGAAAAGCCCGACACCGGCACCATCACGCTGGGCGAGACCGTGCAACTGTCCTACGTGGACCAGTCCCGCGATTCGCTGGACCCGAACAAGAACGTCTGGGAAGAGATATCCGACTCGCTCGACATCGTGGTGCTGGGCGACGCCGAGGTGAACAGCCGGGCCTATTGCTCCTCCTTCAACTTCAAGGGGTCGGACCAGCAGAAAAAGGTCGGCATCCTGTCGGGCGGGGAACGCAACCGCGTCCACATGGCCAAGCTGTTGAAATCCGGCGGCAACGTGTTGCTGTTGGACGAACCGACCAACGATCTGGACGTGGAAACGCTGCAAGCGCTGGAAGCCGCGATCGAAGAATTCGCGGGCTGCGCGGTCATCATCTCGCACGACCGCTTCTTCCTTGACCGTCTTTGCACGCATATCCTCGCCTTCGAGGGCGATGCCCATGTCGAATGGTTCGAAGGCAACTTCGAGGCCTATGAACAAGACAAGATCCGCCGCCTTGGTGCGGATTCGGTCGAACCCAAGCGCGTGAAGCACAAGAAGTTCTCGCGCTGATCCAACCGCCGCACCAGCGGCGCATCGACAACGCGCGGCGCGGCGGCCACAGTCGGGCCGCGCCGCAGCGGAGCGCCTTGCGCGCGGTCCGTGACGCGGCGTTAATGGTGCCCGCCCGCATTCCGCCCGCGAATCGTCCCTTCTTCAGGTGCCCGCCATGACTGTCGTCAGACCGCTTGTCCTTTGCATCGCTGCCACCCTGTCCTGCGCTGCGCCCGCATCGGCACAGACCCTCGTGTTTGAAGGGTTCCAGACGGTGAACCGCTTTGACGTGACCGGGGCGGCGGTGGAGTATCGCTTTTCCCCCTTCCGCGAGAAGAACGGCACCGCCTATTCGGTCATCCTGCGCGGCATGTATGACAGCGGCGACAATGGCTGGCTGGGGGCGGGCCTGCACATCCGCCACGACTACGCCAGCGGCTGGTTCGTCGAAGGCGCGACGATGCCGGGCTATTACGACCACTCCGGCCCCGCCTATTACCTTGGCTCTGAACTGGAATTCTTCAGCTATATCGGCGTCGGCCGCCGTTTGGGGGATGCCAATTTCGTCTCGGTCATGTTCGGGCATCTTTCGAACGCCAACACGGGCGACATCAACCCGGGCCGCAACTCTGTCTCGGTCCGGTTCGGCACCAGTTTCTGATCGCGGAACCGCGCTGCGGGTCTTGGGTTGGGATGCGCGCGGGCCAGTGCCCGCCCAACCCCGACCGGAGGTCTGACATGCGTGGCATCCTTGCGTGGCTGATCGGGATTCCGATCCCGATCATCATCCTTCTCTACTTTCTGGACGTGTTTTGATCGCGCCGGCGCGATCCGGGACAAGGGGCCGCATCGGCGGCTACCTGCAAATCTTGCCGTTTTCCCTTGCTTTTGTGGACAGCCGCCCCCATATCTTTGCGGCGACGTTATCTCTACTCGACTTCTGTCTTCGGATTTTCCGGCCACAGCATCGACCAGGCTGACGGGGCCAAAGCCGCCGCATGGTGCGGGCGGCACACTGACAGGAGACTTCACGATGGCCAAGGGCACCGTGAAATGGTTCAATGAAACCAAAGGCTACGGCTTCATCGCCCCGGAAGGCGGCAAGAAGGACGTGTTCGTGCACATCACCGCGCTGGAACGCGCTGGTCTGCGCGGTCTGAAGGACGGCCAAGCCGTGACCTTCGACATCGAATCCGGCCGTGACGGCCGCGAATCCGCGACCAACCTGTCTCTGGCCTGATCCGGGACATCCGGTCGTCCGCCGCTCCCAAGGGATCGACAGGACTGACCGCAGGGAATTCAAACGGGGCGCACCGGAAACGGCTGCGCCCCGTTGCTTTTGGCGGCATCGGGTTTGGTCGTCACTGCATTCGCCAAGAGGTAGTCGCGCGTCACCCGTGCGGTCAGCCGGGACAGCGGCTTGCGCAGCAGAACTGGGTCAAGGCGCGGATTGCAGGGGAAGATCTGCTCTGTCAGCCCTTTCAGCAGGATCACCACAGGCAGGCGGGGGCCATCGGCCATGATCCGCTGCGCCAGCGCCAGCGCCTCGGGCACACCGCCGCAATGGTCGCCGTCCAGCACAAGCGCCCCCAACCGCACCCCGTCCGCCGCATCCTGCGCCGTCCAGCATTGCGCCGCCGCGCCATCCTCGGTCAGGCGGTCCAGCAGCGTCTCAGCCTCAGCCGGGGCCGCCACGACAAGGTAATCAACATCATGCCGCCCCTGCGGGAGGCCTGTAAGTCCGTCCAACATGTTCCACACCACCACGTCAAAAAGGACTGGTCGGGACAGCCCGACACAACCTTTATTAACGACCCACACAGCCACGGGTTTAACCGCAAGGTGATTGCGGTTCCAGTGAAAGCGCGACACTCTGCGATCATGACCCTGGATCCCTACGAAACCCTTATCGACGCCGCGACCTGGGCCTTCATCCGCCAGACCGATGCGGCCTATCCGCCCGACACCGCAACGCTGTCCATCGCCGACCAGCGCGCGATCTATGATCGGATGTGCCGTGCCTTTCACCGGGGCTATCCCGATGGCGTGACCGCGACGGATCACCCCTTCGGTGGCGTTCCCTGCCGCCATTATCCGGGCACGGGCGGGACGGTGATCTATTTCCATGGCGGTGGCTATGTGGTGGGTGGGTTGCACAGCCATGACGATGTCTGCGCCGAACTCCGCGCCGCGACGGGCCTGCATGTCGTCAGCGTCGATTACCGCCTCTGCCCGGAACATCCCCATCCCGCCGCCTTTGACGACGCGCTGTCCGCCACCCGCGCCATCGCGGCAGAGCTGCCGGGGCCGATCCTGCTGGCGGGCGACAGCGCCGGGGGCAATCTTGCCGCCGCGACGGCGCAGGCCATCGGACGCCGGGGCGCTTTGGGGATTGCCGGGATGGTGCTGATCTATCCGGGGCTTGGCGGAAACCGCCAAACCGGCAGCTATGTCACCCACGCCCATGCGCCGATGCTGACGGCGGCGGATGTCGAATTCTATGCCGGAATCCGCCATACCGGGGCCGAACCCGCACCCGACCCCACCTTCGCGCCGCTGTCGGACAGCGATTTCAGCGGCCTGCCGCCGACCTTGTGCATCGCTGCCGAATGTGACCCGCTCGCCGATGATGCCGCCGCCTACGCCGCAAGGCTGCGCGCTGCGGGAGGACGCGCCCATGCCGTCACCGAAACGGGCCTCGTGCACGGCTACCTGCGCGCCCGCGCCACTGTGCCCCGCGCGGCTGCAAGTTTTACCCGCATCACCAACGCCCTGACGGAGTTCGCCGCAGGTCGCTGGCCCTTCGGAGACGCCCCATGAACGCCCCACTGCCCAACCTGACCCATTGGAAAGAGCGTTGCGATCTGGCCGCCGCCTTCCGCTGGACCGCCCGGCTGAATATGCATGAGGCCGTGGCCAACCACTTCTCGCTGGCCGTGAACCCAAGTGGCACCCGCTTCCTGATCAACCCCAACGGACGCCATTTCAGCCGGATCACCGCCTCGGGCCTGATTGAACTGGATGCGGATGATCCTGAAACGATGAACCGTCCCGATGCGCCCGATCCCACCGCTTGGGGTCTGCACGGGTCCATCCACCGCGCCTTGCCGCACGCGCGTTGCCTGATGCATGTGCATTCCACCCATGCGACCGTGCTGGCCAGCCTTGCCGACAGTCGCCTTCCGGCCATCGACCAGAACTCTGCCATGTTCCACAACCGGCAGGTAGTGGATGACCACTACGGCGGAATGGCCTTTGCCGAGGAAGCCGCGCGCTGCGCCAACCTGCTGCGTGATCCCAAGATCACCACCATGATCATGGGCAACCATGGCGTGCTGATCGTGGGTCAGACCGTCGCGGAGACGTTCAACCGCCTCTACTACTTTGAACGCGCGGCAGAGACCTATATCCGCGCCCTGCAAACCGGCAAACCGCTGCGCTACCTGTCCGAAGAAGTCGCCGAAAAAACCGCGCAGGAATGGGAGGCCTATCCCAACGCTGCCGACCATTTCCTGAACGAAATCCGCGCGATGTTGGATGAGGACGGATCGTCCTACGCCACCTGATGTGACCTAGGCTTCGCCCCGTCAGACCATGAAAGGCGCGGCCTTCATCGTATCCGGCACCGCCACGCCCATCCGGGTCAGGATCGACGGGGCCAGCGCCAACTGGTCCAACAGCACGTCCTTCGCGGGCATCTCTGCCTCGCCGAAGTAGTAGAACGCGAAATCCTGCTGCAACTCGCCTGCACCGCCGTGATGGCCGCGTGCGTCCTGGCCGTGATCGGCCGTCACGATCACCTCATACCCCGCCTGCCGCCAACGGTGGATGAAGGGGGCCATCTGTTCATCCAGCAGGTAACAGGCGTGGTCCATTTCCTGACTGTCGTGGAAGAACCGATGTCCCATGCTGTCCAGCGTGCAGGAATGGTAGATCCCGTAGTCGATCCCCTTCACCTCACACAGCCGCGTCAGCGTGGCGAAGAGGTCGTGATCCGACGGCGTCATCTGGTTGATCAGCCCATAGCCCGCCATGGTGTGAAACCGTCCGTGGTGGATCGGCCCGGCCTCTTCGTCATATTCGATGTCGCGCACCGTATCGAAGGGCGCGCGCTGAAAGAATTCCGACCAGAAGGAATGCGTCACCGCCCCGGTCCGCCGGCCCGCCTTGGCAAGCTCAGAGAACACATCCGGCAGGTCCAGCTTTTTGACCGCGTAATTGCCCCAGACGCCATGCACCTGCGGCGGTACACCCGTGTGGATCGACGCATAGCAAGATGCCGAGGTGGACGGCAGCACCGACCGCATCCGCCAGACCCGCGCCTCACCACTCGCGACCCAGCCTTCCAGATTGCCGAACAGACGCCGCCAATTGCGGTAAGGCACCCCGTCGATGATGATCAGCAGCAGCTTCCGCATCAGTTCCCCGCGCTTTCCATCTTGCGATGCGCCAAAACCTCTTCCAGCCAGCCGATCCGCATTTCCGGGGCGGATGACAGCAACAGGTCCGTGTAATCATCATAGGGCGGCGTCAGCACATCGGTCTTGCCGCCATAACGCACCACTTGGCCCCGATACATCACCGCGATTTTATCAGCGATGGCCCGCACGGTGGCGAGGTCATGGGTGATGAACAGATAGGCCACCCCTTCCCGCGCCTGCAAATCGAGCAGCAGTTTCAGGATGCCATCCGCCACCAGCGGATCAAGGGCAGAGGTCACCTCATCGCAGATAATCAGCTTCGGCTTCGCCGCCAAAGCCCGCGCAATGCAGACGCGCTGCTTCTGTCCGCCCGACAGTTCTGCCGGATAGCGGTCCATGAAGCCCTTGCCCATCTCGATCTGGTCCAAGAGGTCTTGCACGCGCTTGCGCTTTGCCTCGCCCTTCAAACCGAAATAGAACTCCAAAGGCCGCCCGATGATCGTGCCCACGGTCTGGCGCGGGTTCATCGCCACGTCGGCCATCTGGTAGATCATCTGCAATTCGCGCAGGTCGTCCTTGGTCCGCCCCGCCAGATCGGCAGATAACTCACGCCCGGCAAAGCGGATGCGACCCTGCGCTGCGGGCAAAAGCCCGGTAATCACCCGCGCGAGTGTAGACTTGCCCGACCCGCTTTCGCCCACCACCGCCAGCGTCTGCCCGGCGGGCAGATCGACGGTGACGTTCTTCAACACGTCGAAATTCGTCCCCGCATAGCGCGCCGTGATGTTCTGCACCGAAAGCACCGCAGGGGCTTCGGGCTTTTCCTGATGGTCGATGGACCGAACCGACACCAGCGCCTGCGTGTAGGCCTGTTTCGGCGCGGTGATGATGTCGGCAACGCTGCCATATTCCACCATCTTGCCATGCCGCAGCACAAGGATGTCATCCGACACCTGCGCCACCACCGCCAAGTCGTGCGTGATATACAGCGCCGCCACCCCGGTATCGCGGATCGCCTCCTTGATCGCGGCCAGAACGTCAATCTGCGTCGTCACGTCCAGCGCGGTCGTCGGCTCGTCAAAGATCACAAGGTCGGGCTTCGGGCACAGCGCCATCGCCGTCATCGCCCGCTGCAACTGACCGCCCGAGACTTGGTGCGGATAGCGGCGGCCAAAGCTTTCCGGGTTCGGCAGGCCCAACTTGGCAAAGAGCGAGACCGCCCGCGCCTCAGCCTCAGCCCGGCCCATGATCCCGTGATGCAGGGTGGTTTCAATCACCTGCTCCATCAGCCGTTTGGCGGGGTTGAAGGCGGCGGCGGCGGATTGCGCAACGTATGTCACCTCGCGCCCGCGCAGGGCCCGCAAACCCGCCGCATCCATCCCGCGGATGTTGCGGCCGTTCAGCAGGATCTCACCCCCTGTCAGCCGCACCCCGCCCCGGCCAAAGGACATGGCCGACAGCCCGATGGTGGATTTGCCCGCGCCGGATTCGCCGATCAGCCCCAGCACCTTGCCCTTGGCCACCGACACCGACACGCCATCCACCAGCACCACATCGCGCGGGGGTTCCCCCGGCGGGTAGCTTGTCGCCTCAATCCGCAGGTTCTTGAATTCCAGAAGATCAGGCACCCCGGCCCCCTTTCAGACTGGTCGTGCGCGACAGCACCCAGTCGGCCACAAGGTTGACCGAAATCGCCAGCACCGCGATGGCCAGCGCCGGCATCAGCGCTGCGGCCTTGCCATAGATCAGCCCGTCCTTGTTTTCCTTCACCATGCCGCCCCAATCCGCCAAGGGCGGCTGGATTCCAAGGCCAAGGAAAGAAAGGGTCGAAATGAACAGCACCGCAAAGATGAAACGCAGCCCGAATTCGGCGACCAAGGGCGACAGGGCATTGGGCAGGATTTCGCGGAAGATGATCCACGACTGCTTTTCGCCGCGCAGTTTCGCCGCCTCGACATAATCCATCACGGTGATGTCCATCGCCACAGCCCGGCTCAGGCGGAACACCCGCGTCGCATCCAGCACGCCCATGACGATGATCAACACCGGCAGGCTGATCGGCAACACCGACAGCACCACCAGCGCCACGATCAAGGACGGAATCGCCATCAGCACGTCAACCACGCGCGACAGAACCTGATCGATCCAACCGCCGCGCACCGCCGCCAGAAAACCAAAGAAGGCCCCCATGCCGAACGACAACAGCGACGAAGCCAGCGCCACAAAGATCGTGATTTGCCCGCCATAGATCATGCGGGACAGGATATCTCGCCCGATGGTGTCTGTGCCCAGCCAAAACTCGGCCGAAGGCGCCTCCCAGACCTTGCCCGTCACCGCATCCAGCGGATAGGGCGCGATCCATTGGGCAAAGACGGCGCAGAACAGAAACGCCCCGGTCATCACCAGACCGAACAGCGCGGAAAGCGGAATGCGCCTCATTTCGGGTGCCTCAGTCTGGGGTTGGCAAGGATCGAGATGACGTCGGCCAGAATGTTCAGCCCGATATAGACGGCGGCAAAGATCAGCCCGACGGCCTGCACCACCGGCAGGTCACGCTTGGCGACATGATCGACAAGGTACTGCCCCAGCGCATTGTAGCTGAACACCACTTCAACGACGACGACGCCCACCACCAGATAGGCAAGGTTCAGCACCACGACCGAGATGATCGGCGCAATCGCATTTGGCAGCGCATGCCGCCAGATCACGGTCATCGGACCAAGACCCTTAAGCTCGGCGGTTTCGATATAGGCGGACTGCATCACGTTCAGCACCGCCGCGCGGGTCATCCGCATCATGTGGGCCAGCACCACCAAGACCAGCACGATCACCGGCAAGGCAACGGCCTGCAATTTCTCCCAGAACCCCATGCCGGGGAACACCATGGCCACCGGCTGAAAGATCGGAATGACCTGCGTCAGCAGGTAGATCACGAAATAGGCCGCCACGAATTCCGGCAGGCTGATGGTGGACAGTGTCACGCCAGAGATCAGCTTGTCCGGCCAGCGCCCATTATAGCGCGCCGCGACCAACCCCAGCAAGATCGCCAGCGGAACCGAAATCATCGCCGCCGCCGATGCCAAGAACAGCGTATTGCCCAAGCGTTGCCCGATGGCCTGCCCGATGTCCTGCCCGTTGGTCAGGGCCACGCCGAAATCACCG
The DNA here is from genome assembly GCA_027486345.1 of Paracoccaceae bacterium. Classification (GTDB taxonomy): domain Bacteria; phylum Pseudomonadota; class Alphaproteobacteria; order Rhodobacterales; family Rhodobacteraceae; genus Paragemmobacter. The sequence continues at coordinate 132,392 of JAIXPH010000048.1, forward strand.
GTCAGGATACCGCCCAACCATTTGAAATACCGCGTCAACGCCGGTTCGTTCAGCCCCAGCGCCTCGCGCAGGTTGGCCAGTGCTTCGGGCGTGGCGGATTGGCCAAGGATGGATTGCGCCACATCGCCCGGCAAAGCCTCGGTCCCGGCGAAGATCAGCAAGGACACGGCCAAGAGAAGGACGAGGCCCAGCGCAATGCGCTGGACCACAAGTTTCAGGATCGGATGCACTCTGTCCGTCCGATCACGCGTTCAGCCAGCACTTGACCAGTGCACGACCGTTCATCAGCTCACCATTCGGATCGGGTTCCCAGCCGCCCACTTCTTCGCGCTTGGCTTCGACGAAGTCGTTGAACATCGGGCAGATCAGACCGCCCTCATCGCGCAGGATGTTGGCCATCTTGGAGTATTCCTCCTTGCGCTTGACCGGGTCCAGCTCTGCGCGGGCGGCAAGCAGAAGCTTGTCGAACTCCTCGTTCTTGAACTTGGTGTCGTTCCAGTCGGCGGTGGACAGATAAGCGGTGGAATACATCTGATCCTGCACCGGACGCCCGCCCCAATAGCTGGCGCAGAAGGGCTCCACGTTCCAGACGTTGGACCAATAGCCATCATCGGGCTCGACCTTCACTTCCAGCGGGATGCCCGCTGCAGCGGCCGATTGCTGGAAGAGTTGCGCCGCCTCGACCGCGCCGGGGAAGGCACCGGGGGCCGTGCGCAGCACGATCGGGCTGCCGTCATGGCCCGAGGCCTTGTAATGCTCCGCCGCCTTGGCCGCATCATATTCGCGCTGCGGGATCGAGTCGTCGAACAGCGGATAGGCCGCGTTGATCGGGAAGTCGTTGCCGACCGATCCCAGACCGCCAAGGATTTTTTCCACCATTTCCTGACGGTTGATCGCCAGTTTCAGCGCCATGCGCAGGTCCTTGTTGTCGAACGGCGCCTTGTCGCAATGCATGATGAACACATAGTGCCCACGACCCGCGACAGCTTCGATGCTGATGCCCGGAACGCCTTTGAGCAGGTCGATGATCTTCGGGTCCACCCGGTTGATCATATGCACCTGACCGGCTTGCAGCGCCGCCGTGCGGGCGGTGTTGTCGTTGATCACAAGGATTTCGACGGTGTCGGCATGGCCGATGGTGGTGTCGAAATAGTTCGCGTGCTTTTCGAACACATGGCGCACGCCCGGCTCGTTCGCCACAACCTTGTAGGGACCGGCCCCGATGCCCGCCGCCGGATTGTCCACGCCACCACCCGGCTGGATCACAAGGTGATAGTCCGCCATCAGGAACGGCAAGTCGGCATTGCCCGACGCCAGTTTCAGCGTGACCATGTCGCCGCTGGCCGACATCTCGGAAATGCCCTGTACGATGCCCAAGGCGCCAGACTGCGACTTCTCATCCGTATGGCGCTTCAGCGTGGCGATCACGTCATCGGCGGTGACGGTCTTGCCGTCGTGGAATTCCACGCCCGCGCGGATCTTGAACTTCCATTCGGTGGCATCGGCGTTCGAGGACACTTCCTCGGCGATGCGGTAGTCGATCTCGCCCTTGGCGTTCACATCGACCAGCATCTCGCCCCAGGTCATGTTGACCATGAACGGCACTTCCGACGCGGCCAGCGCCGGGTCGAGCGAGTTGGTCGATTCGCCGCCCGCCATCCCGGCCTTCAGCGTGCCGCCCTTGACCGGCCCTTCGGCGCGCGCGGCGCTGGCCAGCAACATGCTGGCAGTGGCGGCGGTGACCCCCATCGCAGCAGCGCGGCCCATGAATTCCCGGCGGCTGATCCGGCCCTTGGCGGCGGATGTCAGCAGGTGGTTGAACTCTGCATTCATTCTGTCGTCTCCCTGTTTTGGCCCTTCTGTTCTGTGGCGAGGGCCGGTCGTTTCTTGTTTATGGGATCACTAGACCCCGAGTTTGTCGTTCCGGCAAAACATTTCTTGCGTTGGCGCGGTCAACATCACCGGTCTGGCATCAAGCCGTGGACAAGCGGCGGCCTCAGACAAAGTCGCGCGCGACCTCCTCATCCCAGCTCCGACTGAAAACCTGCGTCTCGCCCTCCCATGCGGTCAGGCGCGCGGTCATGCGCAGATGCGTGGCGCTGGCGGTCATCTCGGCCTCGGCCCGCGTGCGGATGCGCCAATCACCCCGGCTGCGGAGCTGCTCCCAGACATGCACGGCGCGGGCGGAAAGCGGGTCATCCGGATGGATTTCCCACCGCTCGGTCAGCGATTCATCCGCGATCAATCCGTGGTCCAAATTCTCCTGCGCGCCCTCATCCGATTCGACGATGAGGGCGACAATGCCGGTCAGCATGTCCTCTTCGATCCGCCGCACCGCCCGCGCAGGCCGGATCACCCGGTGCCGCCAAGGGGTGGCATGCTCGGCCGGTGGTGGCGTCCACGCCGCCCCCCCGGAGTGGACCGGCAGCGTCAGGCTCCCGCCCGTCAGCGTCAGCACACCCGCGGTGGGAGAGGGCCAGACAAACGGCCAATAGCTGTTGGAAATCGCCACACGCAGCCGATGGCCCGCAGCCAACCGATAGCCCGTCATGTCGATGGGCACCGTCACCTCAACCACCTGCCCCGGCACCATCGGCACGGGGGTCCGCATCCCGTCACGATGACAAAGGTTCAACATGCCATGTGCGACCCGCACCGACCGGCCATCCGGCCCCACATCGCAAAGCCGCGCGACGACAAACCCCAGCGACCGATCTGACGCCACCCGCAAGTGCAGCGACGCGCAGCCCAAAAGCTGCAAAGGCTCCGTCAGCGGCGCCATGTCGAAACACGCCGACAAAGCATCATCCGCTGCCTGATCCCCCGGCATCTCGGCATTCAGTCCCATCGGAAAGAACTCGCCCGTCCGCATCCCCAGATGCTGCGGCGTGGCGACCTTCACCGAAAACCCTGCCCCTTCATCTTGGCTCAAATACCCCACGGGGGCGCGGGGGTGTGAAACCCCCGCTTCTGACGCCTGCAACCAAAGCACCCGCTCGGACACATTCCCCGAAGGCCACGCCGCCTCTGCCATCCACTCACCCTGCCGATAGGGACTCGAGGCATCGGGCGCCTCGGACTCCACCACATAGGCCCGCAGCGCCGGGTCATCCTCCGCCCCGTTCGGCACACCCTTCAACCAGCGATCCCACCAGCGCACCGCCATTTGCAGGAACCCCACCTGCGGCCCCGGCACGGCGGTATGCGGGTATTGATGCACCCAAGGCCCCACCACACCCTTGCAGACCCCCGGCATGCCGCGCAGCAGCTTGTCCACGGTGTTCATGTAATTGTCGGCCCACCCGCCCCAGATCATCGCCGGGATGGTCATCCGCGAAAAATCCACATCGACCGAGCCGTGGTCCCAATAGCCATCCCGCGCCTGGTGCCGCGCCCAGATCGGCGCAAGCCACGGCTCGGCCTCCAACCGCGCCAGCCAATCCGCCCTCCAATCGGGCCTCAGCACAGGATCAGCGGGACGGCTGGAATAGGACAGCATCACCGCGCCCCAGCCAAAATTCTCGCCCAACAGGCAGCCACCCTTGAAATGGATGTCATCCATGAACCGGTCCGTGGTCGAACAGACCGAGATCACCGCCTTCAGCGCCGGCGGCTGGTTATAGGCCGCCTGCAGGCAGTTGAACCCACCCCAGCTTTTGCCCATCATCCCGACAGCGCCCGAGCACCACGGCTGGCGCGACATCCAGTCGATCACGGCGACCGCGTCGTCCATTTCCTGCTGGCTGTATTCGTCCAGCATCAGCCCCTCGGATTCGCCATTGCCGCGCATGTCAACGCGCACGCAAGCATAGCCGTGACCCGCCACACAGGGGTGCATCATCTCATCGCGCGGCAAGGTGCCATCCCGCTTGCGATAGGGGATGTATTCCAGCACGGCAGGCACCGGATGCACGCCAGCATCCTCGGGCATCCAGACACGCGCTGACAGACGGCAGCCATCGGGCATCACGATTCCCATATCCTCCGTCTCGACGACACGATGCGGGAAATCGGTGCGAATGGTCATGGCGACCCTCCTGTTGGCTTATGTCATGAAAGGCGACCGGCGGGGCGTTGCCGCGCCCGTTCGCGCCGGTCCAAGGGCGGAACGCGACACCCCACGCTTGAAAAGCGGCGGCACTCCTGTCGGACATGACAGAGAACAGGACGCAACCGCCCTATCCCCCTGCGCCGCCCTGACCTAACGTCGCGGCAGAATCAGCAAAGGGCCCGCCATGACCACTTCCCCCAACATCCTGATCCTGATGGTGGATCAGTTGACCGGAACCCTGTTCCCCGATGGCCCAGCCCCGTTCCTGCACGCACCGAACCTGAAACGGCTTGCCGAACGCTCGGTGCGTTTCGCCAACAGCTACACGCCCTCGCCCCTTTGTGCGCCCGCCCGCGCGGCCTTCATGTCGGGGGCCCTGCCCAAACGCACCCGCGTCTATGACAATGCCGCCGAGTTCGCCTCTGATATCCCGACCTATGCCCACCACCTGCGCCGCGCGGGCTATCAGACCGCGCTGTCGGGCAAGATGCACTTCGTCGGTCCTGACCAGTTGCACGGGTTTGAGGAACGCCTGACCACAGACATCTATCCCGCCGATTTCGGCTGGACCCCGGATTACCGCAAGCCCGGTGAGCGGATCGATTGGTGGTATCACAACCTCGGCTCCGTCACCGGAGCGGGGGTGGCAGAGATCACCAACCAGTTGGAATATGACGACGACGTGGCGCATCAGGCGGTGCAGAAGCTCTATGACCTCTCACGCGGCGGCGATGCGCGCCCCTGGTGCCTGACGGTCAGTTTCACCCACCCGCATGATCCCTTCGTCGCGCGGCGCAAGTTCTGGGACCTGTACGAAAACGCCCCCGAACTGACCCCGCCGCAGCCCATCGCCTATGCCGATCAGGACCCACATTCCAAGCGCCTGATCGACGCCTGCGACAGCCACCGCTTTGACATCACGCCCGACCACATCCGCCGCGCCCGCCAAGGCTATTTCGCCAATATCTCCTACGTCGACAGCAAGATCGGCGAAATCCTCGACACGCTTGAGGCGACGCGCCAAGAGGCGATCATCCTGTTCCTCTCGGACCATGGCGAGATGCTGGGCGAACGCGGCCTGTGGTTCAAGATGAACTTCTTCGAAGGCGCGGCCCGCGTGCCCCTGATGATCGCCGCCCCCGGCCTGACGCCGCAACGCATCGACACGCCCGTCTCCACCATCGACGTGACGCCCACGCTAGCTGCCCTTGCAGGCATCGACATGGCCGAGGTGATGCCCTGGACCGATGGCGAAAACCTCGTCCCCCTCGCCACCGGCACCCCGCGCCTGACCCCGGTTGCGATGGAATATGCCGCCGAAGGCTCAATCACCCCGCTGGTCTGCCTGCGCGATGGCCCGTGGAAATACATCCGCTGCATGGCCGACCCCGACATGCTCTTCAACCTCGACACCGACCCGGCAGAGCGCGTGAACCTCGCCACCGACCCTGCCCATATCGACGCGCTGCATATGCTGCGCCGCATGGCGGATGAACGGTGGAACCTGCCCGCCTATGACGCCGCCGTCCGAGAATCCCAAGCCCGCCGCTGGGTGGTCTATGAGGCGCTGCGCAACGGCGCCTACTACCCATGGGACCACCAACCCCTGCGCGCCGCGTCAGAACGGTACATGCGCAACCACATGGACCTCAACATCCTCGAGGAAAGCAAACGCTTCCCAAGGGGCGAATAACGCCCCCACCTTCCCCGTTGCTCAAACATCCTGCGGGGGGTTTGGGGGGCGCAAAGCCCCCCAAGGCATCCACCCACGCCACAGCGCAATCCCATCCCGCGCCAGCCCGCCTGAGCGGGGGCTCGATGCCCCCCGAAGGCGGTCCCCCTTACCGGGCATCCCCCAGCACGATCTCCGCGCCCTTCCAGCCCATCAGGATCGACGGCGCATTGGTGTTCCCGGCGATCAGGTTCGGGAAACTTGACGCATCAATCACCCGCAGCCCCTCGACCCCGCGCACGCGCAGCCGGTTGTCCAGCACGCTGGTGGCCGGGTCCGCGCCCATCCGGCAGGTGCAGGAGGGGTGATAGACCGTGCCCGAGCGTTCACGGAAATCTTGGATCAGCGCCTCGTCGCTCTGCACCGCTGGCCCCGGGCGCAGTTCTTCCTTGATCAGCCGCGCCAGCGCCGGTTGCGCCGCCAGATGGCGCAGGAACTTCACCGCCGCCAGCATCTCGGTCACGTCATTCTCGGTCGAGAAGGCATTGGCCACGATGGTCGGGTGGCGCAGCGGATCGGCGTTGTTGATGCGGATATGCCCCCGGCTGGTCGGTCGGCAATTCGACAGGCCTAAAGAGAGACCAGACCACGGATCGGGGTTCAGGATGGGCCGCTCGCCATCGCGCGGGATCAGGGTGGAAAACGCCTGCATGTAAAGCTGCATGTTCGGGCGCGGCTGGCCCGGATCGGTGCGGAAGAACCCGCCGCCATGGTTGATCGACTTGGCCAGCGGCCCCGCCCCCGCCAGCACATATTTCATACCCGCGATCAGCTTGCCCCACCACGGGCGCAGCTCATCATTATACGTCGGCACCTTCATCGCCCAAGTGTAGTTGATGCCCTGATGGTCGTTCAGATGGTCGCCAACGTTCGGGTTATCCACCAGAACCGGCAGGCCCAAGCCCTGCAACAGCGCCCCCGGCCCGATCCCCGACAGTTGCAGCAGTTGCGGCGAGTTGATGGCCCCGCCCGACAAGATCACCTCGGCCTTCGCCCGCAGGACATGGCGCTGCCCGTCCTTCAGATACTCCACCCCCACGGCACGACCACCCTCGATCACCACCCGCGTCACATGCGCGCCCGTCACCACCCGGCAGTTGGGCCGCTTCATCGCTGGCCGCAGGAATGCCCGCGCAGTGGAATTGCGCCGCGCGGATTTGATCGTCATCTGGTAGATGCCCGCGCCTTCCTGCTCGGCCCCGTTGAAATCGGCATTCTCCGGCAATCCCGCACTTTCACAAGCCGCGACATAATCCTTGACCAAGGGATGCAACCCCCGCCGATTGGCCGAGATGAACAAGGGCCCGCCCTTGCCACGCCACGCATCGCCGCCCGCCTCGTTATCCTCGATGGCGCGATAGGCGGACAGGACATCCTCCCACCCCCAACCGGGTGCCGCCTGACCCCATTCGTCATAATCGGCGCGGTGGCCCCGAATCCAGACCATGGCGTTGATGCTGGACGACCCGCCCAGCAGCTTGCCCCGCGGCCAGTGGTCCCGCTGCCCCGCCAAACCGGGATCAGGTTCGGTCTTGTACATCCAGTTGACGGCCGGATCGTAGAACAGCTTGCCATAGCCCAGAGGCAGCGCGACGTAGAACCGGCGATCACTCCCCCCCGCCTCCAGCACCGTGACGCGATGCTTGCCGCTGGCCGTCAGCCGTTCGGCCAGCACAGAGCCCGCGCTGCCCGCACCCACGATGATGTAATCGGTCTCGTCGCTCATGGTCCTGCCCCTTTTGAGGCCGCAGCCTAGCGGGACAGGCCGAAACGGCCTGACCATCCGCGACAGAAACCCGTCGCTTTCCTGTTACTTGCCCTTCCAGACCGGATCGCGCTTTTCGGCAAAGGCCCGCGCGCCCTCCAACTGGTCCTCGCTGGAATAGAGGCGATCCACCGTCGGCATCTGCCGCTTGGTGATCCGGTTGAGCGCGTCCTGAAAGCGCAGCGCCTCGGCCTCGCGCACCACTTCCTTGATTGCGGCGTAGACGAGCGGTGGCCCGCTTTCCAGCAGCCGCGCAAGCTCCCACGCCTTGGGCAGCAGCTCCGCCTGCGAGGTGATCTCTTTCAACAGCCCCCAGCGCAGCGCCTCTTCGGCATCGAACCAGCGGCCGGTCAGTAGCAGGTCCATCGCCACGTGATAGGGAATGCGCTTGGGCAGCTTGATGCTGGCCGCATCGGCCACGGTGCCCGACCGGATTTCCGGCAGGGCAAAGGTGGCCGTATCGGTGGCAAGGATCAGGTCACACGACAGCGCCAGTTCCAGCCCGCCACCGCAGCAGATGCCATTCACCGCCGCGATGACCGGCTTGTTCAGGTTCGGCAGCTCCTGCAAGCCGCCGAAGCCACCCACGCCATAATCGCCGTCAACCGCATCGCCCCCCGCCGCCGCCTTCAGGTCCCAACCGGGGCAGAAGAACTTTTCCCCCTCCGCCCGCAGGATGGCGACGCGCAGGGAGTCATCGTCACGGAAATCGCGAAAGACGAGGCCCATGATCCGGCTTGTCGCCAGATCGATGGCATTGGCCTTGGGCCGGTCCAGTGTCACCTCAAGGATGGCACCTTCGCGCCGGGTCTTGATCGGGCCTTCGGTCCGCATCTGCATCACCGCCATCACGCTTCCTCCCAGATCACCGCATCAACGGCCACAGCCCCTTGGGCGCGCACCATCAGCGGGTTGATTTCGATTTCTTCCATGCTTGGCGTGGCAACCAGCATGGCCTGCAAGGCCATCACCGCCTCCACCACCGCCGCCACATCGGCCCGTGCCCGCCCCCGATAGCCATCCAGCAGCGGCCAAAGGCGCAGTGACCGCAACGCAGCCAGCACCTCATCCTCCACCACGGGCAGCACCAGCGTCTGCGTATCGGCCAGCACCTCTGCCGTCACCCCGCCAAAGCCCAGCGTCAGCGTCGCGCCATAGACCGGATCGCGCCGCAGCCCAACCAGCAGTTCGGCGACCACGCCGGTCACCATCTCTTCGGCCAGATAGCCCGTCGCGCCGGGGATGTCCGACTGGCCCTCCAGCGACGTCAGCCCCAGCCGCACGGCCCCGGCCTCTGTCTTATGGGCAAAGCCCAGACCTTTCAGGACAAAGGGCGCGGCGAGCGCCAAGGTATCCAGCCCCGCAAGATCGGGCGCGCTCACCCCCTTCGGCACCGCCACCCCATGCGCCGCCAGCAGCGCCTTGGCCGACGCCTCATCCCGCAAGCGCAAACTGCGCGCGGGCAAGGCGGCGAGAGGCCGCCACCCCCCCCGGTTCGGCCCGGTCTGCGCCGCCCGGATCGCCGCCAGCGCGGTTTCCAGACCCATCATCGGCACGACATTCCCGCCCATGATCGAGATCGCGAGCGCTTCGTCAAAGTTTTCGGGCAAGGAGCCCACGGCAAATGCGGGCTTTCCGGTGGCCGCCGCCGCCGCCACGATGGCGTCCAAGGCCGGGCGGAAGCTGGAGAGATCGCAACGGTCCGGGCGCGGCGGGTCGATGATGAAGATGCCCGCGTCATATCCGGCCAGCATGGTGGTGAAGACATCGGTGGTGCGCGGCCCGTCGCCCCAGATGAAGGTGTGATAGTCCAACGGATTGGCGATGGCGACGATGGGGCCGAGGATGTCCCCGAGCCGCTGCCGCTGCGCGTCAGAGGGCGGCGGGAAGTCCACGCCAAAGGGTGCGGCGAGGTCGGCGACAAGCCCCGCCTCACCGCCGGAACAGGACAGCGAACACAGACGCCGCCCGATCTGCGGACCACAGACATGAAAGATCTTCAGCGTTTCGATCAGTTCCGCCGGGGTGGCGACTTCCGCCACACCACAGGCCCGCAGAAAGGCCGAGGACGCCGCCCCGCCCCCGGCCAGCGACGCGGTATGCGAGGCCGCCGCCGTGCGGGAAAGCTCCGTCTTGCCGGATTTGATGCAGACGATCCCCTTGCCTGCCGCCCGGGCCGCCTCGGCCAGTGCCGCAAAGCCCGGTGCATCGTCGATGCCTTCGACATACATGCCCAGCGCGGTCACCCGCTCATCCGCCAGCAGCGCCCCGGCGAGCTCCGCCAATCCCACCTGCGCGGCATTGCCCAGACAGGCCACATAGGCCACCGGCAGCCCCCGCGCCTGCATGGTCAGGTTGATGACGATGTTCGAGGATTGCGAGAGAAGCGCCACCCCCCGCTCCACCCGCCTCCCGCCATGCTGATCGGGCCAGAGGAGCGCCCCGTCGAGATAGTTGATCACGCCATAGCAATTCGGCCCGAGGATCGGCATATCCCCCGCCGCTGCCACGAGCTTGGCCTGAAGGTCTGCCTCCCCCGCCTCTTCCCATCCGCTCGCGAAACAAGTGGCACCTCCGGCCCCCATCGCGGCCAACTCGGCCACCACGTCCAAAGTGGCATGGCGGTTCACCCCGATGAAGGTGGCATCCGGGGCCGCGGGCAGATCGGCCAGACTGCGGAAACAGGGCACCCCCGCAATGCTGTCCCGCGTCGGGTGCACTGGCCAGACCGGCCCGTCAAACCCCATCTTCTGGCATTGCTCGATCACATTCGCCGCCCAGCCGGAGCCGAGCACAGCGATGGAGCCTGGGCGCAGCAATCGGGACAGGTCACGCATGGCGGCCCCCAAAGCAAAACGGCGCGCGCGTGCCGCGCGCAAGCCCTTTAGGTCGCCTGCGCGGCGCAAGCGCCGCTTGTCTCCGGCTGGGGGCCGTCTGCCCCCAGACCCCCGAGGATATTTGGAAAAAGAAGAAAGGCAAAAGAGCACCCTGCCCCGACACGCGGAACAGGGTGCCTTCTCCTTTTACGGTCATCGGCGTCCCCGCCTGTACCGTGCGTTCAAATTGCCATGCAAAGCTTAACACTTCGTTTCTTCTTTTCCTAAATATCCCACGGGGGTGCGGGGGTGTGAAACCCCCGCTCCGACGCCCATCACGCGCCATGCGGGCGCAGGAGTTCGCGGCTGATGATGTGGCGCTGGATTTCCGACGTGCCTTCCCAGATGCGCTCCACTCTCGCATCGCGCCAGATGCGCTCCAGGGGCAGGTCATCCATCAGGCCCATGCCGCCGTGGATCTGGATCGCCTCGTCGGCGATCATCGCCAGCACTTCGGTCGCTTTCAGCTTGGCCATCGCCATATCGCCATCGGTAGCGGTGCCTTGGTCGAATTTCCACGCCGCTTCCCATGCCAGGAGTTCCGCCGCCTTCAACTCCATCGCCATGTCGGCGAGCTTGAAGCTGATACCTTGGAACTTGCCGATCTGCTGACCGAACTGCCGCCGGTCTGCCGCATAGGCGATGGCGTGGCCCAGTGCACGTTCGGCGCGGCCAAGGCAGGTGGCAGCGACTTGCAGGCGGGTGGCCCCGAGCCAGGAATTCGCCACCTCGAATCCCTTGTGCGGCTCGCCCAGCACCTGATCGGCGGGGATGCGGCAGTCGTCGAATTCCAGCACTGCGTTGGTGTAGCCGCGGTGGCTGACGTTGCGATAGCCCTCGCGGACGGAGAAGCCCTTGGTGCCCTTGTCCACGAAGAAGGCCGTGATCCGTTTCTTGGGGCCGCGGGGCGTGTCTTCTTCGCCCGTCGCCATGAAGGCGATGGTGAAGCCTGCGACATCGGCGTGGCTGATGAAATGCTTGGTGCCGTTCAGCACCCAATCGCTGCCGTCTTGCCGGGCGCTGGCCTTCATCCCCCGCAGGTCGGACCCGGCGCCGGGTTCGGTCATCGCAAGGCAATCCCAGGTCTCTCCCCGGATGCAGGGCATCAGGTATTTCTCCCGCTGCGCCGGAGTGCCTGCGAGCAGGATGTTCGAAGGGCGCGCGACGCAGGTCCAGTGCAGGGCGTAGTTGGCGCGGCCCAGTTCCTTTTCGTAGAGCAACCATGACAGCGTATCGAGACCCGCTCCCCCCACCTCGGTCGGCATGTTGGCAGCGTAAAGCCCTGCAGCCATGGCTTTCTGCTGGACCTCACGGATCAGGTCCATCCGCAGATGACCGGTCCGTTCAACCTCCATCTCATGCGGGTAAAGCTCGTTCTCGACGAAGGCGCGCGTCGTCTCGACGATCATCTTCTGTTCATCGGTCAGGCCGAACTGCATCTGTCTATCCTTACGGGTCCACGTTGTAGGTCATGCCATCCACGGCAAGCGCTTGGCCCGACACCATCCGCGCGCCATCAGAGGCGAGGAACAGCGCCATGGCGGCCACGTCTTCGGGATCGCTGAGGCGTTTGAGGGCGGTGCCTGCGGCATAGCCTGTGCGCACGGCTTCGGGGGTCATGCCTTTGGCTTCCGCCTCGGCTTCGATCACGCGGTCGATGCGGGGGCCATTGACCGATCCGGGGCAGATCGCATTGGCGCGGATGCCATGGGGGCCCAGTTCCATCGCCACGGTTTTCATCAACCCGATCACGCCCCATTTCGCGGCGACATAGGGCGCACGGAACGGGGTGCCATAAAGGCCCGATGTCGAAGAGGTGAAGATCATCACCCCCGTCCCTGCCGGTTTCATCCGCCGCGCCGCGTGTTTGGCCGCGATCATCGCGCCGTCGAGGTTGACGGCCAGACAGGCATGCCATTCGGCAAGGTCCATGTCCTCGATCCCTGCCGTGGGTCCCTTGATCCCGGCATTGGCGCAGAGGATATCGAGACCACCCCAATCTTGGTCGATTTCGGCAAACAGCGCCTGCATGGCGGGTTCATCCGCGGCATCGCAGAGGCTGGCCCTGATCCCGTCGGGCACGCTTGCCACGGCGGTGGGGTCGGTGTCGGTGACCCAGACCCTGTCACCCGCAGCGGCAAAGGCGCGGGCCATCACAAGGCCGATGCCATTCGCCCCGGCGGTGATCAGGACGCGGCGGGTCACTTGCGTTGCCCGACGTGGCGACCGGCGGCATCGGGTTTCGGCAAGGCCTGATGCGCCGTGGCGATGGGCATCAGGCGCGACAGGATGGCGTCGGGGGCCGCGCAGGTCTTGCCCGCTTTCATATCCACATGCAGCAGCATCTGTTCCAGCGTGGCGACCGCCGCGCCGTCCTTCAGGATGCGGATGAAGAGATGCAGGCGCTTTTCATCGGCATGCAGGACCTGCACGGTGCCGGTCAGGGCATCGCCCAGCTTTGCCTCGTCCAGATGCATGATGTGGGTTTCGGCGGTGTAGTAGCTGTAGCCCGTGCCGACATAGGCGATGTCCGCCCCGATATGGCGCAAGAAGGCGTCGCAGGTTTCCGAGGCCGCAAACAGGTAGCGGCTTTCGGTCATATGGCCGTTGTAGTCGATCCAGCCCGGCAGCACGTGCAGGCGCGCCATTTCCATCGGGCCTTCCCCGGCCACAGGCGCAGGCATCGCCGCCTTGCGCCGCGCGTCGTGGTCCAAGAGCACCTTGCCCGCGCCCCAGTTGCGTTCCTTCAGCACGCGCAGGAAACCGATCAGGTTCTGGTCGCGGATGCGCTCCAATTCGCGGATGGTGTGGTGGCCCGATTGCGCGTCGGATTGGCCGGCGATCAGGTCAACCAATTCATCGTTGAATTCCGGCACATCCATCAGCTTGGTCCAGGGCCATGTCAGGCAGGGGCCGAACTGCGCCATGAAGTGCTTCATCCCGGCCTCACCACCGGCGACGCGGTAGGTCTCGAACAACCCCATCTGACCCCAACGCAGGCCAAAGCCCATGCGGATGGCCTCGTCGATTTCCTCAGTGGTGGCGATGCCGTCCTTGACCAGCCACAGCGCCTCGCGCCACACGGCCTCAAGGAAGCGGTCGGCGATATGGGCGTCGATTTCCTTGCGGATGTGCAGAGGGAACATGCCGATTTCGCGCAGGGTTTCCTTGGCGGCCTCGATCAGCGCGGGGTCTGATTTGGCTGAAGGCACAACTTCGGCCAAGGGCAGCAGATAGACCGGGTTGAATGGGTGGGCGACGAAGATGGTCGCGGGGTTGGCGGCGTGCTGTTGCAACTCGCTCGGCTTGAAGCCGGAGGTCGAGGAGCCGATCGGCGTATCCGGGGCCACCTGTTGGATTTGGGCGAAGACCCGGTGCTTCAGGTCCAGCCGTTCCGACACCGATTCCTGAATGTAATCGGCCCCTTCCACCGCTTCGGTGCTTGTTCCGGCAAAGGTGATCGTGCCTTCGGCGGGCATCGGGCCATCCGACAGCGATGGCAGGGCGCGGCGGGCATTGGCCAGCACTTCGCCCACCTTGCGCGGGGCTTCCGGGTCCGGGTCAAAGATCGACACATTCCAGCCGTTCAGCAAGAACCGCGCGGCCCAACCGCCACCGATCACCCCGCCGCCAATGATTGCCGCCTTGCGCGTCATCCCAACACTCCGATCATCCATCCCAGCAGCATCAGGGCCAGCACGGCCCCCGCCGCGATCCATTCCATCCGTGGCAAGGGTCTTTGCCCTTGGCCGTCGTCTTTGTCCTGCGCGCCGCCCCGCGCCGCGCTGGCAGGCGATTTGCCCCCCTGCCCCGCCCGTCTGCGCCCTTCGGCAGAGATCGTGACGGTGGTGCCATAGATCGGCACCTGTGGCGGAGCGTGCGGGCTGGGCGTCGCCATGCCCGCACGTTCCAACAGCGCCTCGCCCGTCACCTCGCCGCGCTTGATCGCCTGCACCTCGGCCTCCGACACCCGGAGTTCCGCACCGCTGACCAGAAGCCGCAGCAGGAACCCGGCGTCCGTCGCCACCACCGCCCAGCCGCGCCCATGGGGCAGACTGCCGATAGGGTGCGTGCCAAGCGTCGGGGCGGTGGGGGTGATGCGTTCCATGTCTGTGGCCCTTTCCCCTGCCGCCCCATCGCGGTTCGGCTTTACCTTGGCAACGGCGGGCGCTTTTCAAGTTTGAGCTTGGCACGCACCTCCGCAGGCGTGATGACCCGCGCGCCCATGCTTTCGATGATGGTCGCGGCACGTTCCACCAGTTGCGCATTGGTGGCCAGAACGCCCTTTTCCAGCCAAAGATTGTCCTCCAGCCCCACGCGGACATTGCCCCCCGCCAGAACGGCAGCGGCGACATAGGCCATCTGGTTGCGCCCGATGGAGAAAGCCGAATAGTGCCAGCCTTGGGGCACGTTGTTGACCATCGCCATGAAGGTATTGAGGTCATCTGGCGCCCCCCACGGCACGCCCATGCACAATTGCACCAGCACCGGATCGGGGATCGCGCCTTCCTTGACCAATTCCTTGGCCAGCCACAGATGGCCGGTATCAAAGGCCTCGATCTCGATCCGCACACCCGCCGCCGTCATCCGCCGCGCCATGTCGCGCAGCATGCCGGGGGTGTTGACCATCACATAGTCAGCCTCGTTGAAGTTCATCGTGCCGCAATCGAGCGTGCAAATCTCAGGCCGGCACTCGACGACATGCGCGACCCGTTCGGTGGCACCCGCCATGTCAGAGCGCGGGCCCATGCGGCCCATATCCTCGGACCCTTCGAAATAGATGTCGCCCCCCATCCCCGCCGTCAGGTTCAAGACCACATCGGTCTCACTGTCGCGGATGCGTTCGGTGACTTCGCGGTAAAGCGCGGGATCACGCGACGGCTTGCCGGTTTCGGGATCGCGCACATGGCAATGCACCACCGCCGCCCCGGCCTTGGCCGCCGCAATCGCGCTGTCGGCGATTTGCTGCGGGCTGCGCGGCACATGCGGGCTGCGGTCCTGCGTGCCGCCTGATCCGGTGACGGCGCAGGTGATGAAAACCTCACGGTTCATGGCCAAAGGCATCGGCCGATCCTCCCTTTATCTTTGGCCGCCAGACTGGCGCAGCTTGCAGTGTCTTGCGTGACGATTTACGAAATAAGCATGACGAAAATCGAAACGATCTTTGCCCCGGCGACCGATCCCCTGACCATTGCGGTTCTGGTGCTTCCGCAGTCGTCGATCCTTGAGGTGGCCTCTGTGCTGGACCCGATGCGCGCGGCAAACCGGCACTTGGGCAAGGATGCCTATCGCTGGCGGGTGGTGTCACCGGGGGGTGCTGCGGTGCCGCTGACCTGCGGGATCGAACTGCCCTCAACCGGGGCATTGCAGGCGGCTGAGGGCGCGGATGCGTTGATCGTGATCGTCGGCTATCGGCAGTCCGAGGTGGCGACAAAGCCCCTCTTGCGCGACCTGCGCCGGATGGCCCCGCGCTTTCGCCTGATCGCCGGGGTGGATGCGGGGGGCTGGGTGATGGCACGCGCGGGTCTGCTGGATGGTCACCGCGCCACTGTGCATTGGGAGGATTTGGAGGATTTCGCCGCCGCCCATCCGCAGGTGGACACGGTGCCCGACCGTTGGGTGATTGACCGCACCCGCGCCACAGCAGGGGGGGCCGCCCCTGCACATGACCTGATGCTGCATCTGATCGCACGCCGCCATGGGGCACCCTTGGCCCGACAAGTGGCGCAAAGTTTCCTGACCACCACCCGCGACGGCCACGAACCCCAGATCGCCCCGCCCAGCCGCGACCCCCGGCTTGATCCTCGTGTGGCCGAGGCCGTCGCACGGATGGAAGCGCGGTTGGATATGCCCGAACCCGCCGCCGCCACAGCCCGCGCCGTTGGTCTGTCACCCCGCCGGATGGAGATGCTGTTCCGCGAGGCGCTTGGCCTGACGCCCGCCGCCTATGGCCTGTCGCTGCGATTGCAGGCGGCACGGCGGATGGTCACGGACACCCGCCATCCCTTGGCAGAAGTGGCACTTCGAACAGGGTTTTCATCGCAAAGCGCGCTATCCCGCGCGTTCCGGCAGCATTTCGGCACGCCACCGAGTGCGTTGCGCGGTAAGGTTTAGCCGCCCTTCACCCGTTGGATCAGGTAAATCTCATTCTCGGGTTTCACGGCCAGATTGCGCCCGCCTGCCGTCACCTCACCATCAATCACGACCGAGACTCCGGCCTTGATGACCGGCTCCAGCCCCGGATGGGCGGCAATCATGGCGTCAAACATCTGGCCGACAGTGGCGGCCTGAACCGTCACCGCCTCTGCGCCGCCAGCAAGGCGGCGCAGACCGGACCAGAGGTGGACCTTGATCATCGTCTTTTCAGATCACTGGCCAGCCTTGATCGCTGCCAGAACTTTCGGCGGCGACAAAGGCAAGGTCCGCAACCGTGCGCCAGATGCAGCCGCCACAGCGTTGGCCACAGCAGCAAGCGGTGGTGCGATGCCGGTTTCACCCACACCGCGCACGCCGTAAGGGTGGCCGGGATTGGGAACCTCGACAATCACGGTGTCGATCATCGGCAGGTCGGAGGCCACGGGGATGCGATAGTCAAGGAACATCGGGTTCTGCAAACGCCCATCCGCGCCGTAGATGTATTCCTCGTTCAGCGCCCAGCCGATGCCCTGCGCCGCCCCACCCTGATACTGCCCTTCGACATAGGCCGGATGGATCGCGCGTCCTGCGTCTTGGACCACCAGATAGCGCAGCACGGTGGATTTGCCGGTTTCGGGATCGACCTCGACATCCACGACATGGACGCCAAAGCTGGCCCCGACGCCGCCCGGAACGGATTCGTGGTGACCCGAGATCGGCCCCCCGGTTCCGCCCATCTTGGCACCGATTTCGCCGATGGTCAGGGGCGGGAACTTGCCCGCGTTTTCGCCAGCCGGACGTGCGGCCCCGTCGACCCATTCCACCGCTTCGGGATCAATCCCCCATTCGGCGGCGGCACGGGCGCACATCTGCTTGATGGCGCTTTCCGCCGCCTCAACTGCCGCTTTGCCGCTGGCAAAGGTGGCGCGGCTGCCGTGGGTGGGTTCGTTCACCCCCAAGGACCCGGTTTCTACCACGTTGACGCGCACGGCCTCATATTCGATGCCCAGCGTTTCCGCGACCATCAGCGCGATGGAGGCACGGCTGCCACCGATGTCGGGGGTGCCCACTGAGACGCCGACCGTGCCATCCTCACCAATCTGCAACGAGACCGAGGTTTCGCCGCCGTGGTTGAACCAGAACCCCGCCGCCACACCACGCCCTTGGTTGGGGCCAAGTGGCGCAGACAGGTTCGGGTGGGCCATCGTGGCCTCTAACGTCTCCACCAGACCGATGCGGTTGTAGGTCGGGCCGTAGCTGGATTTCGTGCCCTCTTTCGCGGCGTTCTTCAGACGCACCTGAAGCGGGTCCAGCGACAGCTCACGGCACATCTCATCCAGCAGGCTTTCCACGGCAAAGGCCGCCATCGGCGAGCCCGGTGCGCGGTAGGCGGCGGCTTTCGGGCGGTTGGCCAGAACCTCATAGCCTTCGTGCATCAGGTTGGGGATATCATAGCAGGCAAAGGCGCAAGGCAGCGCTTCAGCAATCGGCGACATGCCAAAGAATGCGCCCCCCTGCATACGGAAATTGACCTGCCCCGCCGTGATGGTGCCGTCCTTCTTCATCCCGATCTTGACATCCATCGACGCGGATGCCGTCGGCCCCGTGGCGCGCAGCACCTCAGCCCGGCTCATCACCAGCTTGACCGGACGCCCCCCTGCCTTGCGCGACAACGCCAATGCCAAGGGTTCCATAAAGATCGTGGTCTTGCCGCCAAAACCCCCACCGATTTCGGACGGGGTCACGCGCAGATTGGCAGCCTCGATCCCCAGCACCGCCGCGCACATGCGGCGGATGTACCAATGGCCTTGGGTGCAGACCCACATCTCACCGCGCCCATCGGCCCCGAGTTGGCCAAGGCAGGCGTGAGGTTCGATGTAGCCCTGATGGGTGGCTTCGGTCTTGTAGGTCCCCTCCCGCACCAAGTCGGCGGCGGCGAAACCGGCCTCGATATCGCCATGGCCAAAGTCGATGTAGCGGACCACATTCGGGTGCATGCCTTCCGGCACGGAATGATCGGCGTTGCCCGCCCGGATCACCGGGGCATCGGGGGCCATGGCGGCATCCACATCCGTCACATGCGGCAGAACCTCATATTCCACCTCGATCAGCCGCGCCGCATCCTGCGCAACCAAAGCCGAGGTCGCCGCAACCGCTGCCACGGCATGACCGTCATAAAGCGCGGTGTCACCGGCGATGGTGTTTTCCTGAAGGTTCCAATCCTCGCCCGTCAGCCCGGTCGGGAAGTCGGCACGGGTGACGACGGCCTTCACCCCCTCCAGCGCCAGCGCGCGGGAGGCGTCAATCTTCTTGATCCGCGCATGGGCATAGGGAGAGCGCACCACAGCCGCATGCAGCATGTTCGCCGCCACGATATCCGCGCCATAGCGGGCGCGGCCCGTCACCTTGTCCAGCCCATCGGGGCGGTTCGGGCGGGTGCCGACCAGACGGAACCCGGCTTTCAACTCATCCTTCGGCATCAGGCGGCTCCCCTCATTTCCGCGGCGGCGTCTTGGACCGCGCGCACGATCTTGTCATATCCGGTGCAGCGGCAAAGGTTCCCTGCCAGCCAGTAGCGGATTTCGGTTTCCGTCGGGTTGTCGTTCTGGGCCAAGAGCGCCTTGGCGGCGACGAGGATGCCCGGCGTGCAAAAGCCGCATTGCAGCGCGGCATGTTCGATGAAATGACGCTGCAACGGGTGCAAAGCGCCGTCGGTGGCCATGCCTTCGATGGTTTCGACGGTCTTCCCCTGCACCTCAACGCCCAGCACGAGGCAGGAGGACACAAGGACCCCGTCCAGCAGAACCGAACAGGCCCCGCAATCGCCGGTGCCGCAGCCCTCTTTCGATCCGGTCAGACCCAGTTGGTTGCGCAGAACGTCAAGAAGCGTCTCGCGCGGGTCGGTCAGGAATTCGGCGGCCTCGCCGTTGACCGTGGTGGTGATGTGGATGCGGCTCATGCGGTTTCTCCCTTGGCGCGGGCATAGGCGATGCTGGCGGCGCGGCGGGCAAGGACGCCCGCGACTTCGATACGGAATTCGGCGGTGCCGCGCTTGTCGCTGATCGGGCGGCAGGCGGCGCGGGCGGCGATGACCAGCGCGTCAAGCGCCGCATCGTCCAACGTGGAGCCGACGAGCGCGGCCCCCGCAGCGGGCACCAGCATCACGGTGGGGGCCACGGCACCAAGGGCCACCGTCGCCTCGGTGATCGTGTCGCCATCGATACGCAGGTTCACGGCGCAACCGACCACGGCGATGTCCATTTCGGTGCGCGGGATGAAGCGCAGGTAGCTGTCGCCCCCGTTGGCCCCACGCGGTGGCAGGTGCACGCGGGTGATCACCTCACCCGGTTTGAGGTTGGTCTTGCCCGGCGATTTCGGGATATCGGCCACCGCCATCACCCGCGCGCCCTCCGGCCCCGTGACCGAGACGGTCGCCCCGGCCGCCATCAGCCCCGGCACGGAATCAGCGGCGGGAGAGCCGTTGCACAAGTTCCCCGTCAGCGTGGCGCGGCCCTGCACCTGCGTCGATCCGACAAGGCGCATCCCTTCGACCACACCGGGCCAATCGCGGCACAGCGCGGCATGCGCGCCAAGTTCCACCCCCGACACGGCAGCGCCGATATCCCAACCGCCATCCGCACGGCGGGTGATGTCCTTCACACCCGGAACATGCTTGATGTCGATGATGTCATCGGGCTGGACGATGCCCGCGCGCAACTGCACCAGCACATCCGTCCCCCCGGCCAGAAACCGCGTGACCCCGGTTGCCGAGGCGGAAATCCGCACCGCCTCGTCGAAACTGCCCACCGCATGATAGCGCATCGGTCCCCTCCTGCTGTCCTGTCGGGCAAAGAGGTAGCATCGCCCATGGGGCCTGTCAGCAGTGTTCGCGGCAAATCACCTGTGCAAAACGAACCTTTGCCGCCGCCCCTGACCAGCCCGAGGGCCAATTGCGGCGCGTCGCAGCCGCAAACAAGCGTGACCCGTACCGTGTGGGGGCGGCAGGCTTTGACGGCAAAGCCCACCCGGGCGGACATCACGCGAGCGGACCGATGACACCTGACCCCTCTCGTCGCAGGGCGGCGCGCAAGGCCGCGCCGCGCCCCGGTTACAGCCATCTGCGCCACCCGTTCCAGCCGCAATCCGCCTTCTCCGGGGATGAGATCGCGGCCATGCATGACACCGCGCTGCGCGTGTTGGAGGACTTGGGCATCCGCGTGCTGCTGGACGAGGCGCGGTCGCTCTTCCGGGCGGGTGGGGCCATCGTGGATCACGACAGCGGCATGGTCCGCATCGGACGGGACATGGTGGCGGCGGCGCTGGCATCCGCCCCGCGCAGCATCCGCCTGCGCGCTGCCGATCCGGCCCGCGAACAGGTGTTCGAACCGGGGGCGATGCTGTTCATGGCGGGCTCCGGCTGTCCCAACGTCACCGACCGCCAGCGCGGGCGTCGCCCCGGATCGCGCGAGAGTTTTATCGAGACCCTGCGTTTGCAGGAAAGTTTCGACGTCATCCACATGCACGGCCCCTCGGCAGAGCCGCAGGACGTGCCGATCCACCTGCGGCACTATGCGCTGATGGAGGGCCAATTGACGACTGGCAGCAAGCCCCTGTTCGTCTATGCGCGGGGCCGCGGTCAGGTGGCCGAAGCCTTCGAGATGATCCGTCTGGCCCATGGGCTGGATCAGGCCGGGTTCGAGGATGGCGTCTGGGCGACGACGGTGATCAACTCGAACTCGCCCCGGCAATTGGACGTGCCGATGGCGCGCGGCATCATCGACTTTGCCCGCGCGGGACAACTGAGCCTGATCACCCCCTTCTGCCTTGCCGGGGCAATGGCGCCAATCACCATGGCGGGGGCGCTGGTGTTGCAACATGCCGAGGCATTGGCCGGGATCACCCTGTCGCAACTGGCACGACCGGGGGCGCCCGTGGCCTATGGCGGGTTTTCGTCGAATGTGGACATGAAATCCGGCTCTCCGGCCTTTGGGACACCGGAACACATCCGGGCCAACCTTGGCTCCGGTCAGTTGGCGCGATTCATCGGCCTGCCGTGGCGGTCGGCCACCGGGGCGGCGGCGAATGGGGCTGATGCGCAAGCGGCACAGGAAACGGTGATGGCGCTTTGGGCTGCGATGCTGGCGCAGGCGACCGTGACGGTGCATGGCGCGGGCTGGCTGGAGGGCGGGCTGTCCTTTGGCTATGAGAAATTCATTCTGGACATCGAGGCCTTGCAGACCCTCGCCGAACTCTGCCGCCCCGCCCCGGCGGATGCGGCCGCCCTCGCCTTTGACGCCATCGCCGAGGTGCCGCCGGGCGGACATTTCTTTGCCACCGCCCATACGATGGAGCGGTATCAGACCGCGTTCTACGCGCCCTTGGTGGCAGACCTGTCCAACCATGGCCAATGGGTGGACAACGGCAGCCAATCTGCCGAAGCGCGGGCGACCGCTGTCTGGCAGGGCGTGCTGTCCCGTTTCACCCCACCTGCCGCCTGTCTGGGCGTGGCCGAGCGCATCGCGCCCTTCATCACCGCACGCAGCGCCGTAGGCGGCATGCCGCCCGAGGATTGACTGCTCTGCCTGAACCCGGTCAGTCCACCATGCCCGGCAGGGTGACCGACCATGCCAGCCCCTGCCCCTGCGGGCCACGCTCCAACCTGACCGACGCCCGCAAGGCCAGCGCAATTTCGGCCACGATGTGCAGGCCCAGACCGCGCGTGCCGGTCCGCACCCCGCCGGACGGATCAAGCCTGCCGCGCAACAGGGCAAGGTCGGCATCCGCGATCGGGGGGCCGGTGTCGATCACCTCGACCGTGACACCGTCCGCACCGGAGGGGGCGACGTGCACCGTCACCATCGTCTCTGACGGGCAATGGGTAAGGGCATTATCGATCAGATTGCGCAGCAACTCGCCCAAGAGCACCTCTTCCGACCATGCCATCGCACTGTCCGCACCGGCAAAGCCGAGGTCCTTGCCCAGCGCCACCGCCTGCGGCAGGAAATCTGCCGTCACCCCGCGCGCCAGTTGGGCGACATCCAGCGCGGTCAGCACCGGGCGGGTCCCGGTCGCCTCGATCCGCGCCAAAAGCAGGATCTGCTCCAGAACGCGCTCGATCCGGATCAGGGCGCGGTCGGCCTTGTCCAGGGTTTGCCGGGCCTCGCCGCGCGCCTTGCCCGCCATGGCCACTTGGGTGCGGGCCACGGTCAGGGGGGTGCGGATCTGGTGATTGGCGTTGCTGGCAAAGTTCTGCATCGCCGCCATCGCCCGCGACAGCCGCACCAGAAAGCCGTTCAGCGCATCAAGAACCGGGCGCAGTTCGGCCGGGGCGGGGGTTTCGATGGGCGTCAGGTCATGCGGCGCGCGGGCGGCAAGACTGCGCGACAGCCGGTCCAGCGGGCGCAAAGCATAGGTCGCCGCCGTCCACGCCACCACCGCCGCGCCAAGGATCAGCGCCGCAATCCGCAGCGCCGACCGCGCAAGGATCGCCTGCGCCAAGGCCTCCCGCGCCCGTGTGGTTTCAGCCACCGTCACGCGAAACGGCAAGGTGCCCTCACCACTGGTCAGTTCGCGCAGGATGGTTGCCGTGCGGATTTGCATCCCGCGATAGGTTCCATCGGTCAGCGCCGGGGCGCGCGTTTCGGTGACCGGAACCGCCGAAAGGTCATCATAGCCGGTCAGGAGACCCGCAGGCCCATCCACGCGGTAGAACACCTGATCCTGCGCGGTGGATGACAGCATGTCCAAGGCCGAGAACGGGATCAGGATGGCCACCCCGCCTTCGCCATCCACATCCACCCCTTCGGCAATCGCCATCGCGGCACCGACCAGCACCCGGTCCGACACGTCTCGGGCGGTGCGCTGCGCCTCGATCCGGGTGTCGATCAGCGCCAAGGCCCCGATGGCCGCCGTCGCCAGCACCAGCCAGACAAGGATGGATCGCCGCAGCGAAGGGGGGCGGTCAACCACGATCCACCGGCTTTTCCAGCATGTAGCCCAAGCCGCGCGCCGTGCGCAGAGTAAGGCCATGCGGTTGCAGGCGGCGGCGCAGGCGGCTGACGTATTGTTCAATGGCGTTGTCCGACAGGCTGTCATCCAGCGTGGTCAGGGATTGCACGATGGCCTCTTTGCCCACCACGCGGCCTGCGCGCAGGAAGAACAACTCCAGCAGCGCCAGTTCGCGCGCGGGCAGATCAAGCACGTCTTCTCCGGCATAAAACCGGCGCGCCGCCATGTCGAACCGCACCGGGCCGATCTGGATTTCCGATGCCCGCGCCCCCGCCTGCCGCCGCAGGATCGACCGCACCCGTGCCTCGAATTCCCGCACGTCAAAGGGTTTGACCATGTAGTCATCCGCGCCAAGGTCCAGCCCTAGCACGCGCTCGTCCGGGGCACCGCGCGCGGTCAGGATCAGGATGGGCACCGGGTTCTTGCGCGCGCGCAGGGAACGCAGCACCGACAACCCGTCCTTTTCCGGCAGGTTCAGGTCAAGGATCACCAGATCAAAGCGTTCCGCCCCGATCAGCATCTCTGCCGACAGCCCGTCATGCACCACATCGACGGCATAGCCCGCGCCGTCCAAGAGCGTGGTCAGCGCCTCGGCCAGAGGCAGGTCATCTTCGACAAGCAGGATTCGCATGGGGCCAGACTAGAGGCAGAGAGCGCGATTGTTAATCGCGCCTGTCTGGGGCAGGCTTCGCCCCATGCGCGCACCCGGTCTTGTCTTGTGGCTGTCCCTCTTCGCCCTGCCCGATGCGGTGGGGGCCGATGTTGTGGTGTTCCCCGCCCCGACTGCCCCGGCGCGCACCCTGGTGGTCTATTCCTCGCTGGACAGTCCGCTGGCGCGGCCGCTGATCGACGCCTTCCATCAGCGATACCCCGATGTGTCGGTGCGCTATGAGGATCTGCTGACCCAAGACATCGCCGCGCGGGTGGCGCGTGAAAGCGATGCGGGCCAGCCGACTGCGGATGTGGTCTTTTCATCGGCGATGGACCTGACCGTGAAACTGGCCAATGACGGCTATGCGCGCGAGGTGTTGGTGCCCGGTGCGGCGCGCTGGCCGGACTGGGCGGCATGGCGCGGCATGGTCTTTGCGCTGACCTTCGAGCCTGCGGTGATCGTCTATCACCGCCCCTCTTTTCCCGACGGTGCGCCCGATACGCGGGCCGAATTGATGGACTGGCTGGCCACCGCGCCACAGGGGGCGATTGGCACCTATGACATCGCCCGCTCTGCCGTGGGGTTCCTGTTCCTGATGCGGGATCGCGAGCATTTTGCCGACCTCTGGCCCTTTGTGCGCGCGATGGGCCGGGCCGGGGTGCGGATTTTTCCCACATCGCAAGCCGTGATCGACGGGGTGAATTCCGGCGCGCTGAAGCTGGGCTACAACGTTCTGGGGTCCTATGCGGCGGATCAGGCGGCCCGTCTGCCCGATCTCGGGCTGGCCTTGCCGCAGGATTACGTGGTGATCGTCAGCCGCGTGGCGCTGGTGCCCAAGGCCGCCGCCAATCCTGATCTGGGTGAGGCGTTTCTGGCGTTCCTGATGTCCCGCGAAGGTCAAACCGTTCTGGCCGAACGCCTGCGCCTGCCCGCCATCAGCCTTGAGGTAGCCGGAAAGGAAAGCGCCGCCGCGATGCAACAGGCGCTGGGGCCACGCCTGCGCCCGGTGCCGGTGTCGCCGGGACTGCTGGCCTATCTCGACGGGGCCAGCCGGGCCCGGGTTCTGGCCGAATGGACCGCCGCCCTGACGGGTGCGCCCTGACCGCAACCCCATGTCAGGTTGCTGACAGGTTGACGTGTTTGCATGGCACCATGCCGGGGGAGAGGAGACCCCCTGCGGTTCTGGCGGCCCCGCGCCGCCCCATGGGAGGATAAGACATGAAACACGCATTCCTTGGCGCGGCCTTTGCGGCTGTGCTGGCCGTTCCCGCTTTCGCGCAGGATTACACCATCATGGCCCCGGCCAATCCCGGCGGCGGCTGGGATGGCACGGCGCGCGCCATGCAAGAGGTGATGCAGGCCGAAGGCATCGCCCCCTCGGTCGAGGTGATCAACGTCCCCGGCGCGGGCGGCACCGTTGGTCTGGCGCAGTTCGTTGCTGACAGCGCGGGCGATCCGACCAAACTGATCGTCGGCGGCTATGTGATGGTGGGCGCGATCCTGACCAACGCCAGCCCCGTGACGCTGGCCGATGTCACCCCCATCGCGCGCCTGACCGGCGATACAGAAGCAATCGTTGTGCCCGCCGCATCCGACATCCAGACACTGGGCGATCTGGTCGAAAAGCTGAAGGCCGATCCGGGGTCCGTCTCTTGGGCGGGCGGTTCTGCGGGCGGTGTGGACCATATTACCGTGGGACTTTTGGCCAAGGCGGCGGGCGTGGACCCGACCAAGATCAACTACGTCGCCTTCTCGGGCGGTGGCGAGGCGATGGCGGCCATCCTTGGCAATCAGGTGACGGCGGGCATCTCTTCGGTCGGAGAGTTTGCAGAACAGGTCAAGGCAGGCACGATGCGGCTTCTGGCCGTTTCCTCGGCTGAGCGGATCGACGGCATCGACGCGCCGACCATCAAGGAATCCGGCTTTGACGTCGTCGTGCAGAACTGGCGCATGGTCGCCGCCGCACCGGGCCTGACGGACGAGCAGAAGGCCAAGATCAGCGCCGACATCGAAAAGCTGAACGCCAGCGCGGGCTGGAAAGCGATGCTGGAAACCAAGGGCTGGGCCAACACCTATCTGGCAGGCGCAGAGTTTGACGCCCAACTCGCCGCCGATACCGCCGCGACCGAAGCCGTGCTGCGCGACATCGGTCTGGTGAAATGACCAAGGGCTTTGTCCCGGAACGCCGCCCCCGTGGGGCGGCGTTCATCATTGCGGCCGGATTGGCGGGACTGGCCGTGCTGTTGCTGTGGGATGCCGCAGGGTTGAAACAGGACGGCGGTTATGCCGGGGTCGGCCCCGCCGATGTGCCGCGCATGATCGCTTACGGCCTGCTGATCCTGTCCGTGGGGACGGTGATTGCGGGCATCAAGGGCGACTTGCCGCGCCCGCCAAGGCAGGCTCCGGCACCGGTCTTTTGGATTTTGGGCGGGCTTGGGGCGCAACTGGCGCTGCTGCATGTGCTGGGCTTCGTGCTGTCGGGGGCGATCCTCTTTGGCTGCACCGCGCGTGGCTTCGGGCAAAAGCCCTTGTGGCGGGGGCTTCTGATCGGCCTTGGACTGGCACTAGTGATCTACGGCGTCTTTGACCGGCTGTTGCGGTTGAACCTGCCCGGTGGGCCGCTTGAACACCTGATCTTCGGGGGCTGAGGGATGGACAGTTTTTCGCTGCTGTTGCAGGGGCTTGAGACAGCACTGCAACCGATGATCCTGCTCTATGCGCTGGTGGGCGTGGTGCTTGGCACGGCGGTCGGCGTGTTGCCGGGCATCGGCCCCGCGCTGACGGTGGCGCTCTTGCTGCCCGTGACCTATGGCCTTGATCCGGCGGGATCGCTGATCATGTTCGCGGGCATCTATTACGGGGGGATGTATGGCGGCTCGACCACATCCATCCTGCTGAACACGCCGGGGGAGAGTGCGTCGATTGTCACCGCGATCGAGGGCAACCAGATGGCGCGGCAGGGGCGCGGCGGGCCTGCCTTGGCCACAGCCGCCATCGGCAGCTTTGTCGCGGGGTTGATCGCCACCTTGCTGCTGGCCTTCCTCGCGCCGCAGGTGGTGAAACTGGCACTCTCCTTGGGACCGCGCGAGTACTTCGCGCTGATGGTGCTGGCTTTTGTCACCGTCTCGGCCACCTTTGGCGATAGCACCTTGCGCGGATTGACCTCATTGTTCATCGGCCTCGCGCTGGCCTGTGTCGGCATCGACGGGCTGACCGGCGCGTCGCGCCTGACCTTTGGCGTGCCGCAACTGATGGACGGGATTGAGACGACGACGCTCGCCGTCGCCCTGTTTGCGATTGGTGAGGCTTTGGGCGTTGCCGCCATGACCGGACCGGCGGACCGTCTGCACCGTATCTCTGGCCGGGTCACCATGACCGTGCAGGACTGGAAACGGTCGTGGAAGGCGTGGCTGCGCGGCACCTTCATCGGCTTTCCCATCGGCTCCATGCCCGCCGGGGGCGCGGATGTGGCGTCGTTCCTGTCCTATGCGGCAGAGCGCAAACTGACCAAACACCCCGAGGAATTCGGCCACGGCGCGATTGAGGGCGTGGCAGGACCCGAGGCCGCGAACAACGCTGCCGCCGCAGGAACGCTGGTGCCGTTGCTGACGCTGGGCCTGCCCACCACGGCAACAGCGGCGATCATGCTGGCGGGGTTCCAGCAATTCGGGCTGCAACCGGGGCCGCTTTTGTTCATCACCAATGCCGAACTGGTCTGGGGTCTGATTGCCAGCCTGTTGATCGCAAATGTGATGCTGGTGGTGCTGAACCTGCCGCTGATCGGGCTGTGGATCAAACTTCTGTCGATCCCCCGGCCTTGGCTTTATGGCGGCATCCTGCTGTTCGCGACGCTGGGGACGATTGGCGTCAACCCCTCGCCGGTCGAGTTGGGGATGCTGATCCTGTTCGGGCTGATGGGATATGGCATGCGGCTTTACGGCTATCCCGTCGCCCCGGTGGTGGTCGGGCTGATCCTTGGGCCGATGGCCGAACAGCAACTGCGCCGCGCCTTGTCCATCGCGCAGGGGGATTGGCTGACGCTGGTCTCGACCCCAGTGTCGGCCATCCTACTGACCGTGTCGGCGCTTCTGATCGTGGTGCCCCTGGTGCTGCGGCTGATGGGGCGCGGCAAGGTGCTGGCCGCCGTCGCGGGGGATTCCGACTGACCGGTCTTTGCCGCGCGTGTCACGCGCTTTGACAACGGGGCGGGCGGATCAGGACATGATCAGCCCGCCGTCCACATTGATGGTCTGGCCGGTGATATAGGCGGCATCCTCGGACGCCAGAAAGGCCACCAAGGCCGCGACCTCCGCCGGGGTGCCTGCCCGGCCCATGGGAATGCCGCGCACCCATTCGGCCATCAACTCGCCGGGACCATAGTCACCCAGCATCTGGCCCCAGACCCGGTCATTGTAATCCCACATCTCGGTATGGATGATGCCGGGGCAAATCGCATTGGCGGTGATGCCTTCGCGCGCCAGTTCCTTGGCAAGGCTTTGCGTCAGACCCACAACGCCGAACTTTGATGCGGCATAGTGCGGGGTATAGATGAACCCCTGCCGCGCCTGACCCGAGGCGGTGTTGATCAACCGCCCCTTGGTGCCGCTGGCGCGGAACCGGCGGATCGCCTCTTGGCAGCAGAGGAAAACGCCCTTTGTGTTCACATCAAGGTTCATGTCCCATTCGCGTTCGGTCAGGTCTTCGACCTTGGCGATGGTGATGACGCCGGCATTCTGGACGGAAACCGACAGGGGGCCAAGCGTGGCCTCAACCTCGGCATAGGCGGCCTTAACGGCGGCGGCGTCGGTGACATCCAGCGTCAAGCCCATCACAGTGGCCCCAGTGTCTGCCGCAATCGCGCTGGCGGCGTCGGGCGTGTCCCTTTCAATCGCGGCAATGGCGACTTTCGCCCCTTCGGCGGCAAATCGGGTGGCGATGCCGCGCCCGATCCCCTTGTTGCCCCCGGTGACAAAGACGGTCTGGCCTGCAAAACGGTTCATCTCGTACCCTCCACAAAATGCCGCAGACCTGTCCCTGCCCCTCAGGCGGTCAGGCGTGCAGCCGTAAACTTGTCCGTCACCAAGACGTCGATCAGCCCGAGGTGCAGCGCCCCCGCGATGGCGGCGGTCTTGGCCTCTCCACCCGCCAGGGCGATCACGCGATCCGCCTTGCGCAGATCATCCAGCGTCACGCCCAAGACCCGCTCATTCAGCGGGGTGTCGACCAGACGCCCCTCACGGTCAAAGAAGCGGAACGAGATTTCGCCCACCGCCCCGGCCTCATTCAACAGGGCCAGTTCCTGCCGCGAGAACACATTGCCCGAGCGCGACAGCAGTTCCGACGGCTCCACCGCGCCAATGCCGATGATGGCAAGGCTCAGCCTGCCGAACAAGTCCATCGTGCCGCGGACCATCGGGTCGGACAGCATCACCAGCTTCGCCTCGCGCGACGAGGTGATCCCCTGCACCAGCAGCAACCGCGCCTCACCGCCGGTCAGTTTGGCCAGCCGGGCAATCAGCTGCGTCGCATGGGTCTGGGCGGCGGGTTCGCCCATGCCGCCAAGCAACTGCACGACGAATTTCGCCTTGGTCGCTTTCATCGGGTGGATGTTGTCCACCATGCGCAGGATCGTCTGGCTCCAGCTTGAGACGCCGATCACCTCATCGGTCTGAAGCGTCACCTCAAGGAAATGCGCCGCCGCCTCGCCGATGCGGGCCATGATCGCGCCATCGCGGTCTTCAGAGCAATCGACCACGATCGCCTCGTTCAGCGCGTAGCGGTCCCGCAGCGCCAGTTCCAGATCGGCAAAGGTGCCGGGGGGCGGGATGACGGTGGTGCGGACGATGTCCTCTTGTTCCGCGCGTTTCAGCATGCGCGAGACGGTGGCCTGCGACATGCGCAGGGTTTCGGCGATCTCAGCCTGGCGCCTGCCTTCGATGTGATACATCTGGGCGACCCGCGCGATCAGTCTGAGTTCGTTGATCCGGCCCATGCCTCACTCCTGAGTGAATTTTTATTCACCCTATCGTCAGATCGCCGGAAGCGTCGAGCGTTTAATGGCATCCTCCCAAGCCGCCAGTCGCGCGGCGCGGTCCCTGCCCAGTGGCGGCAGCACCCTATGCCCGCGCGGCAAGGCGGCAATCGCGGCCAGATCAGGCCAGACCCCCAGCGACAGCCCCGCAAGGTAAGCGGCACCCAGCGCCGAAACCTCTGGCGCGTCGCATTGGATGACGGGGTGGTTCAGCGTGTCGGCTACGCATTGCATCAGGAAGGTGTTCTTGCTGGGCCCGCCATCGGCATAGAGTTTTCCCAAAGGCGCGGGCGATTGGGCCGACATGACGGCAAAGACGTCATGCACCTGAAACGCCAAGGAATCGGTCACCGCCCGCGCCATCTGCGCGCGGGTGGTGTTGAAGGTGATCCCGCAGAACAACGCCCGCGCATCGGCCTGCCAATGCGGCGCACCAAGGCCCACGAAGGCGGGCACGAACCCCGGACCCTCTGGCGCAGCGGTCGCCGCAAGGTCGGTCAGCGCCTGCACATCGGGCAGTCCCAACATCTCCACCATCCACGGCAGGGCCGAGGCGGAGACGAGGATATTGCCCTCAAACGCATAGGTCGGGGTGCCGTTCAGCGCCCAGGCAATCGTGGTGGTGATACCCTGCTGCGGCGCGATGAATTGCGGCAAGGTGGTCATGATCGATGACCCGGTGCCAAAAGTCACCTTGCCATCGCCCGGATTGAACGCCCCATGGCCGAACAAGGCGGCATGGCTGTCACCGATGGCAGCGGCGATGGGGAGGCCATCGGGCAAGCCCGCCACGCCACGGGTGACGCCAAAAATCGAGGCGCTGTCTTGCACGCGCGGCAGACAGGCTTTGTCCACACCGAACAGGTCACAGAGTTCATCGCTCCAGACCTGACGGTTCAGGTCATAAAGCTGGCTGCGCGCCGCGTTTGAGGCGTCGCAGGCATGCACCGCCCCACCGGTCAGGCAATGAATCAACCAAGCGTCAATGGTGCCCAGCCGCACCTTGCGCCCCGCAGGCACGCGGTCCAGCAGCCATTTCATCTTGGGGCCGGGGAACATCGGATCAATCGGCAAGCCGGTCAGTTCCTGCACGCGCGGCGCATGGCCTGCCGCCGTCAGCTCCGCACAGACCGGCGCGGTGCGGCGGCACTGCCAACTGACCACGGGGCCAAGCGGCACGCCCGTGTCGGCGTCCCAGACGGTGACAGACTCGCGTTGGTTCGAGATGGCGATGCCGAGGATATCCACCTGTGCCCCGGCCAGACAGTCAGCAACCGCCTCTTGGACCGAGGCCCAGACGCGCAGCGGGTCCTGTTCCACCCAGCCGGGGTGCGGATGGTCGATTCCCACGGGGGCCGACCCGCGCGACAGGATTTCACCGCTGTCAGAGACCAGCACCGCCTTGGAATTGGTGGTGCCTTGGTCGATGGCAAGAATGGCGCGGGTCATCGGAACCTCTGGGCAAATGGGTCAGGCGCGTTTGCGGGCGATCAGGGTTTTTGCGGCCTCGGCCACGGCGGCAGGGGACATGCCGAAGTGATCCAGCAGAAACTCAGCCGATCCAGTTGGCGCAAAGACGCCGGGCACACCAAGGATTTTCATTGGCACGGGGGATTCTGCCACCACCACCTCGGCAATCGCGGACCCTAGCCCGCCGATGGTGGAGTGTTCCTCGGCGGTCAGAATCGCGCCCGTGTCTTGGGCGGCGGCGATCACGGCCTCAATATCCACGGGTCGGACGGTGGCCATGTTCAGAACCCGCGCGGCGATGCCCTCGGCGGCCAGCAGGTCAGCGGCCTTCATCATGCGATGGGTCAGTGTGCCATTGGCGATCAGCGTCACGGCATCACCATCACGCAAGAGGTTTGCCTTGCCGGGTTGGAACACATGGCCCACAGGCAGCAAGTCCGGCACCCCCACGCGCGAGAGGCGCAGGAACACCGGGCCGTCATAGCTTGCCGCCCATTCCACGGCGGCGGCGGTTTCAATGGAATCACTGGGCGCGATCACCGGCAGGTTTGGCAGAACGCGCATCCATGCGAAATCTTCGATGGAGTGGTGGGTGGGGCCAAGTTCGCCATAAGCCATGCCGGAAGAAATGCCGATCAGCTTCACATTGGCGTTGGAATAGGCGATGTCGGCCTTGACCTGCTCCAGCGCGCGGCCCGTCAGAAAGCAGGACGCCGCGCAGACAAAGGGCAGCATCCCGCCATTGGCCAGCCCTGCGCCAACGCCGACCATCGCCTGTTCTGCGATGCCGACATTCACCAACCGGTCGGGAAACCGGGCCTTGAACCCGCCCAGTTTGGACGACCCGACTGAGTCATTGCACACGGCAGCAATGCGCGGGTTTTCCGCCGCCAGTCGTTCCAGAACGGCAACAAAGGCATCGCGGCAATCGTGCAGCTTGGCGGGGGGGGTGGCGACGTTCATCACAGGCTCTCCGACAGTTCTGCAAGCGCGATCTTGAATTGCTCGGCATTGGGGACCTTGTGGTGCCAATCGACCGTGTCTTGCATGAAGGAAATGCCCTGCCCCTTGTTGGTATGGGCAACCACGCAATGTGGCCGACCAGTGCGCTTTTCCAGCGCGGGGACGATTTCGGTCATGGCATGGCCGTCAACCTCGGTCACATCCCAGCCAAAGGCGGCCAGCTTGCTGCCAAAGGGCGCAAGGTTGTTGGTGTCCTTCAGCGCGGCCCCTTGCTGAAAGCGATTGTGGTCGATGATCAGCGTCAGGTTATCCAGCCCGAATTGCGCGGCCGACGAGATCGCCTCCCAGTTCGAGCCCTCTTGCATCTCACCGTCACCAGTCAGGACGTAGGTGTGATAGCCCGCGCCCATGATCTTGGCCGCCTTGGCCATGCCCACCGCCACCGGCAGACCATGCCCCAAGGGGCCGGTATTGGTTTCCACCCCCGGCACCTTGGTGCAATTCGGATGGCCGTTCAGGCGCGACAAGGGCTTGAGGAAGGTCGCAACCTCCTCTTCCGGGAAGAAGCCGCGCTTAGCGAGCGTGACATAAAGCGCCAGCGCGACATGGCCCTTGGACAGCACGAACCTGTCCCGCTCTGGGTGCTTGGGCTGATCGGGCCAGACGCGCAGCACGCGGAAGTAAAGCGCGGTCAGAAGGTCGATGGCCGACATTTCCCCGCCAATGTGGCCTGCGCCCGCCTCGAACACGGCCTCCAGATCGCGGCGGCGGATCTGACTTGCGATCCGGGTGAGATCGTTGGGCTGCATAGCGTCCCCAGTTTGCATAATTATCCAG
Organism: Paracoccaceae bacterium; assembly: GCA_027486345.1. Lineage (GTDB taxonomy): Bacteria > Pseudomonadota > Alphaproteobacteria > Rhodobacterales > Rhodobacteraceae > Paragemmobacter. The sequence goes on from JAIXPH010000048.1 coordinate 165,912, forward strand.
TCACATTTATACTTGCAATCCGCGGCGACAAGTCAAGTGGAAAAGCCCCGTCAACACTCGAATGGCGCCGTCATATTTCTGTTGACACCCAAGCCACCCATCCGATACGAATTTACAGCCTGTAGTGAATATTTATTCTAGTGGCGCTTCTGACAGGACTGAAAGAGGCGGGAGGACCACATGGAGACGCAATCGCGGGTTGGCGCGGGCAAGGGCCCATCGCACCTCTTCGGCTCTGTGAAAGGGGCGACAGGTCCCTTGATCGGGCTGATCCTGCTCTGTGTCTTCCTGACAATCGCCACTGACACGTTCTTTTCCGTGCGCAACTTCCTCAACATCCTCGACCAGATCACGGTCCTTGGGATCATGGCCGTGGGCATGACCTTTGTCATCCTGATCGGCGGCATCGACCTTGCGGTCGGGTCTGTGATGGCGCTGACCATGATGGTGCTGGGATATCTGAACGTCGAGATGGGCGTGGCGATGGGCATCGCGATCCCGGCGGCGCTGGCAGCGGCGGCGCTGAACGGGCTGGTCGCCGGGATATTGATCACCCGCTTCAACGTGCCCGCCTTCATCGCGACGCTGGCGATGATGTCGATCACGCGCGGCCTTGCCAACATGATCACCAATGGCCAGCAGATCATCGGCTTTCCGGCATGGTTCAACATGTCGGCCATCATCCGCTATGGCGGGTTTCTGACGCTGACCGTGGCCCTGATGCTGGTCGTCTTCGTGCTGGGCCTTTTGTATCAGCGCTACCGCTACGGTGGCCGCGCGCTTTACGCCATCGGCGGCAACCCCGAGGTCGCGCGTCTGGCCGGGATCAATGTCACCTTCATGACCGTGATGGTCTATGTGGTGTGCAGCGTGCTGGCGGGCCTGTCGGGCATCGTGCTGGGCGCGCGACTGGACTCGGTCCAGCCCTCATCCGGCGTGGGCTATGAGCTGGACGCCATCGCGGCGGTGGTCATCGGCGGCACCTCGTTGTCAGGCGGGACGGGCGGCATTGGCGGCACGGTGATCGGCGTCCTGATCATCGGGGTCCTGCGCAACGGTCTGAACCTGCTCAGCGTATCGCCCTTCATGCAGCAGGTCGTCATCGGCGCGGTGATCGTCCTTGCCGTGACCGCCGAAACCTTCCGCAAGCGGAAGTGACAGCACGTCCCGGATGTCGGCGACGACACCCGGTTTCCAAGACGGCGGGCCATGTCGCCCGTCGCACAGTGAGGGGCCGCCCGGCATTCAACGGACGCCCCGGTTTCAGTCAGAGGAGGAACAAATGAAACTGCACAAGATTCTTATGGCCGCCACGGCCTGCGCTGCCCTGCTGTCGCCGGTTGGCGCCTCGGCAGAGGGTGTGAAGAAAATCGGTCTGGCCGTGCCGAACCTGCAAGCCGACTTCTTCAACCAGATCAAGCTGGGCGTTGAAAACTACAGCAAGGAAAAGGGCATCGAGGTCATCGTCGTCGACGCCAAGAACGACACCGCCACGCAGGTCAGCCAAGTGCAGGACCTGATGACCCAAGGCATCGACGCCTTCATCTACATCCCCGCTGGCGCTGCCGCTGCCGCCGTGCCCACCCGTCTGGCGCGTGAGGCCGGTATCCCCGTCATCAACGTCGACCGCTTCCCCGAAGGTGAGCCGGGCGATACCTTCATCGGCGGCGAGGGCGTGAATTCGTCCTATCAGGTGTGCAGCGAGATCATCAAACGCGCAGGCGGCGCAGGCAAGATGGTCATCATCCACGGCCAGAAGGGCACCACGCCGGAAATCGACCGCACCGAAGGCTGCATGAAGGCCATCGGCGAAAACGCGGGCGTCGAACTGGTTGACCAGCAGTGGACCGAACGTTGGTCGGCAGACGAAGGCTTTGCCATCACCCAGAACATGCTGACCGCCAACCCCGACATCACCATGATCTTCGGTCAGGCGGACGGCATCGCCATGGGCGCGGCCAAGGCGGTGGACGTGGCCAACCTGTCCGACAAGGTCGTGATCGGCGGCTATGACGGCGACGGCTCGGCGCTGGAATATCTGGCCAAGTGCGAAGGCCCGTTTGTCGTGACCGCCACCCAGTCCACCCGCCGCATGGGCGTGCTGGCCGTCGACTCGGCCATCGCGGTTGCCAATGGCGAAACCGTGCCGGAACGCCAGGTGTCCGAAGCGGTGCTGACCACCTGCGACAACGCCGCCGAATTCGTGGCCAACCACCCCTGATCGAAAGAGCCTGTGCCATGACCGCGCCTGCGCCCATCCTGTCCCTGCGTTCGATCCGCAAGTCCTATGGATCGGTCGAGGTTCTGCATGGGGTCGATCTGGATATCTATCCGGGTGAGGTCGTGGCGCTTCTGGGCGAAAACGGTGCCGGGAAATCGACGGTCTCAAACGTCATTTCCGGCACCGTCCAGCCCTCATCGGGTGAGATGACATGGCTTGGGGCGCCCTACGCCCCGTCCAGCCCCCGCGCGGCGATGGATGCCGGGGTGGGCATGATCCATCAGGAACTGAAACTGCTGCCGCAACTGTCCATCGCGGAAAACGTCTTTGTCGGGCGCTACCTGATGAAGGGTGGCCGGATTGACCGCAAGGCGATGGAAGATCGCGCGCAGGCCGGGTTGAAGCGCCTTGGTCTGGACATCCCGCCTTCGCGTCTGGTCGAAGGGCTGTCGACCGCGAACCAGCAACTGATCGAAATCGCCAAGGCGCTGACGCTGAACGCGCGGCTTTTGATCCTTGATGAACCCACAGCCGCTTTGGGGGGCGATGAAACCCAGCTTTTGTTCCGTCAGATCGAACGGCTGAAAGCCGATGGCGTGGGCATCATCTATATCTCGCACCGGCTGGAAGAAATCCGCCAGATCGCCGACCGCATCATCGTGATGCGCGACGGGTCCAAAGTGCAGGAATTCGACCGGGGCGATGTGCCGGTCAGATCTATCGTGGAATCGATGGTGGGCCGGTCACTCGACCGCATGTTCCCCGCCGTGCCTTTGCCCGGCGATGAGGTGACGCTGACGGTCAACGGCCTTACCTCCCCCACCAACACCTTCCGCGACATCTCCTTCTCTGTCCGCAAGGGCGAGGTGTTCGGCATCGCGGGGCTGATGGGCGCGGGACGCACGGAGCTTGTCCGCGCCATCACCGGGGCCGATCCGATAGCGCGCGGGACCGTCACGCTGAACGGTCAGGATATCACCCCTCGCTCCCCCATCGACGCCATCCGAAACGGCATGGTTCTGGTCCCCGAGGATCGCAAGTTGCAAGGCGTGGTGCTGGATCACTCCATCGCCGAAAACATCGGCTACGCCAACCTGCCGGAACTGACGCGCGGCGGCTGGATCACGGCGCGGCGGTTGAACGCCTTTGCCGATGGCTTCATCCGCAAGTTTGGCGTCAAGGGCCACGGGGCGCAGAACGCGGGCGAGCTGTCGGGCGGAAATCAGCAAAAGGTGGTGCTGGCCAAATGGCTGGCCCGCAATCCGCGTGTCGTGGTTCTGGACGAACCCACGCGCGGCATTGATGTCGGCGCGCGGTCGTCGATTTACGAATTGATCATGGACCTCGCCCGCAACGGCGTGTCGGTGATCGTGGTCAGCTCTGACCTTGAAGAGGTGCTGGGCGTGTCCAATCGCATCATGGTCATGGCACAGGGCAAACAGGCCGGTATTCTTGACCGCAAGGACGCAAATGACGTCTCGATCATGGAATTGGCGACACTTTAACCGCAGGAACGATGGATATGTCGGGGATCACCTTGAACGCGCCGAAACTCTTTGACCTTTCCGGGCAGGTCGCCCTTGTCACCGGCGCGGGCAGCGGCATCGGGCAGCGCATCGCCATGGGTCTGGCCCAATGCGGCGCGGATGTGGCCCTGCTGGACCGTCGCACCGATGACGGATTGGCGCGGACGGCAGAGTTCATCGCCGCCACCGGCCAGCGCAGCCTGCAAATCGCGGCGGATGTCACCTCGGGCGCGGCCCTGACCGAAGCCGTCGCGCAGACCGAGGCTGACCTTGGCCCGCTGACGCTGGCGCTGAACGCCGCAGGCATCGCCAATGCCAACCCGGCCGAGGCGATGGAGGAAGCCCAGTTCCAGACCATGATGGACATCAACCTGAAGGGCGTCTTCCTGTCCTGTCAGGCCGAGGCGCGGGCGATGCTGAAAAACGGGCGCGGGTCCATCGTCAACATCGCCTCGATGTCGGGGGTGATCGTCAACCGCGGCCTGTCGCAATGCCATTACAACGCCTCGAAGGCGGGGGTGATCCACATGTCCAAGTCGATGGCGATGGAATGGGTCGGGCGCGGCATCCGGGTCAACACCATCAGCCCCGGCTATACCGCCACCCCGATGAACACGCGCCCCGAGATGGTGCATCAGACCAAGCTGTTCGAAGAACAAACCCCGATGCAGCGCATGGCCCATGTCGATGAAATGGTCGGCCCCGCCGTCTTTCTGCTGTCGGATGCCGCAAGCTATGTGACGGGCGTTGACCTGCTGGTGGATGGCGGGTTCTGCTGCTGGTGACCGCGTCCCCTCCGGTCACCGATCCAGGATGTGGCGCAACTGGCCCGTTCGGCATGACCTGCACGCGCGGCAGAGGGGGCCTCAGCTTGCGCCACGCCAGCGCAGCCTGTCGATGACAAGTTGCAGCGCGGGGGACATCTGGCGGCGGCTGGGATAGTAAAGGTGATAGCCTGCAAAGGCTGGGCACCAATCCGACAAGGCGCGGATCAGGCGGCCTTCGGCAAGATCCGCGGTCAGGTGGTCCTCGGGCAGGTAGGCCCAGCCATGCCCCGCCAGCGCCGCCGCGCGGCACAAGGGCGCGGTGTTGAAGATCAAGGGCCCTTCCACCCGCACCGTCAAGGCGCGGCCATCCTTGGCGAATTCCCACGCGTAAAGATTGCCCAAGGTCTGGAAACGCAGGTTGATGCAGGCGTGGCGCGTCAACTCTTGCGGATGGGCGGGCAGTCCGTGCCGCGCCACATGTCCGGGCGCGGCCACCAAGGCCATCCGCATGTCCGGACCGATCCGGACGGCGATCATGTCAGCCTCCAGACTTTCGCCCAGACGGACCCCCGCATCGAAGCGTTCGGCCACGATGTCGGTAAAGCGGGATTCCACGTTCAACTCGACCTTCAGCGCCGGATGGTCGGCCACAAGCGCCGAAATCGCAGGCCAGAGCAGCGCTTCGGCCGCCTGGGCACTGGTGCTGATCCGCACGGTGCCGCCCACGCGGTCGCGCTGTCCCTGAACGGCGGCGACCGCGTCGGAGATGCCGTCGAAACCGGGACGCAGGGCGGCGGCCAAGGTCTCTCCCGCCTCGGTCGGGGCGACGCGCCGGGTCGTGCGGTGCAAGAGGCGCACGCCCAGCCGCGCCTCCAGCCGCTGGATGGTGTGGCTCAGCGCCGATTGCGACGTGCCCAGACGCGCCGCTGCGCGGGTGAATCCGCCCGCCTCCACCACCGCCAGAAAGGCGACCAGATCGCCCAGTTCGTCCCGCTTCATTCATGAACCTGCAATATGGACCTTATCCGATTATACACGCTTATTGCGATGGCCAAAATCGGCTAGTCCTGACGCATCGAAAGCCCCGCCCCACAGCAAAGGACCTTGCCATGCAACAGCGCGAACTTGGCCGCAGCGGACTGGCCGTCTCTGCCCTTGGTCTGGGCTGCATGGGGATGAGCTATTCCTACGGCGACATTCCCGACCCCGCCGCCATGGTGCGCGTCCTGCGTGGTGCCGTGGACCGCGGCGTGACCTTTTTCGACACCGCCGAGGTCTATGGCCCCTTCACCAACGAATACCTTCTGGGTGAGGCCTTGGCCCCCGTCCGCGATCAGGTGACCATCGCCACCAAGTTCGGCTTTCGCCTGCCCGCCGACATGGGGCCGGGATTGTCGGCGGAACGGTCCTTTGACCTTGGGCTCGACTCCCGTCCCGCGACGATCCGGCACGCCTGCGAAGGCGCGCTCCGCCGTCTGCGGGTCGAGGTCATCGACCTGTTCTATCAGCACCGCGTCGATCCCGCCGTGCCCATCGAGGATGTCGCCGGCACCGTCGGCGCGTTGATCCGCGAAGGCAAGGTGCGCCACTGGGGCCTGTCCGAAGCCGGGGCGCAGACCATCCGCCGCGCCCATGCGGTCACGCCACTGGCCGCGCTGCAAAGCGAATACTCCCTGTGGTCGCGTCAGGCCGAAGCGACGACCCTGCCCGTGCTGGAAGAGTTGGGGATCGGCTTCGTCCCCTTCTCGCCGCTTGGAAAGGGCTTTCTGACTGGGGCGATGGATGCCACGACGGCCATCAAGCCGGGCGACTTCCGCACCATCCTGCCCCGTTTCACCCCCGAGGCGCGGGCGGCCAATCAGGCGGTGGTCGATCTGTTGCGCGCCGTGGCGCAGGCGCACGCGGCCACACCGGCGCAGGTGGCGCTGGCCTGGGTCCTTGCCCGTGCGCCCTGGGTGGTGCCGATCCCCGGCACCACGAAACTGGCGCGGCTGGAGGAAAACCTTGGCGCGCTGGACCTGTCCCTGACCGCAGCCGATGTCGCCGCCCTGACGACGGCGGTCGAGGCGATCCCCGTCACCGGCGCGCGCTACCCCGACCACATCGAGCGGACGACCGGCCTGTGAGCACCGCCCCCCGCCCGCTAAAGGGCATCGCCCTTGTCGTTCTTGCCACGCTGGCCTTTGCGGCCTCTGATGTGGTCACCAAACATCTGACCATGCGCCACCCCGTCGCCCCTGTGGTCGCCGCGCGCTATGCGGTGAACCTCGCGCTTGTCACGCTGGTCCTCTGGCCGCGACTGGGGCCGGGCTTGTGGCAGGTGAACCGCCGCTGGCTGGTCACGCTGCGCGGGATCTGCCTTGCCCTCGCCTCGCTGACCATGGGCCTTGCCCTGCGGGTGATGCCGGTGGGCGAGACGGTGGCGATCGTTTACCTCGCGCCCTTCGTCGTGCTGCTGCTCTCGGCCCCGGTGCTGGGCGAGCGGGTGGGGCTGGCCGGATGGCTGGGCGCGCTGGTGGGGTTTGCCGGGGTGCTGCTGATCCTGCGCCCGGGAGGCGGGCTTGATCCTTTGGGTGTAACGATGGCGCTGGTCAATGTGGGGTTCGGCACGGCCTACCACCTGCTGACCCGCCTGCTGGCGCGGACGGAAAGCACGGTGGCGATGCTGTGGCATACCGCGCTGATCGGCACGCTGGGCTTTGGCATCGGTGCCGCCTTCACACCGCCCGTCCTGACCGTGACCGGGCTGGATGTCGTCTTGATGCTGGTGCTGGGCGGTTTGGCGACGGTGGGCCATGTCCTGTTCACCGCCGCCTACCGCGAGGCCCCTGCGGGCCTGCTTGCCCCGGTCAACTACCTGCATCTGGTCTGGGCCACGGGCCTTGGCTGGTTCGCCTTTGCCCATGTGCCTGATGGCGTGGCGTTGATTGGCATCACACTCGTCTGCGCCTCTGGGGCATGGGCGGCCCTGCGTCGCAGGACGTGACACGCGTCCTGTCCGGCCGTGGCGGCGTGCCCGTCTGTCCTATCGCAACCGCGCCAAGAGCGCCGGATTGGCATATCCGTCCGGCACCAGCCCCTGCGCCATCTGCCACGCCCTGACGGCGGCGATGGTCTTTGGCCCCATCAGCCCATCCACCCCCCCGGCGTCAAAGCCCGCCGCGGTCAGCAGACGCTGCAACTCCACGCGTTCCTCACGGGTCAAGGCGCGGTCCTCGCGCGGCCAACTCGCGCGGATCGGCCCCCCCCCCTTCAGACGGTCCGCCAGATGGCCCACGGCGATCACATAGGCATCGGCCTTGTTATAGGTCTCGATCACCTGAAAATTGGCACAGATCAGGAAGGCCACCCCCTGATGCCCCGCAGGCAACAGAACGGATGACAGCCCATGATCCGGCAGCGCCCCGCCATCCGCCAGCCGCACCCCCATCGCCTGCCACTCCGCGACGGGTTTCCTCACCCGCTCAGAGGTTTGGGCGTAATCGAAGCCCTCGGGCAACGTCACCTCCACCCCCCAGGGCATCCCCTTGGTCCAGCCGGATTTGGACAGATAGGCGGCGGCAGAGGCCAAGGCATCCGTTGGATCATCGCCCCAGATGTCGCGCCGCCCATCGCCGTCGAAATCCACCGCGAAGGTCCAGAAGGACGAGGGCATGAACTGCGTGTGCCCCATCGCCCCGGCCCATGATCCGCGCATCCGCTCCGCCGGGATGTGGCGGTCCTGCACGATCTTCAGCGCCTCGATCAGTTGCGCCTCGAAGAAGGCCCCGCGCCGCCCGTCATAGGCAAGGCTCGCCAACGCTTGCAGCGTCGGGATATCGCCCCGGAAGGTGCCATAGGCGGATTCCAGACCCCAGATGGCGGCGACCACCTCCCGGTCAACACCATAAGCAGCCTCCAGCCGGTCAAACAGCGCGCGATGACGCGCCAGGGCCTTTTCCCCTGCGGCGATGCGGTCGTCCGACGCCGCGCTGTCAAGGTAGGTCCAGATCGGCTTTGTAAACTCGCTCTGGTTGCGGTCCTTGTCCACCACCGCCGGGTCAAAGCCCAGGCCCTCCAGCGCATCCAGCGTGGAGGGCGCGAGACCCGCCGCCAACGCGCGGGGGCGGAAGGCGGTCAGCCAGTCCTGAAACCCCGCCTCTGTCCCCGTATAGGCCATGTGACCCCCCGCCTGTTGATCGGGCGGAGTGTCCCCGTTCAGCGCCGGATCGGCAAGGGCGGGCGAGGTCAGGAAAAGGCATAGGATCAATGCGCGCATGGGGCGAGTGTAGGGGAGAGGCCACACGCATGCAACGCCGCGACCGCGCGCATTGCACGATCCCCCCTGCCCGGTTGAGCGCTTCGGCCAAGATCGGTGGCGGCTTGAACCATCGGCGAGACGGCGCAGGCCGCCAGCGCCGCGATGTCCGGCCATCCGGTCCGCCCGGACTGTTGCGCCGCAGGACGGGTGGGAAAAGCGGCCCGGCCCTCAGACCCGGTGATACGGCCCGCCCGACAGGATGTTCGCCGCGCGGTACAGCTGTTCGGCGATCATCACCCGCACCAGCATATGCGGCCAGACCATGCGCCCGAACGAGATCAGCAGATCAGCCCGGTCACGCAGCACGGGCGCGATACCGTCCGCGCCGCCGATGACAAAGGCCACATCCTGCCGCCCGCCATCGCGCCAGCGCGCCAGATGATCGGCGAATTCGGGGCTGGAAAGAACCTTGCCGCGCTCATCCAGACAGACGGTCAAGGCCCCTGACGGGATGGCGCGGGCCAACAACTCGGCCTCGGCCTCCATCCCGGCGTTCTTCTTGTCCTCGACCTCGTGCTCCACGAACGGGCCAAGCGACAGCGCCCGCCCGGTGCGGTCAAAGCGGGCGGTGTAATCGTCCACCAGATCGCGTTCCGGGCCGGACCGAAGCCGCCCGACGGCACAAAGGTGGACGCGCATGTCAGACGTGCGAGGCGTTGGCGCCCGAGGGCAGCCACATCTTTTCCAACTGGTAGAATTCCCGCACTTCGGGGCGGAAGACATGGACGATGACATCGCCGGTGTCGATCAGCACCCAATCGCCGGTTTCCTTGCCTTCCATCTTGCAGGACAGGCGGAATTCCTGCTTCAGACGGTCGGCCAGCTTTTCCGAGATGGCAGCCACCTGACGCGAGGATCGGCCACAGCAGATCACCATGTAATCGGCCACATCAGAGCGTCCGCGCAGGTCAATCTGCACGACATCTTCGGCCTTGTCGTCGTCCAGCGAGGCAAGCACACGGGCAAGCAGTTCGTCAGCCGTATAGCCGACAGTCTCGGCGGCGGTGGTCATGCGCGGCGCCCGCGGTCCGACCGGCAAACCGGTCGCAGGGTCAGAATGAGACAGGACATCGTCCTCCAGGGTTGCGCGCCAGTCAGCCCCCCGGCGCAAGGGTTACCTGCTAGGGTAACATCGCCATGCCCGTTACTCAACGGCACGCGAAGCGCGCGCGATAGCGGACGGCGGCGGATTGTGCAAGCGGGAACGCTTATTTCAAGGCGAAAGCCACCTCATTGCGGCGATTCCACGGCAGGGACCACGGCGCATCGTAAAAGGAATAGATGGGCCCGCCCGTGACCGACAGCCCCCGCGCCCGTGCCCATTCGGCCAAAGCCGCGGCCCGCGCGGCCAGATCATCGCTGTCGGGCAGGCCCGAGAAGGACTCGGCCACCATCCGCGCGGGTGGCAGGGGGCGCAGGGTGATGCGGGCATCGTTGGGCTTGGGCAGGGTATCGGCGGTGAATGACGATGGCATGGTAAAGCGCACTGTCCAGACTCCGCCGCCCTGATCGGCCTGATCGACGGGAACGGTCATGGCGATTTTCGCGCTGCCTTCATTGCCGCCGAAGATGTAGCCCGCAAGGACGCGAAACCCGGTGTTGATCGCGGCCTTGCGGTCGCCTTGCACGGCCACCTCGGCCACCAGACGCGGGCCATAGGCGCGCACCTCGCGCGTGCCCTCGGTCGATTCGACCGTGTAGGCGGGCATCTCATAGCCTTTGCGTTCGTCTGCCATCCCCTGCCCCGCCCATCCTGCCAGCAGTGCCAGCGCCAATCCCGTCCGTCGCATTGCATCCCCCTGACACCCTGTCTGTCACCTAGCTTGCTTCGCTGGGGATTCGAGGGTATTTAGCCTGCCATGAACCGCTTCTTCGACATGGCCGATCACGCCCGCCTGCCGTGGCGCTTTACCCGTGAAAGCCGGTCTGTTCTTGCACGTCTGCGCTAAGGCGCCTGCGGTGCGTGCTTTGCCGCACCCCCCAGTCTGCGCGACCCCGTCGCACACCCCCCTTTGAATTGCCAAAATCCGAGAGAGATGAGCCCATGACCGCTCCGCGTACCCTCTATGACAAGATCTGGGATGACCATGTCGTGCATCAGGCCGACGATGGCACCTGCCTTTTGTATATCGACCGTCATCTGGTCCATGAAGTGACCTCGCCGCAGGCCTTTGAGGGGCTGCGGATGACAGGCCGCAAAGTGCGCGCGCCGGAAAAAACCATCGCCGTGCCGGATCACAACGTGCCCACCACGGCAGGCCGCGACACGCATATCGACAACGAGGAATCGCGGATTCAGGTCGAGGCGCTGGACAAGAACGCCAAGGATTTCGGGATCAACTACTACCCCGTCTCTGATGTGCGCCAGGGCATCGTGCATATCGTCGGCCCCGAACAGGGCTGGACCCTGCCGGGCATGACCGTGGTTTGCGGCGACAGCCACACCGCCACGCATGGCGCTTTCGGTGCACTGGCGCATGGCATCGGCACGTCCGAGGTGGAGCACGTTCTGGCGACGCAGACGCTGATCCAGAAGAAATCCAAGAACATGAAGGTGGAAATCACCGGGTCGCTTCGCCCCGGCGTCACCGCCAAGGACATCACCCTGTCCGTCATCGGTGCCACCGGCACGGCGGGCGGCACCGGCTATGTCATCGAATACTGCGGCCAAGCGATCCGCGAACTCTCGATGGAAGGCCGCATGACCGTCTGCAACATGGCCATCGAAGGCGGCGCCCGCGCCGGTCTGATTGCTCCGGATGAAAAGACCTTTGCCTATGTGATGGGCCGCCCGCATGCCCCGAAAGGGGCCAAGTGGGAGGCGGCACTGGCCTATTGGAAAACGCTCTTCACCGATGAAGGCGCGCATTTCGACAAGGTCATCACCCTGAAAGGCGAAGACATCGCCCCGGTCGTGACCTGGGGCACCAGCCCCGAAGACGTGCTGCCGATCACCGGCACCGTTCCGGCACCCGAGGATTTTGCGGGTGGCAAGGTCGAAGCCGCCAAGCGCGCGCTGGATTACATGGGCCTGACGCCGGGCATGAAGCTGACCGACATCAAGATCGACACGGTCTTCATCGGCTCTTGCACCAATGGCCGGATCGAAGATTTGCGCGCTGCTGCGGAAATCCTGAAGGGCAAGAAGATCGCCGTGAAGCGCGCGATGGTCGTCCCTGGATCGGGTCTCGTCCGCGCGCAGGCGGAAGCCGAGGGTCTGGCGCAGATCTTCATCGATGCGGGCTTTGAATGGCGGCTGGCCGGATGCTCCATGTGCCTTGCGATGAACCCCGACCAGCTTTCGCCGGGTGAGCGCTGCGCGGCCACGTCGAACCGCAACTTCGAAGGGCGTCAGGGCCGGGGCGGTCGCACGCACCTGTTGTCCCCCGCAATGGCGGCGGCGGCGGCGATCACCGGTCACCTGACCGATGTGCGCGACCTGATGACCGCAACGGCCTGACGGTGACGGCGGCAGAACCGCAAGCGGCGGGTCTTCCCGCCGTGGCCTCGCTCTGGGTGGGGGACAAGCTGCGCTGGCTGGACAAGCTGGCGCTGGCCTCCTTTGTCCATCGCGGCCATGCGGTGACGCTGTTTCACACAGCGGCCCGTGCGCCTGCCGTGCCGGACGGGGTGCAAACCCGCCCGGCGGCAGAGGTGTTCGACACTGCTGGCGTCACAGGCTTTGCCCCGGCCCAGACCGCCGATCTGTTCCGCCTGCATCTGATGCGCGACACCGATCTGATCTGGGTGGACACCGACGCGCTGTGCCTGCGGCCCTTGGCAGTGCAGCCCGGAGGGTGGCTCATCGGTCATGAGGATGGTCCCTGCATCAACAACGCCGTGCTGAGGATGCCAAAATCATCCGCCGCGCTGGCCGAGTTGATCGCGGTTGCCACCGATCCGACGCAGGTGCCCGACTGGCTGCCCGACGAACACCGGGCCGAGGTCATGGCGGCCATCCCGTCGGAACGGCTGGCCATCGCCTGCCTGCTGGTGCCGAACCTGATGGGGCCGCGCGGATTGACCGCCATGCTGACCAAGCATGGCGAGCATATCCACGCCCTGCCGATGCGCGTGCTGAACCCTCTGCCGTGGTCAATGGGCGATGCGTGGTTCAACCCGCAGGGCGGTGTCACCGGCTGGTTCGGTCCTGACACGATGGTCGCCCATCTTTATGCCTCCCGCCTGCGCAAGATCCATTTGCGCGGACGCCCCCGCGCCCACAGCTTTCTGGCCGATTTCGCCGCCGAAATCGGCTTTTCATTCGCCGGGGCCTAGCCCCAACCCAAGGATACGAGACATGGACAAATTCACCACCCTGACCGGCATCGCGGCCCCCATGCCGTTGGTCAACATCGACACGGACATGATCATCCCCAAGCAGTTCCTGAAAACGATCCAACGCTCGGGTCTGGGCAAGAACCTGTTTGACGAGATGCGCTACACCCAAGACGGGCAGGAAATCCCCGACTTCGTCCTGAACCAACCCGCCTATCGCAGCGCGCAGATCATCGTGGCCGGCGACAACTTCGGCTGCGGTTCGTCGCGTGAGCATGCGCCTTGGGCGCTTCTGGACTTCGGCATCCGCTGTGTCATCTCGACCTCTTTCGCGGACATCTTCTACAACAACTGCTTCAAGAACGGCATCCTGCCCATCGTGCTGCCGCCCGAAGCCGTTGAGGTGCTGATGGCCGACGCGAAAAAGGGCGCAAATGCCCGTATGACCGTGGACATTGAAGCGCAGACCGTAACCACCTCGGACGGGCAGTCCTTTGGCTTTGACGTGGACCCGTTCCGCAAGCATTGCCTGCTGAACGGTCTGGACGACATCGGCCTGACCCTGGAAAAAGTGGCGTCTATCGACAGCTTTGAGGCAAAGAACGCGACTCTGCGCCCTTGGGCCTGATTTTCCGCTGACCACAACATCTTGGGCCGCCCGTGCAGCACCGCACCGGGCGGCCTTTGTTTTTGCACGGTCTTGATGCATTCCGGCGACACCTTCACCGCGAAAGTGCCCAAAAATCATGTTCAAAAGTATGTGAGTTGTTGCGTAGTCAGCCGAAAGTAGGCACAATTTGGGCAAGATTGAGGCAAACCGCCATAATGCGCGGAAAACAGCCGGATCAAGGCACCCGAACGACAAGGGCGCCACCCGGCCGGAAGGTGAGAGAGCAGTGGCATCACGGCTGTCGGGCGCAATTTTGCGTGCCATACTTGTCATGGCGTTGATCGCCATGCCTTCGGCGATCCTGCCGGGGGTGACAAAGGACGCCCAGCAGATGGCGGCGCTTGTGGCGCTGTTCGCCGGGGCGATGACCTTTGTCGAATACAATGCCGTCTATCCCGGCCTGATCGAATTCCGCCACGCCCCCCCCTTCAACCGCACCCGCTTTGCCCTCTTGGTGGTGACCGTGCTGATGCTGTGCCTGATCGAGCGCGGCAAATTCAATCCCACGGCTCTGACGCAATTCCTTGAGGCGGTGGGATCGCTGGTCGGTTGGGCGATGGATTTTCCCTACAGCCCGGTGCGGTTGGCCACGCTGATGCTGGACCATGCGGCGACGACGGCACAGGTGGCCGCGGTGCGCACGGCGGCGGGCATGGCGTTTCTGGTCACAATGGTGACGCTGATCTGGTTCGTCCTAACGATGCGGTCGGGTGGCTGGCCGTCGCGACGCGCGGCCTTCAATGTCTGGGTCAACCTGCCGACCTTTGACCCCACGGTCGGGGCCGACATCATCCGCAGACTGGACCGGGACGCGCGCGTTAACGTGGCCTTAGGATTTCTGCTGCCATTCTTGATCCCGGCGGTGGTGCGGATCGGGACCAGCGGGCTGGACCCGCTGATGCTGACCGCCCCGCAGACCTTGGTCTGGACGGTGGCGATATGGGCCTTTCTTCCGGCAAGCCTGTTCATGCGCGGGATCGCCATGGCACGCGTGGCGCAGATGATCCGCGAAAAGCGGCAGGCCGCCGCCATTGGCGGGCCAGACGGGTTGCTGGCCGTCTGATCCTGACGCTGGCCATGCTGTGGCTGGCAGGCACGACCTGGGCCGATGATCGCCTGCGGATTGCCACGTGGAATGTCGGGCTGGAACGCGCCGGACCGGGTCTGTTGCTGCGCGACATCGCCGGAGGCCGTGATCCGCAAGTGGTGGCGGTGCTGCACGGCCTTGTCGCGCTTGATGCTGATGCCGTGCTGTTGACCGGCGTGGATTTCGACCTGGGCGGGGCGGCGCTGGCGGAACTGCAGACGCGCCTCGCGGCGGCGGGGCTGGAGTATCGGTGGCGTTTCGCGCTTGCCCCCAACACCGGGGTGGCCACGGGACTGGATCTTGACGGGGACGGACGGCGCGGCGGGGCGCGGGATGCGCAGGGCTGGGGCCGCTTTGCCGGGGCGGGTGGCATGGCGGTGCTGTCGCGCCTGCCCATCGACACCGATCAGACGCGGGATTTCTCCGGCCAGCTCTGGGCCGATCTGCCCGGTGCGCTGCTCCCCCTCGGCATGGACGGCGCGGTGCTGCGGGTCCAGCGCCTTGCGACCACGGGCTTCTGGGAGGTGCCGCTGCGCCTGCCCGGGGGTGGTCGGCTGCACCTTTTGGCATGGCACGCCACCCCGCCGGTCTTTGACGGCCCCGAGGATCGAAATGGCCGCCGCAACCATGATGAAACCGCCTTCTGGCTGCGCCTGCTGACAGGGCAATTGCCGATGCCGCCCCCCGACGCGCCCTTTGTCCTGCTGGGGGATGCCAATCTGGACCCAATCGATGGCGACGGCCGCCCGGAGGCTTTGGCCGCCCTTCTGGCCTTTGACGGCGTGCAGGACCCGCGCCCGCGTGGCACGGCGGGGCGCCGGGACAGCGGTCAGGCTGGAGATGCGGCGTTGGACACGGCGCTTTATGATGCGCCCGTGGGCGGGTTGCGGTTGGACTATGTCCTGCCCTCCGCCGATCTGACGATCCGCGCCGCCGGTGTGCTTAGGCCGCCCCCCGCCGACCCCTTGAATCAGGTGCTTGCCACGGCCTCGCGTCACCGCCCGGTGTGGGTCGATCTGGATCTCTCGGCTGCCCGCACTGCCCAAGGGGGCGCGGCGGAGGTGAACACTACCGTCGAGAGAAAGGACTAGCGCGTGGCCTGCGGGGCGTCTTCGGCAAAGCGGTCGAACCAGTCGCGCAACTGCGCCTGACGCGAGGCGGCGATGCGCACCTGCTGGCCGTCGCGACACAGCACCAGCATGTCCCGGCCCTCCCGACGCACGGCCCGAACGGCAGAGGTGGCGACCCAGTCCGCGCGGCTGATCTGCCGGCCCAAGCCGGGCGGAATCTGCGCCACCACTGCCGAGAACGGGCCGGGCAAAATCTGCCGCCCGCGCGTGGTGGTCAGGGCGACATGGGTTTTGTCCGCCTGTACGAGGATGATCTCTGCGGCATCGAACAGACGGTTGGCCACCCGCACCTGCGCCGGACGCGGGTCAGGCACCGGCAGGGGCATTGCCACTGGCGCGGGGGGAAACGTGGGCGCGGCGGCGGCAGCGGCGGTTGCGGCCAATGTGCCAGCCGTTGCAGGGGCCGGAACCGGACGGGCGGCGGGCGAGCTGGCCCCGGCAGGGCTGGAGAAACGGCGCAACTCCGTCAGCAGCGGTGGCACGATGAAATGCACGGCCAGCCCCCCGATGATCTCGGCCAGCAGGTAGTTGAAGGCGATGTCCAGAACGGTCTCTTGCACCGACGGCATGGGGGTCACACCCAAAGGCACCGCCAAAAGGGTATACCCGGCAAACCCCAAGATGGCCGCACACAGGAAGAGGCGAGACGCCGAAACGACGACATCGTGCCCGCGCCGCGCCCGCCGATCCGCCCAGAGCAGGCCAAGCGCAGGCACAAGCCCGCCGGCCAGAACGGCACCGATTTGCGGCGGCGCATGCAACTCCAGCGGCAGACCCGGAACCCGCTGGTCCCAATTCAGCCAGATCAGCGCGATGATCCCGGACAGGTAAAAAGCCATCAAGGACCGGTGGCGCAGCAACTGCGCCACTTCACCCGGCATCAACGCAATCTCATCATGACTGAACAGCCGCAGCCTCAGCCGACCCGTCACCATCAAACACCCCACGTCACACACAGGAAAAGATTGCGAATTGCTCTCGCTCGGTCAAGCGCGACGAGGTCGCGTGTCAGACCAACCCGATCTGGCGCAACCACTCTGCCACCACCGCGTCACGCGAGGAGGCCACCCGCACCACATCCCCGTTGCGCAGGCGCAAGGCGCGGCTGCGTCCAATCCGCGTGGTGCCGACCACGGCCGACCGCGCCACCCAATCGGCCCGGTGCACCATGATGCCGATGCTCGCGGGCAGCGATTCCACCAGCGGCGTCAGCGGCCCCTGCGCGACGCGGGTGCCTTCGGTCGTGATGATGCGGATCAGGTCGCCGTCCACCTCCATCCGGATCAGGTTGGCCGGGTTCAGATCATGCCCCGCCAGACGCAGCGCGGGCTCCGCGACCGCCGGGTCTGGCGGCGGCATGAGATCGGACAGGCTGCGATAGGACCGACCGCGCAAACGCGACAGGATGCGCGGCAAGAGCAGATACATCGCCACCGCCGCCCCCACCTCGACCGTCACGATATAAAAGCCCAGTTTCATCAGGATATGGCCGACAGGGGCCATCGGATCGCCATAGAGTCGGGGCGTCAGTGCCTCGCCGAACAGGACGGAGCAGGCAACGGTGATCGCGAGGTTGATCGGAAAGGGGATGATATCTTGCCCGGTGCGGCGCAGGCTGATGCGACGGGCCAGCGCAACGGACAAAAACAGCACCAGCACACCGACCAGAACCGACGAGCCGTAACCGATCAGGCGCAGGCCAAGGGGCACCGCATCCCGCGTCGGATTGGCGTTCGCCACAAAGATGAAGGCAACGATCAGCGCATAGAACAGCAGCAGATAGGGGTGGACGGCGATGCGAAGAAACTCGCCCGCCGCCAAGGGAATGCGCTCCCCGGTCAACAGCCGCAGTTGCACCGGTTCCGCCAACCTGTGTTGCGATCCTTGTCTGTCCAAAGGCCGTCCACCCACTTCCACGAAAGTAAGCTAGCGGCAACACAACCGACATCAAGCTGATCAAAAGAGTAGTCCGTCCGTCTCTGCGCCCGCCGCGTCGTCCGAAGCGTCCTTTGGCGGCGCGGCCCCACGGGTGCTTGACCCAAACCGGCCAAGGGGCTAGGCCACCAGCCAAAGAAATCGCAGCATTTCAAGGAGCCGACCCGTGGCAAATCCCTCTCTGCTTATCCTTGCCGGTGACGGCATCGGCCCCGAAGTGATGGCCGAAGTGAAAAAGATCATCGGCTGGATGGGCGCCAAGCGCGGCGTCCAGTTTGACGTGTCCGAAGACCTCGTGGGCGGCTGCGCCTATGACAAGCACGGCACGCCGCTGCATGACGACACGATGGCCAAGGCGCAGGCCGTGGATGCCGTTCTGCTTGGCGCGGTCGGGGGGCCTAAGTACGACAATCTCGACTTCAGCGTGAAGCCGGAACGCGGCCTGTTGCGCCTGCGCAAGGAAATGGACCTCTATTCCAACCTGCGCCCGGCCCAGTGCTTTGACGCGTTGGCCGATTTCTCGTCGCTGAAAAAAGACGTCGTCGCCGGTCTGGACATCATGATCGTGCGCGAACTGACCTCGGGCGTCTATTTCGGCGAACCCCGTGGCATCTTCACCGAAGGGAACGAGCGCGTGGGCATTAACACCCAGCGCTACACCGAATCCGAGATCGCCCGCGTCGCCCGCTCGGCGTTTGAGCTGGCGCGCAAGCGCGGCAACAAGGTCTGCTCGATGGAGAAGGCCAATGTGATGGAATCGGGCATCCTGTGGCGTCAGGTCGTGCAGGAAGTGCATGACAAGGAATACCCGGACGTCCAGCTCTCGCATATGTACGCCGACGCGGGCGCCATGCAGCTCACCCGCTGGCCCAAGCAATTCGACGTCATCGTGACCGACAACCTGTTCGGCGACCTGCTGTCCGATCTGGCGGCGATGCTGACCGGCAGCCTTGGCATGCTGCCCTCGGCCAGCCTTGGCGCGCCGATGGCCAATGGCCGCCCGAAGGCGCTGTATGAGCCCGTGCACGGCTCTGCCCCCGACATCGCGGGCACGGGCAAGGCCAACCCCATCGCCTGCATCCTGAGCTTTGCCATGGCGCTGCGCTATTCCTTCGACATGGGCGACGAGGCGGCGCGCGTGGAGAAAGCCGTCGAAACCGTGCTGGCCAACGGCCTGCGGACGGCTGACCTGATGGGCCCCGAGGGCGGCGTTCCGGTGTCGACCGCTGAGATGGGCGATGCGGTGATCGCAGCGCTGGACGCCAGCCTGTGATCTGACCGGGACTTGGGGGCAAAGCGGAGTTTGACGCAAACTCCGCGACGAAGCCTGACGCAGGCTTCGTCTCCCCCCCCCGCCGGACCCGCGACGTTTGCAGCAAACCTCGCCGCGAAGCCTGTGTCAGGCTTCGCACGGGCGGCATTGACGCGGCGTGATAGAAAAGAGAAGAGGGGCATTATGCCCGCTTTTTCCTGAAAGCCAGACATGCCGGTCAGCCCCTCGAACCTGCGCGGCGCGCTTCTATCGCTCGCCTCTTTTGGCGTTTATGCCACCCATGATGTGTTGGTGAAGTTTCTGGGCGGCAGCTATTCGCCGGTCCAGACCATCTTCTTTGCGGGGCTTCTGGGCTTTCCGCTGATGACGATCATGCTGATGAGCGACCGCACCGACGGGAACCTGATTCCCAAGCATCCGTGGTGGACGGCGATCCGGACCATCTCGGCGGTGGCGACGGGTCTGGCGGGGTTCTATGCCTTTTCCGTCCTGCCGATGGCGCAATGCTATGCCATCTTTTTTGCCATGCCGATCCTGATCACGCTTCTGGCAATCCCGATCCTTGGCGAACGCATCGGGTTCCGCCGCGGGATCGCCGTGGTGGCAGGGTTGGGCGGCGTGCTGATCGTGCTGCGTCCGGGAGAAGTGGACCTTGGCCTTGGCCATCTGGCCGCCCTGTCGGCGGCAACGACCGGGGCGCTGACCTCGGTCATCGTGCGCAAGGTGGGCAAGGCGGAACGCGCCATCGTCCTGATGCTCTATCCGATGGTCGCGAACTTCGTGCTGATGGGTCTGGCGCTGCCCTTCGTCTATTTCCCGATGCCGGTGTTCCACTTCGGCGGCATGGCGCTGATGGCGGCGCTGGGGTTGATCGGGGGCCTTTTGTCCATCGCGGCCTATCGGTCGGCCCCGGCGGTGATCGTCGCGCCGATGCAGTATTCGCAAATCATCTGGGCCATCTTCTACGGCTGGCTGTTCTTCAATGAAAGTCTGGACCTGAACACCGGGATCGGCACCGCGGTCATCATCGCCTCGGGTATCTACATCGTGCTGCGCGAAGGCACGCCGGCCGTTTCGTCGAATCGGCCAGTGCTGGAAAACCGCTCGCGCTTTGAGACGGGCATCCTGCCGCGCACCAGCCTGTGGACCCGCGTGATTGATCGCAATACGTCGCAGGATTGAGCGCCGACCCCCTTGCAAATGCCGCGGCGAGGGTTTAACCCCCTGCCCACGGTCGGAGCGTAGCGCAGCCTGGTAGCGCACCTGCTTCGGGAGCAGGGGGTCGGAGGTTCGAATCCTCTCGCTCCGACCATTTCCCGAAAATCATCTGAAGACAGCGTGTTGCGGGTTCCCATGGCGGGAATTCCATGCTTTTTGGGCTGCAGGTTTTGTCCGAAGGTGTGTGCCGTGCTGCGTTCTTTTGCTGTTTTGGTCGGTCTGACCTGCGCCCCTGTTCCCGCCACCGCCGTGGTCATCCTCGACTCGACATGGGAGGCGAATGGCGGGGCCGAAGGGGCCGAGGCGCAAGGGTTCGGCGTGCATGAGGCGCTGGCGATGCAGCCGCAATTTGCCGCCATCTTCGGGTTGTGGGACGGGTCGGATTACCTTGGGTCCGGCACATGGATCGGCAATGACGACGCGGGCCATGGCTATATCCTGACTGCCGCGCATAACTTTGACGGCGGCACCAAGGTCGGGGACTGGGAATACCATTCGCGCGCGGGAACGGCCTATCAGGGGCTAAAGGTGCACATCCACCCCGGATACGACGAATCCATGCAGGATCAGGAAACCTCGGGCTACGACATGGCCATCGTCGTGCTGGACAGCCCGGTGACCGATGCGGGTGATCCGCCGATGCTCTATGGCGGCCGCGATGAGTTGGGCAGGACACTGGTCATCACCGGCTTCGGCTCGCGCGGGATCGGGTCGTCGGGGGAACAGGACGCCTATTACAACTATGACGCCCTCGGCCCCGCCGCCGCCACCAATGTCATCGACGAGGTGGACGGCGACATGGAAAACAACCTGATCGTCGATTTCGACAGCGAGGCCGGGGATGCCAGCGTGACGGGCAAGGCCAAGCCGGTAGACAGGATGGAGGGCATCCTTGGCAGCGGCGACAGTGGCGGCGCGGCATGGATCAAGACAGCCGACGGTTGGGCCATCGCCGGGACCAACACATGGGGCGACGAGTCGGTCTATGGCGCTGTGTCGGGGTTCAGCCGCGTTTCCACCCAGTTGGACTGGATCGCCAGCATCTACCCCGATTTCTACACCGTCGAGTGACTTACCGGGCGCGCCAGACCCGCTGGATATAGGCTGCCGTCATCAGGTCCAGATGCGCGCCGCCGCCGTTCTTGCAGAGGGTGATCTCATCGTCAGACCGGCGGGCGAAACTGCCCTTCGCCAGATCGTAGTAATCGGCGATGATATCGGCCTCGGTGATCGCGCCTGAAGCGATGGGGTCGCGCAATTCCCCAATGTGATGGATGGTGGTCGCCCGGCTGTCCACGAACAGGCGGGCGCGGGACATTGCCTCGTCGTCCACTTCGCGCATATGGGGGTTATAGGCGCCGATCAGGTCAAGGTGCTGGCCCGGTTGCAGCCACGCGCCCTTGATGACCGGGGTCTTGGACATGGTGGCGGTGCAGATGATGTCGGCCTGTTTCACCGCCGCCTCAAGGTCGGGGGCGATGGCAAGGC
Organism: Paracoccaceae bacterium; assembly: GCA_027486345.1. Lineage (GTDB taxonomy): Bacteria > Pseudomonadota > Alphaproteobacteria > Rhodobacterales > Rhodobacteraceae > Paragemmobacter. The sequence goes on from JAIXPH010000048.1 coordinate 187,805, forward strand.
CGGGGATGTCAGCCGCCATCGCCTCTGCCCCTGCCGGGCTGCGGTTCCAGACGGTGAAGCGGGCATCGGGGAACTGGCTGGAATAGGCCTGAACCATCGACCGCGCCACAGTGCCCGCGCCCACCAGCAGGATGTTCCGGCTGTCCTTGCGCGCCAGACGGCTGGCCGCCAGCAGCGAGTCCCCCGCAGTTTTCCATTTTGTCACCAGATGGAAATCCACCAGCGCCGAAAGGACCCCGGTCTTGTCGTCAAACAGGTTCACGACCCCGTTGATCGTGGGCAAGCCCCGCGCGGGATTGTCGGGCATCACCAGCGCCACCTTGACCAGTTGCGCCAGCCCGTCGATCCATGCGGCGCGGTTCAAGAGCGTGTCCTTGCCGCGATAGAGGAAGAGGTCGTTGATCTCGGCCCGTGGCAACTGATGCCCGGCCTCGAAAGCGGCCATCAGGCCCGCCCAATCCATCAGCGCCTCGGCCTCGCGCCCGATCATTTCCACGGTCAAAGCCCCGCCTCCTGTTCTGTGAGCAGGCCTTCGGCCACCAGACGGCGCGCCCATCCCTGCCATGTTTCGAATTGATGTGTGCGCCAACCCCGGCGGGCGGCGGCGGTGATGTTGTCGGCGCGGTCATCGGTGAAGAGCAGCCGATCCGGCGCGATGCCGCAATCCTGTTCCACCATCTCGTAAATCCGCGGATCAGGCTTGATCACCCCCATCTCGCCCGAGACATAGCGCCGGTCGAAATCCTGCAGGAAATCCATCTTCGGCAGGGCTTCCTGAAAGCTGTAGCGCCCGAAATTGGTCAGCGCGAAGACCGGCACACCCTTGGCCCTGAGGGCGCGTTGCAGGCGGATCGACCCGTCGATCCGGGGTGAGGCGAGTTCGATCCAGCGGTCATACCACATGCGGATTTCCGCGCGCCATTCGGGGTGGCGATCCGCCCAGTCGTAGATGGTTTCGCGAAACAGCGCGCCGGTGTCGACCAGATCATTCATGTGGTGCAGGTCCACGGCGGCGAACAGGGCGCGGCGGCGGTCCTCGCCGATCACGCGGTCGTAAAAGGCTTCGGGCTGCCAGCGGGTCAGCACATTGCCGATGTCAAAGATCACTGCCTCGGGGGTCACCGGTCACTTCCTTCTTCCGCCGCGTCTCGCGCCACAATGTATAGAGCCCGGCCCCGATGATGAGCGCAATCCCCAGCCATGCGGTGCGGTCGGGGAAGGTGCCAAAGATCACGACGCCCCAGATCACGGCCAAGGGCATCGACGCATATTCAAACGGTGCGACCAAGGCAGCCTCCAGCATCCGGTAGGCTTGGCTGACCATCAACCCGCCGATGGCGACCGCCAAGCCGGTGGCAAGGAACACCGGCCAATCCGCCACCGGGGGCCATGTCCATTCCCGCAGCAGAAAGGCGACCGACGGGTCGGATGATCCGGCCAGATGCCCATCGCCCACGCTCAGCCCCATGGTGGAGGAGACGACGATGAAGCCGCATTGAACGTAGAACGACAGAGTGACCGCGCTTTCGGTATCCTTCATCTTCCGCGTCATCATGTGGCTGGAGGCATAGCAAAAGGCCGAGATCAGCACGAGGAAGGCCGCGGGCTGCACCTGCCCCTGAAACGGGCGCACCAGCACCAGAACGCCCAGCATGCCGACCACCACGGCAGCCCAGCGCCTTGGCCCCACCGTCTCGCCCAGCACCACCACCGACAGCGCCGTGACGATCAGCGGCGAGACGAAAGCGATGGCCACGGCATCCGCCAAGGGCAGCGCGGCAAGGCCAAGGAAATAGGTCAGGTTCGACACCATGACGAAGGACACCCGGATCAGGTGATCCTTTCGCCTGCGTGTGAGGAATTGCCGAAAGGAACCGCCGGAGAACCAGACAAAGCCGATCAGGAACAGCATCCCGATGCTGGCGCGGATCAGGATGACCTGATGCAGCGGATAGGCCCCCGACAGCGCTTTGATCGCCACGTCGTTGATCGACAGCGTGGCCGATCCGCCAAGGGCAAGCAGCAGACCGGCAAGGGTTGAAGACGGGGCGTGTCGGGTGGTCGGGCGCATGATCCCCGCAGCATCGGGCGGCGGCGGCAACAGGTCTGTCCTTTGCGCGACATTCCGGGGTTTGAAACCCGCCTTATGCTTGCCGCAGCCGCCCGCCTGCCGCTAGAAGCGAAGCCAAGACCAGACCGCGAAAGGCCGCATCCATGTCCGCACCGAAACCCGTCGTCCTGTGCATCCTCGATGGCTGGGGATTGTCGGAAACGCGCGAGTATAACGCGCCCGCCTTGGCGCATGTGCCGACCTTCAATCGGCTGTGGGCCAATTGCCCGCATGCGACGCTGGTGACCCATGGGCCGGATGTGGGCCTGCCCACCGGACAGATGGGGAATTCCGAAGTCGGGCACACCAACATCGGCGCGGGCCGCGTGGTGGCGATGGATCTGGGCGCGATCGATCTGGCGGTGGAGGATGGCTCCTTTGCCGTCAACCCGGCGTTGGTAGAGTTTTCCACGCGGGTCAAGGCGGCAGGGGGCGTGGCGCATCTGATGGGCGTGGTGTCCAATGGCGGCGTGCATGGCCATATCAGCCACGTCATCGCCGCCTGCCGCGCCATCACCGCGCTGGGGGTTCCCGTGGCGCTGCACGCCATCACCGATGGTCGGGATGTGGCCCCCTCCTCGGCGGCGGGGTTCATGGCCGATCTGGTGGCGGCTTTGCCCGCAGGGGCGCGGGTGGTCACGGTCACCGGGCGTTACTGGGCGATGGACCGCGATACACGCTGGGACCGCGTCCACCGCGCCTTTGATGCCTTTGTGAATGCCAAGGGCGAGCATGCCCCAGACGCCAATGCCGCCGTGGCCGCGTCCTACGCCAAGGGCGAAACCGATGAATTCCTCGCCCCCACCGTCATCGGGGAGTATCAGGGGGCCAAGGATGGCGACGGCTTCTTCTGCCTGAACTTCCGCGCGGATCGCGCGCGTGAAATCCTGTCCATGCTGGCCGATCCCGCTTTTGACGCCCACGCCACCGGCCCGCGCCCGGCGTGGTCAGCGCTGCTGGGGATGGTGGAGTATTCCTCAGCCCATAACGCCTTTATGGCGACGGCCTTCCCGAAACGATCGCTGGTGAACACCTTGGGCGAATGGGTCGCGGCGCAGGGCAAGACGCAATTCCGTCTGGCCGAGACCGAGAAATACCCCCATGTCACCTTTTTCCTGAACGGCGGGCGCGAGGTGCCTTTTGCGGGCGAAGACCGCTACATGCCGCAATCGCCCAAGGTGGCGACCTATGACCTGCAACCCGAAATGTCCGCGCCAGAGGTGGCCGATCAACTCGTCGGGGCCATTGAACGCGGATACGATCTGATCGTCGTCAACTTCGCCAATCCGGATATGGTCGGACACACCGGCATCCTTGACGCCGCGATCAAGGCGGTCGAGGCGGTGGATCACGGCCTGTCCCGTGCGGTGGCCGCCTTGGAAAAGGTGGGCGGCGCGATGATCGTCACGGCGGACCATGGCAATTGCGAACAGATGTGGGACCCGGTGACCAATGGCCCGCACACCGCCCATACGCTGAATCCGGTTCCGGTGATCCTTGTCGGCGGTCCGGCGGGGGCAACCCTGCGCCAAGGACGGCTGGCCGATCTGGCCCCCACGCTGCTGGCGCTGATGGGCCTGCCGCAACCGGCAGAGATGACCGGGCAAAGCCTGCTGCAATGATCCTGCGCGGCGCCACTATCCTGTGCTGCCTTGCCCTGCCCCTGCGGGCGGAAACGGTGGCCGATCAGGCGGCGCGGGCGTCGGTCGCGCTCAATCAGGCGGTGGAGGCTTTGCAGCAGGCGGAAACCGCCAAGAACCGCGTGGCGGCGCTGACCACAACCATCCGCGCCTATGAGGATGGCCTTGCCGCCCTGCGTGAGGCGCTGCGTCAGGCCGCGCTGCGCGAGGCCGAACTGACCCTGCGCTTTGACGCCGAACGCGACCGCATCGCGCAACTGACGGGCGTCCTCAGTCAGCTAGAGGCGGCCCCCGGCCCGATGCTGCTCTTGCATCCCTCCGGCCCCTTGGGCACGGTCCGCTCGGGGATGATCCTTGCCGATGTCACCCCGTCCTTGCAGGCCGAGGCGGAACAGTTGCGCGGGGAATTGGCCGAACTGAAGGCGCTGCAAGACCTGCAAATCTCGGCCGGAGGCACGCTCAGCCGGGGGCTATCGGCGGCGCAGGCGGCGCGCACGGCGCTGTCGCAGGCGATCTCGGACCGGACCGAACTGCCCCGGCAATTTACCGAAGACCCAGAGGCGCTGAAGAACCTGTTGGAAAGCGCCGATACGCTGGATGCCTTTGCCGCAGGACTTGCCCCCACCGCCAATGACACCGAAGACTTCGCGGCGGCCAAGGGTCGCCTGCCCCTGCCCGTCATGGGCACCCTGCTGCGCGCCAGCGACGAGGCCGATGCCACAGGCGTCGCGCGCCCCGGCCTGACCTTCGCCACCCGCCCGCGCGCCTTGGTCACAGCACCATGGCCCGCCACGATCCGGTATCGCGGGCCGCTTCTCGACTACGGAAACGTGATGATCCTTGAACCCGGCGGGGACTATCTTCTGGTTCTGGCCGGACTGGATACGGTTTATGGCGAGGTGGGAGAGGTGGTCGCTGCGGGCGCGCCGCTGGGTCTGATGGGGGGGGATGATCCTGCGGCGGCGGATCTTCTCGCCTCGGCCCAAGAAGGTGGTGGCGCGCGCGAGACGGAAACGCTTTACTTGGAACTCAGGCACGGCGCGGACCCGGTTGATCCGGCGGAATGGTTCGCGATCAGGAAGGAATAGATCGGGAATGAGAAAGTTCGTCATCGCCGCATTGTGTGGCAGTGTCGCAGGGGCGCTTGTGGCGACCCAGCTTGCCGGGCCGCTGCTGGCCGAAGAGGCGAAGCCCGAAACGACGGTCTATGAGCAGCTTGACCTGTTCGGCGACATCTTCTCCCGCATCCGCGCGCAATATGTCGAGGAGGTGGACAGCCAAAAGCTGATCGAGGCCGCGATCAACGGCATGCTCACCTCGCTTGACCCGCATTCCAGCTACATGCCGCCCGAAGATTTCAGCGACATGCAGGTGCAGACCCGCGGCGAATTCGGCGGTCTGGGGATCGAGGTCACGCAGGAAGACGGCTTCGTCAAGGTCGTGGCCCCGATGGATGGCACCCCCGCCGACAAGGCCGGGATCGAAGCGGGCGATTTCATCACCCATGTGAACGGCGAAAGCGTCCAAGGCCTGATGCTGGACGAAGCCGTGGACATGATGCGCGGTGAGGTCGGGTCGGAAATCATCGTCACCGTGGTGCGCGAAGGCGTGGACGAACCCTTTGACGTGTCGATCATCCGCGACACCATCAAGGTCACCGCCGTGCGGTCGCGCGTGGTGGGCAAGACGGTGGTGCTGAAGATCAATACCTTCAACGACCAGACCACCCCCGGCCTGAAAGAAGGGATGGAGAAATCCATCAAGGAACTGGGCGGCATGGAAAACGTCGATGGCTTCGTCGTCGATCTGCGCAACAACCCCGGCGGCCTGCTGACCGAGGCGATCAGCGTCGCCGATGCCTTCCTCGACAAGGGCGAAATCGTCTCGACCCGTGGCCGCGATGCGGCGGATGGCGAACGCTTCAACGCCACCGCGGGCGATGATGCCAAGGGCAAGCCCATCGTCGTGCTGATCAACGGCGGGTCGGCCTCTGCATCCGAAATCGTGTCGGGCGCGCTGCAAGACCATCGCCGCGCCATTGTCGTGGGGACGAAATCCTTCGGCAAAGGCTCGGTCCAGACCGTGGTGCCGCTGCGGGGCGAGGGCGCGATGCGCTTGACCACGGCGCGCTATTACACGCCCTCTGGCCGGTCGATCCAATCGCTGGGCGTCATGCCCGACATCGTGGTGAACCAGCCGCCGCCAAAGACCCCCGAGGAATTGGAAGCCGAGGCGAAACTGGCCGAGGAAGAATCCCGCATGCGGACCGAGGCTGACCTGCGTGGCGCGATCAGCAACGATTCCATGACCGAGGATGAAAAGCGTCTTCTGGAAGAAGAACGCACCAAGGTCGAGGAAACCGCCAAGCTGCGGGACGAGGATTACCAACTCGCCTATGCAGTGGACATCATCAAGGGGCTGGCCATCGGCGCCATGCCCGCACCGTAACCGACAAAGGACGGGGGGCCTACGTGCCCCCCGGATTGCCATGACCATTGACCCCGCAACCCTGCCCTACCGCCCCTGCGTCGGGATAACCCTGATTAATGCCAAGGGCGAGATCTTCGCTGGCCAGCGCTTGGATGCCACGGTCGCCGCTTGGCAAATGCCCCAAGGCGGCATTGATGACGGCGAAAAACCGCGTGAGGCCGCCTATCGCGAGCTGTGGGAAGAAACCGGCGTCACGGCGGACAAGGTGGAGTTCCTGTCCAAGACCGCCGATTGGGTAACCTATGACCTGCCGCCCGAGTTGTTGGGCAAGGTCTGGGGCGGCAAGTATCGCGGCCAGAAACAGAAATGGTTCCTGTTTCGCTTCACCGGCAGCGATGCCGATATCCGCATCGACAGTGAACACCCGGAATTCGCGCGCTGGCGCTGGATTGGCGCGGCGGAAATGGTCGCCTCGATCGTGCCGTTCAAGCGCGCGGTCTATCAGGCGGTGGTGGCAGAATTCCGCCCCCACCTTGCGCCCTAAGGTTACTGCGCGGCGACCTTTGCCCCTGCAACCATGTCTTGCACCATCGGGATGACCTGTTCGCCGTACAGACGGATACCCTCCATCAGCGTCTCATGCGGCATCGGGCCAGTGGCATATTTCATGTCAAACCGCGTGACCCCCAGCGCCGTCACCGCACCGGCGATCTTTTTCGCCACGGTTTCCGGGCTGCCCACGTAGAGCGAGCCGTGCTGGATTTCCGCCATGAAGCGTTCCGCCGTTGTGGGGGGCCAACCACGCTCCCGCCCGATGCGGTCATACATCGCGCGGTAATGCGGCCAAAGCTGCTCTGCCGCCAACTCGTCCGTCGCAGCGACATGGCCGGGGGAGTGGATGCCGATCGGCTTCACCTCGCGCCCCATCTGCGCGCAGGCGCGGTGATAGAGGTCAACGTAAGGTTTGAACCGGCGCGGATCGCCGCCAATAATGGCAAGCATCAGTTGCAAGTCCTGCCGCACCACGCGCACCACCGATTCCGGGCTGCCGCCCACACCGACCCAGACGGGCAAAGGCGAAGACAGCGTCGGAAACACGCGCTGGCGGGTCAAGGCGGGGCGGATTTGGCCTTGCCAGGTCACCTCAGGCTCACGCACCAACCGGGCGAAGAGGTCCAGCTTTTCCTCGAACAGCACCTCGTAATCTTCCAAGGCATGACCAAACAGCGGGAAGCTTTCGGTGAAAGACCCCCGGCCCACGATCACCTCTGCCCGGCCATTGGACAGGGCGTGCAGGGTGGAAAAGCGCTGGAACACCCGGATCGGATCATCCGACGACAACACGGTGACCGCTGACCCCAGCTTGATCCGGCTGGTGCGCGCGGCGATGGCGGCAAGGACCACCTCGGGCGCGGAAACGGTGAAATCCTCGCGGTGATGTTCGCCGATGCCGATGAAGTGGATGCCGACCTGATCGGCCAGCACGGCCTGATCGACCACGTCGCGCAAGACCGCATCCTGCGGCTTCATCACCCCATCCGCGCCCAGCGCGGTGTCGCCAAAGGTATCAAGGCCCAGTTCGATCTGCATGGCAAAGCCCTTTCCTGTTGACCCCAAGATAGGCCGCCAGCCCCGCGCCCGAAACCCCCAGCCGCGCAGAGAGAAGGTTTACCCCTGCACAGCTTACGCCACATCCCGCGCCAGCAATTGCCCGGCGGGGCCGCCCATCACCTCAAACCGGCTGATCTTGCGGACAAGGTCCGAGAGCTTGGCGCTGCCATAGGTGCGGGTGTCGAAATCCGGGTTGGCCTGGGTGATGTATTGCCCGACCTGCCCCAGCGAATACCATTCGCCTTCGGGGTCAATTGCGCGCATCGCAGCGATGATCAGCGGGATCGCCTTTTGCGGCGGCTCTTTCGCGGGGCGGCCCTGCGGTTTGGGTTCCGGCTTGGCCGACACCTCGCCCGCCACGGTCACCACGGGCTCTTCCGGCAAGTCATAGCTGCCAAGGTTTTCAACATAGATGAAGCGCTTGCAGGCCATGCGGAAGGCCTCGGGCGTTTTCTTCTCGCCGATGCCATACACGTCCAGCCCCTGCTCGCGGATACGCGCGGCCAGACGGGTGAAATCGCTGTCGGAACTGACCAGCACAAAGCCGTCAAACAGACCCGAATGCAGGAAATCCATCGCCGCGATCACAAGGCCGATGTCGCTGGCATTCTTGCCCTTGGTGTTGGAAAACTGCTGGTCGGCGACAAGGCCAAGTGAGGCCACCTTCTTCGCCCAACCCGCCAGCCGCTGCGCGGACCAGTCGCCATAGATGCGACGCACCGAGGCCTCGCCCAAGGAGGCGATCTCTTCGAAAATCGCCTCGGCATGGCTGGAGGGCACGTTGTCAGCGTCGATCAGAACGGCAAGACGGGGGGCGCGAGGGTCGGGCATGGAAACTCCTGTGTCCCCACCGTCATGCCGCAAAGCGGGGGCTGCGGAAAGGCAATTCGGCGCTCAGGCCACCAGTGCCACTGCCTGCGCCCCCAGCACCGCCAGCCCCTCCGCCGGCGCGATGCCCAGCAAAAGCCCGCGCTGGCCGGCATTGATCCAGACTTTGGGCGCGGCACAGGCCGCCACCTCTACCGCTGTCGGCACCACGCGCTTCTGCCCAAAGGGACTGATCCCGCCCACCTTGTAGCCGGTCAGCTTTTCCGCCTTGGCAGGTGGCATCATCGCCGCCGCCTTGCCCCCAAAGGCCGCCGCCACCCGTTTCATCGACAACTGCCGGTCCGAGGGAATGACACAGCAGGCAGGCCTGCCATCCACCTCAACCATCAAGGTCTTCAGCATCAGCGCCGGGTCAATCCCCAAGGCCGCTGCGGCGGCCAGCCCGACAGCCTCGGCGTTCGGATCATAGTCATAGGGGTGCAGCGTCACCGCCACCCCTTTGGCCTCAAGCATCTTCAAACCTTGGGTCGAAGCCATTGCCCTGCCCCCTTCCCCGTTGCTTAAATATCCCAGGGGGTGCGGGGGACTGGTCCCCCGCTGTTTTCGCGTGGGGCGGGGGACCAGTCCCCCGCGCTTTGGTCAGTAAACGACCACCGCCCGGATCGACTCGCCCTTGTGCATCAGATCAAAGCCTTCGTTGATCCGCTCCAGCGGCAGGACATGGGTGATCATGCTGTCGATCTCGATCTTGCCGTCCATGTACCAGTCCACGATGCCCGGCACGTCGGTCCGCCCGCGCGCGCCACCAAAGGCGGTGCCTTTCCAGACCCGCCCGGTGACCAGTTGGAAGGGGCGGGTTTCGATCACCGCGCCCGCAGGGGCGACGCCGATGATGATCGACTGACCCCAACCGCGATGGGTGCATTCCAGCGCGTCGCGCATCACTTTGACGTTGCCGGTGCAGTCAAAGCTGTAATCCGCCCCGCCGATCTTGTCGAAAGGCGTCTTGGTCAGATCGACAATGGCTTGCACGACCGAAGTGCCCTCGGGCAGCTTCTTGGGATTGATGAAATGGGTCATGCCGAACTTGCGGCCCCATTCCTCTTTGTCGTCGTTGATGTCCACACCGATGATCATGTCGGCCCCGGCCATCTTCAGGCCCTGGATCACGTTCAGCCCGATGCCGCCCAGACCAAAGACCGCCGCCGTCGCGCCGATCTCGACCTTGGCCGTGTTCAGCACTGCACCGATGCCGGTGGTCACACCGCAACCAATGTAGCAGATCTTGTCAAAAGGCGCGTCGGCGCGGACCTTGGCGAGTGCGATTTCCGGCACCACCGTGTGGTTGGCGAAAGTCGAGCAACCCATGTAGTGATAGATCGGCGTGCCATCCAGCATCGAAAACCGCGTCGTTCCATCGGGCATCAGGCCTTGGCCCTGCGTGGCGCGGATCGCAGTGCAGAGGTTGGTCTTGCGGCTCAGGCAGGAGGGGCATTCGCGGCATTCCGGCGTGTAGAGCGGGATGACATGGTCGCCCGGTTTCAGCGTTTTCACGCCCGGCCCGACGGCGATCACCACCCCGGCGCCCTCATGCCCCAGAATCGCCGGGAACAGCCCTTCGGGATCGGCACCCGACAGGGTGAATTCATCGGTGTGGCAAATGCCCGTCGCCTTGATCTCGACCAGAACCTCACCCTCTTTCGGGTCGGCAAGGTTCACTTCCATGATTTCCAGCGGCTTGCCGGGGGCCACGGCAACGGCGGCTCTGGTACGCATGTCTCACTCCCATCTCAACGGTTTGGCGCAAGCTGCGGGAAAGTGCCGGAAATTGCAATCTTTGCCATAGTAAGTCCACGGGTCGCGGCTGCGGAATTTCAGCCTATGCGGGTGCACCCTTGCCCGATCCACAGCCGGAGGGTAGCCTTGACGCAATTATGCCCGAGGTTTTGCAGAGTGCCTTTTCTTGTGCCCGCCCTTCCGACCGCGCATGGCCAGCGGTCCGGCCTGCTCGTCGCGCTCGCCTTGGTGGTGGTGGTTCCGGCCTGCATGCGGTCCGTCCCCGTTCCATCGGTTCCGATGCCAAGGGCACCGGCCCTGCCACCGCCCGCCGCAGACTGCGGGGCGGAGCGGTTGTCGCAGATGACAGGTCAGCATTTCAGTGCCCTCGACGGGGTTGCCCTGTCGGGCCCCTTGCGCGTGCTGCATCCGATGCAGGCGATCACGACGGAGTTCAGCCCGCGACGCCTGAACGTTCGGGTGGATGACGCTGGGCGAATTCGCGCCCTGACCTGTGGCTGACCCCAAGGAATAGACGGCCCACCCGAGGGAGAGCGGGCCGTCACGCCATCAGGAGGCGCGGTACGCCGTGTGGCAGGCCTTGCAGGCCCCGCCTACTGCGCCCATTCCGGCACCGATGGTTTCAGGCGAGCTGACGTCCCATGCCCCGGCGGCATCGACCAAGGCTTTGTCCTTGGCAAGGAAATCGTCCCAGTTGGTCCAGATTTCCGCCTTGGCTTCGCTTTCCGGGTCGGTCGCCTGCGGTTCGAACTTCGCGGCGGCTTCGCTGGCAGCGGCGACGATGGCCGCCTTGGCGGCTTCGGCGGCGGCGGCGTCATAGGCCGTTTTTGCCCCCGCCATGTCGCCCAGAATCTTCATGTTCTTGCCCAAGGTTTCCATCACTTCCTGACGGGCCTTGACCTGGGGATCCGTGGCCTCACCGGCGATGGCAATGCCACCCGCGAAGATCAGGCCAACACCGAGCAGTTTCGTCACGAGTTTCATTCATTGCTCCCTGCGAGAAAGACGATGCGAAAGTATAGGCACGCGCCTTTGTCATGAAAGCAACAACCTTTTGGTTCGGCCCGGACTTCACGGCTTTGTGCGGCTGGACTCTTGGGGGATCTGCCCCATAATGGAACGAAAGGAGAACAAAATGGCCGACCGGCGCATCCTCTCGCTCTGGTTTCCGCGTCTTGGGGCGGAACGCGCGCTGCGGCGGCGGCGTGAGGCGCTGGAGGTGCCCTTGGCCGTGGTGGGCGACCGCAACGGCGCGCAGGTTCTGACCTCGCTGGATGCCTTGGCCGAGGCGCGGGGCCTGCATCGCGGCCAGCCCCTGCGCGATGCGATGGCGATCTGTCCCGCGCTGGTGACGGTGACGCAGGAGGGCAAGGCCGAAAGCGCCTTTCTGGATGTGCTCTTGCGTTGGGCGGGCAAATTCTCGCCCTGGGTCGCCACCGAAGCGCCCGATGCGCTGGTGGTGGACCTGACGGGATGCGCGCATCTCTTTGGCGGTGAGGCAATGCTGCTGGAACAGGTGGCGCAGGATTGCGCGGCACTGGGCCTGACGGTGCGGGCGGGCATCGCCGATACGCTGGGGGCGGCCTGGGCCTTGGCGCGCTATGGCGGCGCGGGACAGGCGGCGGCCTCCATACGCAGTGGCGATGACATCGCGCAAGAGGCGCATGCCACCCGATCCCGCGCCGCCCCCACCCGCCGCGCGCCAGCGGTGCAGACCGCCGCGTCGGTGGGCCTGATCGCCCCGCCGGGGCGGTTGCGCCCGGTGATCGGGCCGCTGCCCCTTGCGGCGCTGCGGCTGGATCCGGCCGCCATCGAAGGCTTGGCCCAGTTGGGCCTGCGCCGCATCGACGACATCGCCGTGCTGCCGCGCGCGGCGCTGGCCCGCCGCTTTGGCGCGCCGGTGCTGCGGCGGCTGGATCAGGCGCTGGGGCTGGAACCCGAACCCGTCACCCCTGCCGGGGCACCGCTGCATTTCGCCGCCCGGATCAGCTTTCCCGATCCCATCGGTCTGGCCGAGGATCTGGCGGCGGGGGTGGACCGCCTGCTGGACGCGCTGGTGCTGCGGCTGCAAGCGCGCGGACAGGGCGCGCGGCGGGTCCGGCTGCAAGCCTTTCGCACCGATGGCAGCGCGCAGGCCATCGAGGTGGGCCTTGCCTGCGCCAGCGACCGGGCCGACCGCATCCGCCCCCTTCTGGCGCTGAAACTGTCCGAGGTGGAGGCGGGCTTCGGCATCGACGCGCTGCGCCTGTCGGCGGTGCAGACCGAACCGCTGACCCCCGTGCAGCATCGCGGCCATCTGGAGGCAGGAACGGCGGTGGCCACCCGCGCCGCGCAGGACATGGCGCTGGAGGATCTGGTGGGCCGCCTTGGCGCGCGGCTGGGGCCGGAGTCGGTGACGCGCCTGCATCCGGGCCAAAGCCATGCGCCGGAAAAGGCGGCGGTGATCTTGCAGGCGGCATGGTCCGACGCGCATCCCGCGCCTTGGCCCCGCCCCCGCGCGCCACGCCCCGTGATCCTGTTCCACCCCGAACCCGTCACCGCGCCCGAGGATGACCCCACCCCCCCCGCCCGGTTCCGCTGGCGCAGGCGCGATCTGGCCTTGCGGGTGGCGGCAGGTCCGGAACGCATCGCGCCGGAATGGTGGCTGGACGATCCCGACTGGCGATCGGGCCCGCGCGATTATTGGCGGGTGGAAACGGACGGGGGAGAGCGGTTGTGGCTGTTCTATGCCCATGGCGCCGAGATGTCGGGGGGATGGTTCTGCCACGGGCAATTTGCGTGACCACGATGTCTTTCAAAAGAAATCGTAACGAAACCTGTGTGCAGGTTTCGGCGCGGAATTTGGGCAAATTCCGTCGTCCTTACGGTGTCAGCAGATGCCGCAGCAGCGCCACCGGGTGGGAACGCAGGGTCAGGCGCAGGGCGACGTAATCCTCGACCACCTGTTCGCCCTCACTCATCGCGGCCAGATGCACGGCGGGTTCCACAATCGCCTCGCCGTCGATATCGCCCGCAAACAGCGGCAAGGGGCGGTCGTCGGTCATCGCGCGGGCCTGCCACAGCGCCTCGCGCCGGGTCAGGTCAAGGGCGGCAAAGACATCCGCCTCGGCCAGACGGGCCAGCACGGCGGGGGGCGTGCCCGCGCGGCGCCAGACATCCTGCACGGCGTGGTAGCCATTGCCGCGAGCGCTGACGATCCATTGCGCCTCATCCTCGCGCAGGCCGGTGATCTGGCGGAACCCCAGCCGCAGCGCCAGCCCGCCCTGCCCGTCAGGCTCCATGATATTGTCCCACAGGCTCGCGTTGATGCAGGGCGGGCGCACGATCACCCCATGTTCGCGCGCATCCCGCACGATCTGGGCAGGGGCATAGAACCCCATCGGCTGGCTGTTCAGCAGCGCGCAGGCAAAGATGCCGGGATGGTGGCGTTTGACCCAGGCGCTGGCATAGACCAGCAGGGCAAAACTGGCGGCGTGGCTTTCGGGAAAGCCATAGCTGCCAAAGCCTTCGATCTGGGCAAAGCAGCGCTGCGCGAAATCCTCGTCATAGCCATTGGCGCGCATGCCTTGCAGGAAGCGGTCATGAAATTCGCTGACCGACCCGTGTTTCTTGAAGGTGGCGAGCGATCGGCGCAGACGGTCGGCCTCGGTCGGGGTAAAACCCGCGCCGATGATGGCGATCTGCATTGCCTGTTCCTGAAACAGCGGCACGCCGAGCGTTTTGCCCAAGACCCGGCCCAGCGCGTCTGACGGGAAGCTCACCTGTTCCTCGCCATTCCGGCGGCGCAGATAGGGGTGGACCATGTCGCCCTGAATGGGTCCGGGACGAATGATGGCCACCTGAATCACAAGGTCATAGAACTTGCGCGGCCGCATCCGGGGCAGGAAGTTCATTTGTGCCCGGCTTTCCACCTGAAACACCCCCAGACTGTCGGCCCGGCACAGCATGTCATAGGTGGCAGGGTCCTCGGCGGGCAGGGTCGCCAGATCGTGGCGCACGTTGTGGTGCCGCTCCAACAGGTCAAAGGCGCGGCGGATGCAGGACAGCATCCCCAGCGCGAGGATATCCACCTTCAAGATGCCCAGACTGTCGATGTCGTCCTTGTCCCACGGGATGACGGTGCGGTCCTCCATCGTGGCGTTCTCAATGGGGCAGAGTTCGTCTAGGCGACCTTCGGTGATGATGAAGCCGCCGACGTGCTGGGACAGGTGCCTTGGGAAGCCTTGGATTTCGTCGATCAGCGTCAGCGCCAACCGCAGGCGACGGTCGGCCGGATCAAGCCCGATTTCGCGCAACCGCTCATCCGTGATCTGCCCCGCCCCGCCCCAACCCCAGATTTGCGACGACATCGCGCCCAAAGTATCCTCGGACAGGCCCATGGCGCGGCCCACCTCACGCACCGCCCGCTTGCCGCGATAGTGGATCACCGTCGCGCAAAGGCCCGCGCGGTGGCGGCCATAGCGGGCGTAGATGTGCTGGATCACCTCTTCCCGGCGTTCATGTTCGAAATCCACGTCGATGTCGGGCGGTTCGTTGCGTGCCTCAGAGACGAAGCGTTCAAAGACCATGGTGCCGATTTCCGGGGAAACCGAGGTCACGCCAAGGCAATAGCACACCACCGAATTCGCCGCCGACCCGCGCCCTTGGCAGAGGATGCCGCGTTGGCGGGCGAAATCAACGATGTCATGCACGGTCAGGAAATAGGGCTCATAGCGCAGCTTGCTGATCAGGGTCAGCTCATGCGCCATCTGCTTTTGAACCCGCTCGGGCGCGCCTTGGGGGTAGCGCCACGCCAGCCCCGCATAGGCCAGACGCGACAGGCGCTGCGGCGCGGTTTCGTCCCCCAGCAATTCTGACGGATAATCATAGCGCAATTCCGCCAGACCGAATGCCGCGCGGGCGGCAATCTCGCCACTGCGATGCACGGCCGCCTCATGGCCCTTGAACAGTCGCAGCATCTCAGCTTCGGACCGCAGGCGCTGTTCGGCATGGGGAAGCGCGCGGCGGCCCAACTGGTCCACCGTGCAGCCCTCACGGATGGCGGTCAGCACATCGGCCATGCGACGGCGCGCGCCATGGTGCATCATCGGCAGGGCGGAGGCGACGGCGGGCAGGGCAAAAGCATCCGCCAGTCGCGACAGCCGGGCAAGGCGGGCGGCATCCTGCCCGTCATAGCGCGGTGCCATCAGCAGGCTGCATTGACCGGGGAAGGCGTCGGTCAAGCGGCGGGTGATCACCTCCCACGCCGGGCGCTGCCCGCGTCCGGGCGGGTGGATCAGCATCTCCATCCCCTGCCCCCAATCGATCAGGTCTTGCGGGTGCAGCTCACATTCCCCCTTCGGCACACGCAGACGGCCGACGCTGAGAAGGCGGCTGAGCCGCGCCCAAGCCTGCCGGTCGCGCGGCAGGACGGTGGCCGTGTAGCCCGAGGCCAGCACGATCCGCGCCGCCGGGATCAGGCGGATCACCGGGCCACCATCGCGCGCCATCTCTTTCGCCCGCGTATGGGCGCGCACGATGCCCGCCACGGAGTTCACATCCGCCACAGCAAGGGCGGAAAGCCCCATCTCTGCCGCACGCTCCATCATCTCCTCGGGGTGCGAGGCCCCGGTAAGGAAGGTGAAGTTGGTGGTGGCAGAGAGTTCGACGAACATGCGGGCCGGGGGGAGTCGGGAGAATACATAAGAACATTATAGGAACATTTAACGCAAAGGGAGTCCTCCGGGATGCGCCACCGGCAGACCCTTGCGCCGCGCCCAAAGCGCAAGGCCCCGCCAAACCGTTGACGCCCCCCAGGCGGGCCCGGTCAAGACTGGTCTGCAGGATTGAACGGATCGCCGTGACGGTGCGGGCGCGCACAACGCCTGTCCGACCTGCTTACGGGAGGACATCGTGAGTTCCGGGCTTCAACCGGAATACTCGATGGGCCTGCGTGGACACTGGAGTGTTCCGCATGTTGCGACCTGCGTACGGCATGACCACCCTCTGGTTTTCCTGTACCGTGATCCCCACGCAACCGCGCGATACGACAACGCGCAGCACCTTTCGTCGCTTAGCGCCTCCATCCTGAACCGGAACCTGGACAAGCCTCAGGAACATCCCACCTCCTTCGAAGATTGGCTGGACGAGAGGCTGTCAGACGGTCCTGGGTCAGACTGGCTGTCCGGCCATCCGCTGCACGCCGCATCGGTCTTCTGTCGGCTTCTAGGGATCGCCCTCCTGCGGTTGGACGGCCTCAGGTTGGATCATATCGCCAAGGACTCGCGACATGCCTTGTATGCCCAGGGGTTTGAAGTCGCGCATGAGAGCGAGGAGGCTGTCCGGCGCGCACTCATGCGCCTTCAAAACCTGATTGAAACCCCACAGGACGGCCCGAAAAAGATCTTCCCGGCTCTGTATGACCGGTTATCGAATGATTACGCGGATAACCCGGACTACGCAGCATTCCGGCGCATCCTTCGGGATCACATGGCGTCCAGCTGGCCCCTCGGTCCAGGCGACGAATTGCTGGGGGAACCGGTTCACGAACGGCGCCTGCACTCTGTGACCACAGCGGCCCAAGAGACCGGCGTCGATCCCCGGCGGCTTAGGAAGCTTCTGCTCGCCTCAGGCCTTCTGGCCGCGGACTGCGAGCTGCCTGACTCTTGGGCGGTATTCGACGCCACGGAGGCCGCACCCGTCCTGCGCGACCTGACGGTGCGGGTTCCCGCCAAGGAGTTTCAGGAAATCATCGGCGCGACCCGGTCCCAGTTCGACCTGCTCGTCGCCGACGGGGTCCTCAGGCCGGCGCTCGAAACGTCGGAGACCACATCCGTGTGGATCCCCGGACCGGGGCCGCGTTCCTGAATGGGCTGTTGCGGGGCGCAGTTCAGCTCCGCCAGCCCCAGCACAGCTGGGAACACATCTCGAAATCCGCGCAGCGGCTCAAGATCGGCCCCGGCGTCATCATCCAAGCGATCATGGATGGGCGGTTGCACCGTGTCGGAAACCTGGAGGGCCAGACCGGTTACGCAGCCGTTTTCGTCGATCACGACGAAGTCGCCCGGCTATTCGGAAGTGCAGCGCCCCCGGGGCACAGCATCGAGACCTTCGCGAGGTCTGTGGGTTCCGGTCCGCCAATCGGCCTACGCCGACTAATCCTCGACGGACACTCGCCCGCGACCCGGGCGGTCAACCCCCGGACGAAGGCCGAACAATTCTATATCACGCCGGCTGACGCGGAGGCGTTTCACGCAAAGTATTTCACGCCCCGCACGATGGCGAACGCCTATCGCAGGAGCTGGCAGAGCCGCCGGGTCGAACTGGAGAAGCAAGAGGTGACACCATTCACTCAAGATGATCGGAGATACGGTAGGGTATTTTTGAGAGTGTCAGTTCAACGTTCTTTGGGTCATCCAACAGATAATCCGCCGTAAGCTGCGTCACCGCTTTCCCCTGATACTCTTTCCAGTCGCCAGCCAGACCACTCCACAATCCGCATTAAAGCCGTTGGATACTCAGAACACCTCTTGACGCACCTTGCGCAGGCTTATGGTTTCGCCTGCGCACAGTTATGGTTTTTCTCGGTCCCCCGGCTCCGCTCTCAGCCGCACTTGGAAAAGCCGCAGCTGGCGCAGGTCATGCAGCCTTCGACCATGCGCATCTCGAAGCTGCCGCAGCTGGAGCAGGATTTGCCCTTGGGGGTGGAAAGGACGACCACTTCGGCGTGCGGGTCGGATTTCAGGCCCAGACCCTCGCCCGCGATGAACCCGATCTCGATCAGATGGCGTTCGATCGTGCCGCCGATGGCCGCAAGGATGGACGGGATGTAGCGCCCTTCGATCCATGCGCCGCCGCGCGGGTCGAAGACGGCTTTCAGTTCCTCGACCACGAAGGAGATATCCCCGCCCCGACGGAACACGGCGGAAATCATCCGCGTCAGCGCGACGGTCCAGGCAAAATGCTCCATGTTCTTGGAGTTGATGAAGACCTCGAACGGGCGGCGGTGGCCGGCGATGACGATGTCATTGACGGTGATATAGAGCGCGTGTTCCGACCCCGGCCATTTCAGCTTGTAGGTCGCGCCCTCCAATGCGGCGGGACGGTCCAGCGGGTCCGAGAGATAAACCACCTCGGCCCCATCGCTGCTGGCTTTCACCTGTGCGGGGGCCTCAGAGGGGGTTTTGTCCGACGCTTCGGACACGGTCAGCACCGATCCGGTCACATCATTCGGGCGATAGGTGGTGCAGCCTTTGCAGCCCTGATCCCAGGCGGCCATATAAACCTCTTTGAAGTCATCAAAGCTGATGTCTTCCGGGCAGTTGATGGTCTTGGAAATCGACGAGTCGATCCATTTCTGCGCCGCCGCCTGCATCCGCACATGGTCCAAGGGCGGCAGGGTTTGCGCGTTCACAAAGTAATCCGGCAGCGCCGTATCGCCCATCTTTTCGCGCCACAGGCGGACGGCGTAATCGACCACCTCTTCCTCGGTCCGCGACCCGTCCTTTTGCAAAACCTTGCGCTTGTAGGCATAGGCAAAGACCGGCTCGATCCCCGAGGACACATTGCCCGCATAGAGGCTGATCGTCCCGGTCGGCGCGATGGAGGTCAGCAGGGCGTTGCGGATGCCATGCGTGCGGATCGCGTCGCGCACATCGGCGTCCATTTCGCGCAACGAACCGGAGGCAAGGTATTTCTCGGCATCAAAAAGCGGGAAAGCGCCCTTTTCCCGCGCCAGATCGACCGACGCCAGATAGGACGACCGCGCAATCGCCTTCATCCATGCCTCGGTCTGCTCCGCCGCCTCAACCGATCCATAGCGCAGACCCAGCATCAGCAGCGCATCGGCCAGACCCGTCACACCCAGACCGATGCGGCGCTTGTTGCGGGCCTCTTCGGCCTGCTGCGGCAGGGGGAAGCGGCTGGCATCCACAACATTGTCCATCATCCGCACGGCGGTGCGCACCAGATCATCCAGCGCCGCCTGATCCAACCGCGCCTCTGTGGTAAAGGCATCGGCCACCAGCGTGGCCATGTTGATCGACCCCAGCAAGCACGCGCCATAGGGCGGCAAGGGTTGTTCACCGCAGGGGTTGGTCGCGGCGATGGTTTCGCAATAGGCAAGGTTGTTCATCGCATTGATGCGGTCGATGAAAATCACACCGGGTTCCGCGAAATCATAGGTGTTGCGCATGATCTTGTTCCACAGATCGCGCGCCTGCACGGTCTTGTAGACCTTGCCGCCAAAGACCAACTCCCACGGCCCATCCGCCTTGACCGCCGCCATGAAGGGATCGGTGATCAGCACCGACAGGTTGAACATCCGCAGACGGGCGGGGTCTTTCTTGGCCTCGATGAAGGCCTCAACATCCGGGTGGTCGCAGCGCATCGTGGCCATCATCGCGCCCCGGCGGCTGCCTGCCGACATGATGGTGCGGCACATCGCGTCCCAGACATCCATGAAGGACAAGGGGCCAGAGGCATCGGCGGCCACGCCTTTCACCTCGGCCCCGCGGGGGCGGATGGTGCTGAAATCATAGCCGATGCCGCCACCCTGCTGCATGGTCAGCGCGGCCTCTTTCAGCCCGTCAAAGATGCCGCCCATGTTGTCGGGGACCGTGCCCATGACAAAGCAGTTGAACAGGGTGACCGACCGGCCCGTGCCCGCGCCGGCGGTGATCCGGCCTGCGGGAAGGTATTTGAACCCTTCCAGCGCATCATAGAATTTCGCTTCCCACGTGGCGGGGTCTTTTTCGACCTGCGCCAAGGCACGGGCGATCCGGCGCCATGTATCCTCGACCGTGCCATCGACGGGCGTGCCGTCGGCATCCTTCAGGCGATACTTCATGTCCCAGATCTGCTCGGCGATAGGGGCAGCGAATCGAGACATGGGATTTTCCTTCAGTTTGTGGGTCTGTCACGGGAACCACACCAGATAGTGCGTGCCATCATGGCCGTCAAACGCGGAGTGGGCCTTGAACAGGGTAGCATGACGATTAGTATAAGGCTCCCCTCGGAGCGCGCCAAATGACCGGATTCGTCAATCTCATGAAACTTTGCGTCGGTGCGGACAGCGTCGAGGATCTGGCGGATTGGCAGACGCAGAACGCGCATCGCTGGCCCGAAGGCTGCGCGGTGCATGTCACCCGCATGTGGCCCAAGCGCGAGGCCGAGATTGTGGCGGGCGGGTCGCTTTACTGGGTGATCAAGGGCGCGGTTCTGGCGCGGCAACGCATCGTCGGGCTGGAACGCGTGCAAGGCGGCGACGGCATCGAACGCTGCGCCATCGTGCTGGACCGCGAGATCATCCGCACCGATGGCACCCCCCGCCGCCCCTTCCAGGGCTGGCGCTACCTTGACCCCGCCGACAGCCCGCGTGACCTGCCCAAGGGCCGCGCGCGGGAAGACGCCCTGCCCCCTGAACTGGCGCAGGCCTTGGCGGAAATCGGTCTGCGGTAACGCGCCCCTCCACCACAGCATTGGCGGCGCAGCCTGTGGCCAATGGGCACCGGTTTCGCCCTGCGCGCCTGTCATGCGCTAACAGTTATACCCGTCTGCGCCGTTACCCTCTCAGTCTGACCGACTGATCGAGTGAGCCATGAGAAGGCTGCCCGCCTCTGTGCTGGTCGTGGTCGGGGTGGCGGGGCTGTTTTCGGCGGGGGTTGCCTCGTTCGTCACGGCGCTGCCCGCCCCCGAAGGCGACCTGCTGCTTGCGCTCGTGCCGCCATGGCACGCGGCGGAGTCGGTCGTGGCCACCGCGGGCGGACAGATCGCGGCCCCGTTCAGCGCCCCTTTGGCGGTGCTGGTGACGGGAACGACCGCAGCGCGCCTGCAAGATGCCGGGGCGGTTTGGGTGGCGGATGGCCGATTGGCGGCCAGACTTTGTGGCTTGGAGTAAGGGGCACGCAGTGCGCGCAGGACGACACATGGACTTGGACGGGCTGACCATCAACCGGATCGTCGGCATGGCGCTGACGCCCCTTGCCCCCGTCACGGCCTATTTCGCCGGAACGGCGATCTGGGTGCCGCTTGTCACGGCGCTTTTGTTCGGTGCCATCGCCTTTGCGGCGGGGCGGGTGGCGGAAACCCAGCGTCCGCTGGTGCTGTCGCTGGCCATGATCGGGCAATGCATCGCCTTCACCGGCGCTTTCGCCGGTCACGGCTGGCAATTGGACTCTCATATGTTGTTCTTCGCCGTGCTGGCGATCGTTGCCACCATGGGGTCCGTGCCCGCCGTGGTTCTGGCCGTGGCCCTCACCGCGGTGCATCATCTGGCCTTCGGCCTGCTGGCCCCGATGCTGGTCTATCCCGAAACCGGGGTCGCCGCTGTCCTGCTGCGTACGACGATGCATGCCGCCATCGTCCTCTTCGAGGCGGCAGTGCTGATCCTGTCCATCCTTCAGACCACGCGCGCCAAGGCCGCGATGCTGGCCGCGCGCGAAGACCTTGCCGAAGCCGCCCGCCGCGCCGAAGCCGCACAGGCCGAGGCCGAACGGACACGGGAACGCGCCATCGAAAACGCCCTGCGCACGCGCGAGCACGGCAAGCGGGCCGCCTTGGCGCTGGAGCAGATCGCCGCCACCGCCCGCGCCGCGACAGAGAGCGCGGCCCATGCCTCGGCCCTGGTCGCCCGCACGGGGCGTGAGGGCGAAAAGTCCAGCGCCGTCGTCACCTCCGCCACCAATGCGATGAACGCGATCGAGCAATCCTCGGTCCAGATTGGCCAGATCGTCACTGTGATCGACGAAATCGCCCGTCAGACCGATCTTCTGGCGTTGAACGCCGCCGTGGAATCCGCCCGCGCCGGGGATGCGGGACGGGGCTTCGCCGTCGTCGCCAATGAGGTGCGCAAACTCGCCCAACGCTCTGCCGATGCGGCGCTGCAAATCCGGTCGCTGGTCAAGGCCTCCAGCACACGGGTGGTCGAAGGCGTGGGTCTGGTCGATGAAACGGGCCGCGCCCTTGACCGGATCGTGGCGGCCATCGCGGAACTGGATGCTGTGATCGGTAGCATCGCCACAGGCGCAACCGAACAGTCCCGCGACCTGACGCAGGTGACGCAGGCGATCACGCGGCTGGATCAGATGGCCGTGGACGACGATGACACCGAGATTCCGGAACGCCTGCCGCAACACACGCGGCGTCAGGCGGCCTGACCCATCCGCAGGGCGACATCCAGCATCCGGTTGGAAAAGCCCCATTCGTTGTCATACCAGCCAAAGACCCGCAGCATCCCCCCGGCGGTGACGCGCGTCTCTGGTGTGGCCATGACGATGCTTTCGGGGCGCGCGCGCAGGTCGGTGGACACCAGAGGCCGGTCCGTGGCGCCGATCACCCCGCCCGCCGCGCGCAGGGCCTGATTGACCTCTGCTGCGGTGGTTGGACGTTCCGTCATCACCGCAAGATCGACGGCCGAGACACTGGCCGTCGGCACCCGGACCGCCGATCCCTCGATCCGCCCGGCAATCTGCGGCAGGACCCGGTCCAACAAACGCTGCGCGCTGGTGGTGGTGGGCACCATCGACAAGGCTGCCGCCCGGCTGCGCGGATAGTCGGCGGCGGGCGCATCCACCGTGGGCTGCGACCCGGTGTAACAATGGATCGTCGTCATCGACCCCGTCACCACCCCCCAGTGGTCATGGATCAGCCGGGCCAAGGGGGCGAGCGCATTGGTGGTGCAGGACGCATTCGACACGATCCGTTGCGCCGCCAATTCGCCGTCATTGGCCCCCAGCACAAGCGTCAGATCCGCCGCCGCGGACGGCCCGGACACCAGCACCCGCCCGGCCCCGGCCAGCAATCCCCGCTCTGCCACCTCGCGCTTGTCCGCGCGCCCGGTGCATTCCATCACCACATCCACGCCAGCCAGCGGCAGCGTCGCGATATCGGGTGTCCGGTGCAGCGGAAGGACGCGACCATCGACGACCAGCGCGCCATCTTCCAGCCCGACGGACCCGCGCCATGGGCCAAAGACCGAGTCATATTCGAACAGGTAAGCGCACATCTCGGGCGCGGCGATGTCGTTGATCCCCACCACCTCCAGCCCGGGCCAGCGCTGCGGTGCCTGTGCCCAGGCGCGCAGCACCGACCGCCCGATCCGCCCGAAGCCGTTGATGAACACCCGCATTCCCGCCCTCCGCCACCACGCCTTTGCGCCAGACAGACCACCGAAGCCCGGGCGGATCAATGGGCAGAAATGGAATTTGATCAGATTTCGATCAGCCTTCGAACCGCCATTCGCTGTGGTGGGCATAGGTCTCACCGGGGCGCAGGGTGATCTGCGGGAAATGCGGATGCGAGGGCGCGTCGGGCCAGACCTGCGGCTCGATCGCAAGGCCCTCATACGCGCCATGCCCCGGACGGATCGCCGCGCGCCCGTCGTAGACCTGCATGCCCGGTTCGGTGGTGGCGATGGTCATCGCCACCCCGCGCGCGCCGGTCAGCCAGAGCACATCGCGCAGGCTTTCGCGGCCCGGCCCTAGGCACCAATTCGTGTCCATCGCCGGATTGCCCGGCCCGATGGTGCGCCCGGCCCGCATGTCAAGCGGCGTGCCCGACACCGACGGCGTCTCACCGGTCGGGATCAGGTCGGCATCCACCGCCGTCACCGCATCGGCGGCAATCTTCAGCCGGTGACCTTCCCAGGTCGGCGTGCCGTCAAGGTTCCAGTAGCTGTGGTTGCAGAAGTTCACGAGCGTTGGCGCATCGGTGGTCACTGTCACCTCAAGCCGCAGCGTGGCGGGACGCTCCACGCTCCAACGGGCCGAGACGCGGCGATTGCCGGGAAAGCCCCCCTCGCCATCGGCCAGCATCAGGGTCAGGGTGCAGGCGGTATCGGTGACCTCGGCCAGACGCCAGACGCGGGCATGGGTGCCAAGCGCCCCGGAATGCAGCAGATGCTGACCGTTCTGATTGGCGTCAAAGCGATGCTCGCGCCCGTCGATCACCGCCCGCGCGCCCTTGATCCGGTTCGCCACCGGGCCCACCAAGGCCCCGTGATAGTGCATCGGGCCTTCGTAATCCTCCAGCCGGTCCGATCCCAGCGTCAGGTCATGCCCGACGCCATCCAGCCGCACCGATTGCAGGATCGAGCCATAGGTCAGGATCGAGGCCGTCAACCGCCCGCTGCCCAGCGTGATCCTTGAAACTGCCGCCCCGGCCTCTGTCCGCCCGAACGGGGAAATCCCGATCTGTGCCATGAACCAACTCCCCACCAGCGCCGCACCCTTGTCCCCGGCGGCGCGCCATTGGTCGCGCGCCGCGCGGCGGGGGTCAAGGCGTCTTCTGGTCGGACCAGCACGGGATCAAGGTGCCGCGCATGAGATCATCGCATCCGCCAATCCTGTCAGCAGCGCCGCATAAAGCCCCGGCCCCGGCTCCAGCGTCGATCCGTTCGGGTCCAGCGCCGGGCCAAGCCGTGCGCCGCTGCCCTCGGCCAGTTGTTCGGCCAGTTTCGGATCATGCTGCGCTTCGGGGAAGACGCACAGGACGGCACCGCCTGCCGTGGCGTCCCGCAACTCGGTCAGCCGCGCCGCACCGGGGGCCGTGGCATCACCCAGCGCGATGGAGCCAAAGATCGCCAGACCATAATGGTCGGCCAGATAGCCATAGGCATCATGGAACACCACAACGGGCCGATCCTTCAGCGCCGCAAAGCGTTGGGTCAGGTCGGCATCCAACTGGTCAATCCCGGCCACCGCCGCTGTCGCATTGGCGGCATAGGTCGCGGCATTGTCGGGATCGATCCGCCCCAATTCCGCTGCGATGGCGCCGAGCCAGACCTTGGCATTCGCCGGGTCAAGCCAGGCGTGCGGATCAAGGCCGGAATGGTCGTGGCCTTCCTCTTCATGGCCGTGGTCATCATGTTCATGGGCGTGGTCATCATGGCCGTCCTCGGCCATATGCGCCCCCTCTTCGGCATAGGCCCGCGTCAGCGTTCCCGGCACCGCCAGCAGCGGCAGTTGCGCGCCGTCGCCCACGCCGTCCAGCGCGCGGTCCAGCCAAGGCGTCAATTCCGGCCCGATCCACACCACCAGCCCCGCATCGGCCACGGCCGCCGCCTGACTGGGGCGCAGTTGGAAATCATGCTCGCTCGCCCCGCGTTCCAACAGCAGGTCCGGCGCGCCCAGATCGCCCATCACCTGCGACACAAGGGCATGGACCGGCGGGATATCCGTCATCACCTTCGGCACCTCCGCCCAAAGCGGAGAGGCAAGGCTGGCCAGCGCAAGCGATATGATATAACGCATCGAAACACCCTTTCCGGTCACGGTCCGGGGTGGTATCAGCGTTATATGATAACATGTCAAGGGGCCGAAAATGCCACATGATCACGCTGCCGATTGTCCGGGTTGCGCCGCGCCCGACCTCGCCTTCGCGCGGCATGACCATGCCCATTGCGCGGGTGACGTGCTGACCCGCGCCACCGACATGGCCAAGGCCCAAGGCGCGCGGCTGACGCCCGTCCGCCGCCGTGTGCTGGAAATCCTGCTCGAAGGCCATCGCGCCATGGGGGCCTATGACGTGCTGCAACGCCTTGCCGCCGAAGGTTTTGGCAATCAGCCCCCCGTCGCCTATCGCGCGCTGGAATTTCTGGTGGATCAAGGCCTTGCCCACCGTATCGCCCGGCTAAACGCCTTTGCCGCCTGCATGCACCCCGGCGAGGCGCACGCCCCCGCCTTCCTGATCTGCCGCGCCTGCAACCATGTGGCCGAAGCCCCCGCCGCCCCGGTGCGCGACGCGCTGGACAGCGCCGCCGCCGCCATCGGCTTTACCATCGAACGCAGCACGGTCGAGGCCTTGGGCCTTTGCCCCGCCTGCGCGGAGGCCGCATGACCACGCCCCTGATTACCGCCGACAACCTGACGATCCGCATGGACCGACAAGAGGTGCTGACCAAGGTCTCGCTGTCGATCCAGCGGGCGGAGATTGTCACGATCCTCGGCCCCAATGGGTCCGGCAAGTCCACGCTGCTGCGCGCACTGCTGGGCATTTTGCGCCCGGCCTCTGGGACAGTCACCCAACGCCCCGGTCTGGTGATCGGCTATGTGCCACAGAAACTCGCGGTTGACCGCACCCTGCCGATGACGGTGCGGCGGTTCCTGTCGCTGCCGGTGCGCGTGACGGATGCGGATGCCGAGGCCGCCTTGATCCGTGTCGGCCTGCCCGAGGTGGCCGGACGCCAGATGGCCGACCTGTCGGGTGGCCAGTTCCAGCGCGTCCTGCTGGCGCGCGCGCTGCTGACCCGGCCCGACCTGCTGATTCTGGACGAGCCCACCCAAGGGCTGGACCAACCCGGCGAGGCCGCGTTTTACCGCCTGATCGAGGAGGTGCGCCGCGAAACCGGCGTCGCCGTGCTGATGGTCAGTCATGACCTGCATGTGGTGATGGCGGCCTCGGATCGCGTGATCTGCCTGAACGGTCATGTCTGCTGCGAAGGCACCCCACGCGTGGTGTCAAACGCGCCCGAATACCGCGCGCTGTTCGGGCTGGGCACGCAAGGGGCCTTGGCGCTCTATCAGCACGTCCATGACCACAGCCACGATCATGGGCACGACCATTCCCATCATGGGCATGACCACGCGCACCACAACCACAAAGACCACCACCATGCTTGACGATTTCCTGATCCGTGCCGCGCTCGCCGGGGTGGGCCTTGCCTTGGCGACCGGGCCATTGGGGTCGTTCGTCGTCTGGCGCCGGATGGCCTATTTCGGCGATGCCACCGCCCATGCCGCCATCCTTGGCGTGGCCATGGCCCTGGCGACTGACCTGCCCGTGGTCGCAGGCACCTTGACCGTGGCCTTGGCGATGGCTGTCACCGTCTCCACCCTCGCCGCGCGCGGATGGGCGATGGACACGACGCTGGGCGTGCTGGCCCATTCCGCACTGGCGCTGGGTTTGGTGGCCGTCAGTTTCGTTCCCGGCGCACGGACGGACCTTTCGGCCTGGCTGTTCGGCGACATCCTCGCCGTGTCGCGCGGCGATCTGCTGTTCATCTGGGGCGGGGCGGGTTTGGTGGTGGCCCTGATGCTGTGGCGCTGGCAGGCCCTGCTGACCGCCACGCTGAACGAAGACCTCGCCCATGCCAGCGGGTTGAACCCGGCGCGGGAACGTCTGGTGCTGACGCTGGCCTTGGCGGTGGTGGTGGCCGTGGCGATCAAGGTCGTCGGTGCGCTGCTGATCGCCGCGATGCTGATTATCCCCGCCGCCGCCGCGCGCGGTCTTGCCCGCACCCCTGAAAGCATGGCGGTGTTGGCCAGCCTGATCGGCGCGGCCTCCACCCTCGGCGGGCTGCAACTGTCGCTCTGGCAAGACACCCCCGCCGGGCCGTCGATCATCACGGCGGCGGCGGTGATCTTTGCGCTGTCGGCCAGTTTGGGCCGGATGCGCCGCGGCTGACCTTCGCCGCATTCTGTCCCGAATGCTGCTCCATTTGGTCGGCATCATCGACCCGAGAGGATCGGTGATAGGGCTGTGGCGATGCTGCGCATTCTGGTGTTCAAGGCCATGATCGTTGTGGGCCTGGCAGGGTTTGCCCTGACGGTCGACTTCAAGGAAAGCCGGAAACGCAATCCGGACCTGACCCTTGAAAACTACATCGAAGTCCGCTGGGCCCTTGCGAAACTGCTGATACAGGCCCAGTCCGCCGACGCAGAGAGGCGCGCGTCACACTCTGCCGAGGTGCGGCTGGACGGGGACGGCGCAGATCCCACCCCAGCCGCCGCGGACGCTGTCCCAAAGCCGGATGACACCGAAAAGGGGGACGACAGCCTTTTGCAAAAGCCGCTGTTTGGCGGATTTGGCACCTGCCGGATCGACGGTGGCCGCAAGACCTGTTCCATCAGCGACGGCTAAGCGCCTTGACCGAGGCAGCAGGTCAGGGCGAGGCTGTCGCCTTCGGTCGATAATGTCGTTTTCGTCTCACAAGGGTCGGCCCCACTTGCCCCTTTTCCCCCGGTTCGGGCAGATAGGGCACAACGCATCCCCACGCCCGGAGTCGGCCCATGAAAACCCATGTCAAAGCCCTTGTCGTCGGCGGCGGTGCCGTCGGGAACGGCATCGCCTATCACCTCGCCAAGGCGGGATGGGACACGATGCTGGTCGAACGGGACGAGTTGACCGCAGGCTCCACCTGGCACGCGGCGGGGCTCTTGCCGCTGTTCAACATGAGCTATGCCACGACGCATATCCACAAATACTCGGTCGATTTCTACAAGGGGCTTGAGGCTGAGACAGGCCTGAACCCCGGTTTCTATGTCGTGGGCAACCTGCGGATGGCCCAGCGTCAGGAACGCATGGACGAATACATGCTGTATTCGTCGGTCGCTGAAACCGCAGGTGTCTATCACGAGTTCCTGACGCCCAAGGACATGAAGGACCGCTGGCCCCTCTTGCGGACCGAAGACCTTGTCGGTGCGCTCTATCACCCGCAGGACGGCTACATTAACCCCGCCGACGTGACCCAAGCCATGGCCAAGGGTGCGCGGCAGTTGGGCGCCACGATCGAGCGGAAGATTCAGGTCAACGGCTATCGCTGGACCGGATCGGAATGGATCGTCTCCGTCACGCGGATGGAGGACAAGGGCGGCAACCTGCAGCCGACAGAAGAGCATTACGAAATCCACGCCGAACATGTGGTGACCGCCACGGGCAACCACGCCCAACGCACGGCGCGTCTGCTGGGGATCAAGATCCCGGCGATCCCGGTGGAACACCAATACATCGTCACCGAGCCTGATCCGGCACTGGTCGAATGGCGCAAGACCAACCCGCAGCACCCCGTCCTGCGCGATGCCGACGCCAAATGGTATGTCCGCGAAGAGCGTGGCGGCTGGATCCTAGGCCCCTATGAGCGCAACGCCCCGGCGCGCTTCCTCTATGACGTGCCCGCAGGCTTCCGCGCCGACCTCTTCCCGCTGGATCTGGAGCGGATCGAGGCGGAATACATGTCGATGATCCACCGCCTGCCCTCGTCCGAGACCGTGGGGTTGAAGGACGATTACAACGGCCCGATCTGCTATACCCCCGACGGCAACCCGCTGGTCGGCCCGGTGCCGGGCCTACGCAACATGTGGATCGCCGAAGGCTTCAGCTTCGGCATCACCGCCGCCGGTGGCACGGGCTATTACCTTGCCCAGTTGATGACGCAAGGCGAGGCGGAAATCGACATGGCCAGCCTTGACCCCAAGCGCTACGGCAATTGGATGACCACCGAATATGCCGCCCGCAAGAATGAGGAATGCTATGAGCATGTCTTCATCCTGCACCACCCGGACGAAGAACGTGAAGCCTGCCGCCCCCTGCGCACCGCCCCCGCCTATGACCGCCAGAAAGAGATGGGCGCACAATTCGGCCAAGTGAACGGCTGGGAACGCCCCAACTACTATGGCCCGAAAGACGCGCCTGCATCCTTCGACCATGATGGCCGTTCGTTCCGCCGTGGCACATGGTGGCCCTATGCCGAAGCCGAGGCGAAAGCCGTCCGCAACACCGTGGGCATCATTGACGCATCTGCCTTCAGCAAACATCTGGTGCGCGGCCCCGGTGCGACGGCCTTCCTTGACCACTTCACCTGCAACAAGCTGCCGAATGTGGGCCGGATCAACCTGACCTATGCCCTGACCGACCACGGCACGACACGCACCGAATACACCATCGTGCGGCTGAAAGAGCATGAGTATTACCTGATCTCTGCCGGGGCTTGGACCGCCTATGACGCCGACTTCCTGATCAAGGCGGCCGAGGATTGGATGGCGCAGGGTGGCGGCTATATCGACATCCATGACATCACCACCCAATGGGGCGTCTATGCGCTGGCCGGTCCCAATGCCCGCGCTTTGCTGAAAGACCTCGTCAAGGACGCGAACCCCGACACAGTCCTGTCCAACAAGCGCTTCCCGTGGCTGTCCTACCGCGACATCGAATTGGGCATGTGCCCGGTCCGCGCCGTCCGCGTGGCCTATACCGGAGAGCTGGGTTGGGAACTGCACTACCCCATCGAATTCGGCCGCTACCTGTGGGATTTGCTGTGGTCCGTCGGCGAAAAGCACGGTCTGACCGGCGTCGGCGCCCGCGCGCAAAACTGGCTGCGGCAAGAGAAATCCTACCGCGCCTTCGGCAACGAACTGGGCCGCGATGCGACCCCGCTTGAGGCCGCACTCGACCGCTTCGTGGACCTGACGAAGGACTTCCGCGGCAAGGCCAAGATGCTGGAAACCGGCATCCGCAGCAAATGCGTGACCGTGCTGATCGACGGACCGGCAGACGCTGACCCCTGGGGCAAAGAGGCGCTCTTGGTGGATGGCGTCAAAGTCGGACGCCTGACCTCGGGCGGGTACTCGGTGGCTTTTGGCAAGCAGATTGGCATGGGCTACGTCCGCCCCGATCTGGCCGAGGTTGGCACCAAACTGAAGGTCAAGATGCTGCGTCAGGAATGGGATGCCGTGGTGGTCGAGGACAGCCCCTTTGACCCATCCAACGCCCGCATCCGGGTGGATGGCTGATCCATCCCCTTGGGATCGACCGTCAAAGGCCGCCTCCGGGCGGCCTTTTTCATGCCGCCAGATGTGTCATGCAGGGCGCCAGCCAAGAGGGCCGTGCCCCGACCGGGGCAGACACGGGTATCCGCATCGTTCGGGAACGCGGATACGCAGTCTGGCTCGACTCCGGCGACGGCCCTTCGGTTGCATGGTCAAACGGCACCGAGGGTTGATCCATCAGAAGCGGGGGGCCAGCCCCCCGCACCCCCCGGGATATTTGAGCAACGGGGAAGGGGGGAAGTGACTCTGCCCCGCTCACGGCGCGTTGACCGCCAACCACGCCCGCCATGCGGCGGCCGAGCCTGCGAAGACGTTGATATCCACCTCTCCGTTGATCCCCGGAACAAGCCCGGTGGAGGTGTATTGCCAAAAGGTCCAGTGTCGCCCGTCATAAAGGTCATCCGGATGGGCCGCGACAGAGCGCAGCCAGAATGGATAGTCGCCCAGCCGCCACATCTGGTTGTCCGTCCAGAAATCCACCGTCGTGTAAATGATCGGGCGCTGGCCGTAATGGCTTTCCACGATCCGCAGGAAGGTGCGGGCCTCTTCCCGGATCGTGTCAGGATCACGGCGGGTGGCGCAGGTGGGAGAGAACGGCGTCCATTCCATGTCCAGCACCGGCGGCAGGGCCCTGGCACTGCGCGGCACATGGCGGATGAACCAACGCGCCTGCTCTGCCGACGGGCGGCATTGGTAGAAGAAATGATAGGCCCCGCGCCGCACGCCGTGCCGGGCGGCCAGTTGCCAGTTGATGGCAAAGCCGGGATCAACCAGATCACCGCCCTCGGTTGCCTTGATGAAGGCGAAGTTGACCCCCGCCGCCCGCGCCGCCTGCCAATCGACATAGGTTTGCCAGCGCGAGATATCGACACCATGGACCGGATAGCGCTGGGGCGGGCGCCCCTTCCAAGGATGGGGATCGGCATCGCCGAAGTCGGGCGCGGTCACCGCATCCGGGGCCACAGGCTGCGCCGGGGCCGTCACCCGATCAGGGCGCGCGCCGCAGCCGACAAGGATCAGGCACAGGAAAACGACCGGATGAAATCTCATCCCAGCATGGTGCCGCAACCTTTGCGTGCTGTCACGCCGCCTCTGATCACCAAGCCGTCAGCCAAACCGCGCCGGATTCAGCGCCGCCACAAGATCCGCACCGATCTCGGTCCCTCGTCCGCCGATCAGATCGGCGGCCAAGCGGCTGGCGGCGGGGCAGCTTTGGAACCCATACCCGCCCTGCCCCGCCAGCCAAAAGAACGACGGCTCGCGCAGATCCCGCCCGATCACCGGCACCCGGTCGGGCGCGAATGTCCGCAACCCCGCCCAGTTTGAAATCATCCGGGTCACGGGTTCGGTCACGAATTCCTCATACCGCGCCAGACCCTCGGCCAGCACCATGTCATCGGCCCAGGCGTCATGTGGCTCTGCCGGGTCTTCCTCGGCCGGTGAAACGATCAGCGCCCCGGCATCGGGCTTGGCGTACCAGCTTTCGCCTGCGCCAAAGATCATCGGCCAGCGGCTGACATCCAGCCCCCCCGGCGCGGGCAGCCGGGCCATGGATCGGCGCAACGGCGTAAAGGCCAAGGGCTGCACCCCGGCCATGCGCGCGATCTGATCGACCCAGGCCCCGGCGGCATTGACCAGCATCCGCCCGGTGAAGTCCCCCGCCGCCGTCGTCACCACCCAGTCCCCACCGTCGCGGCGGATCGCCGTGACCCGCGCGCCCGTGACAATCGCCGCGCCCCGCCCCTTGGCCTCCCGCGCAAAGCCTTGCAGCAACAGGTCGGTGTCAATGTCCCAGGCATGATCGGCCACGGCGGCACGCGTCACCACGGCGGGGTTGAGGATCGGCACCACGGCGCGGGCCTCCTCCACCGTGCAATCCGTCATCTCGAAGTCATCGCGCTCGGCGGCAAAAGCCTCCGCCTGATCCGCCCGCCCGACCAGCATCAGGCCGCGTGGCGACAAGACCCCTGTCGCCGCACGGAAATGATCACCCGAGGCCAGTGAGAGTTCCACCACGGCCGGCGCGCCATAGCGCGGCTCATACAGCGCCGCCGACCGGCCCGAGGCGTGATGCGCCAAGGCGGCTTCCGCCTCCAGAACCGTGACAGATCCCAGCTCTGACAAACGGGCCGCAGCCGAAATCCCGGCAATGCCGCCGCCGATGATCAGAAAATCACTCATGCTTCTTCCAGTCGATCCGTGGCCGGGGGCGGCGCGGGGTAAAGCGCCGACAGCCGGGCATAAAGGGCAGGGTCCAGCGCCAAGTCCAGCGCGGCCAGCGACGGGGCCAGTTGTTCGGCACTGCGCGCCGACAGGATCGGATTGGGCCGCAGGGGATGCGCCCTCACCCAAGCCACCGCCAGCATCGCCGCAGGAATACCCACCTCCGCCGCCAGCGCAGCCAGACCCGTGGCCGCCGCATGCATCGCGGGCTGACCGTAACGTGTGGCGTAGCGGTCATCCTCGGACAACCGCCCCACCTCCCCGGCGGCATATTTGCCCGACAGCAGGCCACCGCCAAGGGGAGAATAGGAGAACACAGCGATGCCCTGATCGGCAGCCATCGGCAAAAGCTCGACCTCCACCTGCCGCTTGACCAGATTGTGCATCGGCTGGATCGCGTTGATCCGCGTGCCCAACCGTGCCGCCACCGCCTGCGCCTTCATCACCTGCCAGGCGGCACAGTTCGACAGGCCGATCTGGCGGATCAGACCATCCGATTGCAGCCGGGCAAAGGTCTCCAGCGTTTCCTCCAGCGGGGCCGCTGGATCGAAGCGGTGCAGATACAGCAGATCGACCGCATCCATCCCCAACCGCTTGCGACTGCCATCGAACTGCGCCAACAGGTTCGACCGCCCGGCACCGCCCTCATATCCCGCCTTGGTGGCGATGAACAAACGCTCGCGCAGCGGGCCGGCAAAACGGCCGAGCAAGGTTTCCGACGCCCCATCGGTATAGCCATTGGCCGTGTCGAAATGCGTCACACCCGCCGCAAGGCAAGCATCAAACATCGCGCGAGAGGCGGTTTCATCCGCCCGCCCGCCCCATTGCATGCAGCCAAAGGCCGCGCCTCTTTCGGTTCCTGTCATCATGGACGGACCGTGCCAGAAGCGGATGGAAAGGGAAAGCATAAGGCCGACATGTCGCCATGCCGGACGCGACAAAAGACCCCCGGCCCCTTCCCCGTTGCACAAATATCCTCAGGGGGTGAATGGCTTTGCCCGCAAAGCCAGAGGGGGCGCGAGCGCCCCCCGACCCCCCCGTGACACGCCTTGGCGCGGCGCGGGGGAAAAGGTGTCCGCGCGGGCCTGCCCGCGCGGTCCATCAGATCACCGACCCCAAAAGGAAAAGGCCCGCCACCGGGGCGGGCCTTTCCGTCACCTTCGCGCGAAGATCAGGACGGGATGTCGCCCACGATGCCTTCGACGTAGAAGTTCATGCCGAGCAGGTCGCCATCGGGCGCGACAGCACCATCGGCCAACCAGACGGAACCGTCCTGCTTGTTGATCGGCCCGGTGAAGGGGTGATAGGTGCCCGCACCGATCGCGTCGCGCATCGCCTCGGCTTCCGCCTTGACGTCAGCCGGAACCGCGTCGGTGATCTCGCCGATCAGCACTTCGCCGCCCGCAATGCCTTCCCAGACGTCAACCTGTGCATAGGTGCCATCCAGCAGCGCGCCCACGCGCTTGATGTAATAGGGCGCCCAGTTGTCGATGATCGACGACACGCGCGGGCTGGGCTTGTATTCCGACATGTCCGACGCCTGACCGAACCCGATCACCTTGCCGCCGGTCTTGGCCGCTTCGGCCAAAGGTGCGGTGGAGTCGGTGTGCGAGGCGATCACGTCCACGCCCTGATCGATCAGCGCCTTGGCGGCATCGGCCTCTTTCGCCGGGTCGAACCAGGTGAAGGCCCAGACCACCGACAGTTCGACCGCTGGGTTCACCTTCTTGGCGTGCAGGTAGTAGCTGTTGATCCCCATGATGACTTCCGGGATCGGGAAGGAGCCGATGTAGCCGATCTTGTTCGACTTGGTCATCTTGCCCGCGATGTGGCCCTGCACGGCGCGGCCTTCATAGAAGCGCGCGTTGTAGGTCGACACGTTGGCGCTGTCGCGCTTGTAGCCGGTCGCATGCTCGAACTTCACATCCGGGAACTTGGCGGCGACCGCATTGGTCGGGTCCATGTAGCCGAAGGAGGTGGTGAAGATGATGTTGCAGCCCGACAGCGCCATCTGGGTCAGCGCGCGTTCCGCATCGGCGCCTTCGGGCACGTTTTCCTGCCAAACGATCTCGACCTTGTCGCCAAACTGCTCCTGCACGGCCAGCGCGCCCTGATGATGCTGGAAGGTCCAGCCGCCGTCACCGATCGGACCAACGTAGATGAAGCCCGCCTTCACCTTTTCCAGCACTTGGGCCATGGCCAGTTTGCCGCCCATCATCGTGGCGAAGCCCAGTGCCGCACCGCCCTTGAGGATCGTTCTTCTTTGCATTCGTTTGCTCCCTGATGGGCCTTCACCGGCCCGGTTGTGACAGCCTCAGCGCGAGGCGTGGAAGTTCTGGCCCAGCGCCGCAGGCGCGTTCAGCGCCGCCTTGCCCCGGCCCGAGGACATGATGACCAACACGAGGATGGTTATCAGATAGGGGGACATGGACAAGTACTCCACCGGGATAGCCGCCCCGGCCGCCTGCAGATTAAGCTGCAACACAGTGATTCCGCCAAAAAGATAGGCACCGATCAGCACACGCCACGGCCGCCAGCTGGCAAAGACCACGATGGCCAACGCGATCCACCCCGCGCCGGCGGTGATCCCGTCCGTCCATTGCGGCACGCGCACAAGGCTGACATAGGCCCCGCCCAGCCCGGCCATGGCCCCGCCGAACAGGATGGCGAAGATGCGGATGCGCACCACCTTGTAGCCCAGCGCATGGGCCGCATCATGGCTTTCGCCCACCGCCCGCAGGATCAGCCCGGTGCGGGTATATTTCAGCACCGCCCAGACGGCGGCGATGATCAGGATCGAGGTATAGACCATCCAGTCATGCCGGAACAGGATGGTGCCCAGAACCGGGATCTCCGCCAAGGGCCCCAGAGGCAGCGCCGTGGTGGCGGGCGGCTTGATCCCGTTGTAGCCCTGCCCGATCATCGAAGACAGCCCCTGCCCGAACAGAGTCAGCGCAAGGCCGGTGGCCACCTGATTGGTCAGCATGAACTGCGTCAGCAGCCCAAACACCAGCGACAGCACCGCCCCGCCCAGCGCCCCGCCGACAAAGCCCATAACCGCGCTGCCCGAATACACCGCGAGGACAAAGCCGCAGATGGCGCCGATGATCATCATCCCCTCGACACCAAGGTTCAGCACACCCGCCTTTTCCACCACCAACTCGCCAATCGCGGCCAGCATGATCGGAACCGATGCCACCATCAGCGAGGCGATCAGGATGGCGGGATTGATGCCTCCGATATCCATCAGGCGATCTCCCTTTTCTTCAGGCGGATGCGGTAGTTGGTCAACAGGTCCACGGCCAGCAGGAAGAACAAGAGCATTCCCTGAAACGCCTGAATGGCCGCCGATGGCAGGGACAGCATGAAACTGGCCAATTCCCCGCCGATATAGGTCAGCGCCATCAACAGCCCCGCCAGCAGGATGCCGATGGGGTTCAACCGGCCAAGGAAGGCCACGATGATGGCGGTAAAGCCATAGCCCGTGTTGAAGTCGATGCTGATCTGCCCGGCCGGCCCCGTCACCTCGAACATCCCCGCCATCCCGGCCAAGGCGCCCGAAATCCCCATGCACAGCACCGTCAGCCGCGTCGGGTTCACCCCGGCAAAGCGCGCGGCACGGGGGGCCTGACCGGCCAGCTTGATGTGATAGCCAAGGATATGGCGTTGCAGCAGCACATAGGCCGCGATCACCACGACAAAGGCCGCAACCACCCCCCAATGCATCCCCGTGCCCGCGATCAGTTCGGGGTTCGCCATCGCCGGGATCTGGCTCAGGTTCCGGCTGCCCGGAAACCCGCCGCCCTCAGGGTTGCGCAGCAATCCCAAGGACATCGAGGCCAAGATGTTCTGCGCCACATAGACCAGCAGGAGAGAGACCAGAATCTCATTGGTGTTGAACCGCGTCTTCAGCACCGCCGGGATCATCGCCCAGAGCCAGCCACCAAAGATGCCCGCCACCACCATCAGCGGGAACACCCAGCGCGTCTCGACCGGGTAAAGCGCCAGCCCCACCCCGGCCGCGAAAATCGCGCCCATGATGTACTGCCCCTCGGCCCCGATGTTCCAGATGCCCGCCCGGAAGCCCAGCGACAGCCCCACCGCGATCAGGATCAGCGGCCCCGCCTTCACCAGAAGCTGCGGGCGCGAATAGGAGGCGAATTGCGGATTGAACAGCGGGTCCCAAAAGATGGTCCGTATCGCCTCCACCGGGTCTTTGCCCAAGGCCGCAAACATGATCCCGCCCGCGATCATCGTCAGCACCACCGCCAGCACGGGCGTCGCCCATGCCCAAGTCCGGCTGGGCGAGGGGCGTTTTTCCAGTCTCAGCACCCTGCACCCCCACCTGCGCCTGCAGTCAACAAACAAATTCCTTCGAAGGAATTTGCAATTTTCTTCGAAGAAAATTGCGCTTCACGCCCCATGATGCGCGACCTCCATGCCATGCGCGCCGCCCATCATCAGGCCGATCTCGTCAATCGTCAGCCCCTGCACCGGGCGCGGGGCGGTCAGCCGCCCTTCGTTCAGCGCGGCGAAATTGTCGGCGATTTCCAACAACTCGTCCAAGTCCTGCGAGATCACCACCACCGCCGCGCCCTCGGCCGCGCGGTCGAGGATGGCCTGACGGATCGCCGCCGCCGCTGCCGCATCGACGCCCCATGTCGGCTGGTTGATGACGATCACGCCGGGGGCTTGGCTCAATTCCCGCCCCACCACGAACTTTTGCAGGTTGCCCCCCGACAGCGCCCGCGCCGCGACATGGGTGCCGGGGGTGCGCACGTCGAAATCCTTGACGATCCCCGCCGCAAAAGCCGCCGTCTTGGCCCAGTCGATGAAACCGCCGGACACCAGACCCTTGCGGACCGCGCCCGACAGCAGCGCATTTTCCACAAGGCTCATGTCCGGGGCCGCCGCATGGCCAAGGCGTTCCTCTGGCGCAGACACCAGCCCTGCCGCGCGCCGGTCATTCGGCCCCTTGTCGCCCATGCCCGCACCGTCGATCTTCACCGTGTCGCGTGCCGTCCGCACCTCGCCGGACAGCGCCAGCAAGAGTTCGTCCTGCCCATTGCCCGCCACCCCGGCGATCCCCAAGACCTCACCCCGCGCCACGGAAAAGCCGATGTCCTTGAGGCTGGTCCCGAACGGGATGGGTGAGGCGACCGACAGCCCCGTCACCTGCAAGGCAACCGCGCCCTTGGCCTTGGCATTGCGCGCGGGCGGGGTCAGGGTCGCACCCACCATCAACTCCGCCATTTCCCGCGCGGTGCGCTCGCGCGGCGTGCATGTGGCCACCACCTTGCCCCGGCGCAGGATCGTCGCCTCATCGCACAGCGTGCGGATTTCTTCCAGCTTGTGGCTGATATAGAGGATCGCCGTCCCCTCTGACGCCAACTTTCGCAGCGTCTTGAACAGGATCTCCACCTCTTGCGGCGTCAGGACCGAGGTGGGTTCATCCATGATCAGAAGCTTGGGATCTTGCAGCAGGCAGCGAATGATCTCCACCCTTTGCCGTTCGCCCGCCGACAGATCGCCCACCATGCGACCGGGGTCCAGCGGCAGGCCATATTCTTGCGACACCGCCTTGATCCGGCTGGACAATTCGCGCATCGGCGGCGGGTTTTCCATGCCGAGGGCCACGTTTTCCGCGACATTCAGCGCCTCGAACAGGCTGAAATGCTGGAACACCATCGCCACGCCGGTCGCCCGCGCCTGACGAGGTTCGGTCGGCTGATAGCTTTGCCCGCGAAAGCGCATCGTTCCGGCATCGGGCTTGACCAGACCGTAGATCATCTTGACCAGGGTGGACTTGCCCGCGCCATTCTCGCCCAACAGCGCGTGGATCTCGCCCTCCGCGATCTGGAAGGACACATCACTGTTGGCCACCACGCCCGGATAGGCCTTGGTCACCCCGCTGATGGCCAGCAGTTCGGTCCCCGTCATCCCGCGTTCTCCTGTCGTGACGCGTTGGTCTTGGTTCGGCGCAGGAAGGCCGTGGCGACGCCCACGGCAATGGCCTGCGGATGCTTTCCTAAGGAAGGATCACCGATGGGGCAATCTATCCGGGCGATATCGGGGGCGGCATGGCCCAGCGCCGAAAGGCGGGACCGGAAACGCGCCCATTTCGTGGCCGAACCGATCAAACCGCAGGCGGCAAAACCATGGACAAGCAAGCGGTGGCAAAGGTCAAGGTCCAGCGCGTGGGAATAGGTCAGGATCAGATGCTCGGCCGAGGCGGGCGCATGGCTGACCAACAAGGCCGGGTCCGCCGCCCAAAGCGGGGTCACATTGGCCGGAACATCGGCGGGAAACCGATCCGCCCTGATATCCACCCAAGTGATCGCCCCCCCCGGCAAGGGCGCCACCACCGCCACCAGCGCCCGGCCCACATGCCCCGCGCCCCAGACCCAAAGCTGCCGCGTCGGACGCGCCACCGGTTCCACCATCCAGCCTTGCACCCATTGCGGCACGGGCAAGACCCCCTGCCCCCGCGCCCGGTCCAGCAGGCGCTTGACCGCCAAAGGCATCTCCCGCCCGTCGATTGCCCGCGCGACGATATCATCCTGCGGCATGGGGAGGGTTGCAGCCTCGTAAACCTCGGTCAGCAGGGTCACCGCCCCGCCGCAGCATTGGCCCAGCTTCGGCCCCAAAGCCTCACGATCCAGACGCGCGCCACCCTGCGCCAGCATCGCGCGGGCGCGAAGGGTCGCCTCATGCTCCAAAGCGCCGCCGCCGATGGTGCCCGATTGGCCATCACGCCAGACCAGCATGGCCGCCCCCACCTCACGTGGGGAAGACCCATCATGGGCGGCAATCACCACACGGGCAACGCGCCGATGGACGGCCACCGCCGCAGCGAGGGCGTCAAGGTCAAACACCGCGACCTCCCCCCCGATTTCTGCGCGCAGAAATCGTGCCGGAATTTGCGCCCAAATTCCGCTTACCCATGCCCGCGCACCCGATTGACCGCCGCCAACACCCGCTCTGCCGTGGCAGGGGCGTCCAGCGCGGGATAGGCCCCGTCGCCACAGGCCGCCACCGCATCCGACAACGCATAAAGCGCGGAAATCCCCAGCATGAAGGGCGGCTCACCCACGGCCTTGGATTTTCCGATGGAGTCCTCTCGGTTGGGACGATCCCACAGCGCCACGTTGAACACGCGCGGACGGTCGGAACAGGCCGGGATCTTGTAGGTGCTGGGCGCATGGGTCGCCAAGCGCCCCTTGCCGTCCCACACCAACTCCTCGGTCGTCAGCCAGCCTGCCCCCTGCACATAGGCGCCTTCGACCTGCCCGATATCCAGGATCGGGTTCAGGCTGGTCCCGGTGTCATGCAACAGGTCCGCCCGCAGGATGCGGTTTTCGCCCGTCAGGGTGTCAATCACCACCTCTGTCACCGCCGCACCATAGGCGAAGTAGAGGAACGGTCGCCCCTGCCCGCGCAGCCGATCCCAGGTGATCTTCGGCGTGGCATAAAATCCGGTCGAGGACAGCGACACCCGCGCCTGATAGGCCCAGGCGGCCACGCGGTCAAAGGCGTATTCCTCGCCCGCGACCCGCACCATCCCGTCCTGAAAGCGCACCTTCTCCACCGGCACCTGATGCTTTTCGGCGATGAAGGCCGCCATCCGGTCCCGCACCGTCTCTGCCGCCGCCTTGGCCGCCATGCCGTTTAGGTCAGACCCGGAGGATGCCGCCGTGGCCGAGGTATTGGGCACTTTCGCCGTGTCCGTCGCCGTGATCTTCACCGCTGCGGGATCGACGCCGAACACGCCCGCCACCACTTGCGCCACCTTCTTGAACAGACCCTGCCCCATCTCGGTCCCGCCGTGGTTCAAGAGGATCGAGCCGTCCTGATAGACATGGACCAAAGCCCCGGCCTGGTTCAGGTGCGTCAGCGTGAAGGAAATCCCGAACTTCACCGGCGTCAGCGCAATCCCGCGCTTGAGCACCGGACTGCCCGCGTTCCACGCGGCAATCGCCGCCCGCCGCGCGCGATAGTCAGAGGTCCGCTCCAACTCCGCCGTCAGCTCATGCAGCACGAAATCCTCAACCGGCATATGGAACGGCGTGGTCTGCACCGCCCCATCCGCCGCCAAAGCATGCGAGCCGACGGACATAGCCCGCCCGCGAGAAGTCAGGTCTCCTTCTCCTTGCCCTGTCTTCTCTGCGGAAATATCCTCGGGGTCCGGGGGTGAAGCCCCCGGGGCCTCCACCATTGCGCGGTAGAAATTCGCACGCCGCACGTCCAGCGGATCACGGCCAAGGGCATGGGCGATATGGTCCATCACCCGCTCAATCCCAATCACGCCCTGCGGGCCACCAAAACCACGAAAAGCGGTGGCAGAGGTAGTGTTGGTCTTCAGCCGGTGGCTTTCGATCCGCACCGAGGGCAGGTGATAGGCGTTGTCGGCGTGCAGCATGGCGCGGTCAGCCACGGGCAAGGACAGATCCATCGACCACCCGCAGCGGAAAAGATGGGTGAATTCGACCCCGGTCAGCTTGCCCTGATCGTCAAACCCCGCCCGATACAATATCCGGAGATCATGGCGCTTGCCGGTGATGACCATGTCATCGTCGCGGTCATAGCGCATCTTGCAGGGTCGCCCGGTGCGCGCTGCGGCCACCGCGCAGGCGATGGCCAGCCAGTTGCCTTGACTTTCCTTGCCACCGAAACCACCGCCCATGCGCCGCACTTCTACGCGTACCGCACTCATCGGCAGGTGCAGGGCATGGGCGACTTTGTGCTGAATCTCGGTCGGGTGCTGGGTGGATGACAGCACGACCATATCCCCACCATCCTGCGGCAGGCAGGCGGCGACTTGGCCTTCAAGGTAGAAATGCTCTTGCCCACCGACCTCAAACCGTCCCTCGACCTGATGCGGGGCCTCTGCGATCGC
Source organism: Paracoccaceae bacterium (assembly GCA_027486345.1). Taxonomy (GTDB): domain Bacteria; phylum Pseudomonadota; class Alphaproteobacteria; order Rhodobacterales; family Rhodobacteraceae; genus Paragemmobacter. The sequence goes on from JAIXPH010000048.1 coordinate 229,859, forward strand.
TATGGCTGTGTCGCCCTTGGTCCAGATCACCGGGCCATTTTCAAACCGGCTGTTGGCGGCAAGGGCGTCGTCCACAGTCAACAGTGCTGGAAGTTCGCGATACTCCACCCGCCCAAGACGCGCGGCGCGGCGGGCGGCGTGGTGGCTTTCGGCGACGACGATAAAGATCGGCTGGCCGACAAAATGCACTTTGCCCGTGGCAACCAGCGGTTCATCGCCAAGCGAGGGCGAACAATCCGGCACATGATCGAAATCCTCGGCCGCGTAGACCGCGACAACGCCGGGTGCTGCGCGGACGGCAGTCAAGTCCATCGACAGGATGTCCCCATGCGCGACGGTGGACAGGCCAAAGGCCAGATGCAGCGCATTGCCCGGCAGGGGGATGTCATCGACATAGCGCGCTTGACCTGTGACATGCAGCGGGGCCGCGTCATGGGGAAGGGATTTGCCCATGCTCATGGCTGCACCTCCAGCACCGAGACGGGAGTTCCGTTCAGGTCGTGGAAATAGCGTGTCAGCAGATTTTGCGCGGCGGTCAGGCGATAGGCGGCACTGGCGCGCATGTCGGACAAGGGGGTGAAGTCATCGGCAAAGGCGGCGCGGGCGGTGGCGATGGTCGCATCGCTCCACACCTGACCGATCAAGGCGGCCTCGACCGCTGAGGCCCGTTTCGGGATACCTGCCATGCCGCCAAAGGCGATGCGGGCTTGGGTGACGATGCCATCCGTCACAGTCACGTTGAAACAGCCGCAGACGGCAGAGATATCCTGATCGAAGCGTTTGGAGAGTTTGTAGCACCGCAAAGCGGTCGCGTGTTCGGGGAAGGAGACCCCGGCCACGAATTCCCCCGGCTGGCGGTCCTGCTTGCGATACTCAAGGAAGAAGGACTCAAGCGGGATCGACCGCATCACGTCGCCCCGGCGCAGGTGCAGCGTCGCCCCCAAGGCAATCAGCGCAGGCGGGCCATCGCCGATGGGCGAGCCGTTGGCGATATTGCCGCCAATGGTCGCGGCGTTGCGGACCTGCTCACTGGCATAGCGGCGCAGAAGTTCCCCGAGCGAGGGCAGCGTCGGGGCCACCGCCGCCCGCAAGGTGGCGATGGTGACGCCCGCGCCGACATGCAGCATGCCGCCCTGCCGTTCGATCTTTTGCAGGTCCGTGACCCCGTTCAGGAAGGCCACCTTCGGCAGGTCGCGCATCTGTTTGGTGACCCACAGCCCCACATCCGTGGCCCCGGCGATCAGCGTGGCGTCGGGGTTGGCCTGATACCATTCCGCCAGTTCGTCGCTGTTGCTTGGGCGGAAGCCGTGCAGGGGGGTCTCGGCCCCCCCTCGGCCTGCGGCCTCTCCCGGCCCGATGGCATGGCCATCGGGCGTTCGACGCTGACGACCTTCCACCGGAAGGTCGTCCGGGCGCGTCTCACCCCCCGAGGATATTTGACCAGAGACAACGGACGCAGACGTAAGCGCTTTTTGGTCTGCCGCCATCCAATCCGGCACGGGCGCTTTGGCAGCGGCCTCGGCGGCGCGGATGATCGGGGCGTAGCCCGTGCAGCGGCAAAGGTTGCCTGCCAGCACATCATCGTGGTCCCTGCGGCCCTGCATCTGACCCACCGCCATCGAGACGACAAAACCCGGGGTGCAGAACCCGCATTGCGATCCGTGGTGGTCCACCATCGCGGCCTGCACCGGGTGCATTTCGCCCTTGGGGCCAGAGAGGCCCTCAACCGTGCGAACCGCCTTGCCGTCAAGTTGCGGCAGGAACAGGATGCAGGCGTTCAGCGCGCGCGATCCGGCCGCATCAGTGACCATCACCGTGCAGGCGCCGCAATCGCCCTCATTGCAGCCCTCTTTCGTGCCGTTCAGGCCGCGCCCCTCGCGCAGCCAATCGAGAAGCGTGCGCGTCGGCGGCTGATCTGCCACGCGCACCGGCGTTCCGTTCAACAGAAACGCGATCCCGGTCATGTCTCAACCCGCCGCCTTCTCCCCGTTCGAGGCATTTTGCGTGGCCGCCCGATGCGGCGTAAAGCGGGCCACGCGCCCCCGGTCTTTTTCTATGACCCTTTTTTCTTGTTTCAGAAAGCCCCGCGCCTTGCCACAAGGCAAGCAGAACCTTTCTGGCTGCGGGCGAAGCAGTTTCAGGGAATGCCGAAAGAAGCGGCACCCTTTCCCCCGTCCGGGCGGTTGGATAGGCTGCGCCCATGTCAAAGCACGCCCCCCGATTCATCCATCTGCGCGTCCATACCGAACATTCGCTGCTGGAAGGCGCGGTGCCGGTCAAGAAACTGGTCAAGCTCTGCGTCGAGGGTGAGATGCCCGCCGTGGCCGTGACCGACACGAACAACATGTTCGCCGCGTTGGAGTTTTCGGTGACCGCCCAAGGCGCGGGCGTGCAGCCCATCGTCGGCTGTCAGGTGTCGGTGGCGCATGACCCCGCCAATCCCGGCGAACGCCCGCGCCCGCCCGCGCCCGTCGTCCTGCTCGCGCAGGATGAGGCGGGGTATATGAACCTGATGAAGCTGTCCTCACGCCTGTTCGTCGATGGCGCGATGGCACGCTCCGGCCAGCCGCAGGTGACGCTGGATGAGCTTGAGGCGCTGACCGGCGGTCTGATCTGCCTGACCGGCGGCTCGGACGGTCCGGTGGGGCGGTTCCTGCAAACCGGGCAAAGCACCAAGGCGCGGGCGTTGATGGAACGGCTGGCGGCTGCCTTTCCGGGGCGGCTTTATGTGGAACTGCAACGCCACCCCGGCGAAGGCGGAAAACTGCCGCCAGCCGAGGCGCTGACCGAACGCGGCTTTGTCGAGATGGCCTATGACATGGGCCTGCCCCTGGTGGCGACAAATGACGTCTATTTCCCCAAGTCGAGCATGTTCGAGGCGCATGACGCCCTGATCTGCATCGCCGAACGCGCCTATGTCGATCAAAGCCAGCCGCGCCGTCGCCTGACGCCGCAGCACTATTTCAAATCCGAAGCCGAGATGTGCGCCCTGTTCGCCGATCTGCCGGAGGCTTTGGAAAACACGGTGGAGATCGCCCGCCGCTGCGCCTTTGCCGCCTTCAAGCGCAAGCCGATCCTGCCGCGTTTCGCGGATGACGAGGTGCAGGAACTGCGCCGTCAGGCGAATGAAGGCTTGCAGGCGCGGCTGGCGGTGATCCCGCATTCCGCGACAGTGCAGGAATATCAAGAGCGGCTGGATTTCGAACTCGGCATCATCGAAAAGATGGGCTTTCCGGGGTATTTCCTGATCGTGGCCGATTTCATCAAATGGGCCAAGCAGCATGACATCCCGGTGGGGCCGGGGCGGGGCTCGGGCGCGGGGTCGCTCGTCGCCTATGCGCTGACGATCACGGACCTTGATCCCTTGCGCTATGCCTTGCTGTTCGAACGCTTCCTGAACCCGGAACGGGTGTCGATGCCCGACTTCGACATCGACTTCTGCATGGACCGCCGCGAAGAGGTGATCCGCTATGTGCAGGAGCGTTATGGCCGCGAAAAGGTGGGGCAGATCATCACCTTCGGGGCGCTCTTGTCCAAGGCCGCCGTGCGCGACGTGGGCCGGGTGCTGCAACTCTCGTTCGGGCAGGTGGACCGACTGTCCAAGATGATCCCGGTCGAAGGGGTCAAGCCCGTCTCGATCACCAAGGCCTTGGCCGATGAACCGCGCCTGCGGGAAGCGGCGAAGGAAGAGGTTGTCGGACGGCTGCTGAATTACGCCGAACAGATCGAGGGGCTGTATCGTAACGCCTCCACCCACGCCGCAGGGGTGGTGATCGGCGACCGGCCGCTGGATGAACTGGTGCCGCTCTATCGCGATCCGGCCTCTGACATGCCCGCGACCCAGTTCAACATGAAATGGGTCGAAGCGGCGGGGCTGGTGAAGTTCGACTTTCTGGGTCTGAAGACCCTGACCGTGATCCAGAACGCCATGCAGCAGATCCGCGCCAGCGGACGTGGCCTGCACCAGGCCCCGGACGGGCGGCAGCTTTATGAACCCAAGCCGGGGGTCGAGGATGACATCGGGCATATCCCGCTTGATGATCCCGCGACCTATGAGCTTTACGCGGCAGCCAAGACCGTGGCGGTGTTTCAGGTCGAATCCTCGGGCATGATGGATGCGCTGCGGCGGATGAAGCCGACCTGCATCGAGGATATCGTGGCGCTTGTGGCGCTCTATCGTCCCGGTCCGATGGAGAACATCCCGGTCTATTGCGAGGTCAAGCACGGCATCCGCCCGCTGGAATCCATCCACCCCACCATCGACCACATCCTGAAAGAGACCCAGGGCATCATCGTCTATCAGGAACAGGTGATGCAGATCGCGCAGGTCATGGGGGGCTATTCGTTGGGAGGCGCGGACCTTCTGCGCCGAGCGATGGGGAAAAAGATCGCCGAAGAGATGGCCAAGGAACGGCCCAAGTTCATCGAGGGCTGCAAGAAGACCCACGACATCGACGCCAAGAAATCGGGCGAGGTGTTCGACCTCTTGGAGAAATTCGCCAACTACGGCTTCAACAAATCCCACGCGGCGGCCTATGCCGTGGTCAGCTACCAGACGGCTTGGTTGAAGGCCAATCACCCGGTGGAATTCATGTCAGGGGTGATGAACTGCGACCTTCACCTCACCGACAAGCTGGCGGTCTACAAACGCGAGCTGGACAAGATGGGCGTCAAGGTCGTGGCGCCTTGCGTCAACGCCTCGGGCGCGGTGTTCAAGGTACGCGATCAGGCGGTGGTCTATGCGCTGGGGGCGCTGAAGAACGTCGGCGTCGATGCGATGCGCCTGATTGTGGAGGCGCGGGGGGACAAGCCCTTTGTGACCCTGTTCGACTTTGCCCGCCGGGTGGATCTGAAACGGGTGGGCAAGCGACCCTTGGAAATGCTCGCCCGTGCCGGGGCCTTTGACGCGCTGGATCGCAACCGGGCGCGCGTGTTTGACAGTCTGGACGCGCTGGTGGCCTACTCGGCCGCGATCCATGAGGCGAAGGCCTCAAATCAGGTATCCCTGTTCGGCGAGGCGGGGGCGGATATCCCCGAACCGCGCCTGCCTTTCCGCGATGACTGGCTGCCGGTGGAACGGCTGGCGCAGGAACATCAAGCCATCGGCTTTTATCTGTCGGGCCACCCCTTGGACGATTACATGCCCGCGCTGAAACGCCAGTCGGTGATGACCTTGACAGAGTTGACCGCCAAGGCGGCGCGGGGGCCGGTGGTGGGGAAACTGGCCGGGTCCGTCTCCAGCCGTCAGGAAAAGAAATCCGCCAAGGGCAACCGCTTTGCCTTTGTGCAACTGTCCGACCCGACGGGGCTTTATGAGGTCACGGTCTTTTCCGACACGCTGGAACAGGCGCGCGACCATCTTGAACCGGGCAAGAATGTGGTGCTGACGGTTGAGGCGAACCTCGAGGGCGAGACGCTGAAACTTCTGGCCCGCAGCGCCACGAGCATCGACACGGTTGCGGCAGAGGCAGGCGCATCGGCCCTGCGCATCCACCTGAACCGGGCCGAAGCAGCGGCCTCGGTCGCGGCGCTGTTCGCCAAGGTCGAAGGCCGCAACCGCGCCCAGATCACGATCACCATTCCCGACGATCAGGGAAGGGAGATCGATCTTGTCTTGCCGCAACCCTATCCGGTGACGCCCCAGATCAAGGGCGCGGTCAAGGCGATCAACGGCGTGGTGATGGTCGAAGAGGTCTGACCCTCACCCTCGCCGCAGGTAGCGCATGCCCAACCGTGCGGCAAAGACGCTCAACACGATCCGCAGCACATGGTGCACGGTGACATAGACCACGCTCATGTTCAGGCTCAGCGCCACAAGGCTCATCTCGGCCAAGCCCCCCGGCGCGTAGGCAAGGAAGACCGCCGCCATGGGTTCGCCCACCCACGGCGCCAAGGCAGCGGCAAAGCCAAAGGTGACCACCAACGCCACGACGGCATTGACGCTGGCCAGACGGATGGCGCGCAACAGCAGCCGGTGATCCACCCCGGCAAAGCGTGCGCCCAGACCACAGCCCACCACCACCTGCGTCAGCCCCACCAGCCACGCGGGCGGCACGCCATGCACCAGCCCCGCGCCATGGGCCACGGCGGAGAACAGGATCGGCCCGGTCATGATATAGGCGGGGAAACGCAGCAGCCGCCCGACACCCACCCCCAGTGCCCCGACGGCGATCAGAAACACCACCTCGACCGGCGTCAGCGCGACATGGGCCGCAGGCAGGGTCGCCCCGCTGGCCGATCCGACGGCACCCCCCGTCAGCACGACAAAGATCAACGGCACGAAGAGGATGGTCAGGATCAGCCGCAGGAATTGCAGCACCGTCATCAGGCGGGCATCGCCGCCCGCCTCTTCGCCCATCTGCACGGTTTCGATCAGCCCGCCGGGGGCCGCGCCGAAATAGCTTTCGATCCGGGGCAACCCACCCCGGCGATAGATCAGATAGCCCACGGCGTGCAGCACCGGCAGGAACACGAACAGCGCCAGCAGCGATGGTCCCCAGTCCATCGCTTGCCCGGCGACATCTGGGGTAAAGGCCCCACCGATGGACACACCGATCACCGGCACAAAGGCCGAGCGCAGCTTCATCGGCAACAGGATGCGCTGCCCCAAGGGCCGCCAATCCAGCGCCGCCGCCGTTCCGGTCGTCAGCAAGGCCCCCAGCAGCAAGGCCAATGGCAAGTGAAGCTGAAAGGCCGCAAGCCCACCCGCCGCGCCAAGGATCAGCGTGAAGATCAGCGACAGGCCGAACTGCACCGGATCACCAATGCGGCGGGCGGACATTGGCGGCGGGGCCTTCACCGGCCATCGCCTCGCGTTCAGCCTCGCGTTCCACCAGCATCTGCACAAGGCGGGTCAGGCGGTCGATCTCCTTGGCCTGACGCGCCACGACGTCCGACAGATCGTCCACGGCGCGGATCAGATGGGCGACACGCTCCTCAAGCACCGGAATGTCCATGCGATCCCCCTCTTTGCCGCCGTGCGCCTTGCCGCGCCTGCCCCCATCCGATACACGGGCGGCGACAAAAAGCGAAGGTCTGACCGATGGCACAGGACAAGACACAACGCCGCCCCCGGGCCGAAACCCCCAAAGGTTTCCGCGACTACTTCGGGGCCGAGGTGACAGAGCGCAAGGCGATGCTCGACAAGGTGGCGGAGGTTTATCACCGCTACGGCTTTGACCCATTGGAAACCAGCGCGGTTGAGACGGTCGAGGCTTTGGGAAAATTCCTGCCCGACGTGGATCGCCCGAATGAAGGCGTGTTCGCCTGGCAAGATGAAGACGCCGATTGGCTGGCGCTGCGCTATGACCTCACCGCGCCTTTGGCGCGTGTGGCGGCGCAGTATCGCAATGACCTGCCCTCGCCTTACCGCCGCTACGCCATGGGTCCGGTCTGGCGCAACGAAAAGCCCGGTCCGGGGCGATTCCGCCAGTTTTATCAATGCGATGCCGATACGGTGGGCGCGCCTTCGGTGGCAGCGGATGCCGAGATTTGCGCGATGCTGTCGGATGCGCTGGAGGTCGTCGGCATCCCGCGCGGCGATTACATCGTGCGGGTGAATAACCGTAAGGTGCTGAATGGCGTGATGGAGGTTGCGGGCGTTCTGGACCCGTCCGACCCCGAGCGTTTCGCGGCAGAGCGCGGGATCGTTCTGCGCGCCATCGACAAGATCGACCGTTTGGGCGAAGGCGGTGTGCGGGCGTTGCTGGGCGAAGGTCGCAAGGATGAGTCCGGCGATTTCACCAAAGGCGCGGGGCTGTCGGCGGAACAGGCTGAGGTGGTGATGGCCTTCATGGCCGCCCGCCGGGAGACGGGGGCCGAAACCGTGGGGGCTCTGCGCGACTTGGTCGGCGGGTCTGTTGTCGGTGGCGAAGGTGTCACCGAGTTGGAAACCATCGCTGACCTGTTGGACCGTCAGGGCTATGGCCCCGACCGCATCGTGATCGACCCCGGCGTGGTCCGTGGCCTTGGCTATTACACTGGCCCGGTGTTCGAGGCGGAATTGACCTTCGAAATCCTTGATGAAAAGGGGCGCAAGCGTCAGTTCGGCTCTGTCGCGGGCGGGGGGCGTTATGATGATCTGGTGAAACGCTTCACCGGGCAGTCGGTGCCTGCCACGGGGGTGTCCATCGGGGTGGATCGCCTGCTGGCGGCTTTGCGGGCAAAGGGGCGTGTGGGTGGCGATGCTGCGGGTCCGGTGGTTGTGACCGTGATGGATCGCGACCGCATGGCCGATTACATGGGCATGGTGGCTGAGTTGCGCAATGCCGGTATCAGGGCAGAGGTTTACCTCGGCAATCCCAAGAACTTTGGCAACCAGTTGAAATATGCCGACAAACGCGCCTCGCCCATTGCCGTGATCCAAGGCGGGAACGAGGCGGAACAGGGTAAGGTGATCCTGAAGGATTTGGTGCTGGGCGCGCAGATCGCCCAGAACGCCACGCTTGAGGAATGGAAGGACCGCCCGGCACAGGTGGAGGTGGATCGGGGAGAACTGGTGGCGGCAGTACGGAAGATGCTGGGGAGATGACGCGACCCACGCCACAGTCGCGCGCGACCCGCGGCGCGCGCGTGTCGCGCCGGAAGGGTTCGCCCCGCCCGTGCTGCCCCAGCACGGGCCGCGCCCGCCCGCCCCTTGGCGGGCGCGATAAATCGCCCCCGCCCGGTCGTGCGCGCCCCGTGCGGAGGCTTGGCTTTGGCGGCACTCCCCTTGTGGCTTCGTTGCCTCAGCCACAATCGGACCGGGAAAACGTCCACAGGACGTTTTCCAGCCGGTCCTCTGGTTCCCCCACGATGGGAGGCAGCAATTGACCCCCAAATCCGCCATCCGCGCCCAAGCTGAAATCCTCTTCGTCGCCTTCCGCGCCGAAGGCGCTTTGCCGGTGGATGCTGACATCCTGCTGCCCGCCGAAACCCTGCTCGACCTTTATGGCGAGGATATCCGCGCCCGCGCCTATGTCACCTCTGACCCGCTGCGGGGAGAGATGATGCTGCGCCCGGATTTTACCGTGCCGGTGGTGCAGGCGCATATGGCCCATGGGGCCGACCCCGCGCGTTATTGCTATATGGGCGAGGTGTTCCGCAAACAGGATCACCTCGGCCCCCGCGCCAGCGAATACCTGCAAGTCGGGTTTGAGGTGTTTGATCGCGCCGCCCCGGAACAAGCCGACGCACAGGTGTTTGCGCTGTTTGCACGGTTGCTGAGCGACTTGAACCTGCGCCCCGCGACGGGCGATATCGGCATCTTGATGGCCGCCGTACGCGGGCTTTCGACCACGGACCGCCGCAAGGCGGCACTCTTGCGCCACATCTGGCGGCCCAAGCGGTTCCGGGCGCTGCTGGACCGTTTCGCAGGCCGAGCGCCCGTGCCAGAGGCGCGGACGAAACTGCTGGAACGTCTCGCGCAGGACACGCCGGAGGCGCTGATCGCGGCCGCTGGCACCTTTACCGGCCTGCGCTCGGCCCAGGAAATCACCGCCCGCGCCGCCGCGTTGATCGAGGATGCGGCGACCGCACCGATCGCGGCACCAGAGGCGGCGTTGCTCTATGATCTGCTGTCGCTTGAGGCCCCGGCGCAGGCAGCGCTGACCCACCTGCGCGGGATCACCCCGCTTTTGCCCGCCATCGCCCCTGCCGTGGACCGTTTTGCGACGCGTTTGGATGCGCTCAAGGCCAGTGGTATCGATATCACGACGCTGCCGTTCCAAGCCAGCCACGGGCGCACCAGCCTCGAGTATTACGACGGCTTCGTTTTCAGCTTCCACGCCGCAGACCCTGCCCTGCCCCCGGTCGCCAGCGGCGGGCGCTATGATGCGCTGACCGCTGTGCTGGGTCAGGGCCGGTCCATCCCCGCCGTGGGGGGCGTGATCCGCCCCGGCCTTGTCGCCGCGCTGAAGGGGGCCTGAGCATGCTCAAGATCGGGGTGCCCTCCAAGGGGCGTTTGCAGGAACTGACCTTCCAGTGGTTCGGCAAACACAGCGTGACCATGCGCCAGACCGGCAATGACCGCGAATACTCCGGCGCGGTGGATGGCATCGACGGAGTCGAACTGGTGCTGCTGAGCGCGGGCGAAATCCCGCGCGAATTGTCCGCTGGTCGCATCCATCTGGGCGTGACCGGAACCGACCTGATCCGCGACAAGCTGGCGGATTGGGACCGGCAGGTGACCTCCCTCGCGCCCTTGGGCTTTGGCCATGCGGACCTGATCATCGCGGTGCCTGCAGTGTGGATCGATGTCGATACCGTCGATGATCTGGACGCCGCCGCCAGCGCGTTCCGCGCGGCGCACGGGTTCCGCCTGCGGATCGCCACGAAATACCACCGTCTGGTGCGCGACTTCCTGACGGCGCAGGGGGTGGCGGATTACCAATTGGTGGACAGCCAAGGGGCGACCGAGGGCACAATCCGCAACCTGACGGCAGAAGCGGTGGCCGACATCACCTCCAGCGGGGAAACGCTGCGGGCGAACCACCTGAAAATTCTGTCCGACGCGCTGATCCTGCAAAGTCAGGCGGAGCTTTTCCTGTCGCATCAGGCCGATTGGGACGCAGCGACTCGTGCGACCCTAAGCGATCTGCTTACGCGCCTGTCTCTGCCGGAGCCTGCGCTTTAGGCTTGCGGCTGACAATCGCCACCCCTGCCCCGGCCAAGGCCATCCCGGCCCAAGCCAAAGGCGGCATCGCCTCGCCCAACAGGGGCCAAGCGAACAGCGCCGAAAAGGCGGGGACAAGGTAGAACAGGGCGGAGACGCGGCTGACCTCCCCCGCCCGGATCATCGCCAGCAAAAGCGACATCGCCAAGAGCGAATTGCCGATGACCAGATAGCCCAGCACGGCGATGAACTCGCCGTTCCAAACCATGTGCATATCCTCGGTCAGCCACGCGATGGGCAGGGTAAAGGCGGCCCCCACGGCGTATTGGATCATGTTTGACGTGACCGGATGATGGCTGACGCCGAAGCGTTTTTCATACAGCGTCCCGGCGGTGATGCCGAACAGGGCCCCCACCGTCAGCAACACGCCATAGGGGTTTTCCGCCTGCACCTGCGCGCGGGACAGGATCACCACCACCGCCCCAGCCAGCCCAAGCGCAAGGCCGACCCACGCCATCCGGCCAACATTTTCACCCACGAAACGCGGCGCGACCAACGCCACAAGGATCGGTTGCAGGCAGACGACAATCGCCACCCCTGCCGCAGAGACACCGGATTTGAAGGCGATGTAGCACAGGCCGAAATAGGCGACCTGAATGAGGAACCCCACCACCGCGATATCGAACCAGCCGCGCAGAGTTTTCGGCACTGGCGGGCGCAGGATCAGCGCGAAAGGGGCCAGCACCCCCAAGACCAGCACATAGCGCAACGCCAGCAGCGTGATGGGTGCGGCATGTTGCAGGCCCAGTTTCGCCACGCCAAATCCCGCCGACCACAGCAGCAGGAACATCGCAGGTGCCGCGACCAGCCAAAGGGGGCGGGGATGTGTCATCGCGCAACCTTGCCCGCTTTGCCCGTGCGGCGAAAGGCCCTGCCCGACGCTGGCCTGCGCCAAAGCGACAGGCTGGACCTATGCCGGATCAGACGGCCACCCGTTCGCCCAACTCCACGACGCGATCGCGCGGCAGGTGGAAGTAATCGGACGGGTCAGCCGAAAAGCGCGACAGCACGGCGTAGATGTTGTCGAGCATCCGTTCCAGCCCGATGGGGCCGGTCACCACCGGGCGGCGGCGGCCAAGGAAGAAGCTGGAGGTCATCACGTTGAACTCCAGCCCTGCCTTTCGGGCATCGGCCATGGCGCGCGACACATTGGGCGTTTCCATGAAACCAAAGCGCAGCGTCACGCGGGCGAAACGGTCATTCAACTGCTCATAGCTCGCGCGTTCATCGCGGGCGGCAACGGGGATGCGCAAGGTCTCGACAGTCAGGATGACGTTCTGTTCGTGCAAAACGCGGTTGTGCTTGAGGTTGTGCAGCAGCGCCGAGGGCACGACCGACGAATCCGGCGTCAGGAAGAACGCCGTGCCGGGGATCATGTGCACCGAGCTATGCGCCATCGACCGCGCAAACCCGTCCAGCCCGATAAGCTGCTTGTGGCTTTTGGCCAGAACGCTTTGCGTGCCGCGCCACCAAGCCCACATCGCCGTGCCAAGGGTCAACGCCAGCAACAGCGGCACATACCCGCCGTCGGTCACCTTGGCGAGGTTGGCCGTCAGGAATGCCAGTTCGATCAGCAGCAAGGGTGAGACGAGCAGCATGGCCAGCGGAGCGGGCAGGATGCCTGCGCGGGTGACATAGATCACCGCCAGCGTCGTGGTGATGACCATGGTCCCGGTCACGGCGATGCCGTAAGCGGCGGCCAAGGCCTCAGAGCTTTCGAAGGCCACGACCAGCCACAGGACACCAAACAGCAAGATCCAGTTGACCGTCCCGATATAGATCTGCCCGCTTTGCCCGTGCGAGGTGTGGCGGATCGTCATGCGCGGCAGCAGACCCAGTTGCATCGCGGCGCGGGTCATCGAATAGGCGCCGGAAATCACCGCCTGCGCCGCGATCACCGTGGCCACCGTGGCAAGGATCACCAAGGCGGGCAGCGCACTGGGCGGGCACAGACGGTAGAACGGATTGTCCAGTGCCGACGGATCGGCCAGCACCAGCGCGCCCTGCCCCAGATAGTTCAGCACCAGCGCCGGGAAGATCAGCGCGAACCAGGCAAGGATGATCGGCTTGCGGCCGAAATGGCCAAGATCGGCATACAGCGCCTCGGCCCCGGTCACCGCCAGAAAGACCGCCCCCAGCACGACAAAGGCGATGGCCTGATGCGTCAGCAGGAACGACAGGCCCCAGACAGGGTTGAAGGCCGCAAGGATGGACGGGTTCTGGATGATCTGCGCCAGACCCAGACCCGCCATGACCAGAAACCACAGGACCGTGATGGGGCCAAAGGCCACCGCCATCGCCGAGGTGCCCTGACGCTGCACCAGAAACAGCGCCATCAGGATGACAAGGGTCAGCGGGACAACCCATTCCTCCATGCTGGGCAGGACCAGTTCCATCCCCTCGACGGCGGACAGGACCGAAATGGCGGGGGTGATGATGGCATCGCCATAGAACAGCGCGGCCCCGATGATCGCCAAGGCCAGCACCGGGATCGACCGTCGCCCGATGGCCAGCCGCGCCAAGGTGTACAGCGCCAACACCCCGCCCTCGCCCCGGTTGTCCGCACGCAAAAGAAACAGGACGTATTTGACGGTCACCACGATGACCAAAGTCCAGATCAGCAGCGACAGCACCCCCAGCACATCGGCGCGCGTGACACCGTCATGGGCGATGGGGCGCAGCGCCTCGCGGAAGGCGTAAAGCGGGGAGGTGCCGATGTCGCCGTAGACCACGCCCACGGCCCCGACGGCCAGCGCCAGAACCGATTGGCGCACCGGGTGATGCTCGGACTCATCGTTTTCACCGCGCAGATAGTCGGCGATGTCGAGTTCGGCTTCATCCATCATTTCGGATGACTTGGAGTCACGCGCTTTTGACGGACTTTCGCCCGACCTGCTGTCATTTGTCATATTGAACCGGGGGGAAGGCCGTTACAAAGCCCCGCAGCGGGGTGGTTCGTGCTGGCTGTTTCAGATCGGGCAGACCTGCTGATGACTCCATGTCTGGCCTTGGCAGAGGCGACATCGAACAGGATACGCCTTGCCCCCCGTGGCGGCAAGGCGATTCTGCGTCGCGGCATGGCGGCGCGTTGCGTCGCAGCGTCTCGTCAATATTCGTAATAGTAATCCGACACTTCGCAGACATTGACCCCACCACGGGTCAGTTCCTGCCCGTCCTCGAACACGGCGCGGAAGTCAAAGACGCAGTAGCCATAGTTGTTGTCAAAGTTCAGAGTCATCGCGGCACCGGGGGCGAGCGTCGATGAACCCATCACATCCCCGCCCCAGTTCTCTGCCCCCGAATTGGTGGAATAGAACCGATAAAGCGTGATGTCGGTGTTGTTGTGAATCCGCACGCGCCGATCCTGCGCCACGGCAGGAAGGGCAAGGGTTGCTGTCAGGGCAAAGGCGGTCAGGGTGGTCAAAAACGAACGTGTCATAAGGGCCTCACGCAAAAACCGGCGAAAATGCGCCGTGGGGCAAGCATCGGCTGAAGATTATCAAATTTCAATATGTTTGAACGTGTCGCCTACGTCTTTCGGATAGGTTTTGTGCAGCGGATGTTCAACCTGCGATCACTGTCCACGGCGTTTGCATCCGAAATTCCTCAAGGTTCGGCGTCGTCCCGATGCGGTCCACCACGGCAAAACGTCCCGGCGCGTGCAGGGGGGTCAGAACCCCGTGCCACGTGCCACGGTGCAGGTTGATGCCTTGCGTCCCGTCGGTGACAAAGGCGCGGGGGGTGGCATCGGGGCCATCTGACACGATCACCAGAAACGGATGCTCGCTCATCGGCAAAAAGGCCTGTGACCCGTCGGGGTGGCGTTCGATCAGGTCGAAGTCATAGGGCAGGCTGCGCGGGACGGCGTCAAAAATGGAAATCCCGGCGCGTCCGTCGGGGCCGAAATCCATTGCGGCCCGGTCATGGTGGCGGCGGCAAAGCCCGGCATTGATCAGGCGGAAATCGCCGATTGCGTCCAGCACATCGCCATAGGGCGCAAAGGCCTCGGCGGTCAGGGGTTCGGTCGTGATCTGGCGCATGGATTTTCCCGCTTTTCGCATTGGCGGCTTCATCTAAGCTGCGGGCGGGCGGGTTGTCACCGCCCGTTGTCGCGCAGGTGCCCTTTGTCCCGATCCCGCCGCCTTTTGGAACTGGTCCAGACCCTGCGCCGCCACCGCCACCCCGTCACAGCGGCGCAACTGGCAGAAATGCTGGGGGTATCGATCCGCACACTCTATCGCGACATCGACACTCTGCGCGCCGAAGGTGCACCGATCGAGGGTGAGGCGGGTTTGGGCTACATCCTTCGCCCCGGCTTTCTGCTGCCCCCGCTGATGTTTTCCGAGGATGAGATTGAATCGCTGGCGCTGGGTCTGCGCTGGGTGATCGACCGCACCGATGGCGCGATGGCGCTGGCCGCCCGCGATGCCTTGGCCAAGATCGCCGCCGTTCTGCCGCAAGATATGCGCGCCGTGGCGGCGGGGTCAGGGCTGATCCTGCCGCCCGTGGCCCAGCCGTCGATGGCCGAGGCGCGGTTGCCCGATCTGCGCCGTGCGATCCGGTCAGAACGGCGGGTCCGCATCCGCTATGCCGATGGCGGCGGGGCAGAAAGCGCGCGGGTGATATGGCCTTTTGCGCTGGCGTTTTTCGAACAGGTGCGCGTCGTGGTGGCATGGTGCGAATTGCGCCAAGGCTACCGCCATTTCCGCGCCGACCGTATCGCGGCACTTGAGGTGCTGGAGGACCGCTATCCCCGCCGCCGCCATGCGCTGATGAAGGACTGGCAACAGGCGGAGAGGATCGCCGGGATTGCTACTGACGGAAACTGACACTGCCCCCGGCTAGACCCTGCTCCAAGGCCAATCCCGGCCCAAGTGCAGGAGCATCCGATGTCCACCACCGTTTTCGCCATCCTTTATGTCACCGAGGTCCGCCGCAGCGCGCAATTCTACGCCGACCACCTTGGCCTGCCGATCCTTGAGGAAAGCCCCGGTTTCGCCATGCTCGCCCTGCCCAGCGGCGCGATGTTGGGGCTGTGGATCAAGGGCGGGGTGCAGCCCGCCGTCACCGCCGCCCCTGGCGGGTCGGAACTCGCCCTGACCCTGCCGGATGAGGCCACGCTGCACGCCCGCCATCAGGAATGGGCGGCTGCCGGGGTCACCATCCTGTCGGCACCGATGACCATGGATTTCGGCACCAGCTTTACCGCTGTCGATCCCGATGGCCACCGCCTGCGTCTGTTTGTGCCCGCGATGTGAACGGCTTAGCGGGCTGGGCCGAAAGCGCCCGGCCCGCGCAGCCTGGCGTGGCGGTTGACGTCCTTGTAGAGCAGATAGCGGAACCGTCCCGGCCCGGCGGCATAGCAGGCTTGCGGGCAATAGGCGCGCAGCCACATGAAATCGCCGGCCTCCACCTCGACCCAGTCGGTGTTCAGCTTATAGACGGCCTTGCCCTCCAGCACGAAAAGCCCGTGCTCCATGACATGGGTTTCCTCAAACGGGATCACGCCGCCGGGTTGGAAGGTGACGATGTTGACGTGCATGTCGTGGCGCAGGTCAGTGGGATCGACAAAGCGCGTGGTGGCCCAGACGCCATTGGTATCCGGCATGGCGATGGGGCTGAGGGTCTTTTCGTTGGTCACGAAAGCCGTAGGACGTGCGATGCCGGGGGCGGGTTCGTAGATCTTGCGCACCCAGTGGAACCGCGCGGGTTCGCGCCCTTCGGCAAGGAAGGTCCATTTCGCCCCGGCGGGGATATAGGCATATCCCCCGGACTCCAGATCATATCCCTGCCCGTCGATGGTCAGCGTCGCCTCGCCATGGGTGATGAACAGGACATGTTCAGCGCCCTCTTCGGCATCGGGCGCGTCAGAGCCGCCGCCGGGGGCCACCTCCATCACATATTGCGAGAAGGTTTCGGAAAACCCGCTCATCGGGCGGGCGATCAGCCAGAGCTTGGTTTTCTCCCACCCCGGCAGATAGCTGGTGACGATGTCGGAAAACACGCCCTTGGGCAGGAAGGCGTAGCTGTTGGTGAACACAGCCCGTCCCGTCATCAGTTGCGTTTGCGGCGGCAGGCCCCCGCGCGGGGCGTAATAGTCGGTCACGGCAGGATATCCTTTAGCCGGAGTTCGGCGATGCGTTCCACCTGTCGGCAGGCGGTGGCGAATTCGGTGTCGGTGTCATTGGCGATCCGCGCATGGAAGGCGCGCAGGATGCTGTCCTTGGTGTTGTCACGGACCGCGATGATGAAGGGAAAGCCGTGCTTGGCAACGTATTCGGTGTTCAGCCGCTCAAACGTGGCACGTTCGTCATCGGTCAGCGCGTCCAAGGCGGCGCTGGCCTGTTCGGCGGTGGATTCGGGCGTCAGCCGCTTGGCCGCCGCAAGTTTCCCGGCAAGGTCGGGGTGGGCGCGCAAAACCGCCAGCCGTTCGGCAGGGGCGGCGCTGCGGAACAGGCGGGCGAGGGCATTGTGCAGGCCAATGGCCGAGTCATGGGCGGGGCCAAGCTCCAGCGCCCAAGCCCGTTCCGCGATCCATGCGGAATGTTCAAAGATGCCGCCGAAGCGTTCGACAAACCGCGCCAGTGTCATCTGGCTGGGCCGTTCGATGCGCTGATGCGGATGCGCCTTGGCCCAATGGTCGGCAATGTCGATCCGGCGCGGGAACCAGACACCCTCATGGCTTGCCGCGTAGTCGAGGAATTTCTTCAGCCCCGCAAACTTGCCCGGCCGTCCGATCAGGCGGTTGTGCAACCCGATGGAGAACATCTTGGCCCGCCCCGCCTGCCCTTCGGCATAAAGTGTGTCGAAGCTGTCCTTGAGGTAGGAAAAGAACTGCTCGCCCGTGATATATCCCGGTGCTGTGGCAAAGCGCATGTCGTTGGCTTCCAGCGTGTAGGGGATCACCAACTGGTCATGGTCCCCAACCTCCATCCAATAGGGCAGGTCGTCGTCATAGGTGTCAGATATCCACGCCAGACGCTGCGTTTCGGCGGTCAGGCGGACGGTGTTCATCGAACAGCGGCCCGTGTACCAGCCCTGCGGCGGTTCCCCGACCACTTCGGTGTGCAGGCGGAAGGATTCGGCGATCTGGCGGGCTTCTTCTTCTGCAGGCATATCGCGGTGATCGACCCATTTCAGACCGTGGGAGGCAATCTCCCACCCCGCGGCCTTCATCGCGGCCACCTGTTCGGGGTTGCGGGCAAGGGCGGAGGTCACGCCGTAGATGGTGACGGGAATCCCCATGTCCGTGAACAGGCGGTGCAGCCGCCAGAACCCGGCCCGCGCGCCATAGTCATAGATCGATTCCATGTTCCAATGGCGCATCCCCGGCCAAGGGGCGGCCCCGGCGATGTCAGACAGAAACGCCTCGGATTGGGCATCGCCATGCAGCAGGTTGTTTTCCCCGCCCTCTTCGTAGTTCAGCACGACCGAGACGGCGATCTTTGCCCCACCCGGCCAAGCGGCGTCAGGCGCATTCGGCCCGTGGCCCCGGAAATCGCGCGGATAGCGGTTCACTGCTTCGTCCCCTTGCCTGTTGTCTGCGCAGCTTAGGCCCGCATTGCGGCGGGGTTTATCAAAAAATGCCGAAAGGTGCTGTTCGCCATCGCGGGACTGTCGCTTAGCCCCCGGATCGTGCCTATTCTGGTGGCAAAACGGAGGGTTCGATGGGAAAGCTGACGACACATGTGCTGGACACCGCGCGCGGCAAGCCTGCGGCGGGGGTGAAAATCTGGCTCTACCGGGTGACTGGCAACTCGCACAAGAAAATCGCCGAGGTGGTCACCAATGACGATGGCCGCGTCGATGGGCCGATCCTTGAGGGCAAAGCCTTTACCGAAGGGGGGTATGAGCTGGTGTTTCACGCAGGCGACTATCTGCGCGCCACGGGTCAGGCTGGCGAAGGGGAGTTGTTTCTCGATCAAATCCCGATCCGTTTTGGTGTGCCGGATGCGGGGCAGCATTACCATGTGCCGCTGTTGATTTCGCCCTTCGCCTATTCCACCTATCGCGGCAGCTGACGCCTGCGCCCGCCCGCGCCGACCGCCAGCCGGATCAGACGGCGGCGGTCGCCCTTGGCGGCGGCATCGACAAGGCCCCAGAGCAGGCCCACCGATTTCAGATGCGCCGTCAGGCCGGAATGGGTGTGGCCCGGAAAGATCAGGTGATCCACCCCGTCCCGCTGCGGAAAGTTCAGCGCGTGAATGGCGTCATCCTGCAACCCGTGGCACAGGATCACCCAGCCCTTGGGCAAGGGTGGCACGGGCCGCGTCTTTGGCTTGATCCGGTCGGTCCAGTCGCGCCAGCGTTTTTCCTGCGGGTCGTCGATGCGGTGTTGCGGCGAAAACGCCAGCGTTGCATCGGCGTTCAGGATCTCTCCCGCCACCAGCGCGGCAAATGCCCCCATCGATTTGCCCACCGTCACGATGCGGTTTATCGGCTGGCGCGCGCGCAGGGTGGTCAGCGATTGGTGCAGCACCTCAACAAAGCCCGGCGCATGGGTCCATGTGCGTTCGGCATCGGTGACAAACAGCGCAGGCCGCCCGCCCGCCGTGGCAGAGCCTGCGAATTCAGGCGAAGGCGCGCGGCTGGCGTCATGGCCGATGCTGGCAAAGGCGATAACCAGAGTATCGCCGGGTCCGGGCAGGTGGTCCACGGCATGGGGGCCAAACTCGGCCAGACGTTCAAAGGATTTTACAGCCCCGGCGCTGTCCATCGACCGCCCTCCTGCCGCAGGGTCCACTCGGCATCGGCGCGAAAGCTCTTGTCGGGTTGCGCGCGGATATGGGTCAGGGTCACGGCAGAGTCGCCAAGGTCCAGCATGGTAAAGGCATTGCCATCGCTGCGGGTCCGGGTTGAAACACAGGTGCCTGCCTGCACCGACAGCACATCGGGCGCAAGGCTTAGAGGGGCGGCGTAAGTAAAATGCAGGTGACCGGAGAGGACAATCTCGACCCCCATCGCGGCGAAAGCAGCAGCAGCCTCGGTCGCGCCGGACAAGGAGCGCGGCTCTCCGGGCGGGCCTTCGACCGGGTGGTGCATGGCGACGATGCGGCGGCGGTCCGGGGCGGCGTCAAAGGTGCGGCGCAGGCGATCCAGTTGCGCGGGGGTGATGCGGCCATCCTTCCACACCAAGGGGTTGGCCGTATTCACCCCGACGATCCGCACGGTTCCGGCATCCACTATCGGCTCAAGCTCGGGCAAGATGGCATGATATCGATACCACGGGCGGAACAGGCGCAGGGCAAGATTGCCCAAGGGCGTGTCATGATTGCCAGGAATGGCCAGCACGGGCGCGGGCAAGGCTGCGATAAACCGCGCGGCGGCGGCAAATTGCGCAGGCCGCGCGCGTTGGGTCAGATCGCCCGACAGCACCACGACATCGGGACGCGCGCCCGCCACCCATGCGCAGAGCGGTTGCAACAGCGCGGGATCTTCGGTGCCGAAATGCGGGTCGGACAGGTGGATGATCCGGGTCACGAGGCGACCTTCTCCGCGGGCAGGATGATCGACAGTGCATCGGGCCGGATGTCGAACAGAAGGGGCGCCAGCATCCGCCGTTTCTCGCCATCAAAGGCGACGTTCGGGCGGCGCTTGGTGGTGCGCACCTGCATCTGACGGGTATAGAGCACCTCGACATCCTCACCGGGGATCACCCGGCCCAGCGCCAGATGCAGCGCCAGTTTCAACAGATGCCAGCGCGTGCCACCCAGCGCGATGAACACGGCGAAACGGTCATCCGAGATCGCCTCTGCCCCGGTCAGGCCAAAGCGCTGCAACTGATAGGCAGAGCGTGCGACAAAGATCAGTGGAGAGCGCAGGTTGCGGGTCTGCCCCTCCACCGTCACGATCACACGCCGCGCGGCCTGATAGCGCAGCAGCGTCAAGAGCACCGTCCAATAGGCCAGCAGGCGCGAACGGCCCCAGCGGGCGTAAGACGCCTCGCGCGCTTGCAGGATGCGGGGGTAAATCCCGAGACTGGCGTTGTTGAGAAACAGTTGCCCATTCACCGTGCCGACCGAAATGCGCCGCACCTGCCCGGTCATGATGGCCTGCGCCGCGGCTTCTGGGTCTTCGGGCAGGCCGAGGCCGCGGGCAAAGAAGTTGAAGGTCCCCAGCGGCAGCACGCCCAGCGCGACCTGCGTGCCCAGCAGCGCATGCGCCACCCCCGTCACCGTGCCATCGCCCCCGGCGGCGACGATGGTGCCAAAGCCTTCGGCCACCAGACCCGCGACCGTGGCATCCAGATCATCACCTGCCCGCCAGTGCCGCAGGGTGGCACGGGGGCCAAACACCGCCATGGCACGGGCGATGGCATCGGCATCGCGGCTGTTACGGCCCGATTTCGGGTTGGCAAGGACACAGATCGCGGCGGGGTCCAGTTCGGTCATGCTGTTCGGGTCACGCCGGTTCCGGCAGGATCAACCCGGCCATCCGCGCGGCCATATCTGCGCGGATGCGGGCGGTGATGAAATCGGTGAACAGCCGCACCTTGGGGTCCTTCAACCGCCGATGCTGCGACAGGGCCGAGAGCTGCGCCGGAAGCGGCGGTGTGGCAGTGGCCACGGGCACCAGGGCCCCGGATTTCAGATGCTCGGCCACCTCGAACACCGGCTTCAGCACGATCCCCCGCCCGTCCAGCGCCCAGCCGGTCAGCACATCGCCGTCGTCGGTCTCAAACGGGCCGGTGATCTCGAACCGGCGCGGGCCTTCGGGGGTTTGCAGGGTCCATTGGAATTCCTTTGCGCCCGGAAAACGCAGGTTCAGGCAATCATGCCGATCACTGACCAGAGCCGCCCCGTCCGCTGGATTGCCCCGCCGCGCGATATAGGCCGGGGCGGCACAGAGCAGCCGCGTGCAATCGGCGATCAGCCGGACCTTCAGTGTGGAATCCTCAAGGATGCCAAGGTGAAAGGCGACATCCAAGCCTTCGGCGGTCACGTCGATGGACCGGTCCGACAGGCGCAGGCGCAGGTCGATCTGGGGATACAAATCCTTGAACGCCGGAACATGCGGCGCGATGAACCGCCGCCCGATACCAAGGGGGGCTGCGATGAACAGCGACCCGCGCGGGTTTTGCGTGACATCCATCACCGCCGCCTCGGCCTCGTCGATCGCGTCCAGCACCTTGCGCGCGCCGTCATAGAAGATGCGTCCATTCTCGGTGGGTTGCAGGCTGCGGGTGGTGCGGTTGAACAGCCGAACCCCCAGATGCTTTTCCAGTTCCGAGATCCGCGCCGAAGCCACGGCGGGAGAGCAGCGCTGATCCCGCGCCGCCGCACTCATGCTGCCCAATTCATGGACACGCACGAACATTCTGAGGTTGTTCACATAGGACATGCGGGCAAAGTCCGATCTTCTGGCCAGATTTGAAAGTGATCCGACATTTGAAGGATTAACAGGGGAATGTCCGCCGGTATAGCCTTTGCCGCACAGGCAAGAGGGAACCGCGCGATGTATGACTGGGCAGTTTTGGGCGAATGGATCGAACTCGCGGCGCGGTGGACGCATGTGATCACCGCCATCGCGTGGATCGGGTCCTCCTTCTACTTCATCGCGCTGGACCTTGGCTTGCGCAAATCCCCCGACCTGCCGCCGGGGGCCCATGGCGAGGAATGGCAGGTCCATGGCGGCGGATTCTACCACATCCAGAAATATCTGGTGGCCCCCGAACGCCTGCCCGAGCATCTGATCTGGTTCAAATGGGAAAGCTACGCGACATGGCTGTCGGGCTTTGCCATGCTGGTCTTGGTCTATTACCTCGGCTCTGATCTTTACCTGATCGACCCGCAGGTGATGGAATTGCAAACATGGCAGGCCATCGCCATCTCCTTGGCGTCGCTGGCCTTTGGCTGGCTGGCCTATACCACGATCTGCCGGGTCTTCGTGAACGCCAACCAGACGCTGGTGATGGTGGCGCTGTTCGTGGTGCTGGTGGCGATGGCTTGGGGCTATACGCAGGTGTTTTCGGGCCGCGCCGCGCTGATCCATCTGGGGGCTTTCACGGCCACGATCATGAGCGCGAATGTCTTCATGGTCATCATCCCCAACCAGAAGATCGTGGTGGCGGATCTGAAGGCTGGCCGCACGCCGGACCCGAAATACGGCAAGATCGCCAAGCAGCGCAGCACGCATAACAACTATCTGACGCTGCCGGTGCTGTTCCTGATGCTGTCGAACCATTACCCGCTGGTCTTTGCCACGCAATACAACTGGATCATCGCCAGCCTTGTGTTTCTGATGGGCGTCACGATCCGTCACTGGTTCAACACCCGCCACGCGAAAAAGGGCAATCCGCATTGGACATGGGGCGTCACGGCGATCCTGTTCCTGATCATCGCGTGGCTCTCCACCGCGCCGATGCGCCACGTATCGGATGCCGAGGATGCCGCGCTGTCGCCCGCCGCCTTGGTCTATGCCTCCGCCCCCGGTTTTGACGATGTCGTCAGCATCGTGCAGGGCCGCTGTTCCATGTGCCACGCGGCGGAACCGTCGTGGGAAGGGATGTATTGGCCGCCCAAGAACGTGGTTCTGGAGACCCCCGCCCAAATCGCGCATGAGGCGCGACGGATCGCGATGCAAGCAGGCTATAGCCACGCCATGCCGCCGGGGAACCTGACCTACATCGAACCGACGGAACGCGCCGCCATCGTGGAATGGTTCCGTGCCGCAGGAACCGGGGGCGTCGAGGGATAAAGCCACGACCATTGCAAAAGGGGCGCGGTGATCCGCGCCCCTTTGTCATGCGCTCAACCGTCCGCGTTACTGGCAGAGCAGATTGCCGTCTTCGTCCACCGGACACTCAGCCTCGCCGCCACCGTCATAGGCGGGTTCTTCATAGGCAGGCTCTTCATAGGCCGGTTCCTCGTAGGCTGGTTCCTCATAAGCAGGCTCTTCATAGACCTGTTCTTCGGCGGCGGGTTCCTCATAGGCCGGTTCGTCGTAGACCTGGTCCTCAGCGGCAGGCTCCTCATAGGCCGGCTCGTCGTAGGTCTGCTCCTCGGCGGTGGGGTCCTCGTAACCTTGCTCGTCATAGGACTGCGCGTCGGGGTCGCCTTCGTCAAAGGTGGCCTCTTCCGCGGCGGGGTCTTCGTCGCTCTGATCCTCGGCGGCCGGGTCGTCGTAGGCGGCGTCCGCATCCGCGCTGTCGGCACTGGCGTCATCCGCCGTGCCGTCGTCAAAGGTGGCCTCTTCCGTCACCACCTCGTCGGCATAGGCCTCATCCGTCACGGTCTCTTCGGTCACGGACTCTTCGGAATAAGCGGCGGTTTCTTCGTAATAGGTCTCTTCGGAATAGGTCTCGACGTAGGTTTCTTCGTAGTAGGTCTCATAGACCTCTTCGGTGTAAGTGACCGAATAGACCTCTTCGGAATAGGTGGAATAGAACACCTCATCGACTTCGGTGATGTAGTATTCATCGTAGGACCACGGGAAGCGGTCATCGACGAAGTAGAACACTGCCTGATCCGATCGCAGCGCATCAAGGAAGACATCCGTGATGATGACGGCGGCCACATAGGTGAAGGTGTCGTCCCAGACCGACCGCACGCGCGGGGCATAGGGGGTGTACCAGCGCGCATAGTCAAAACCGCGCCCGCGATAGCCGGGCCAGGTGTCGGCACGGTCAAAGCTGACCGGCGCGCGGAAGCCATCCCCGTCAATCTGGGCGATGGTGCGCTGTTTGCGCCCTTTCCACAGCCCGTCAAAGAAAAACAGCGCGTTGCCGTTGTCGACACCGTAAGCCACGATGCTGTCCAGATCGACCGGACGGCGGATCAGCTTGTTGTCGACGCGGCTGATCACCTCGCCGGGCTCGAATCCGTAAAGCTCCCCCACCCCGCCGGGCTGGACAGAGGCGACGACAACGCCGGTGGCCGCCTTGGGCAGCTTGAACTGCTGTTTCACCGCCGGGGTTATCGGCATCAGCACCGCATCGAGGGCAGGCGAGACATAGGGTTCCGGCAAGCGCCCCTGCGCCAGAACCGGCGCGGCAAAGGCGGCAAAGGCCGCCGTGGTCATGGCCGTCACAAGGGCTTGGCGCAGCCCGAGATGACGAAATCGGTGGAACATGGTATCCTCGTGACTACATCGGTTTGGCTGTATCTGACCGCTTATGCGCGGGTCCGTCCAATCCTTTCGTATGTCAAGACAAGGCCGGGCCACGGTTTTCGCGCCATGGCACCACTTGCACGGATCAGCTCGTCGCGGGTTCGCCCCCTGCTTGCGCTACGACGCACCCCACCCACCGCCGCCGGGCGTCAGCATTTCAAAGGCCGCCCCGGCGGGCAGGTCGCGGCGGTCATTCCCGGCCAGCGATTCCACCCGGCCATCGGGCCAGATCGCGCGGTTTTCCCCCACCGCCCCGCGCCCGCCACCCGCCCCGCCGAAGGGGCCGATCAAGCGGCTGGAGCACAGAGTGGTGACCGTGACAGGGTCCAGAAACCGCAATCTGCGCAGCGCGCCATTGCCCCCTGGCCAGTGCCCTGCCCCGCCCGACCCACGCCGGATCGACAGTTCTTCCAGCCGCACGGGGAATCGCATTTCAAGGATTTCAGGGTCCGTCATACGGGTGTTGGTCATATGGCTTTGCACGGCGTCGCAACCGGGGAAACCCGGCCCCGCGCCCGTGCCGCCGCAGATGGTCTCATAGTTCTGAAAGCGGTCATTGCCCCAGACGAAGTTGTTCATCGTCGCCTGACTGCCCGCCATCACGCCCAGCGCCCCGTAAAGTGCGTTGCAGGCGGCCTGTGAGACCTCTGTATTTCCTGCAATCACCGCAGCGGGGGCGCGAGGGTTCAGCATTGATCCTTCGGGCACGATCAGGGTCAACGGGCGCAGGCAGCCTTCGTTCAGGGGGATGTTCTTGCCCACCAGCGTGCGGAAGACATAGAGCACGACCGCCCGCGCGATGGCCTTGGGCGCGTTGTAGTTTCCGGCATGCTGGTCTGAGGTTCCGGTGAAATCCACCGTCGCCGTGCGGGTGGCGCGGTCCACCGTGACCTTCACCGCAATCTGGGTGCCGATATCCATCGGATACAGGAATTCTCCGCCCGTCAGCCCGTCAATCACCTGCCGCACACATTCCTCGGCATTCTTCTGCACGTGGCCCATATAGGCCGAAACAACCTCGGCCCCATAGGCCGCGACCACGCGGAGAAGTTCCCGCCGCCCGGTTTCATTGGCGGCGATCTGCGCCTTCAGGTCGGCCATGTTCTGATCCACCGCGCGGCACGGGAAGGGGCCAGAGGTCAGCAGCGCCCGCGTCCCGCCCTCATCCAGCACCCCGGCGCGGACGAGGGGGAAGGTGTCGATCAGGATGCCTTCTTCGTCGATGTGCCGGGAATCCGGCGGCGATGATCCCGGCGTGCGCCCGCCGATATCGGCATGATGCCCGCGCGAGCCCAGCCAGAACGCCGCTTTGCCATCCACGAAGACCGGCGTGATCACGGTCACATCGGGCAGATGGGTGCCGCCGTTGTAGGGGCTGTTGAGCATATAGGCATCGCCATCCTGCACGGTGGCGGCGGTTTCGCGCATCACGGTCTTCACCGCATCCGACATGCTGCCCAGATGCACCGGCACATGCGGGGCATTGGCGACAAGGTCCCCGGCCGCATCGAAGATGGCGCAAGAGAAATCGAGCCGTTCCTTGATGTTCACGCTCCACGCCGTATTCGCCAGCGTCGCGCCCATCTGGTCGGCGACCGACATGAAGAGGTTGTTGAAGACCTCAAGCAGCACCGGATCAGCCTCGGTCCCCGCCGCCGGGGGACGGGCAATCGCCTCGCTGCGGGTCAGGATCAGGTTGGCGCTCGCGTCCACCTGCGCGGTCCAACCGGGGGCGACAAGGACGGTGCCCGTGGGTTCCAGCAGGATCGCCGGGCCGGGAATGCGGAGGCCCTGCCCCAAATCCGCACGCTGATAAATCGCCGTATCCAGCCACGCGCCGTCGATATGCACCGGCAGGCGGTCCATCGGCTTGCCATCGCCGGTCGGCGCGTCAGCTTCGGGCAGGTCGGCCCCACCGCCATAAGCCTCAACCGCCAACATCTCGAACAAGATCGCGCGTTCGGGTGAGGTGAAGCCGAACCGCGCGCGGTGGGCATCTTCAAAAGCCGCCTGCATCGTGGCGGGGTCGGCAAAGGGCACCTCCAGCGCCTGATGGCTGCCCTGATAGCGCAGATGCGCGCGGGCGAGGGTCTCGGCCCCCTCCACCCCCTGTGCCGCCAGATCGGCACGGGTCCGGGCGGTCAGGTCATCCACCCGCGCCTGCGCAGCGGTATTGGACAGGGCTGCGTCAAACTGGACTTCGCGCAGGGACCGCAGATGGGCGAGTCCCATGCCATAGGCCGACAACACCCCGGCGAAGGGGTGGATGAACACCGAGCCAATCCCCAAGGCATCCGCCACGCCACAGGCATGCTGCCCGCCCGCCCCGCCAAAGCATTGCAGCGTGTAGCCCGTCACATCATGGCCCCGGCTGACGCTGATCTTTTTGATGGCATTGGCCATGTTATCGATAGCAATGCGCAGAAAACCTTCGGCCAGCGCTTCAGGCGTCTGCGGTTCAGCCCCCGTCGCGGCGGCGATTTCACCGGCGAGCTGGCGGAACTTCACCTTCACCGCTGACACATCCAAGGGCTGGTTGCCCTTGGGGCCAAACACTGCCGGGAAATGCGCGGGCGACAGGCGCCCCAGCAGCACGTTGCAATCGGTGACGGTCAGCGGGCCACCCCGGCGATAGCAGGCCGGGCCGGGATTGGCCCCGGCACTTTCAGGACCAACCTGAAACCGCCCGTCGCGGAAGGTGCAGATAGACCCGCCTCCGGCTGCGACAGTGTGAATATCCATCATCGGCGCGCGCATGCGCACGCCCGCCACCTCTGTCTCGAACGAGCGTTCGTAAACCCCGGCGTAATGGCTGACATCGGTTGATGTGCCGCCCATGTCAAAGCCGATCAGCCGATCAAACCCCGCCGCTGTGGCGGTCTGGACCATGCCGACGATCCCACCTGCGGGACCTGACAGGATGGCGTCCTTGCCCTGAAAGCGCCGGGCCTCGGTCAGGCCACCGTTGGACTGCATGAACAGCAGGCGTTTGCAGGCCGGATCATCGCCGCTGCGCCCGGCCTCCATCGCGGTTTCGACCTGCGCCACATAGCGGCGCAGGATGGGCGAAAGGTACGCATCCATCACCGCCGTATCGCCCCGCGCCACCAGTTTCGCCAAGCGGCTGACCTGATGGGACAGCGAGATTTGCGTGAACCCGGCCTCTGCCGCCAGTTCACCCACCCGCACCTCATGCACGGGGTTCAGCCAGCCGTGCATCAGGGCCACCGCCACCACGCGGATGCCCTGCCCTGCCGCCGCCGCCAACGCCGCGCGGACGGCGGTTTCGTCCAAGGGCGCAATCTCAATCCCCTCGGCATCCAGCCGTCCCGGCACTTCCGCTACCTGAGTGTAAAGCAGGTCCGGGCGGCGGATGTGCAGATCAAAGAGCGCAGGTCGCGCCTGCGTGCCGATGCGCAGCAGGTCGGCAAAGCCTTCGGTGATCAGCAGCAGAACCGCCTCCCCCTTGCGCTCCAGCAGGGCATTGGTGGCGACGGTGGTGCCCATCTTGACAGCATCGATGGTGCCGGGGGGGATCGGATCACCCGCCCCCAACCCAAGCGAGTCACGGATGCCCTGCACGGCGGCATCGCCGTAGCGTTCGGGGTTTTCGGACAAGAGCTTGCGCGTCGAGACGCGGCCCTGCGGATCACGGGCGACGATGTCGGTGAAGGTGCCGCCCCGGTCCACCCAGAATTCCCAGCCCGCCATTGTGCCCTCCCCCTGCCAAGGCCCCTTGGGTGCGGCATTGCGGCAAGGCTGTCAATTGGCTGGCACGGTCACGCGGCAGGCTGGCGCAGGCGTCCCAAAGCCTCGACCAACTGGGCGGTGGACACTGGCTTGGTCAGCACGAAATCCGTCCCCGCGTTTTCGAAGGTGGTACGTTCATCCCCGATGGCGGCGGCGGTCATGCCGATGATCGGGACGTCCACGCCTTGGGCGCGCAGGGCGGCGGTCATCTCATCCCCGCCCATCTTGGGCATGAACAGGTCTGTCAGGATCAGGTCAGGCTTTTCGCGCGCCTGAATTTCGATCCCTTCAAGCCCGCTGCGCGCCCAAAGCACGCTGGGCACCAGACGTTGCAACCGCGCGACCAGCAGTTCGCCGATCAGATCGCTGTCCTCGACCACCAAAGCCTTGCGGAACTCCGCCGCCACACAGGCCGCCTCCGGCCGCACCGGAGCATGGGCCGCCAGCCCAAGGGTTTCGGGGACCCGGATCACGAATTCGGACCCGCCCGCCGGGCCGTCGTGATAGTCCACGCTGCCGCCCAGCAATTCAATCGAACTCTTGGTGACATAAAGCCCCAGCCCCGACCCGTCCGTGCGGGCATGGCCCGTGCCGGTGATGCGGCTGAAGGGCAGGAACAGCCGTCCGCGATCCGCCGCCGGGATGCCGCGCCCGTCATCGCTGACGCGCCACACCGCCCAAAGCTGCCCCTCCGTCGAGTCTTCGGCATAGCTGATGGTGATGCGGCGGCAGTCTGCATGGATCAGCGCGTTCTTCACCAGATTGGACAGCACCTGATTGAGGCGAACCCGATCACTGACACGGTCCTGATCCGCGCCAGCAGACAGGTTCAGCACCAGATCCACGCCCCGAGCCTCGGCCATCAAGAGGAAGGTGTTGCGGACGGTTTCGGCCAGATCCTGCGGGCGGAAGGGTTCCATGCGGATGGGCAGGTTCTCTTCGGGGCGGACGGTCTGGCGCATGTCGGCCAGCACCGACAGCAATTGTTCCGACACCGCCTTCAGCCGTGGCCCCATCTGCGCCCAACTTGCCCCGCCGTCGATTTCCTCGACCAGCATCGAGATCACCGAAGCGGGGGTGCGGATTTCATGTGAGACGATGGAAAACAACTGCGTTTGCCGGTTCTGCTGTTCGGACAGATCGGCCAGCGCCTTGCCCAAGGCGGCAGAGCGGTCGTGTTCATCCGTGCGGTCCAGAAGCGCGCCATAGGCGATGGTCCGGCCATCCCATAGGCGTTCATACCAACTGTAGATGGCGACATGGCGGATGCCCTTGGCCCCATCCTCCCACTGCGCGCCGGGGGCGAGGGAAAAGGCGGTCAGCGTCGCCTCACGGTAGCGGTCGGCCATGACGCTGACCAGACCGCCACGGTCAGCGGGACGGACACGGTCGACAAAGGCGTTGGCGTCGAACTGGTCGCCCGTGCCCAGAATCTCGGCGGCCACCTCGTCGACATGCACCCGCGCACGGTTCACGTCGAAGATGAAGTAGCCGATGGTGGCAAAGGCGTGCACCCGCTGCACGCGGGCCATGGTCTCGCGGGTGCGACGTTCGCGCAGATGGGCGTGGTGGCGGAACACCATTACGCAGTAATTCACCGACATGACGATCAGCGACACCACCTCCAGCGCGGCGGCCTCGGGCGTGTCGAAGGGGGATTGCACCAGACCCGCCCCGGTCAGCGAGATATAGGTCGATAGTCCGATGATATTGGCAAGGATCGCGGCATAGCCCGGCAAGGTCAGCGCCACGATCAAGGAGATCAGCCCGACATCGACCGTCGGATGCAAGGCATGGCCCGTCATCGCCGCGATGGCCGCGGCCAGAAAGACCGGCTGGGGGATCAGGGCGCGGCGAAAATCCGTCCAGTTCGGCACGTCCAGCAGGAACAGCAGCAGCACGCCCGAACAGACCGCGATGCGATAGGCCCGGATCCAACCCGCCTCGGTCAGGGAGATGCTGCCGAAATCCCGGTCGGTCCAATGGGGCGGATAGACATAATGGGTCATCACCCAGATCGTGATCGTGGACAGCAACAGGAAGACCGTCGTGGTCGCGACGGACAAAATGGCATCGGCCCAGCGGTTCTGCTCGCCCAGCAAACTGACCGTGACTCGCCCCGCCAAGGCGGAGACCACCGCGACGGAGCCATTGATCAACACCGTCAGCGTAAAGATGCGCCACAGCGCGATGTCGGACGGAACATATCCGGGTTCTAGTGACAGCTTCATCAGGAAACCGACCAGACATACGACCAGAAAGCCCATCAGCGGGATGGCGATCATCCGCAGCGGGAACAGCGCCACGCCCAGCAGCAGGACGATGGTCGCCTCGGTCGGCAGCATGTCCACCGGCGCGTCGTTCATCGGCGCGCCAAGCTGTGACATCACGAAAGCGACCGTGAGGCCCATGAGCGACAGGATGAAAACGGACGAGTAGAGCCAGGGACGTTGTGCGACCTGTCCGGGGAAATAAGCACGACGCGGGGATTCGATCAGCGCAAAGAGCGCCGCCGGGCCAGTGCCGCGTTGACTGACAATTCGTCTGAACATCCTGACCCTTCGGGTCGCCACACCAAAAAACAGACCCCACGCACCAGCATTAAGATAGGTTTGGGTCTGGATGATATTCCTTCTTTTGGATGGGTGTTGGCGCAAGGGCTGGAGCGTGCGCGCAAAAGGTCTGGGCGCAGCGATCAGAACCGGCTGCGCCTTGGACCTGACCACCACAGGCGTCCTTTGGGGGCCCCTAGTCGCCATAGGCCATTTTCGCAGTGACGACATTCGCAGCCGCAGCGAAACCTTTGCCTGCGTTTTGGGCAGACGTGCCGAAGCGGACTGGCAGATTTGCGCCTGCTGCATAGCTGCAGGTTGAAAGGCGGCTTGAAGCGGAGGCCAACTCGCCCATATATCGCGGCGTGAGTCGCGACCCCTCTGGCCGCGCGCAACCCTTGGGTTTTATTCCTCTATGTCGACCACATCGCCCCTGTTCGGCTCTGTCTCGCGTCGGGCTTTCGTCGCGCTGTCCGCCGCCCTCGCCCCGGCCACACTCTTTGGTCTGCGCGCAGCGGATGCCCAAGAAACCGGCACCGCTCCGACCGAGGTGGACGCTGCGCCGCAGCAATTCTCCTTTGATCTCTTGACCGAAGAGATGCGGCTTCTGGCCAGCAAGCCGCATGTGACCGCCCCGCCGCCCGAGGGTTTTCTGGGTGAGCTGACCTATGATGACTATCGTCTGATCCGCTTTGCCGACTCCCGGCAGCGCTGGAACGACGAAGGCAGCAATTTCCGTCTGGGGGCCTTCCACATGGGCTGGCTCTTCCCTGAGCCGGTGAAGATCTACGAAGTCGCCAACGGCGAATCGACCGAGATGCGGTTTTCGACCGATGATTTCGAATATCTGAACGATCTGGCCAAGCGCGTTCCCGAACATGCCAAACTGCCGGGCGTCGCGGGCTTCCGTCTGAACTATGCGCTGAATCGTCCCGACAAGCTGGACGAACTGGCCGCCTTTGTCGGGGCCAGCTATTTCCGCGCGCTGGGGCGCAATTCGGCCTATGGCCTGTCCGCGCGCGGTCTGGCGCTGAACACGGCCACCGACAAGGCCGAAGAATTCCCCCGCTTCTCGCGTTTTTACATGGAGCGCGGCACGCAGGGGCCGGACCGGATCACCGTCTATGCGACGCTTGAGGGCCCGTCCGTCACCGGCGCCTACAAGTTCGACATCGCGCCGGGCGCCAACACCACCATGGATGTGACCGCGCGCCTGTTCTTCCGCGCCGATGTGGCGGAACTGGGCATCGCGCCCCTGACGTCGATGTTCCTGTTCTCTGAAAAGAACCGGGCCGAGTTCGACGATTACCGCCCGAACGTCCATGACAGCGACGGCCTGCGCATCCTGCGCTCGGACGGCGATATCATCTGGCGTCCGCTGAACAACCCGCCGCAATTGACCGGCAGCTATTTTGCCGAGATCGCGCCGCGCCGCTTTGGCCTGCACCAGCGCGACCGGAATTTTGACAGCTATCAGGACACCGGCGCGCGCTATGAACGCCGCCCCTCGCTGGATGTCGAACCGCTGGGCGACTGGGGCAAGGGCTTTGTCCGCGTCGTCGAAATCCCGTCCGACCTTGAGGCGAATGACAATATCGTCGCCTATTGGGTGCCCGAAGCCCCGGCCAAGGCAGGCGACGCCCGCGAATTCGCCTATCGCCTGCATTGGGGCGACCTGGCCCATGATGACGGCGAGCCGCTCGCCTATGTGTTCGAGACCCGCTCCGGCCATGGCGGTTTTGCCGGGGTCGAGGCCGCGCCCGGATCGCGCAAGTTCGTTGTGGATTTCAAGGGCGGATTGCTGGCCCAGATGGAACCCGACGCCCCGATTGAAGCGGTTGTGAATGTCGCCAACGCGGAATTGAGCGGGACCGTGGTTGAACGCATTCCGGGAACCGATATCTGGCGGCTCGTGATCGACATTACGGCCGCAGAGGGTGCGATCGTGGAACTTTCGGCGCATCTGGCGGGCTATGACCGTCGGCTCACGGAAAACTGGCTCTATCAGTGGATCAACAAGACATGACCGACCTGTCCGATCAGGCCCAGTTCGACATCGAAACCCGCATCGCCGAACGTGTCGAGATGCTGGGCGCCCTGCCCAAGGCCCCGCTGGCCATGCCGCTGCAACGGCTGGAGATGCCGCGCCGCGTGGGGCTGTTGACGATGCTGATGCATCTGCGTCCTGCCCGCACCAGCAGGGCCGGGCATTGACCCGTGGCCGCGCAGGGACAAGATGAGGGTGCGGTCGCGCTGACCCGCACCCTGTCTTTGACGGCGGCGGTTGCCGCCGCCTGCGGGGGCTTTCTGCTGTTCTTGCAATATGGTGCCTCGGACGGTCTGGACATCATTGACGTCCTGCGGTCGGCGTTGATCTTTGCCTCCACCTTCTGGCTGGCATGGGGGGCGGCGCAGGCGATTGCCGGTCTGACCACCCGTCCGCCCGCCCGTCCGCGCACCACCGGTCCAATCACCACGCGCACGGCCATCCTTGTGCCGGTCTACAACGAAGACCCGGTCGCCACCTTTGCCCGCATCGCCGCGATGGAGGCATCGCTGCGCCGCACGGGCTTTGGCGATCTGTTCCACTTCGCCATCCTGTCCGACACCCGCGATGACCGCATCGCCGCCAAGGAACGCCATTGGTTTCTGCGCCTGTTGGCCGAAACCGGGGCCGAGGGGCGGATGTTCTACCGCCGTCGCCAGAACAACAAGGGCCGCAAGGCCGGCAATATCGAGGATTTTATCAAGACCTCGGGTGCTGCCTATCCCTTTGCCATCATCCTCGACGCCGACAGCCTGATGGAAGGCGAGACGATGGTGGAACTGGTCCGCCGGATGGAGTCCGCGCCCGATCTGGGCCTGCTGCAAACCCTGCCCGTCATCATCCATGCCAAATCGCGCTTTGGGCGGGTGATGCAGTTCGCGGGGGCCTTCTATTCGCCGATCTTTGCCCGTGGCTTGGCGATGATGCAGGGCAAGACGGGGCCGTTCTGGGGCCACAACGCCATTGTCCGCGTCCGCGCCTTTGCCGAAAGCTGCGGGATGCCTGCACTTTCGGGCAAGCCGCCCTTTGGCGGCCATATCCTGAGCCATGACTATGTCGAGGCCGCCTTGCTGGCCCGAGCCGGCTGGACCGTGCGCGTCGATGACGACATTCAAGGCAGCTACGAGGAAGGCCCGGAAAACATCGTCGATCATGCCAAGCGGGACCGGCGCTGGTGTCAGGGCAACCTGCAACACTCCCGCCTCCTGCTGGCCCCCGGCCTGCGGATGTGGAGCCGGTTCGTCTTCCTGCAAGGCATCCTCGCCTATATCGCGCCGGTGTTCTGGCTGGCTTTTCTGGGCGCGTCGATCCTTGCCCCGCTGTTTGCCGCGCCCATCGACTATTTCCCGATCAAGGACTGGCCCTTCCCGGTGCTGCCGGTGTCACAGGCGTCCAAGGCGCTGGGTCTGGCGGTGGGGGTGGTCGGGTTGCTTTTTGTGCCGAAGCTCTTGATCGTGCTGGACGCCGCGCGCAGCGGGCGGGCGGCAGGATTTGCGGGCAAGGCGCGGGCGCTGCAATCGACATTGGTCGAACTGGTGTTTTCATCGATCACCGCGCCGATCTTTCTGATGTATCAGACGCGGTCGGTGTTGCAGGTGCTGCGGGGCGCGGATGGCGGTTGGCCCGCCCAGACACGCGGCGATGGCAGCCTGACGCTGGCTCAGGCCTGGTCGGCCAGCCATTGGATGGTGACGAACGGCGTGATCGGCCTCGGTCTGGCGAACTGGTTCGCACCTGCGCTGGTGCCGTGGCTGTTGCCAGTCGCGCTGCCCCTGGTGCTGGCCCCGGTGATCATCTCATGGTCGTCACGGCAAAGCCAAAGCCGCCTGTTCCTGACCCCGACCGAGCGGCAGCCTTCTGCCGTCATAAATTTGCAACACTTGATCCTGACCCGCTGGCAAGGCAAGGAGACCCCGGTTGAACCGGACCTGCCCGGCCCTGCGGTGATGAATGCCTGACGCTTCCTGGCCTCAAGGGGCCGCCCCGGTGATGGAACCGGCCCTTCCGCGCAAGACACGTGATCCCCGGCTGGATGTGTTCCGGGGGCTTTGCCTTGTGATGATCTTCATCAACCACGTGCCGGGCAACGTGTATGAGAAGTTCACCTCGCGCAATTTCGGCTTTTCCGATGCCGCCGAAGGCTTTGTGCTGATGTCGGGCATTGCCGCCGGTCTGGCCTATTCCGCCGATTTCCGCGCGCCCATGCGTCTGTGGCAGGGTCTGGCGCGGGTGTGGAAGCGCGTCTGGACGTTGTATCAGGTGCATCTGCTGACCACGGCGGCGGCACTGGGCGCGGCGGCGGCAGCGGCCAAGTTCTTGGGCAATTCGGAAATCCTGTTCGAGAACAACATGGAATCGCTGTGGCGCGATCCCTTGGGCACGCTGATCGGCATCCCGACTCTGGGCCATCAGTTCGGCTATGTGAACATCCTGCCGCTGTATCTGGTCTTGCTGTTCTGTGCGCCGGTGCTGCTGTGGCTGGCGTGGCGCTGGCCGATGCGGCTTTGGGCCGGGTCGTTCGCGCTGTGGTTCGTGTCGGGCTGGTTTTATCTGGGCCTGCCCAACTATCCCACGGGTGGAACGTGGTTCTTCAACCCGATGACGTGGCAGGTGGTCTTTGTCACCGGCCTGCTGATCGGCGTGGCCATGAAGGACAACCGCCGTCTGGTGGCCGTGCGCCCGTGGATTCAGGTGCTGACCGGGGCCATCGTGATCTTTGCCTGCGCCGCCACCCTGTTTCCGCCGGTGGGCAAGGTCATGGGGCACAGCTTCTGGTGGCTGAAAGAGACGTTCCACCTGCCGTGGAACCTGCTGGCCTTTGACAAGACCTTCCTGACCGGGCCGCGCCTGATCCATATCTTGGCCTTGGCTTATTTCCTG
The DNA here is from genome assembly GCA_027486345.1 of Paracoccaceae bacterium. Classification (GTDB taxonomy): domain Bacteria; phylum Pseudomonadota; class Alphaproteobacteria; order Rhodobacterales; family Rhodobacteraceae; genus Paragemmobacter. The sequence goes on from JAIXPH010000048.1 coordinate 265,848, forward strand.
TCCACCTTCCCCGCCGTGCGCCGCGCCTGCGCCCATCGCCTTGCCGCCCCGTTCGAGCTGCTGGGGCGACAGGCGCTGCCGGTCTTTGCGCTCGGCTCGGTGCTATGTATCGGCTTGCAGGGCGTGCGCCATGTCGCGCCGCATGGCGTGGTGCTGGATACTCTGTTCATCGGCGGCGGCCTGGCGCTGCAATTCGCGCTGGCCGCCGCGCGGCAATATTGGCCGAAACCCGCACGTTGACCCGCGTCTCAGCTTTGCAGGTCCCGCCACAGCAGGTCTTGCAGGTGGCGGGTGATCTCTTCGACGCAGCCAGAAATCGTGTCCTGCCCGACGCGCAAGACAAGCGGTGAGCCGTCCACGGAGTGCACCCGGCAATGGGCCACGCCCTGCGCGTCCAGCCAGTCGGCCACTTCATCCGCGCGGGCATCGCTGTGCGGTGCGATCACCGCAACATCCCCCATCCGTCGTGCCACATCTGCCTCCAGCGCTTTGGGGGCAAACCCCGGCACGGGGCAGACGTTCCGGTCAGAACATCACCTTGCAGATGGTCTGACCGGACAAGCCCTTGTCACAGAGGCCAGAGAGAGTCTTGACCGCCTCGGCCTCGGCCGTCAGGCGGTCTTCGGCAGGCATGCGCGCACCCGTGATGTCGCGTGCCTCTGCCGCGCCGGGGACGTCCAAGGCGGCGGCCAGCGCTTGCCAGACCAAGCCCTTGGTCAGGTCGGCTTCGGGCAACACCTCAAGATAGACCGCAGACAGTTCCAGCATCGCGCGCCCTTCGCCCGCGTCGATACGGGGTTGCAGGGCGGCAATCAGACGGTCGGCCAATTCCTTGCGCAGATCGTCGGTCGTCACCTCCGCCATGCGGGCGATCAGCGCGGGGGCCTTCTCCACCCCGGACAGGCGCGCGCGCCATGCCCAGAACAGCGCATCCCGGTGGCTTTGCGGCACCCCGCGCCCGGTCAGATACAACAGCGCAAGATTGTACTGCGCCGGGCCATCGCCGCCTTCGGCCATGTCGCGATAGATCGCCGCCGCCTCTGCGGTGCGACCGTCTCGGATGGCGGTGGCAGCATCGGACAGCGCCTCTTCTTCGCCGGCATAGGCCGAGACGGCAAAGCCCGCCAGAAACAGCACGAGGGCAAGGTGAAATCCGCTCATTTCCCGGCCATCATCACGAGTTGCAGATACAAGAGCCGCCGGCGCGGCGCGTCGGGGCGGGTCTGTTCCATCACCACGACCTGCGGGCGCAGGGTGCCTTGGGTCACGAAATCGATGTGGATCGTGTCGGGCAGATGCACACCATAAGCCGACAACGTCCCCTTGGGATCAGTGGCGAAACGGTCCCGAAAAACGGGGTCTATCCAGATGCGCGCCAAGGCCCGGCCAAGGATGTCGGGCAGGAAGCGTTCCACCTGGGATCGGTTGCGCAGATGGGTTTCCTGCTGGACCAGATCGAAATCCTGCTGCACGGCGGCCTGTGGCGACTCTGGCTCGGCGCGCGACCGCGTCAGCGCAGGCAGGCGCGAGATCACGGGGACAAGCGCCCGGGACATCCTTTCCTTCATGCCTTTCGCCGTCCTTTGCCCAACCGGTCCTCTTTCCGCCGCAGGTGCGGAGACTCCCGTTCAGGACGACCGGAATGCAGCCGTGTTTAGGCCGCACCGCCGGATACCGCCGCCAAGGACCGTCCCAAGGGCTGCGCCCCCGCCGCCCGGACAGGCTGCGGCGGGGCGCGGCGGGGGATATGGTCGCGCCCTGTCCTGACCGAGTCGCCCCATGCCCGCCGCTGAATCCCGTCCTTCGATAGTCCTGACCGTGACAGCCTTTCTGGCTGTCACCGGAAGCTTCGGCGTGGGATTGGCGGTCAGCATGCACCATGCCGCACCGCCGGAGACGGTGGCAGAGCCGGTCGAGGCCCCTCTGGAAGACCTGATGAAGGTCTATTACCCCTTCCCCGAGGATATCTTCATCACTTGGCCAGACCGGACGATGGTCATCGCCTCGGTCAGTTTCTATCTGGAAGGATCGGCGGCCACGCTGCTGCACCTGCAAGAGATGGCCAAGGCGCGGCAGCCCGAATTGCAGGCCGCCTTGCTGGACGCCGCGCAGATGCAGGCAGAAGCCTCTGCCGACATTCCGGCCTATCGGGCCGATCTGCCTGCCGCGCTGCGGGCGCGGGTGAACACGCTCTTGGGTGACGAGGCGATGCCGGAACCGGTGAAGGATGTGCTTCTGACAAAATTCATGGCGCGCTAGGCCGGGCTGGCACGGGATTTGCTGCGACACCGCCAAGCCCCCCTTTGCCCATGTCCTTTGCAGGAGCGCAAGATGACAGAGCCGACGTTCCCGCCCGCCCCGCAGACACCGCCACGCTGGGATGATCTGCGGATCGAATGCGTGACCTTCGACCCGGCGGGCCTGCCCAAGCGGCGGCGGTTGGTGTCGTTCCTTGCCATGCTGCAACCCTTGGCCGCCCGGCAAGAGTTGACACGGCGCCGGGCCTTGGCGCGGGACCACCATCCGATCTGAATACTTGTTCGGTAACGCGTGATCACCGGCGCGGGGTCCCCGCCCGATGACTCGCAGCCTGTTCAGTGCCCTGCGCCATAAGCCCGGCGCAACCGGGCCTCGCGGCTTTGGGCCGCCACATCCTGCGCCTGACGATCCGACAGCAAGGCCAGGATGCGCGCCACCTGTGCGCTGAGCCCTGCCACCTCTGCCCGCTGCGGCCCGGTCAGGGCATCCGGGTCAAAGCTGCGGGCAAGACGGTCGATCTCTGCCACCATGGGATCAAGCTCAACCGCGTCCATGCCCGCCGCCGCCGCGAACTCCAGCCGGTCACCCAGACGGGCAAGCCGGGCAAGTCCTGCGTCGGTGGCGGCCCTGTCCATCACGCCTTGCCGCCGATCTGCTGCCACGCGGCCAGCAGGCCCGCGATGTGGTCGGCGGCGTCAGCCAGTCGCGGCGCGGGTTCGCGGCGGAAGGCCTCGGCCACGCGCAGGCGGCAGTATTCATACACCCGGAACAGGTTGACCGCGATCTCGCCGCCCTTGTCGAAGTCGAGACTGGATTGCAGGATGTAGATCGCCGTGAAGGCGCGGTTCACATGGCTGGCCGGGAAGGGTCCCGGATTGGCCGCCGCCAGCGCCCGCAACGAGCGTTCCAGTTCGCGCAGCGTCACGAGGATGATCCCATGGGGATCTTCGGTCACGGCGATGTCGCCCGAGTCTGCCCGACGGTATTGCGCTCTGGCACCAAGAAAGGTCATCCGCCGCTCCTTCTCACGCTTGGAATAGCTCATCCGGTTGTGAGAGGGAAAACGACGCACGTGAAAGAAATGTTAGGCAAATTCCGGCTTGGGCCAGCGCGGCGGGGTTCAGTCGAACAGTCGGGTCCGACGGATCGACGGGCGGCGCAGCAAGGGCACGAACAGGGCCTTCTGGCGCGATGCGGCGGGACCGGCGCGCTTGCGCGACAGGATGGACAGCGCCACCGCCAGCGCGTCACCGGCATGCTCCGGCCCCAGCGCCGGGTCAAAGTTCAGGTCATGCGGAAAGCCGTGTTCCTGCCCGATCATGCCGTCGGCAAGGACCACCACCAGATCAGGTCGTCCCCAGCGCAACTGCGTCACCAGCAGCGAAATCCGCCGATCCGACAGGACGAACGGCGCGTCGATGAACAGGATGTCGGGCTGATCCTGCGGCAGCAGGGCCGCCCCATCCGCCCCAACGCACAGCAGGCGCAACCCCAGACCGGCCAATGCGGACAGCCATTCGGGAACCCTGTCCGCCAGCACGGCGACCGTCAGGACCGACGCGCCGGGCCCCTGTGAAGGAAGCAATGCCGGGACAAGCGATGACTGCAGTGTCGGGGCCACCTCTGCCTTGGCTTCCCCTGCGATCTTCTGCATCCGCATCGTCATCATCTCCACTCAACCGGGGATCACTGACCCCCTCACAGGTTCCGGGCGGGGTCTTGCAACCTGACCCTGAAACCGTGATGGGGCCTGTCCCGGCACGGATGCAACAGCGCTGACATTGGCCGATACCAATGCGCCAAACCGCCCTATACGCGGTATGGCGCGTTTACATGCGGAGGGATGGCATTCCGCTGCCCGCCCCCGCGCCAAACCCGTTCGCGGCACAAAGCATGTTGGCCGAAACCACCATCCCGACGTCTCCGCCCGCCAGAAGGGCGATGCCGGTCATGTTCTCGATTCGCGACAGCACCCCGCGCAAGGGACGCAAGAGCACCAGCTGTTGGCCGATCAGCTCGTCCACCGGGACGGCCACGCTGCGCCCTTGGGTGCCCAGCACGACATAGACGCCCCGCCGCCGCCCTTCGGCCCGCGGCGCGCCCTGCGGCGCACCGCCAAGCGAGGTGACGGTGACCAGTTCATTTTCCGCGATCCGCAGCATCTCGCGGCCCTCGGCGGCGGAGATGCGAATGCGGACGTCGTTCTCGGGTTGCAGGATCATGCGGATGGCATCCACCGGCATGACGTAGCGCACGCCTTCGACGCCCACGACCATGCCTTCCAGCACCACCATCGCCAAGGGGATCGAGATGTGGAACCGCATCCCCTTGCCCGGCAGCGCGACCCGGCGGATGTCGCCGCCCATCTTTTGCAACCCGGTCTGGATGTCCTGCAAACCGGTGCCGGATTCCAGCGCGCCGCCGTCGTCCTCGAACACGGCAAGCACGCGCTCTTCGTCGCGCTGGAAGGTGATGTGGATACTGGACGGGGCCGCCTCGTCCTGTTCCAACCGCAGCATCACGAGAGAGCGCAACAGTTTGCGCAGGTTGTCCAGAATGGTGATGTCGAGGCTGATCTCGCCCCCGCTGTGCGAGAAGCGCGCCTCGCGCCGGTTGCGGCGCGAATAGGTCTGCACGAAGGTCTCGAGCGGGCGCAGGACCGTCTCGATGCGGCGCGAGCGGATTTCGACCGTCTCCTCCTGCAACTGCGCCAGTTGTCCGACGAGTTGCGATTCCAGTTGTGACACTTCCTGCAAGCGGCTGGTGAACTCTCCCAGCAGGGCGCGCACCTGTGTCCGCACGCGGCGCATGTCACCATTCGCCGTGCGCAGGATTGAGTCGATGCTGTCCACCAGATCGGCGTCGGCCAGTTCGGTCAGGATATGGCTGACCATGGATTGCGAGGCGGCGATTTCGCCCAGCGTTTCCAGCATCTCCGCCGTGACGCCCGGTTGGGTCGGCAAGCCTGCGGCGGCATCCGCGTCGCGCCCGAGGGAGTCGTCGGCCATCGGCCCGGCCTCGCGCGCCGGTTTGAGGTGGCGCAACAGCACCAGCTTGCGATGGCTTGGGTCCAGACGCGCCAGCACTTCGGACAGGCTGGGCTCGTCCAGTGGTGTGGCGATCAGGAAATCGAACAGCGTCTTCTGGCCTTCGAAAACGGTCACGTTGGTGATCGATTTCGCCTGACCCGATGACAGCCAGTCGATGAAGCTTTCGGCCAATTGCTCGTCGGTGTTGATGTCCGTCCGCAGGACGTAGAATTCCATCCCCTGATCCAAGGCATCCCCGGCCGTGCGGACGCTTTCGGGCGAGAGCACGCGATGGAATTCCTTGGGCAGGCCAAGCCGCCGCTCGATGGCGCTGGCGGTGACCAGCCCATCCTTGACGAAGGCCACATTCGCCGCTTCTTCGAACAGCTTGTCCAGACTGGCGGTGTCAGGCGTCTCGCCCTGATGCAGCGCGTCAAACACCAGTTCGATGGTGTCGATGAAGCCGCGCGCGATGTGATTCAGGATCGCGTCCGGGGCCTTGCCCGAGATATGCGTGCGCGAGAACAGGTCGACCAGCGTCAGCGCCAATTGCCCGGCGGTTTCGATCTCGTAATGCGCGCAGGCATGGCGGACCAGACGCATCAACCGGTCAAACGCAAGGAATTCCTCGTCCCGGTCCTCGGTTTCCGGGTCGCGCAGACGGTTGAGGTTGTGTTCCAGCGCGCCCAGCGTGTCGAACACATGTTCCGCGCACCAGACCTGCACAAGGCCCCGCGGGCTGAGCCCGGCCGCACGGGCGGCGTCGGGCATGATCGCCTCGACCGCGCCGAGTTCCTCGTAGAGGTGCAGTTCGGCGTTGCGGAAGGAGATGGCCGAATCCGCCTCCAGCAACTGATCGGCGGCTTCGACGACGCGCACGAAGCCTTGCGGCTGAGACACCGCCTTGACCACCTCGACGGCGGCGGCGACATCGTCCGGGTCCGGCGTGTCCCCGCAGGCGAAATCGGTGCCATAGCGCGCAATACGGTCCAAAGGTTCGCGCAGCGCGTCAAAGAAGCTAACGTCGCCGTCACCACCCGGCGCGACCGGGCCGCGCGCTGCGCCCGCTTCGGCCTCGGTCAATTCTTCCAGACGCAGGACAAGTTGCGCGATGGCCTCGATCCCACCATCGGCATCGGCCAGATAGGCGCAAAGCGCCGCATCCCAATCATCCAGCCCCATTTGCCGCGCGGCATGGGACAGCCCGTCCGCCTCGCGCCGGGCAAGGCTGCGCGCGGCATCGGGGTCAGCGGCAAAGCTGCCGGTCGCCTGGCGCAACTTGGCCAGACAATCGCGCGCCATGCCCTGAAAGATGGCGCGGTAGGTCGGATCGTCCGCCAGACGCGGCGCGTCCGCTTGTTTCTTCGCCGCCGGTTTGGCGACTGGTTCCGGCGCGGGGGGCGGCGGTGCAGGGGGGGCCGGTGCGGCGGCCGGTGCTTCGGCCACCTCTGCCGCCTTGCGCGCCTTGGCCTTGCGCGGCGGCGGGGCGGGGTCTGGAGTTACCGCTGGCGTGGGGTCCGGCGCTGTGGCTGGCTCTGGTGTTGCCACAGATGCGGGCGCGCCTGACGCCCCGGTGCACCGGGCGATCTTGTCCTTCAGCCGGGCCATCAACGGCTCTGACGCCACCGGGTCCACATCCGCGCGGGTGGCGGCGGTTTCTTCCAGCATCACGCGCAGCGTATCCGCAGCCATCAGCAGGATGTCGCGGATTTCCGCATCCCACGGCACGCCCTGATCGCGGACGAGACCGATCAGATCCTCGGCGTAATGCGCGCGGCTTTCCACCACGGCAAGGCCAAGGACCCGCGAGTTGCCCTTGAACGTGTGCACCGCCCGGAAAAAGGCCGCGACATTGGGATCGGTCGCCGCAGCAGGACCGGCCCCCAACGCATCCAAAGCGATTTCCATCGCATCCAGCGCCTGCGCGCCGTCATCGGCGTAAAGCGCCCAGATTTCGTCCATTTCGTCAGACATCGCGACCTCGAACCTTGCCGAGTGGAGGGACGGTGCGGGCCGGAACCGGCCAGCGCCAAGGGATGTGGCGACCGGGGATCAGGCCGCGACGAGCGTGCGCATCGTCCGGGCCAATTCGTCGCCGGTCTTTTCCTCAAGGTCATGCGACACGGTGCCTGACGGCTTGGCCACGACCCCATCCGCGCCCAACTCCCGGGCCTTGGCGGCATGGGGCGATCCCGACACCGCGACCGAGGACAGCATGCAGATCTTCGCACGCGTCTTCAGCTTGGCGTGGCGCAGGAATTCCAGCCCGTCCATCACCGGCATTTCGATGTCCAGCAGGATCAGGTCCACGTTGGGTGTCGCCGACAGCTTGTCCAGCGCCTCTTGCCCGTTGGCGGCCTGCGCCACCACCTTGAAGTCGGGCAAGGTCTTGATGAAGCTGGCGATGTACAGCCGCATCATCGCCGCGTCGTCCACAATCATCACGTTGTAAGGCATCGTCACTCTCCTATGATCGGTGCGGGGTGCTGCGTTCCCGCCCGTTTGTTCAGAAATTCGCGTAACCGCGCGAGTCGCGGTCGGTCCGGTTGACCGCAGTGCCGGCCGGTGTGGCCATCTGGCGCGCGATCATGGTCTGGATCTGGGCCATCAGGTCGGCGGGCAGCCCGTCAAGGTTCAGCCCCGGCACCGAAACGGCAGCAGGCGGCGTGCGCCGACGCAGGCGATAGCGGCCCACTTCGGTCAACATGCTTTCGGTGGTGGCCTGCATTTCCGCTGCCGAGGCGGCCAGTTCTTCGGCCTGCTGGCTGGTGGAGAGGGCGGATTTCGCCACCTCGCCGATCGCCACGTTGATCTGCGCCACGCCGCGCGACTGTTCGCCCGAGGCGGTGGCGAT
>JAIXPH010000004.1 GCA_027486345.1 Paracoccaceae bacterium
GAGCATGTCGGCGGACTTGCGCGCCAGACCAACGTTATAGCGTCGTCGCTGGAACAACCTGTCGGCCAGCTTAGCGGCGGCAACCAGCAGAAGGTCGTTTTCGCCCGCTCGCTTTGTCAAAGCCCCGATGTGATCGTGGCTCTCAGCCCGACCCGTGGCGTGGACGTGGGCGCGAAGGAACAGCTTTACGCCCTGCTTCGCGATCTGGCGAGTAAGGGCCTGGGTGTCGTCGTCGTCTCGGATGAAGAGGACGAAATCAGCCAACTCGCCAACCGTGTTGTCATCGTCTTCGAAGGGGCGGTCGTGGACGAACTGGTGGGCGACTACAGCATGAAGGATCTGATCTTGCGGATGGAGGGGGTAGCATGATGGCTGGAAACCTTGGACGGACGGGCGACAATGGGCCGTCGAAACTGTCGGCCTTCGGCAGTGCCTTTGTGGCGAACGGCTTCACCATGTATCCGGTGCTGCTGCTGATGGTAATCGTCGGTGCCATTATCGCGCCGCGGTTTTTGACCACGGTCAACCTCATCAACATCCTGGAGCAAGTCAGTGTTTTGGGCCTGACGACGATCGGCCTGACCTTTGTGGTGCTGATCGGTCGGCTGGATCTGTCGCTTGAAGGCATCGTCGGCTTTGCGCCCATGCTGGCCGCCGTGATGCTGGTTCCAGCAGCCGCGGGCGGCTTCGGAATCGAGCTGCCGGGCTGGATGGGGCTTATTGTGGCACTTGGAGCAGCCGGTTTGATCGGGGTCTTCAACGGTTTCATGGTGGTGAAGGTCGGGCTGAACCCCTTCATCTCGACCCTCGGACTTCTGGTTTTGCTTCGAGGCGGTGTGCTGATCATCTCAAACGGACGGTCCATCTATTCGCCGGGCCGCGCGCTGACCTATCTGGGTTCTGAGCGGCTTCTGGGCGTACCGGTATCGGTCTTCGTGTTCCTGGCTGTTGCCATCGTGGTCGGGCTGGTCTTCCAGTATCACCGCTATGGACGCGCGCTTTACGCGGTGGGTGGGAACGAAGAGGCGGCGCGTGCTGCGGGCATCAATGTGGACCGGGTGATCTGGTCGGCCTTCATCTTTGCGGCTCTTCTGGCAGGACTGGCCGGCATCCTGATGACAGGCCGCCTCGACAGCGCCGTGACGACCCAGGGAGAGGGGATCATCTTTTCGGCCTTCGCTGCCGCCGTAATCGGGGGTGTTTCACTGGGCGGCGGCAAGGGAAATATCATTGGTGTGGTCAGCGGCGTGTTGCTGATCGGGGTGATCAACAACCTTCTGACCCTGGCACAGGTGCCTTCGTTTTATGTTCAGGCCTCGACGGGTGCGGTTATAATCGTCGCCGCAGTGCTGACCACTTTGGCCAGCCGTCGTTCCAGTGGAATGAAGACCCGAACTTGACGCCGCGAAACAAGCAAACGGGGGCTTTGCGATGCAGAAGACGCCGATTGGATCAACTGGTCTGGAAGTAACTCAAGTCGGCTTCGGAACCGCACCTCTGGCCGGGATGCCTGACACATACGGGCATGACGTTACTGAAGAGTCAGCACGAGCGACCATACGCGCGATCTTCGACAGTCCGGTGAACCTCTTGGACACGTCGCGCAACTATGGATTCGGTCGGGCTGAGGACCGGATCGGCGCTGTTATCCGCGAACGTGGCGGGCTTCCCGACGGTTTTGTACTTTCCACTAAACTTGACAGAGACATGGAAACCGGCCGTTTCGACGCCGACCGTGCCCGACGTTCGGCAGAAGAGAGTCTGACAGCGCTTGGGATTGATCGGTTTCAGATACTGCATCTTCACGACCCGGAGCATTCCCGGGATCTCGACGAGATTCGCCGCCCAGGCGGAGCAATTGATACGTTGTTTCGAATGAGGGAAGCAGGTGTCGTCCAGGCCGTCGGCCTGGCCATGGGGCGTTCTGACCTGTTGCTTGAGGTGCTTCAGGACTGGCCGTTCGACATCATTCTGACGCACAACCGTTTTAGCTTGCTCAACCGTTCGGCCACCACAGTGCTGGATGCTTGTGCGGCACGAGGGATTGCCGTTCTGAATGCGGCACCCTTTGCCGGCGGAATTCTCGCCAAAGGCGCCGGGCAGATGCGACGGATCACCTATCAGGACGCCGATGAGTCCGCGCTTCTACCGGTTCGAAAGATCGAGGAGATCTGTGGTCGGCATCGCGTAGCACCGGGTGCTGCCGCGCTGCAGTTCTCTTTGAGAGACGCGCGCGTTACTTCGACGATCGTCGGCGTCTCAAAGCCAGAGCGGGTGAGCCAGACAATCGAGTGGGCCATGGCCAGAGCACCGGGACCTTTATTCGAAGAGCTTTCCGGTGTCGAGTTCTCTTCCCGCGATCCGGAGGCGGATCGGCTATACTTGCCCGGCTGAGCCTGCGGTACTTGTGTCGGACCATATTCGCACAGTTCGGTGCATTGCAGGAGAATTGACAAAGTTCCCTGCAAGCTGTTCGGTGGGGGCTCGAATAATCCGCAAAACGAGCAGACGGAATCGGAGTGCTATCAAGTGTCGTTTCGACCACCGGAGAGTTACGAAGAGCTGATCACGCTGATCCACGACCGGTATGACGACATGTCCAAGTCGTATCAGAAGATCGCGCTCTATCTGACCCAGAATCCCAATGATGTCGCCGTGCTGTCGGTCAACGCGATCGGCGCGAAATGTGGAATCCATGCATCCAGCTTTGTGCGCTATGCGCAGTCGTTGGGCTACAAGGGGTTCAAGGACTTGCAGACGGTGTTCCAGAGGCGCCTGACGACGGCGGCCCCTGGATTCGACGCACGTGTGCGGGCGCTGGCGACGGAACTCGGAGGAGTCCGGGAAGGAGAGATGGCGTTTCTTGCCGATCTTGTCGCAAGGGACGTGGCCTCCCTGCAGGAGCTCCTCGCAAGTGTTGATGCCGCTGCCTTGGCGATGGCCGCCGACATGATGGAAGCGGCAGATACGGTTTACCTGATCGGGCAACTTCGATCCGCCCCCGTCGTCGATCTTCTACGGTATGTGCTGACGATGCTGGGAAAGCGGACAGTGCTTCTGGATGCCAGCGGCGGGCTTGCGACCCACATGGCCAAGGTCGCGCGGCCGACAGACGTTCTGTTCGTGGTGTCGTTCCGCTTTTACGCGACAGAGGTTGTAAACGTGGCCGAGGAAACGGCGGCGCGGGGCGTGCCGATCATCGCCCTGACCGACAGCACTCTGTCGCCTTATGCAAAACTTGCGCGGATCCTGTTTGCTGTGCCGGAACACGAATACACGTTCTCTCGCAGCTTGGCCGCTCCGATGTGTCTGGCACAGGCGCTGAGCGTCGCGTTGGCAGCGCGTCTGCAAAAAAACACTGACGCGCCGCGCATTCCTGTGGTGACGGGCCCTTAGATCTGCATCGGGCCTTTCGGAACTGGCATCCCTTCTGCCACCGCGCCCCAGACCGACTGGTCAAAGTTGATGATGGCGCCGGTCATCAGTCCGGCATCGTCCGAGACAAGGAAGTTCACCGCCCGCGCGGCCTCGTTCGGATCGACCAGCCGTCCGAAGGGCAGGGCGGCAGCAGCCTTGGCTTCCCAGTCGGGATCGCCGCCGTCTGCCTGGATCTCGCGTTCATGGTCAGACGCCATCCACCCAACATTCAGCTGGTTCACCCGGATGCGGTTGGCCATGACTGAGAACGCGGTATTTGCGGTGAGAGTGGTCAGCGCGCCTTTGCTGGCACAATAGGCGTTGATGAAGGGTTGTCCGGCCAAGGCCGAGATCGAGCCAATATTGCAGATCGCGCCCTCGATGCCTTTGGCGATCATCAGGCGGATCGCTTCCTGCATCAGGAAATAGGGACCGCGGACATTGGTGTTGAACAGGGCATCGAAGGTCTCGGGCGAGGTATCGACGATCGTACCGCGTGCGGTCGACGCGCCAGCATTCACCAGCACGTCGATACGACCGAAAAGACGGTCCGTTTCGGCAATGACCATCCGGCAGTCTTCGACGCGCGCGAAGTCGGCCTGCAGGAAATGCGCCCAGATGCCGTGCGCCTCGGCAAGCTCACGCGCGACATGCGTCCCGCGTTCAACGTTGCGACCGGTGATGACAATTCCCTTGGCGCCCGCAGCGGCCAGCCTGCGGGCGATGGCTGCGCCAAGGCCTTGCGTGGCACCCGTGACGACGCAGATCTTGCCGTCCATACGGTTCCCCGAGAACTCGGTCATTGCACGACCTCATACCCGGCTGCAGCCATCACTCGCAGCAGTTCCTTGTGACCCTTCTGTGCCATTTCCAGAGGCGGAGAGACCTTGGGGTCCTGTTCCGCTTCGACCACGAACCAGCCTTCGTAGCCTTTTGTTGCCAGCGCTTTCACGATCGCCTCGAAATCCAAGCTACCGTCGCCCGGTACGGTAAAAGCACCCTTCACGACGGCATCGAGGAAAGACTCCTTGCTGCGGTCCAGACCATCCACCACGGCGCGGCGGATGTCTTTGGTGTGGACGTGGGTGATCCGCTTCCAGTGGTTTTCGATGACGCGAAGATTGTCGCCGCCCGCAAAGGCCATGTGGCCCGCGTCGAAGAGCAACGGAACGGAGGAGTGCTTCATGAAGAGGTCCAACTCGGCCTCGGTTTCGATCGCGGCGGCCATGTGGTGGTGATAGCTGATCGGCATGCCGTTCGCCGCGCACCAGTCGGCGAAGTCGCTGATCTTGCGGCCATAGACGGCGACTTCAGCCTCGGTCAGCTTGGGCTTCGTTGCCAGCGGGGCGGACTTGATGCCCTGCACCGAGCGCGCGGTTTCCCCATAGACGATGCAGGGGGCTTTCGCGGCCTTGAAGAAGGCGTGTTGCTGGGCAATGCGGTCCTTCTCGACCTCGATGTCACCATCGAGGAGAAGACCAGAAAACCAGCCACCGCACACCGAGATGCCGTATTTCCCAAGGATCGGACCAAGCTCGGCCATGTCCATCGGAAAGCGCCGGCCGGTTTCCATGCCGGTGAAGCCCGCGACGGACGCCTGCCGCAGGCATTCCTCAAGGCTGACGTCATCCGACAGTTCAGCCAGATCGTCGTTCCACCACGCGATGGGAGCAATTCCAAGTTTCGCTTTCATCTTCACACTCCAACGCGCTGCTTGGCGCGAATCTCAATCTGGCTCTCGCGGGCCTTGTTCACCGTTTCGCGGTCCGACACTTCCGGCACACCGACATCCCAATCGGCATCGCCGGGCACCCAGGAGTAGGCGTCGGTCACGATGGTTATTACGGTGGTCCGGTCTGTGCCCTTGGCCCATTCGAGGGCGGCCTCAAGGTCGGCAAGGCTTTCGCAGGACCGCGCGGCAGCACCCATCGCCTCGGCATGTTTGCCAAAGTCGACATGCACGGGATTGTCTTTGTTCTTGATCCGGCAGTCTTTCAGAAGGTTGTTGAAGCCCGGCACGCCCTTGAACTGCTGCAACCGGCTGATGACGGCATAGCCGCCGTTGTCGCAGACGATGACGATCATCTTGTGACCGGAAAGCACCGTGGAATAGATGTCCGAGTTCATCATCATGTAAGTACCGTCACCCAGCATGACGATGGGCGTTCCGCCAACACCGCCGGGGCCGTCTTGCGCCATCGCGCAGCCCCATCCGGCCGCGATCTCATACCCCATGCAGGAAAACCCGAACTCGAGGTCGAAGGTGTTGGGCGCCTTCACGCGCCATCCCTTCATGACTTCGCCCGGAATACCGCCGGCAGCCGCAATCAGGGTGTCCTTGTCATCGGCCCATTCATTCACGACATTCACAACCTGTGCATAGGTCGGCACAGGCGTATTTGTTGGGGCCTGGTGCTTGTCGAGCAGCGCGTTCCAATCGGCGAACAGCTCTTTGGCATGGGCCATGTGACCGGCAGGCGCTTTCCAAGCACCCAGCTGTGCGTCGAGATCATCGATGCCTTCGAGCGCGTCGCTGACGACAGCCAGCGCCCGATGCTTGAGCGCGTCAGACCTTGCGGCGTTGATGGAAATGAACCGTGCATCGTGACGGAATGCGGTCCACGACCCCGTCGTGAAGTCCATCAGACGCGTCCCGATTGCCAGGATGACGTCCGCCTCTGCGGCAAGGGCATTGGCTGACGTCGAACCGACGATGCCGATAGGCCCGGCATGAACCGGGTGGTTGTGGGTAAGCGCACCTTTGCCGGCAATGGTCTCGACCACAGGGATGCCCCGTTCGGCGGCGAACCGGGCCAGCGCCGTTTCCGCCCCGGAATAACGAACGCCTCCGCCCGAAATGATCAGGGGCTTCTTGGCCGTCCGCAGAAGAGCAGCGGCGGCTTCCGAAGCCTTGCGATCGGGGCGCGGACGCGGGATGGACCAGAGGCGTTCTTCAAAGAATTCCACGGGATAGTCAAAGGCCAGTTCTTGGGTGTCCTGCGGCAAGGCAAGGAACGCCGGGCCGCAGTCCGCGGGGTCAAGCATTGCGCCCACGGCTTGAGGCAGCGACTGGAGGATCTGCGCTGGATGCGTGATCCGGTCCCAGTAGCGCGTCACGGCCTTGAACGTGTCGTTCACGGTGATGGTCGGATTGCCGTAGTGTTCGACCTGCTGCATCACGGGGTCGGGCACGCGGTTGGTGAACGTGTCCCCTGCGATCAGCAGGACCGGCAGCCGGTTTGCATGGGCCGTGCCTGCAGCCGTCACCATGTTCAGCGCACCCGGCCCGATTGAGGAGGTGGCGATCATGATCTGCCGACGACGCTTGGCCTTTGCATAGCCGATGGCTGCCAGCGCCATCGACTGTTCGTTCTGTCCACGCCAGGTCGGCAAGGTGTCCTGAACCGCCTCCAGCGCTTCAGAGAGGCAGGTGACGTTGCCGTGGCCAAAAATTCCAAACACGCCGCCAAACAACGGCACGCGCGCGCCGTCGATTTCGGTCATCTGTACGGTCAGCCATTTAACCAGCGCCTGGGCCATGGTCAGGCGAATCGTTCTGCGGTCCATCCCTGTCTCCTCCTCCTCGAAAGCTCTGCGAACTTAACCTCACGCATTACCAGTTGACAATAGGTGTTCAACGCAATGAATATTGCTCAACTGAATCGGGAGGAAAACTATGATCCGGATCGCTGTGCTCGGTTGCGGGCGCATCGGCGTGATGCATGCCGCAAACATCGCCGCCCATCCGCGGGCCACGCTTGCGGGCGTTTACGACATCCACGCCCCCGCTGCTGATGCGGTGGCCAAGAAGACCGGAGCAGAAGTGTTCTCGTCGGTCGAAGCTGTTCTGGCCTCTGACAAGGTGGATGCCGTTCTAATCGCCACCGCGACAGACACACATGCCGACCTTCTGGAAATGGCGATTGCGGCGGGCAAGCCCGTGCTCTGCGAAAAGCCGATCGACCTCAGTCTCGAGCGGGTCAACCGCTGTGCAGCAACCATTGCAGGCAGTGCTGTGCCGATTCAACTGGGCTTTGTGCGGCGCTTCGATCCTGGCCACGCCGCCGTGCGTCGGGCCATCGTCCAGGGTGATATTGGCGAACTGCATCAGGTGGTGATCACCTCCCGCGATCCTGGCCTTGCGCCAGAGGCCTATTTGAAGGTTTCGGGCGGCATCCTGCGCGACATGACGATCCATGATCTCGACATGGCGCGCTTCATCTTGGGCGAAGAGGTGACGCAGGTTTTTGCCACCGGCTCGCGGTTGGTTGACCCCGATCTGATGGAAAAGCTGAACGATCATGACACGCTGACCGTTGTCTTGACGACGGCAAGCGGCAAGCAGGCCATCATCACCAACTCGCGCCGCGCGACCTATGGCTACGACCAGCGGGTCGAGGCTTTGGGGACCAAGGGGATGGCGATCTCGGAAAACCGCCGTCCGCACGAGATGACGCTGCACACGGTTGATTTCACGGATCGGTCCGAGCCTTTGCTCAACTTCTTCATCGAGCGGTATCGCGAGGCGTTCGACGCCGAGATTTCCGAGTTCGTCGAAGCGGTGGAGACCGGCCGCCTGCCTTCTGTCGGGTTCGAAGACGGGCGGCTGGCCCTCGTTCTTGCCGAAGCCGCGCTGAAATCCATTGCCGAGGCCCGTGTCGTGGCTGTGAAGGAGATCGCCTGATGTATTCTCCGTTCGGACTTTTCATCGCGGGCGAATGGCGCGGCAGCGTTAGCGGCGCCACAGCACCCGTCTTCAGCCCGGTGACAGAGCTTTCGCTTGGTGATTGCCCCGTGGCGACTGAGGCCGATACGGCAGCAGCCATTGATGCAGCACAGGCGGGCCTTGCGGCATGGTCAGCGACACCCGCCTTCACGCGCGCCGATGCGATGCACCGGATCGCGGACGAGATGCTGCGCCGCACGGACGAGGCTGCGCGGATGATCAGCCTTGAGACCGGCAAGCCCATCGCCCAGTCGGGGCGGGAATGGGGCCTCTGCATCGATCAGTTCCGTTGGTATGCCGAAGAAGCGCGCCGCATCTATGGCCGCATCATTGAATCCCGCGTGCCAGGCGGGCGGTTCGAGGTCCACCACGAACCCGTGGGGATCGTCGCCGCCTTTACCGCCTGGAACTTTCCCGCAGCCCTGATTGCACGCAAGGTCGCTCCCGCCTTGGCTGCGGGCTGTTCCATCATCGTCCGCCCTTCGTCCCAGACACCGGGTGTGGCGATGGTGATGGTTGACTGCGTTCGTGCCGGAACCCTACCGGCCGGCGCAGTCAACCTGGTTATCGGGCCAACACCGGCGACCTATGCGCCCCTGATGGCCGACAAGCGCGTGCGCAAGGTGTCACTGACTGGATCGACCCGTGTGGGCCAGCAGATGATCCGCGATGCGGCAGCGACGCTGAAAAAGGTGTCGATGGAACTGGGCGGCAACGCGCCGGTCATCATCTATGACGACGCCGATCTTGAAGCCGCGCTGGCCGTCGCCGTACCGACCAAGTTCGCCAATGCGGGACAGGTCTGCGTGACGGGTGACCGCTTCTACGTCCATGAACGCCTGCACGACGCTTTCGTTGACGGCTTCGTCGCCCGGGCCAAAGCGATCAAGCTCGGTGACGGCCTTGACCCCTCGGTCGCGATGGGTCCGCTGATCAACGCTGGTCGGCTTGCCGAAATGGAGAAAATCGTCGCGGTTGCTGTGGCTGCCGGGGCCAAACTGGCAACCGGTGGCGCGCGGGCAGCGGGCTTCAACTCGGGGCATTTCTTCCAGCCGACCGTTCTGACCGATTGCACGGACGAGATGGGCGTCATGGCGGACGAGAATTTCGGCCCCATCGCCGCGATCACCCGCTTTGCCACCGAGGAAGAGGTGCTGGCCCGCGCCAATGCCTGCGACATGGGTCTGTCGGCCTATGCCTTCACCACAAACCCCGCCCGCGCACGGCGCACGGTTCAGGCGCTGAAGGCCGGGATGGTCGGCATCAACTCCTTCGCGATGGCAGCGTCCGAAGCGCCGTTCGGTGGCACCAACCATTCCGGCATGGGCCGCGAAGGCGGGATCGAAGGTATCCGCGACTACCTTGATGTCAAATCCAGCCAGATGGTGTGGTCATGATCCCCAACAAGCTGAAGGCCCTCTGGGCTGAGGGCAAGCCCACGATCAACGGCTGGTGTAGTATCGGAAACCCCTTCACTGCGGAAATCATGGCGGCGCAAGGGTTCGATAGTGTCACCATCGACATGCAGCATGGCGCGCTGGACTACAGCAATATCCTGCCGATGTTCCAGGCGATGCGGGCCTCTGGGGCCACACTGATGGCCCGCGTGCCGTGGAACGAGCCCGGGATCATCATGAAGGCGCTGGATGCCGGGGCATACGGCATCATCTGCCCGATGGTGAACACAGGCGAGGACGCTGCCCGCTTCGTCAGCTATCTGCGATACCCGCCGCATGGACAACGCAGCTTCGGCCCGACCCGCGTGTCCTTTGCGGCCGGCGCAAACTACGCGATCGAAGCGAATGACAACATGCTTGCTTTCGCCATGATCGAAACCGCAGAAGGCATGGCGAACCTTGAAGCCATCGCCGCGACCCCCGGTCTGGATGGCATCTACGTCGGGCCCGCTGACCTGACCTTGTCGCTGACCCAAGGCCGCCTTGCCCCCGGTTTCGACCGGGAAGAGCCCGAGATGATCGCGGCGCTGCAAACCATCCTTGCCGCCTGCAAGAAGAACGGCATTCGCGCGGCGTTGCATTGCGGAACGCCCGACTACGCCGCCCGTGCCATCGGTTGGGGGTTCGACATGACGACCGTCGGTGGCGATAGCCGGTTTCTGGCCGCCGCAGCTGGGGCAGCCGTTGCGGGGTTCCGCAAGCTGACCGACGGCATCGCCGGAAAGACGGAAAAGGGGGGCTACTGATGCCGCATATCCTGATTGCCGGAAAGCTGCATCCAGCGGGGCTTGCGCTTTTGGATGCCACGGCGGGCGTGACCTACACCCATGTTGAGGAGATCTCTGAGGCCTCCTACCAGGACCATCTGGAACAGGCGGACGGCATGGTGATCCGCACCCAACCGATGACGGCAGCATCTGTGGCCAAGGCCACGCGCGTGCAGATCGTGTCGCGGCACGGCGTCGGGTATGATGCGGTGGATGTGGCCGCGCTGAATGCGCGCGGGATACCGCTGTGCATCGTCGGCGATGTGAACTCGGTTTCTGTTGCCGAGCACGCAATGATGCAAATCCTTGCCTGCGCCAAGCAACTGATCCGGTCGGACCGTGCTGTGCGGGGCGGGCCCTGGGGCTGGCGCAACAAGCTGGAGCAGGGCGAGATTTCTGGCAAGACGCTGCTGATCATCGGCTTTGGCCGGATCGGACGGCATCTCGCAACCATGGCTTCGGCTTTCGGGATGAAGATTCTGGCCTATGATCCCTACCTTGCAGCCAAGGGTTGGCCCGACGGGAACGTGGCCTGCGCCGACGATTTGATCGCTGCGCTTGCCGCGGCCGATTTCGTCTCGGTCCATATCCCGAAGGCTGACAAGCCGATCATCGGAGCGGCAGAGATTGCGTCAATGAAGCGCGGGGCAATTATCGTCAACACCGCGCGTGGCGGCATCGTGGATGAGGCCGCGTTGTGTGACGGGCTGCGTTCGGGGCAGATTGCGGCCGCCGCATTGGATGTGTTCGACGCTGAACCACCGCAGGCCGACCATCCGCTTCTGGCCTTCGATCAGGTGATCCTGACCCCCCATACTGCCGGGCTGACCGCCGAAGCCGCCGAACGCATGGCCGTGTCGTCGGTGCAGAATGTGCTCGATTTCTTTGCCGGGCGGCTTGATCCGGCACTTGTCGTCAATGCTGCGGCCCTCACGGGCGCAAAGGAACTTGTGAAATGACCAAACCCAAACTCCGCATCGGCCTGATCGGCACCGGCTTCATGGGCAAGGCCCATGTGTTCGGCTTCACATCGGCCCCGCGCGTCTTTGAACTTCCCTGCGATCTGGAACTGCACACAGTGGCCGACATCACGGACGAGGCCGCCGAACGTGCCCGTCAGACACTGGGCTTTGCCCATGCCACCAGCGACTGGCGCACGATCATGGCCGATCCGGAGATCGACCTTGTGTCCATCACTGCGCCGAATGCGCTGCACAAGGAAATGTCGTTGGCCGCGATTGCTGCTGGCAAGCACGTCTATTGCGAAAAACCCTTAGCGCCGCTGGCCGCCGACGCGCTTGACATGACCCTCGCCGCCGAAGCGAAGGGCGTGAAGACCCAGGTCGGCTTCAACTACCTGTGCAACCCGATGCTGGCCCTTGCGCGCGACATGATCGCGGGCGGTGAACTGGGCGAGATCCGCGGCTATCGCGGCATCCATTGCGAAGACTACATGGCTGACCCTTCGGGCAACTTCACTTTCCGCCACGACCCGGCCGGGGGCGGGGCGCTTGCTGACATCGGGTCGCACGCACTCGCTACCGCCGAGTTCCTGTGCGGGCCTGTGACCCGCGTGATGGGCGACCTTGTCACCATGATCTCCGAACGGCCCGACGGGCGGGGCGGGCGCAAAGCGGTGACGGTCGATGACGTGGGCCGCGCCTTTCTGCGGTTCGAAAATGGTGCGACGGGCAGCATCGAGGGCAACTGGATCGCAACGGGCCGCAAGATGCAGCACGACTTCGAGGTGTACGGCACCAAGGGCGCACTTGCCTTCAGTCAGGAACGGTTCAACGAGTTGCATTTCTTTTCGACCGCTGATGCCAAGGGCCGTCAGGGCTTTCGGCGGATCGAAGCAAGCCCGGACCACGCGCCCTACGGCCTGTTCTGCGTCGCGGCAGGCCATCAGATCGGGTTCAATGACCTCAAGGCCATCGAGGTTGCAGGCTACATCAACGCCATCGCTGGCAAGGCACCCGAGCCATTCAACTTCCGCAAGGGTCTGCGCATCCAGACGCTGGTCGAGACAATCCAGACCTCGGCGCGCGAAGAGCGCTGGATCGACGTGAAATGACACTCTCGGTCGGGGTCATCGGTCTGGGCGTGATGGGGGCGGAACATCTGCGCCTGTTGCGCGAGGAAACGGCCGGGGTGCAGGTCACGGCTATCTGTGATGCCGACCCTGACCGCGCAGCCCGGCTGACGGAAGACGCAAGCTTCTTTGCCGATCCGATGGCCCTGATCGCGTCAGACAAGGTGGATGCAGTGGTCATTGCCTCACCCGACGCGACCCATGCGGATCTGGCTCTTGCATGCCTTGCGGCCGGGAAACATGCGCTTTGCGAAAAGCCTCTGGCAACCAGCGCCGTTGAAGCATTGCAGGTGGTGGATGCGGAGGTGGCCCTTGGGCGCAGGCTTTTGCAGATCGGCTACATGCGACGCTTTGATCCGGCTTACGTCGAGATGAAGCGGGTGGCGGATGAAGGCGGCATTGGATCGCCCGTCCTTCTTCACAACGTCCACCGCAATGCCGCAGCCCCGGATTGGTTCACTGGTCCGATGGCCGTGACCAACTCTTTCGTACATGAAATCGACATCAGCCGGTGGCTTCTCGGATCTGATCTGGTGTCCGCCATCGTGCATTCAGCACCTGGCGGCGACCCTTTGCTGATCACGATGGAGACGGACAAAGGCGAAATCGTCTCGACCGAGGTCTTCATGAACGCCCACTACGGGTACCATGTTCACGCCCAGCTGGTTGGCCGGACTGGCACCGTTCAGATGGCGCAACCCTCGGCCACGGTGACGAACAGCGGACTGCATCACGGACATGAATGGCCCGAAAACTGGGTGCCGCGTTTCCGCGATGCCTACCGCGTCCAGATGACGGCCTGGGTGAAGTCTGTTGCAACCGGCAGTCCCGCCGGGGCTTCGGCCTGGGACGGATACGTTGCGACGGCTGTTGCAGAACAAGTTGTCACCGCATTGCAGACCGGGACCAAGGCCAAGCTTTTTCTCGGCGCACGACCTGCGCTTTACGCCTGATACGAGCAAACTCTCAAGGAACGTTCCATGCCAATCCGCTTTGCCCTGAACCGAACATGCGCGCCGCAGATGTCGCTGGCCGATTTCATCGCCCTTGCCGTGTCCTCAGGCGTCAGTGCGGTGGAAGTCCGCAATGACGTCGAAGGACGCGAGTTCGCCGACGGCACACCAGCAAATGAGGTGAAGGCACGGCTGGACGCCGCCGGCCTGGGCGTCGCATCGGTGAACGCCCTGCAGCGGTTCAACGAGTGGACGCCCGCGCGCGCCAAAGAGGCAGAAGCGATCATTTCATATGCCGCGACCCTGGGCGCACCGGGGGTGGTACTTTGCCCCGTTCACAACGAGGATCATGGCTGGACCGATGCCGAGGCAGAGCGCAATCTGCGCGACGGGCTGAAAAAGCTGCGTCCAATCCTGAAAGACCACGGCATCACAGGCTATGTTGAACCCCTTGGCATGAAAGGGTCGACTATGAAGCGGCAGAGCATGGCCGTAGCGGCCGTGTCCGATGTGGATGGATGGGACGTATATGAGCTTTGTTTTGACACGTTCCAGTTTTTCCGCTGCGGAGATAACGCGATGCACTACGACCGCATCGGTCTGGCGCATATGTCAGGCATCTCGCGGCCCGACCTCAAACCCGAAGAGTTGACCGAACCTGACCGCGGGCTGGTCTTCATTGACGACCGCGTCGACAACATCGGGCTTTTGCGAAACCTCGTCGCCAGCGGTTACTCCGGTTTTGTCTCGATGGAACCGTTCAGTCCCGCCGTACAGAACGATCCGGAGCTTCTCGCGCATGTGCGGGCAAGCCTGGAGTACGTGTCTACCTTGTTGAAATCGAAAACTTAAAAGCTGCGACACGGTCGGGAGGCAATACCCCTTGTCCGCCATGGCGGGCAAGGCTTCGAAGGCAATGATAATTGCATTGCAAGTATCATTGCCAAAAACATAAATTGACAACTATGCTGCAAATGCGTCAGATCAGTGCAGGCGGTAGTCGCCAGACCGGCATCTAGAGGGCCGGTGATTCCATGGGAGGAACAGGAATGAAGAAGACTCTTCTGCTCGCATCGGTTGCGGTGGCGAGCTTGACCTCGGCGGCCTCGGCGGCTGATCTGAAGGTCTGCGTGAGCTGGTCGAACTTCCGCGAAGAGCGCTGGAAGACCGATGAAGCGGCGATCAAGGGCGCGCTGGATGCTGCTGGCGCCGAATACATCTCTGCCGATGCTCAGACCTCGGCCACCAAGCAGCTGGCCGACATCGAAGGCATGATCACCCAGGGCTGTTCGGCACTGATCATTCTGGCGCAGGACTCGGCCTCGATCGGGCCAGCTCTGGATGCCGCTGCCGACGCTGGCATCCCAGTGGTGGGCTACGACCGTCTGATCGATGACCCGCGCGCCTACTACCTGACCTTCGACAACGTCGAAGTCGGCCGGATGCAGGCCCGCGCTGTTCTCGAAGCAATGCCGAAGGGCCGCTACGTCATGATCAAGGGCTCGCCCGTTGACCCGAACGCAGACTTCCTGCGCGGCGGCCAGCAGGAAGTTCTGCAGGCAGCAATCGACGCCGGTGATGTCACCATCGTCGGCGAAGCCTATACGGACGACTGGCAGCCCGCCAACGCCCAGAAGAACATGGAGCAGCTCCTGACCGAGCTCGACAATGGCGTTGACGCTGTCGTCGCATCGAACGACGGCACCGCAGGCGGCGTCGTGGCTGCGCTGACCGCGCAGGGCATGGCCGGTATTCCGGTTTCGGGTCAGGACGGCGACATGGCCGCGCTGAACCGCGTGGCGCTCGGCACCCAGACCGTTTCTGTGTGGAAAGACAGCCGTGCGCTTGGCAAGACCGCCGGCGAAATCGCGGTCGCCCTGGCCAGCGGCACCGCGATGGACGCCGTCCCCGGCACGATCAAGTTCACCACCCCGGGCGGCAAGGAAGTGAACGCGACGCTGCTCGCGCCGCAGCCGATCACCAAGGACAACCTGAACCTGGTGCTGGATGCGGGCTGGATCACCAAGGACGTGCTCTGCGCCGGCGTCTCGGGCGTCGCAGTCTGCGAGTGATCTGAAGCTATCGGTGCGCCCCGGCCTGCCTTAGGGCCGGGGCGAATCCAAAAGGGGGAAAGCGCCGCAAGGTGCTTGAGGGAGGAAAGAGAAGATGTCAGATCAAGGGCTTTCCGCCCCGGGAACGGCACAGCGCCGCAGCGTGATCGACACGCTGGAAATCGACGTTCGCCTGCTTGGCATGCTGATGGCTTTTGCAGCCGTCGCTGTCGTGTTCACCATCTGGACCGGTGGCACATTCGTGGGGCCGAGGAACGTATTCAACATCGCCGTGCAGACGGTTCCTGTGGCCATCATGGCCTGCGGCATGGTCTTTGTGATCGTCGCACGCCACATAGATCTGTCGGTCGGGTCCATGCTGGCCATGTGCTCGGCCATCATGGCAATGAGCCAGACGACCTGGCTGCCTTCCGTCTTCGGCACCGAGTATGGCAATCCTGCAGTCCTTGGCGTTACCGTGGTGATCGGTCTGGCCTTTGGCACGCTGATGGGCGCGGTGACGGGTTGGCTGGTCGGATATCAGCGGATCCCGTCTTTCATCGTCACGCTTGGTGGACTTTTCGTCTGGCGCAACGTGAACTGGTTCACCACCAACGGGCAGTCGGTGTCATTGACCGACCCCAACCTCTTGATGTTCGGCGGCACTGAGGGCGTCCTTGGCGCCACGGCAAGCTGGGTTCTGGGGTTGATTGCAGCCGCCATTGCCGTATGGGCCATTTTCGCGTCACGCCGGAACAAGCAAAGCCACGGCTTCATCGTGAAACCGGTCTGGGCCGAGGCCGTCATGGCCGGTCTGATCGTCGGAGCGATCCTGTTTTTCGTCGGCTGGCTGTCGCGCTATCCGATCCCCGAGGCCAAGCTGAAGCGGCTGTTCGAAGCTAAGGGCGTGGTTATGCCGGAAGGCTATACCGCCATGCACGGCCTGCCGATCTCGGTTCTGATCCTGATCGCGGTGGGTGTCGTCATGACCGTCGTCGCCCGCAAGACGACCTTCGGTCGATACATCTTCGCCATGGGCGGCAACCCTGATGCGGCAGAACTTTCGGGCATCAATACCCGCGCCTTGACCGTAAAGATCTTTGCCCTGATGGGCTTTCTGTGCGCCCTTGCGGCCCTTGTCGCCCAGGCGCGCCTGCAGAGCCATGGCAATGACATCGGTATGCTGGAAGAACTGCGTGTGATCGCGGCAGCTGTCATCGGCGGCACCGCTTTGGCGGGTGGTGTCGGCACCATTTACGGAGCGATCCTTGGGGCCCTCATCATGCAGTCCCTGCAATCCGGCATGGCCATGGTTGGCGTGGACACGCCGTTCCAGAACATCGTCGTCGGCCTCGTCCTGATCATCGCCGTCTGGGTCGACATCATTTATCGCAAGCGTCTGGGGCTTTCCAAATGATCGACAGAAGCAAACCTCCCGTCGACGCAGTCGACAGAACGAAACCCCTCGTCGAGATGCGCGACATTTCCATCTCTTTCGGTGGGATCAAGGCGGTGGATCACGTATCCATTGACCTCTACCCAGGCGAAGTGGTCGGCCTTTTGGGCCACAACGGCGCAGGCAAGTCGACGCTGATCAAGTGCCTTTCAGGTGCATATCGGAAGGACGCCGGCCAGATCCTGATCAACGGCCAAGAGGTCGAAATCAACAATCCCCGCGATGCACGCGACCAGAACATCGAAACGATCTACCAGACGCTGGCTCTGGCAGACAATCTGGATGCGGCCTCGAACCTGTTCCTTGGGCGTGAGATCAAGAAACGGGGCATCGTCGACGATGCAAAGATGGAAGCTGAGGCCCGTAAGATCATGGGCCGGTTGAACCCGAATTTCCGCAAGTTCAGCGTGCCGGTGTCAGCCCTCTCGGGTGGACAGCGCCAGTCTGTCGCAATCGCTCGCGCGGTCTACTTCAATGCCAAGATCCTGATCATGGACGAACCCACCGCCGCCCTGGGGCCCCATGAGACGCAGATGGTTGCCGAACTGATCCAGGAGCTGAAGGCGCAAGGCCTAGGCATCTTCCTGATCGAGCATGACATCCACAACGTCATGAAGCTCTGTGATCGGGCCTCAGTCATGAAAAATGGCCAGTTGGTCGGCACCGTGAACGTCAAGGACGTCACCGATGATGACATCCTCGGCATGATCATTCTTGGCAAGAAGCCTGCGCATCTGGCCGCCTGACGGATACGCCTTCGGGCGTGTCCCCACACATCCATGAGGACTGCCATGATACGTTACGCCGTCGTCGGTGCAGGCTGGATTTCGCAAGAAGCCTTCATGCCTGCGGTTGCCCTGACCGGGAACTCCCGGATGCAGGCCATCGTCTCGGGTAGCCCCGACGCCGCCCGCAAGCTTGCGGCCTTCCACGACGTGCCGGAAGTGGTGGGCTATGACGGGTATGATGCCCTGCTCGCCAGCGATCGGATCGACGCCGTCTACATCGCTCTGCCCAACGACCTGCACGCCGACTACACGATCCGCGCGTTGAAGGCTGGAAAGCATGTGATGGTCGAGAAGCCTCTTGCAACGACTCTGGCGGACGGCTCTGCGATGGTTGCGGCGGCACAGGACAGCGGATGCTTTCTGATGACCGCCTATCGGCTCCATAATGAGCCTGGGACACATGCGATGATCGAAGCGGTGCGGTCAGGGAAAATCGGCGAGCCGGTTTATTTCGGAGCGACTTTCGGCTTCCAGACACAGTTGGGCAATCATCGTCTGAAGGCAGACCACTGGGGCGGAGCGCTGCCCGATGTCGGTGTCTATTGCCTCAACGCCGCCCGTCACGTCTTTGCGGCTGAGCCGGTCGCAGTGCAGGCCATGGCAAGCCGCCCGTCCGGAGACCCGCGCTTTACCCAGATTGACGCAAGCCTCGCCGTGACGCTGAAGTTCCCCGGCGAACGTCTGGCGCAATTCTTCTGCTCGTTTGGTTCTGGCACGTCCGAGTCTATCAGGATCATCGGCTCAACCGGCGAACTGATCCTTGACCCTGCGTTCAAGTTTGACTCATCGCCCAAGATGACGATCCGGTCGGATGGGAAAGAAGACACTACCCCCTTCGATCAGGTCGACCATTTTGCAGGGCAGATCGCCTACTTCTCCGACTGCATCGCTGCAAAGTCTCCGCCCGAGGCCGACGGCGAAGAAGGCCTTGCCGACATGAGGGCGCTGCTTGCCATCGATGAGGCTGCGAGAACAGGTGAAACCGTCCGTCTTGATCCATGGACCTTCAAGGCAGGCATTCAGCCTCAAATGCTCCGCGCCTTTGAGCCGACGACAAAGCGACTGCTGCTCTAGTTCGAGCCCCCGTCCCTCGGAGTTTTCTGTGCTTGGCTTACCGAGGCCATGCCCGTGGAAGACCCACCTCGTCATCGAGAAATCTCGCCTGCCAATACTGCGCGGCCGTGCACCGCAAGGATTGCAGCGAACCTGGGGCATCCGAATTGTTGGACGACATCCAGGACACGATCCTCGTAGGCGGTCTGACCAATCAGTCTGCAAAGATCGGATGCATGAAACTGTCGGTTGGCGCTTGGTGCGGCCCGGATCTGGTCATGGAGCTCTTGCATTCTGGGATCTTCTTTGCACGCCGGCTCCGACCATGCTTTGGTCCTCGCAGCCGAATTTGGTGACGACGCCCGCCACTTCCGCATGAAGCCTAGCAAATATCCTGCCGGCACCTCCTCGTTGCCCCTTGCCTTGTTGAACGCTCGGAACGCGTCCCAGATGATCTGGGAATCGACATTCCAGCAGGGCAGGGCGGTCTTCGCCGATTTAATCATCGCAGCCCAAGGCGTGCGGTAGACGTTTGACCCAGCCCCTATCTCGATCTTTCCAGCGAACATCATTTTGTTCTTAGAATCTCTAGATAGTGATGTGTCATCTGTGGCTGACACGAGATCTGGCTCAGTTGGAGGGTTATCCACAGCACCAAAGCGGAAGAGCCAAGGCGCGAATTTGCCATGCGGCTTCCAACGCAAGAGCCCAAGGGCAGATGACGCCAATTCCGCCAGCAGCTGGGTCAGGTGCTGACGCGATATGCCCATCTTGTCGGCAAGACTGCCGAGGGTGAAGGCGGCAGTTCCGCGTTCAAGCCCGTTGTAGCCATCCTTCCAGGCGATCCCATCGAGGATGATCGTCGCGAGCTTATGGGCCGCCGTGGAAAGCGTGGTTTCGGTGATGCGGCGCAGGATGGCGCCGGTCGTGAGTTCCATGATGTGTCGTTCCGTCTTGGGGCGACACCAGACCGCGAGGCATGCAAAATTTCGTTCCGGCAAATGCATTTGCCGGTTGAACGGACCCAAAGCTCGCGCTAAATTCCCACTACCACGAGGAAATCAGTGCGGCGTCGGGCCTATGGTCTGGCGTCGTTTCTGTTTCTAGGGGTTGCGTCTTTCGATCGTTTCGCGGGAGAGCGGTCGTTCAGGTTCTCAGTAGTGAACCTCTTCGTGTCCGTAGCTGCCTTCATAGTCGCGCCACTCAACGAAGACTGACCGGTGCCAATAGCTGCGACAGTCCGCCGGCACCGCGAGGTCTGAGGCGGTCGGCACCGCAGAAACGCTGCTCCGGCGACGGCTGTAGTCGCCTTGAGCGCCATAGGTGCCCATGTAGACCGATCCCCAGCTGTTGCAGTCGCCGTCAGAGTTGCGTCGCTGCTGGTAGGTGATTTCGAACACGCGGATCGAGCGGACGAAGTCAAACGCCGGATCGGAGATGTCGACATCCGCCCGGTCTTGGACGAGCTGAAGCACCCAAGGCGTTGCCGGGATTGAGACGCGCGGCTCACCGCGAACGCCGATGTCGAATAGGCGCTCGATCGGTTTCGCCTCACCACGGAAAGTCGCCCGCATCGGACAGTTCCAGATCTGCAGCGGCGGCTCGACCGGCCAGGGCGTGATCCGGGCGATGAAGACGGCGCGGGCGTGGGCACATTCCGCCGAGGCTGGCCAGCCGCCTGCGA
>JAIXPH010000035.1 GCA_027486345.1 Paracoccaceae bacterium
CCCTTGGTCACGGTCAGGTTGGTGATCGTGCCGGTCATCCCGGCCTTGACCACGCAATCCCGGAACACGGTCTTTTCATCCAATGTCTGGCGCAGGGAGGCGGCATTGAGCACGCACAGATCCAGCGCGTTCTGCATCTGGGTGCGCCGGTTCTCGAACCGCATCACATCCACCGCCAATCCGCCAAGCAGGGCCGCCGCCGTGAGCAGCGTCACGGCAAGGATCGTCATTGAGCCCTTTTCTTTGGACTCGAAAGCCCGCAGACGCGAGCCAAAGTGCATACAACGCATGACCTACAATCCAGCTGCAACACGGGGGACGAAAGCTGTCCGTTCGGCACCGCATTGACATGACCTGAGGCCAAGTTGGCGCTTTCAAAAGGGGCTGGCAAGGCAATTATGGACGCAAATGGCGTCGTCATTTCACCCGTTGAAACAAGGGGATAGCGTTTGTTCCTCGCCTTGTGGGGACGGGGTTTTCCGCGTGGTCAGACGCCTTCGACGCGGGGGCCTCTGCCTGCCGAAGCGCCGCAGCGCAGCGGCAAAAGCCCGGCTTCCGCAGGGTGGCGGGCCGGGTCGAACGGTCAGATGCGGAGGGGGTGGGAGGGCGTGCCGCGGCCGACCGGTCCGGGGCGCACCGCGCGGGCCGGGCGGGTTTGCGCGCGGGGGACGGGCGATGCCTTGCCCGCGATCACAGACAGGTCGTGGTGCCGGTGCCGTTCAGCCCGAATTGCTGTTCGAAACGCGGCAAGGAGGACAGGAAGCCGCGGAAGGTCATCGCGCCAAAGCCGATTTCCTGCATGCCCGCGTTGTACTCGACGTCGATTTCGACCACGACCAATGCGGCGCTCAGGTCGATCAGCGGCAGTTTGCTGCGGACCGAAGAGATCGTGGCTGTGGTGATCGGCGCCTTGGCGTTGCACGGCGAATAGGACCAGTCCACGGTCAACCCGGCGGTGTCGGTGGCCACGCCCGACGTGCGGCGCACCTGGCTGACCCGCATCACGACGTTCTGGTCGTCGTGCATCAGGAATTCCGCGGTCTGCTCCATCCCGTCCAGAAAGGTGCGCGTCAGGGTCGTGCCACGCTGGCGCGAGATCAGGTCAGAAACCGTGTAGGTCGCCTTCTGGACGCGGTTCTGAACCTGATACGCCTCCCAGAACGCGAAAAAGGCAGACGCCCCGAGACTGAGCAGCAGGATTGCCGAGATGGAGTCGATCACGATCGATCCACGCGTGTCGCGGGCAAAGCGCGACCGGGACAGATGGCGGAGCAAGCGGCAGATCAGCGCACGCGTCATTGCATGTCCCTCAGTTCGGTTCATTGACAAAGGCAGAGGTGGCCAGCAGCGCATAGGTGCCGTCCGCATCGGACGTGGCGATGTTCACGCCCATGAAGGCGCTGGGAAACATTGCGTCCACCACAAGACAGGCACGCACGACCATCAACTCGTTCTCCTGCCCCGTGTTGACCGTGTTCGATTGGATGCCCGCCTGAATCTCTGGGGTGCGGCGCTGGCACACGGCGTTCATGGCGGGCAGGTTGTTGAAATTGGTGTTCACGCGGGTCAGTTCGATGGTCAGCGACCGCTCGCAATCCTCGAACATGTCGGTCCTGCTGCACAAACGTTGTTGCAGGTATTCGACGGTGGGGTTCTTGAGGTTGCCAAGCCGCAGATCGCGCACGGTCATGTCCAGCGACCGTTCCAGCATTGCCGACCGCAGGACCATGTAGCCCGACTCGAACGAGGCGAGGAACATCGCAAAGACCACCGGGAACATGATCACGAATTCGACGGTCGCGTTGCCCCGCTCGTCTTTCCACAGTCGGCGAAGATGGGTCCACATGCGTGTCATTGGGTCAACTTCAGTTTGGAGATGTTGCCTGCGATCGAGGCAAAGACCTGTGAGATCGTGGTCGTGCTGGCCACGTAGTAGCGCGAGGTGGTGGTGGCGCAGGACCGCAGCTGGCTCTGGCCGTTGGTCGTCGCCTCAAACGCGATGGTGTAGACGACGACATTCGACGTGCGGGCTGTGTTGCAGACGGTCTGAAGCTGGGTGTTCATGTCCGTGATGGGGGTCTGCACGCGCATCATGTTCATGGCGTTGGCGTAGGTCATGATCCCCGGACGGGCATAAAGCTGATAGGCGACCCAGGACATGCGCACACGCTCCCACACCTGGCCCCAAGTCAGGTTCGTGGCAGTGCCGCTGTTTGAGGAGTTGACCCAAGGCGTTGCACGCCACGTGTTCAGATGCGGGACATAGTGGTCAACGGTATCCGACCGGCCGGTGTGGAAGATCGAATAGTTGCCGTCTGTGCCGACCCAGATCGGCGACATAGGGCTGCGCGCGGAGGCCGGAGCCGTGGTCACGGGCGTGCCGCCGCGATAACCGTCGCGCACCCGCTCTTCGGCGAAGTTCTCACCGTCCGACATGAGAACGATCACCTTCAGCACGTCGGGATCGTTGAACGGCAGCGGGCGCTTTTCCGTGGATTCGGGCATTTGGCCCGCGTCGATGAATTCGTTGTAGATCTGTTTCATCGACGGGTCGAGGAAGGCCAGACCCCAGCGCATGCCCGCGTTGATCGAGGTGGCGCCGATGGCGGTCAACGAGTCGATGGCCGTGTTGAGCGCGGTCACACGCTCGTTGGCGCTGTCCACAGTGCCTTGCTGGCCCGGGGCGGTGAAACTGGGCAAGCGCACCACGTTGCCAGACACGGCCGACGTGGTGGGCGGGCACCAGAAGTTGTTGCTGTTGGGCACGGCGTTGCTGGTATTCAACGGGCTGTAGTAGCCGTTTTGAACGGTCGTGGAAAAGCTGTCGACGTAGGTCGTGGCGGGCAGGGACAGCGTGCGCGAAATCGCCGTGCCGCTATAGGCGCTGGCGGGCAAGTCGACACAGCGTGAAAAGCGCACGTCAGGAGCGTTGTTGCTGTTGAACGGTGTGTTGGTGACCGTGTACTTCGACGCCAGATAGGGGCCGAGGTTCACCTGCCCGTTATAGGGAACCAGCGTGATCAGAACCCGGCCTTCGTCATCATCCGACAGCAGCGTCTTGACGAAATCCTTGGCGGCGGTCTTAAGGTTCGTCAGACGCGTCCCGGCCATGGAGCCCGACACGTCCAGCACCAGCGAGACTTCGACGTTGCCCACCCGCTCCATCGCCGAGGCGACGCCGGTCACGGTCAGGGTGTCCATGCCGAGCGCACTCAGAAACATCGTGTTGATCGTCTCGGTCGCCGAGGCACTGACGGATTTTGACGAATAGCCCTCGGTCACGGTCAGTTTGGTGACCGTGCCGGTCATGCCTGCCTTGCGGATGCAGTCGTTGAACAGTGTCGTTTCATTCAGCGTCTGACGCAGCGAGGCGGCATTCAGCACGCAGAGGTCCAAGGCGGTCTGCATCTGGGTGCGACGGTTCTCGAACCGCATCACATCGACGGCCAAACCACCCAGAAGGGCGGCCGCACTCAACAGGGTCAGCGCCAGGATGGTCATGGACCCACGCTGATCGGCCCTGAAGGTCCGAAACATCCGGCGGAACGGCAATCCACACGTCATCATCAAATCCACTTCAACGCTGATCCGACCGGCAATCCTGCGATCCCGGCCAGTCCACGCGCCCCCATCCAAGGGGATCGTGCGATTACATCCATTTGGCAAGGATTTCCCGTGGAGCGGGCATGACGCGCCGGTCCGGGCGGAACAATCCCCGCGAAGGTGGCCGGATTGTGGCCATCCCGAAAACGCCGCGAGCCGGCGCCGCCTTGCCCGGCCATGGCATCGATTCGGTCCGCAGCAGCACCGGACAGAGGGTGCCCGATGGCTTTCGACAGGGGGGATGACAGGACATGCGGCATGGTTATTCCTCGGCTCAGACGGACCCGGCGCAGGCAGATTCAGCCGGATCGAAAGAGGATTAACCCAGACTTAAGGCTGTATTTTGGCGGTTCTTGCCTAAATTCTGCTCAGATTTCGCGGCGCAGTTGCCAGAGGATTTTGCTTGGGGCCCGGACGTCTGCCGGTGTCGCCACCCGTGTCCCCGCCGCTTGCCGCGCCGTGGTCGGGCAGATGCGACAGAAAACTGTCGCTGATGGCAAAGGCTGTGCGCGGCGGGGATTGCATCTTGCAGCGCGACACGCATCTTCTTGCGCGTGTCTGCCACAGGACGGAACGCCATGCGCTATTCGGGCTTCAAGGTCATCACAGAGGGCCTTTTCGGCAACAAGGGCTGGAAGCCCGCCTGGCGCGATCCCGCGCCCAAGGCCGAATATGATGCCATCATCATCGGCGGCGGCGGGCATGGGCTGTCCACCGCCTATTATCTGGCCAAGAACCACGGGCTGACCAATATTGCCGTGCTGGAAAAGGGCTACCTCGGCTCTGGCAACATCGGGCGCAACACCACCATCGTGCGCGCCAACTACATTCTGCCGGGGAATTCGGAATTCTACTCCCATTCGATGAAGCTGTGGGAAACGCTGGAAACTGACCTCAACTACAACGTGATGCATTCGCAGCGCGGGCTGATCAACCTGTTCCATTCGGACGGGCAGCGCGATGCCTTTGCGCGGCGCGGCAATTCGATGATCAACCAAGGCGATGACGCGATCCTGCTGGACCGCGAAGGGGTGCGCGAACATTTGCCCTACCTCGATTTCGAACAGACCCGTTTCCCGATCTACGGCGGCCTCTACCATCCGCGCGGCGGCACGGCGCGGCATGATGCGGTGGCTTGGGGCTATGCGCGCGGGGCGGACCGGCGCGGTGTGGACCTGATCCAGAATTGCGAAGTGACAGGGATCGACATCGAAAACGGGCGTGTCGTGGGCGTGCAGACCACGCGCGGCGCGATCAAGGCGAAAAAGGTTGGCATGGTGGTGGCCGGGCGGTCGTCTCAAGTCGCCGCGATGGCCGGGATGCGCCTGCCCATCGAATCCCATGTGCTGCAAGCCTTTGTGACCGAAGGGCTGAAACCCGTCATCGACCATGTGATCAGCTTTGGCATGGGCCACTTCTACATCAGCCAATCCGACAAGGGCGGCTTGGTGTTCGGCGGCGACCTTGATTTCTATTCCAGCTACGCCGCGCGGGGAAACCTGCCGATGGTGGAGCATGTGATGGAGGCGGGGATGACCCTGATGCCGATGATCGGTCGCGCCAAGGTGCTGCGGTCTTGGGGCGGGATCATGGACATGTCGCCCGACGGCTCGCCCATCATCGACAAGACGCATATCGACGGGCTGTTCGTCGATTGCGGCTGGAATTACGGGGGCTTCAAGGCCGTTCCCGCCTCGGGTTGGTGCATGGCGCATCTGATGGCGACCGGAGAGTCCCACCCCGTTGCCGCCCGCTTCAAGCTGAACCGTTTTGCGACCGGCCATCTTCTGGACGAAGAAGGCACCGGCTCGCAGCATAACTTGCACTGAGGTTCCCATGCGGATCACCTGCCCCCTTTGCGGACCGCGCGACCGGCGTGAGTTCTATTACTACGGAACGGATGACTATCTGAACCGCCCCGCCACCGATGCCGCACCGGCGGCATGGGATGACTACCTGCACAACCGCGACAACCCCGCCGGGGTGACGCGCGATCTGTGGTATCACGACATGGGCTGCGCCTCATGGCTGGCCGTCACCCGCAACACGGTGACGCACGCGATCCTGAAGGTCGAAGCCGTGGCACCAGTAAAAGGGGCCGCGCAATGAGGATCGAGGGCAAGGGTCACATCGACCGCACCAAACCGCTGCGTTTTCGCTTTGACGGGGTGGAGTATACCGGCTTTCAGGGCGACACACTCGCCTCGGCTCTGCTGGCCAATGGGGTCAAGCTGGTTGGCCGCAGTTTCAAATATCACCGCCCGCGTGGGATTTTGACCGCCGGATCGGAAGAACCCAATGCCATGGTGGAAGTGGTCGATGGCAATCACCACACCCCCAACGTCCGCGCCACGGTGCAGGAGTTGTACGACGGTCTGACCGCGCGCAGCCAGAACCGCTTTCCGTCGCTGAAGTTCGATGTGCTGGGGGTGAATGACCTGCTTTCGCCCTTCCTGTCGGCGGGATTCTATTACAAGACCTTCACCTGGCCGCGTGCCTTTTGGGAAAAGCTTTATGAGCCTGTGATCCGCCGCGCCGCCGGGCTTGGCACCTTGGTCGCGCAGCATGACGAAGCCGCCTATGAAAAGGCCTTCGCCTTTTGCGATCTCTTGGTGATCGGCTCCGGTCCCACTGGCCTGATGGCCGCGCTCACCGCAGGCCGCGCTGGCGTGGATGTGATCCTGGCCGAAGAGGATGCGCAACCGGGTGGTCGCCTTCTGTCCGATGGCGGGCAGGTTGGCGGTCAGCCGGCAAGCGATTGGGTGGTCGGGGTCTTGGCCGAACTGCGCGCCCTGCCCAATGTGCGGATCATGCCGCGCACCACGGTGACGGGTGTTTACGACGACGGCACCTATTCCGCGCTGGAACGTGTGGGCCTGCACCTTGCCCCCCGCGCCGACCTGCCGCGTGAGTGTTTCTGGCGCATCGTCGCCAAACGCGCGGTGCTGGCGGCGGGTGCGTTGGAGCGCCCCGTGGTGTTTCCGGGCAATGACCGCCCCGGCATCCTGCTCGCCTCGGCCTTGCGGGCGTATCTCAACCGCTGGGGCGTGGTGCCGGGCAAGCGCGTGACGCTGATCGCCAACAATGACAGCGCGCGTGAGGTTGCTCGGCAGGTGATGGCGGCGGGCGTGAAGGTCGCCGCGATCCTCGACACCCGCGACACCGCCAGCGCGGTGGAGGATTGCCCCGTCTATCTGGGCGCGCGCATCACCGGGACCAAAGGGCGACTGGGCCTGCAGTCCATCGACGTGACGCACAAGGGCGGCAAACTGACGATCGAGACGGATTGTCTGGCCATGTCGGGCGGTTGGAACCCCACGGTCCACATCACCTGCCACCTGAACGGGCGTCCGGTCTGGCGCGACGATATCGCGGGCTTTGTTCCTGCCGCGCAGGCCGTGCCGGGACTTATCCCCGCCGGGGCCTGTGCTGGGGAGTTTTCCACCGGCGCCGCCTTGGCAAATGGTGCTGCGGCGGCTGTCGAATCCCTCGCCGCGCTGGGCATCGCCGCCGCCACACCTGACCTGCCAAGCGCCGAAGATGCGCCCTATGCCATCGAGGCCTTCTGGCAAACGCTGGGGGCGATGGGTCGCCAATGGATCGACTTCGCCAATGACGTCACCACCAAGGATGTGGCGCTGTCGGCACAGGAAAACTTCCGCAGTGTCGAGCATATGAAGCGCTACACGACACAAGGCATGGCCCCCGATCAGGGCAAAAACTCCAACGTCGCGGCTTTGGCCGTGCTGGCCGATGTCACGGGCCGCGCGATCCCGGAAACCGGCACCACCACCTTCCGCCCGCCGTTTGTGCCCACCTCCATCGGCGCGATGGGGGCAGGGGGCAAGGCGCAGGGCTTTGCACCGCAACGCTTCCTCACCTCAGACCAAGCCAGCCGCGACCGGGGTGCCCCGATGATCGAGGCGGGGCTTTGGTATCGTCCCAGCTACTTCCCCAAACCGGGAGAAAAGACATGGCAGGAAAGCTGCCACCGTGAGGTTCGCATGGTCCGCACTGCCGTGGGCGTGGCGGATGTCTCGACCCTCGGCAAGATCGACATCCAGGGCAAGGATGCGGCGCGGTTCCTCGATTTCGTCTATACCAACACCTTCTCCACCCTGCCCGTGGGCAAGGTCCGTTACGGGCTGATGCTGCGCGAAGATGGGATGGTGCTGGATGACGGCACCACCGCGCGACTGGGGGAACATCACTACCTGATGACCACCACCACGGCGGCGGCGGGTCTGGTGATGCGGCATCTGGATTTCGTGCATCAGGCGTTTTGCGCCGATTGGGATGTGCGCTTCGTCTCGGTCACCGAATCCTGGGCGCAATTCGCCATCGCAGGTCCCCGCGCCCGCGCACTTTTGGCCACCATGCTGGATCGCACGCCGGACCTGCCCTTCATGGGCGTCACCGATGTGGCGTTGGGGTCGGTCAAGGCGCGGCTCTTCCGCATCTCCTTTAGCGGCGAAGAGGGCTATGAGATCGCCGTGCCCACCCGCTATGGCGAGGCGCTGTTCCGCGACCTGCTCGCCCGCGCCGAAACGCTGGGCGGCGGGCCGTATGGGATGGAGGCGCTGAACGTCCTGCGCATCGAAAAGGGCTTCATCACCCATGCCGAGATTCATGGCCGTGTGACGGCCTATGACATCGGCATGGAAAAGATGGTCAGCGCGAAAAAGGACTGCATCGGCAAGGCCGCCGCCGCGCGTCCGGGTCTGGTCGGCGCGGAACGCCAGCAACTGGTCGGCCTGCGCGCGCAAGCGCCGATCACCGCCGGGGCGCATCTCTTCCGCCCCGGGGACCGGGTGCATCGCGAGACGGATCAGGGCTATGTCACCTCGGTCTGCTGGTCGGATACCCTGAACTGCTGGCTGGCCATGGCCTTCCTTGAGAATGGCCGCGCGCGACATGGCGAAAGCATCCGCCTGGTCGACCATCTGCGCGATATTGATGTGATCTGCGAAGTCGCCGATCCGGTGTTCTTCGACAAGGAAGGGGCCAAACTCCGTGCCTGAACTGATCGCCAAAACCGCCCTTGGCGGTCCCGTCCCTCTGCTGCTTGCCGCCACCGAACTGGTAGAGGCTCCGATCCTCTCGATGACCTCTGTCGCGCCTTATCCGGGGCGCGAGACACAGGTGAATGCCGCGCTCAAACCCTTGGGGCTTACATTCCCCGCCCCGAACAGCCAAAGCGCCACGGGCGACGTTCGGCTGATCTGGACCGGCCGCGACCAAGCTTTCCTGATCGGCGCACCTGCCCCTGAAGTTTTGGCCGAACATGCCGCCCTGACCGATCAAGCCGATGGCTGGGCACGGCTGACGCTGAGCGGCCCGCAGGCCGAAGCGGCGCTCGCCCGTCTGGTCCCGATTGACCTGCGCGCGAAGTCTTTCCCCATCGGCAGCACCACCCGCGCGCCCTTGGGCCATATGTCGATGATCCTGTCGCGCATGTCTGAAAACGGATTTGAGATCATGATCTTCCGCTCCATGGCCCGCACCGCATGGCATGAAATCGGCGACGCGCTGGAACATCTGCACGCCCGCGCCTCTGCTTCCTGATCTTTTCCTCCCCTTGTCTTCCCCGTTGCCCAAATATCCTCGGGTGGGGTCCGGGGAGGGTGGAAAACCCTCCCCGGGGGAAATGCAGGGCGCGCGGTGTCACTGGACTAAACCCCGGCCAAGGCCGATATAGACAGCATGTCCCTCTCACCCGGCTTCCTTGATGAACTGCGCACCCGTGTGACCCTGTCACAGATCGTCGGGCGCAAGGTCACGTGGGACATGCGCAAGTCCAACATGGCCAAGGGTGACTGGTGGGCGCCGTGCCCGTTCCATCAGGAAAAGTCGGCCTCGTTCCACGTCGATGACCGCAAAGGGTTTTACTATTGCTTTGGCTGCCATGCCAAAGGCGATGTGCTGACCTTTGTCAAAGAATCCGACAACCTCGGCTTCATGGAAGCCGTCGAGGTTCTGGCGCGCGAGGCTGGGATGCAGATGCCCGCCCGCGATCCGCAGGCGGCGGTCAAGGCGGACCGTCGCACCCAACTGGCTGAGGTGATGGAAGAGGCGGTGAAATGGTTCCGCCTGCAACTGAAAACCTCTGCCGCCGCCGAGGCGCGGGCCTATCTGGAAAAGCGCCGCCTCTCGCCCGCCGCGCAAGAGCGGTGGGAAATCGGCTTTGCCCCCGACCAGCGCCAAGGCCTGTTCCACGCCCTGACGCAAAAGGGCATCGCGCCCGATCTGATCGTCGATGCGGGTCTCTGCGCCAAACCCGATGACGGCGGGCCACCCTATGACCGCTTCCGTGGCCGCATCATCTTTCCGATCCGCGACGGGCGCGGCAAGGCCATCAGCCTTGGGGGCCGGTCGATGGACCCGAACGCGCGGGCGAAATACCTGAACGGGCCGGAAACCGACCTCTTCGACAAGGGCCGCTCGCTTTTCAACCAAGCTCCCGCGCGTGAGGCGGCGGGCAAGGGCCTGCCGCTGATCGTGGCCGAAGGCTATATGGACGTGATCGCCCTGTCCGAGGCCGGGTTCAAGGCCGCCGTCGCTCCCTTGGGCACAGCCGTGACCGAGGATCAGTTGCGCCTGCTGTGGAAGATCGCGGATGAGCCGATCATCGCGCTGGATGGCGACGCGGCGGGCATCCGCGCGGCGCTGCGGGTGATCGACCTTGCCCTGCCGCTCTTGGAGGCCGGGAAGGCCCTGCGCTTTGCCATCCTGCCCGGCGGGATGGACCCCGATGACCTGATCAAGGCCCAAGGCCCCGCCGCCATGCAAAAGGTGCTGGATGAGGCGCAGCCGATGGTCAGCCTGCTCTGGCGGCGCGAAACCGAGGGCAAGGTGTTCGACAGCCCCGAACGCAAGGCGGCGCTGGACAAGAAACTGCGCGCCACCCTGTCCAAGATCGCCGACCCGTCGATCCGCAGCCATTACGGCGAGGATATCAAGGCGCTGCGGTTGAAACTCTTTGGCCGTGAGGCGCAACCCTTCAAGGAATGGAAGCCGCGCGGCCCCGCGCGCGCGCAGGGGCGTTTTCCGACGCGCTTTGACCCGCTGCGCGACAACCTGCCGCCCACGGCCTCGACCAAGGCATCGCTCTTGGGCATGGGCGAGGATGCCCTGTCCGAAGTGCTGCGCGAAAAGGTCATCCTTGCGACACTGGTCACCCGGCCCGAGATGATCGCGCAATTTGAAAGCCAACTCGACCGCACCGATTTCGTCGGCCCCGGCCATGCCCGCCTGCGCGACCTGTTGCTGACCCACCCCGACGCGCCCGACCTGCGCGCGCTGGCGGCAGAGCATCTGCCGGGGCTGGTGGACGCCCTGATGGCCGAACCCCATGTCCGCAATGCCCCCGGTCTGACGGACCCTGACCGCGAGAAAGCCGAATTCGCCGTGGCGCAGGATCTGTTCCTGCTTCAGGCCGAACGTGGCCGACGGCGCGAGATCGAAGAGGCGGCGCAAGACATCGAAGGTGTCGTGGATGAGGGCCTGACATGGCGCCTGCGCAAGGCCAACGAGGCCCGCGCCGAGGCACAGCGCGGCCCGCAGGACAAATCCGGCGAGTCGGTGATCGCGCCGAATGGCGTTGCCCTCGACAAGGACGAGATCGCCGCCGCGCGGCGGGTGTTCGACTCGATCCGCTTTGAAAAAGGCGGCCGAAACGGGTGATTGCAGGCCCCGCCCGAAAAGAATCACCGCGCGGTCCCTTCCCCCGCCCGTGATTCGCGTTATTGGTTCGTGTTCGGCGGGGTTGATTCGTCTGGCCCGCCGCCTTACGTCCGGACTCACCGCCGGAAGCCCAACTGGCCCAGCCCATCCGCAGGAGCGCCCATGGCCCTGAAAGATACCGACGACGCCAAGCCCGACGATCAGGAAGCCGACGTCTCGCTCGACATGAGCCAAGCCGCCGTCAAGAAGATGATCGCAGACGCGCGTGAGCGTGGCTACATCACCATCGAGGCGTTGAACGCGGTACTGCCGCCGGAGCAGGTCAGTTCCGAACAGATCGAAGACGTGATGTCGATGCTGTCCGAAATGGGCATCAACGTCATCGAGGACGAAGAGGTCGAAGAGGGCGAGCCTGCGGGCGAGTTGGTGGAAACCGGCTCCGGCTCGCGCGAGGTGGCCGTTGTCGGGGCCGCGACCGAAACGCTGGACCGCACCGATGACCCGGTGCGGATGTATCTGCGCGAGATGGGCTCGGTCGAACTCTTGTCGCGCGAGGGCGAGATCGCCATCGCCAAGCGGATCGAGGCTGGCCGCAACACCATGATCCTCGGGCTGTGCGAAAGCCCGCTGACCTTTCAGGCCATCACGATCTGGCGCGACGAACTGCTGAACGAAGACATCCTCTTGCGCGACGTGATCGACCTTGAGGCGACCTTTGGCCGCTCGCTCGATGGCGATGACGAAATGGACGGCCCTGATCTTGAGGGCGTCGAACTGCCCGAAGCCGCGCCGCGCCGCGCGGCCGGATCGTCGGAACCCGAACTTGACGCCGACGGCAACCCGATCTTCCGCGCCGAGGAAGAGGATGACGAGGACGACGGCTCCAACATGTCGCTGGCCGCGATGGAAGCCGCGCTGAAGCCCAAGGTTCTGGAAACGCTGGACCTGATCGCGCGCGACTATGCCAAGCTGTCGGAGATGCAGGATCTGCGGATGACCGCGACCCTGTCGGAAAAGTCGCGCTTCACCGCGTCGGACGAAGCAGCCTATCAAAAGCTGCGCTCTGAGATGGTGGTGCTGGTGAATGAATTGCACCTGCACAACAACCGGATCGAAGCGCTGATCGACCAGCTTTACGGCATCAACCGCAAGATCATGACCATCAATTCGGGCATGGTCAAACTGGCCGATGCCGCGCGGATCAACCGTCAGGAATTCATCGCCGAATATCAGGGCTATGAGCTTGATCCCACCTGGGTCGCCCGGATGGCCGCCAAGGCCGGGCGTGGCTGGCAGACCCTGATGGAGAAGTCCCGCGACAAGGTCGAAGAATTGCGCGCCGAAATGGCCGCCGTCGGCCAATATGTCGGCGTGGACATCTCGGAATTCCGCCGCATCGTCAATCAGGTGCAAAAGGGCGAGAAAGAGGCCCGTCAGGCCAAGAAGGAAATGGTCGAGGCCAACCTGCGCCTCGTGATTTCCATCGCCAAGAAATATACCAACCGCGGCTTGCAATTCCTTGATCTCATTCAGGAAGGCAACATCGGCCTGATGAAGGCCGTCGACAAGTTCGAGTATCGCCGCGGTTACAAGTTCAGCACCTATGCGA
>JAIXPH010000036.1 GCA_027486345.1 Paracoccaceae bacterium
AAGGCCGCGTGGTGACACCGGCGTTGCACCTCAGCTTTGTTGGCTTCATCGTCGGCGGTCTTGCTGCGGTGCCCTTGGGCTGGACCGGCCTCGCGCTGGCGCTTCTGGCGCTGACCTTACCTGTGGCGGTGGTGATCTGGGGCCTCAGCGCGGTGCAGTTGGTCCGTCGCATCCCGCCCGCCCCCCTGCGCCCGATGCTGGCAATCCATCTGGCGCCGGCGAGCCTTTTTGCCTCGGTGGCAGCGCCGACGGGGCAGGGTGCCTTGGC
Source organism: Paracoccaceae bacterium (assembly GCA_027486345.1). Taxonomy (GTDB): domain Bacteria; phylum Pseudomonadota; class Alphaproteobacteria; order Rhodobacterales; family Rhodobacteraceae; genus Paragemmobacter. The sequence goes on from JAIXPH010000036.1 coordinate 269, forward strand.
ACAGCTATGTGCAGCTTTGGCTGCTATCTTGTTGTTCGCGCTTCTGATTTCCATCCGATGGATCACAGAGTCCGGATTCTCCGCCCTCTGGGGGGCCTTCACCTTTCCGCTGGCCGCCTGCGCCTCGGCCCTGATCCTGACGGGGTGGACAGTGCCGGGCCTTGTGGTGCTGATGGCAGCACTTGGCGTTATCCCGGTGATCGCATGGAAGGTGCTGGTGATGTGGGGCAGCGGCCAACTCGCTGCCCGCACCAACGCGGCAGAGGCTTAGATCGGGGGCTTAGGCCGCTTCGGCCGCAGCGCGAATCCGCGCGATGTTCGCGCCGTAAACGCTTGGATTATCAACGGAACCGCCGTTGAACACCGCCGATCCCGCCACCAGCACATCCGCACCGGCCGCCGCGACCAAGGGCGCGGTTTCTACGGTCACGCCGCCATCCACCTCGATATGCACGGGCCGGTCGCCGATCATGGCGCGCAGCGCGCGGATCTTGTCCAGCGTCGAGGCGATGAATTTCTGCCCGCCGAAGCCGGGGTTCACCGTCATCACGCAGACCAGATCGCAGAGGTCCAGAAGATGCGGCACGGCATCCAGACCCGTGCCCGGATTGATGGCGAGGCCGGCCTTTTTCCCCGTGGCGCGAATGGCTTGCAGCGTGCGGTGGATATGCGCGCCACTTTCCAGATGCGCGGTGATGACATCGGCACCGGCCTTGGCAAAAGCGTCGATATAGGGGTCCACCGGCGCGATCATCAGATGCACATCCATCACGCCCTTGATATGCGGCCGGATGGCGGCACAGGTCGCAGGCCCGAAGGTGATGTTCGGCACAAAATGCCCATCCATCACATCCACATGCACCCAATCGGCACCTTGCGCCTCGATCGCGCGGCATTCGGCGCCGAAGTTGGCAAAGTCTGCAGACAGGATCGACGGCGCGATCTTGATGGAACGAGAGAAGGACATGGGGGGCCAAACCTGTGTCTGAGGGCTGTTTCGCCGGGCTTTACGCCATGCGGGGGCGCATTGCCAGCGGTTTGGCACATCTACAAATGACATAATATTGGTTATCGGCTATTGGGAAAATCCTTAAGTCGCGTCGTCCGTCTCTTCCCTCTGCACGGTCCAGACCTTCTTTTCATAGATGAACAGGTTCAGGCCTTCACTGTCCAGCCGGTATCCGGCGGCCATGGCCGAGGCATGCAGCCGTGCAAACAGGTTCCTGCTGGATATCCCGAACAGGATTGACCCGTAGAACTGCCGCCTCTTTCCCACGCGCCGGACAAAGAAATGGCGGGCGTTGCTGAATTCTTCGCGGCCAAACTCGGCGATGTCGGACCAGTCGTAGCGATCTTCGCGCTTTGCCCAGAATGTGTTGATGCGGATCGTGAAGCCGCCCGGGTGGAAGTGAATCGCGCCGGTCATGGGTTGCGAGAAGACCACCAGGCGCAGGCCAAGCGCCAGAAAACCGGCGGCCAAGAGAGCAAACAGGAAGAACACATCCGGCCATTCTGAAATCCGACGAAAGCCGGAATGCTTGACCGTGGTATAGACCGGAAGCGCAAACAACCACGCGAAGGCGAGCGCGCCTGCCCCCATCACCCAATTCACCTTGCGCGTCGGTCCGATATCCGGCGGCAAGGCTGGCCCTTGGGTGGCCGATCCGCCGCTGCTGTGATCCGAATTGCCCTTTTCCATCAACGCACCTGTACCAGACGGTGCATCAAGGCGTCTGTTGCGGGCATCATCATGGCGGCAAAAGGGAATTTTGGCGCACCCAGCACGATTCGAACGTGCGACCTTTGCCTTCGGAGGGCAACACTCTATCCAGCTGAGCTATGGGTGCGCTGTGATTTCCGAATAAGGGAAAGCGCGTCGGGATGCAACCGCCCTTCGCGCTTTCCGGTGGCGTTTTCAGCCCCCCGTTAACCGTTGAACAGCTCATTCGCGAGTTCAAGGGCCGAGACCAGCGCATCGACCTCGGCCTTGGTGTTGTAGAGGCCAAAGGAGGCGCGGCAGGTCGCGCCGACACCCATGTGCTCCATCAGCGGCATGGCGCAATGCGTGCCGGCCCGCACCGCAATCCCCCGTTTGTCGAGGATGGTGGAGATGTCATGCGCATGCGCCGCGCCCGCCAGCGTGAAGGAGAAAATCGCGCCCTTGGTGTCGGAATTTCCCTGCACATTCAGCCAGTTCAAGCCCGCAAGTCGTGCCCGCGCATAGTCGCGCAAGTCCCGCTCATGGGCGGCGATGTTGTCCATCCCCAGCCCCATCATGTAGTCCAAGGCCACCCCCAGCCCGATCTGGGCCACGATAGACGGTGTTCCCGCCTCGAACTTCATGGGCGGGTCGTTGTAGGTCACGGTATCGCGGGTCACCTCGCGGATCATGTCGCCGCCGCCGATGAAGGGGATCATCTCCTCCATGCGTTCGCGGCGAATGAAGATCGCGCCGGAACCGCTGGGGCCGTAAAGCTTATGCCCGGTGATGGCATAGAAATCGCAGCCCATCGCGGCCACATCCACCGGCATGTGGACCGAGGCTTGCGAGCCATCCACCAGAACCGGCACGCCCTTCTCCCGCGCGCCTTTGCAGATCGCGGCGACATCGACCACGGTGCCAAGGACGTTCGACATATGGGTGACGGCGACCAGTTTGGTGCGGGGACCGATGGCATCCAGCACCGCCTGCGGGTCCAGATCGCCATTGGCGTCCACATCCACCCATTTCAGTACCACCCCCTGCCGGTCGCGCAGGAAATGCCATGGCACGATATTGGCGTGATGCTCCATGATCGACAGCACGATCTCGTCCCCCGCCTGCAGGCGCGGTGCGGCCCAGGCATAGGCCACAAGATTGATGCCGATGGTGGTGCCGGTGGTAAACACGATCTCTTCGGGATCGGGCGCATTCAGGAAGCGCGCGATGGTGTGACGCACGGCCTCATACTTGTCGGTCGCAAGGTTTGAAAGATAATGCAAGCCCCTGTGCACATTGGCATATTCCATCGAATAGGCCTGCGTGACAGCATCGATCACCACCTGCGGTTTTTGCGCCGAGGCGCCATTGTCCAGATAGACCAACGGCTTGCCGTTCACCTGACGCGACAGGATCGGGAAGTCGGCCCGGACCGTTTCGACGTCATACATCGTCATGCCCCACTGAGAAGAAGAAGAACCAGCAGCGCCAAGACGCCAAAGATCCCAAGGAAAGGTCCAAGAAGCGACGCGAACCCGTTGGCAGTCTTGATGAAATGGGCCAGCACCCAAAGCGTCAGCCCCACAGACGCCAGGGCGACCAGAACCCCGAGCGGCGGCAACAGCACGACCAGAACCATCTGGGCGATGTAAAGCGCCAGTTGCAGGAACTGGAACCATGACATCAACAGGATCAGGTCACTGAAACTGGCCCGGCCCCGCGCCAGACGGCTGCACACGAAGATGATGCCAGAGGTAATCATGACCCCTGCCCCGACCATGACCGCCCAACTGATCGGGCCGACAGGCTCCAACGCCTGACCGTCTGGCATGGTCATAGGGAAGGCCGCATAGGTTGCCCACAGCGCCACCGCCGACAGCACCGCCGCCACGCCCAAGGCGACAAAGCGCGCGCCGCCCCGGATGGGCAGGCCCAGCAGAACCTCTGCCGCGCGTCCCGGTGCCATCACCGTCAAACGCAAGAGCTGCCAAAGGTTTGCGAAAGAAAGTTCCATCAGGACTCCGCCTCGATCAACATCCTGATCCAGAGGTACAGGAAACTCAACAACACCAGACCGCCCACCGCCCGTGTCGCGCCACCCTGCCCAAGGAAGCCTTGCAGCAACCCGAGGAACATCAGCGCGGGCGTCACGGCCAAGAGCGCCCAGAACAGCGACAGGCGCGCCGCATACCACGTGCCCTTGCCGCCAAAGACCCGCGCCACCAGATGGCTGAGCGCGCCGATCAGATACAGCGCCAAGGGCAGCAGGAAAACCACCCCCAAGAGCGCCCCGCCCAGGCGCGCCTCAATCGGGATGGACGGGTCGATATAGGCCTCCCGCGCCAGACGCGGCCATTGGGCGACAAACATCAGCGCACAGGCCCCCATCACGGTGGCGAGCGCGCGATCCTCGCGCACGCCTGCCGACAGGCGGTCACGGATCACGCCGCGCGGATCGCGCCATGTGCGCAGGATGTCGGGAACGACCGGCATGCCTACCGCTCGTGCCGGGCAAGCCAGCCTTCCAGCCGGCTGCGGATGTCTTCGGCAATCGCCTCATCCTCAATCTCGGCGATGGACTCGGCGAGGAAGGCCAGCACCATCAGCGACTGAGCCATCCGTTCCGGCACCCCGCGCGAGCGCAGGTAGAACAGCGCGGTCTCATCAATCGCGCCCGAGGTGGAGCCGTGGCTGCATTTGACGTCATCGGCGTAGATCTCCAGTTCCGGCTTGGCAAGGAACTGGCTGTCCTCATCCAGAAGGAGGCTTTGGGAAATCTGATAGCCGTCCGTCTTTTGCGCGCCGGGCTTCACAAGGATCTTGCCCTGGAACACGCCCACCGCGCCGTTCTTCAGTACCTTCTTGAACACCTGACGGCTTTCGCACCGCAGGCCCGCATGGGTGATGAAGACGGTGTCGTCGTGGTGGAAATTGCCGTCCCCCACGGCCGCGCCCGCGACATGGGCCACGGCATCGTCGCCCAAGAGTTCGATCACCGCATCGTTGCGGGTCAGCACGCCATTGGCGGTCAGGGTGAAGGACTTGAACAAGGCCCCTGCCCCCAGACGCGCAAAGATATGGGTGGCGGCGCGGCGTTCATGGTCGCGGCCTTGGGTGCGGATGTGGTGGAAGCGCGCGCCATCGGCCACCTCCACCTCCATCACCTTGGTGAAGCGGGCGGCGGCGGGGCCGTTTTCAAGGATCGTGACCTCTGCCCCTGCCTCCAGTTTGATGCAGTGATGCAGGATCGCGTCAGAGCCTTCGTCGCGGTGGATGTAGACCAGCGCCACCGGCTTGGCCGCCTTGCCCGTGGCGCGGATCAGGACGCCATCCGTCGCGAAGGCGGTGTTCAGCGCGGCAAGCGGGCGCTGCACCGGGTTTTGGCCGCGCGCCTCCAGCACTCCATAGAGGCTTTGCGCCCAATGGATGTCGCGGTCGGCGACGGCGGCCAGACGGTCAATCTCCACCCCTGCCGCCGCCGGATCATCCGACTGCGCGGGATCAAAGACGCCATCGACAAAGACGAGCCGAACCCGGTCGATGCCATCAAAGGCCGGGGGTTCGTCGCGCGCGTCAAACACCGCCGCATGGGGGGTGTCGGGCGTGGTCAAACTGGTGGGATCGGTGTAGCGCCAGTATTCATCACGCTTGACCGGAAGCCCCATCGCCGACAGACGCGCCAAGGCATCGGCCCGCGCCGCCCCGGCCCAACCGCCCTGCGGCAGCGAAAGCCCTGCGATGCGCGCCGCCAGCACGTCCTGTTTCGCTTGCGGCAGCGCCATCAGTTCACCTCCGCCAAAATGTCGGCGTAGCCGTTCTTTTCCACTTCAAGCGCCAGTTCGGGCCCACCGGTCTTGATGATGCGCCCGGCGGCCATGATGTGCACGACATCAGGTTTGATATGGTCCAGAAGCCGTTGATAATGCGTGATGACGAGGAAAGCCCGCCCCGCATCGCGCAGCGCGTTGACACCGTCCGACACCAGTTTCATCGCGTCAACGTCCAGACCGGAGTCCGTCTCGTCAAGGATGCACATCTTCGGTTCCAGCATGGCCATCTGCAGGATTTCGTTGCGCTTCTTCTCGCCGCCCGAAAAGCCCACATTGACCGGGCGCTTCAGCATGTCGGCGTCGATTTTCAAGGTCTTGGCCTTGGCGCGGACCACCTTCAGGAAGTCCCCCGCGCTCATCTCCTCTTCGCCGCGCGCCTTGCGTTGGGCGTTCACCGCCGTGCGCAGAAAGGTCATGTTGCCGACTCCGGGGATTTCCACCGGGTATTGGAAGGCCAGAAACAACCCCGCTGCGGCGCGCGCCTCGGGCTCCATCTCCAGCAGTTCCTCGCCGTCCAGCGTGGCGGAACCGTCCGTCACCTCATAGCCATCGCGGCCCGACAGCACATAGGACAGCGTCGATTTGCCAGACCCGTTCGGTCCCATGATGGCATGGACCTCGCCCGCCTTGACGGTCAGGTCAACGCCCTTGAGGATCACCTTATCCTCTTCTTCAAGTTTGACGTGCAGGTTCTTGATTTCCAGCATGGTTTTCTTCCGGTTCAGATGACGGACAGGGGCCGCCGCAGCGATGCGGGGCCCCAAAGGGTGAAAGGTTTCGCCGCGCCGTGCGCGGTCAGAGAGTCAGAAATTCGGTCAAAGGCCGCAGCGTGCCCAGTGTGGTTTGCGCCAAGGTCATGTTGACCCAGTCCTGCGGGAAGACCTGCGCCACCAGATCGGGCGCGGCATGGACCAGATTGTGAAAGCCCGCCGCCATCGCCAGCGTGCCACAGCCCGCCGCGACCAGCGCCAGAGGGCTGCGCAGGCCGATGACAAAGGCCGTCACCAACCCCAAGGCCAGACCCGCCCCCAAGGGACCGCCCGGCAAGGGCGCGCTCATCGCCTCCAGCCCGGCGGCCGGGTGCAGCATGGCCAAAAGCGCCGCCGGAAAGGCCAGCATGCCAAGCACCAGCGCCAGCAGCGGGGCCTTGGCCGATCCGCGCCGCTTGCCCGTCCGGGCCCAGGGTGCCTTGGCCGCGCGGGCCTCGACCGCCTTCTGCACCCCGCCCTTGGGCAGGGGAACCGCCTCGTCCATCCCGAAAAAGATGGTGCGGTTGGTGTTGACCCCGCCCTTTTGGATACGCTCCATCCGGGCGACGAAGCTGGCCTTCTGATCCTGCATCACGCGCTTGTCCTGTCCTGCCTTGGCATGGCGGAATAAAGGCCAGCCAATTCAGGCAAGTCTGTGGAATTCGCGCGGAAATCTGACGATGAGACATGACGGCCCCCTTACAACGGGCGCTGAAAGCTGGCGGTGATCCAGCGTTCGGGGCTGGCGGGCATCGGAGTCGGGTCGATCTGGAACTGCGCCATCCGGCCATGCAGGGCGATGGGGCGGATCATCTGTTCCACCACATGATAGGCCGGGCGCGCGGCATAGTCGTCAAACAGCACCGTCACAGGCGCTTTGGTGCGAAAGGCAACCGTCAACAGGCAGGCCACCCGAAAGCGCCCGTCGATCAGCACCACATCGGGTTGCCGGAAATCCGCCCGCTCCCAGACCGAGGTCGGATAGGACGCCCAGCGATCCTTGCCCGACTCGTCAATCGGATGCGCCCATTCGCCGACGGGTCCGATGTCCACCTCATGCAGGGTCACAGCACCCTTGGGCGGGTTGGCCGCAAACCACGCGCGCATCTTGGCGGCCCAGGCCGGATCACATTCGACCGAGGTGATGGGTTTGCCCAGATCCGCCGCCAAAATGGTTGAGCCGCCAGAGCCATATTCAAGGATCTGCCCCGCGCCCTTGTAGGCCATGCGCACGGCTGCCGCCGCCGCAGGCGTCAGGGTCAGGTCCGGCCTTGGGGGCGCGTCCATCCTCATGCGGGTCAGCGCCCGCCGCTCTGGTGGCGCGGGTCAGCCAAGCCGCACCGCCGTGCCAGAGGCCGAGACCATTAGCATCTGACCAATCACCTCATAGTCAAGATCGACGCCCACGACGGCATTGGCACCGCGCTTTGCGGCCTCGGCCTGCATCTCCCGCAGGGCCGTTTCGCGCGCATCGGCGAGCTTGGCCTCATAGGCCCCTGACCGGCCCCCGATGATATCGGTGATCCCGGCAAACAGGTCGCGCACGATGTTCGCGCCCATGATCGCCTCACCGGTCACGATGCCAAGGTATTCGGCGATGCTATAGCCTTCGACCGAAGGTGTCGTCGTTACGATCATTCCACTCTCCTGACAAATTCCTTCGAAGGAATTTGCAAAAATCTTTGAAGATTTTTGCTTAACCCACGGACCCTTCAAGGGAAATCGCCACCAGACTTTGCGCTTCCATGGCGAATTCCATCGGCAGGGCTTGCAGCACTTCCTTGCAGAACCCGTTCACCACCAAGGCGACGGCCTCTTCCTCGTCCATGCCACGGCTGCGGCAATAGAACAGTTGATCGTCATCCACCTTGGATGTCGTCGCCTCATGCTCCACGCGGGAAGAGTTGTTCTTGACCTCAATATACGGAACCGTATGCGCGCCGCATTTGTCGCCGATCAGCAGGCTGTCGCATTGGGTGTAATTGCGGCTGTCGGTGGCCTTGGGGTGCATCGACACAAGGCCGCGATAGGTGTTTTGCGCGCGGCCCGCAGAGATGCCCTTGGAGACAATGCGCGATTTCGTGCGCTTGCCCAGATGCACCATCTTGGTCCCCGTATCGGCCTGCTGGGCATTGTTGGCGATGGCGATGGAGTAGAATTCGCCTTGGGAATCATCGCCGCGCAGGATGCACGACGGATACTTCCACGTGATGGCAGAGCCGGTTTCCACTTGCGTCCACATCACCTTGGACCGCGCCCCCCGGCAATCGGCGCGCTTGGTCACGAAGTTGTATATGCCGCCAAGCCCGTTCTCGTCGCCCGGATACCAGTTCTGCACCGTGGAATACTTGATCTCGGCATCATCCAGCAGCACCAGTTCCACCACCGCAGCATGCAACTGATTGGTGTCGCGCTTCGGTGCCGTGCAGCCCTCAAGGTAACTGACGTAGGCCCCCTTGTCGGCGATGATCAACGTGCGCTCAAACTGCCCGGTGTTTTCGGCATTGATGCGGAAATAGGTGGACAGTTCCATCGGGCAGCGCGTTCCCGGCGGGATATAGACAAAGGACCCATCGGAAAACACCGCCGAGTTCAGCGTGGCAAAATAGTTATCCGACTGCGGCACGACCGAGCCGAGGTATTGCTTCACCAGTTCCGGATGTTCGCGCACCGCCTCAGAGATGGAGCAGAAGATCACCCCCGCCTTGGCCAGTTCCGCCTTGAACGTGGTGCCCACGCTGACGGAGTCAAACACCGCATCGACGGCGACCTTGCGTTCACCCATCTGTTCAGCGCCTTCCACCCCGGCCAGAATAAGCTGTTCCTTCAACGGGATGCCAAGCTTTTCGTAAGTGGCCAAGAGCTTGGGGTCCACGTCATCCAAAGACTTCGGCTTTTCGGCCATGCTCTTGGGTTTGGCGTAGTAATACTGGTCCTGATAGTCGATCTTGGGATAGTTCAGCATCGCCCAATGCGGCTCTTCCATCTTGACCCAGCGACGATAGGCGGCCAACCGCCACTCCAGCATCCACTCAGGTTCGCCGTTCTTGTCAGAGATCAGGCGCACGATGTCTTCGGACAGGCCTTTGGGGGCATATTCCGTCTCGATGTCGGTTTCCCAGCCGTATTTGTACTTCCCGGCCATCGCATTGACGGTTTCGATGGTTTCCCGATCCACGCCTTCGCGGACATCCAGTTCCTGTTCGACCAACGCGTCCATCACTCTCGTCTCTCCTTCGGCCGGGGATGCCCGGTCTGGTCTTGTCAAGCGGCCCGCGACAGGGCCTTGCGATACTGCGCCAGCCACACATCGGCAAAGCGCAGCACTTGTTCTTCGGTCGTCAGCGGCCCCAGCGAGACCCGGATCGCCTGCGCCGCCAAGCCCTCGTCATAGCCCATCGCCAGCAAGACACGGTTGGCGCGGACCTTGCCGCTGGAACAGGCCGACCCCGCCGAGATGGCGTAACCGGCAAGGTCCATCGCCATCACCTGCGTCTCACCCTTCCAGCCGGGCGCGATCAGGTTCAGCGTGTTGGGCAGACGCGGCAGATCATTTCCGACAAAAATAGTCTTATGATCCGCCGCCGACAATGCTGTTTCTAGAATATTTCTAAGTTCAGCGACACGGTCCCACACCCCATCGGCCAAATCCCGCGCCGCCGCCTCTGCCGCAGCGCCCATCCCGGCGATGCCGATCAGGTTTTCGGTGCCCGCGCGCCGCCCCATCTCTTGTCCGCCACCCGTCAGCACCGGGGCAATCTCCACCCCGTCCCGGACAATCAGCGCGCCAACCCCTTTGGGCCCGCCGAATTTGTGGGCCGAGACGATGGCCATCTCGGCCCCGCTCCAGGCGAAAGAAAACGGCACCTTGCCCACAGCCTGCACGATATCCAGCATCAGCGGCACGCCTTCGTCCCGCGCGGGAGCCTCGGCAATGATCCCGGTCTCGTTATTGGCATAGCCCCAAGCCAAGGCCCGCCCGCCCTGCCCTTCGCGCCGCTGCGACCACAGGCAGTCGTGCGCGGTCGGGTCCACCTCAACGGCCCCCACCGGCAGCCGCGTCAAGACTGCCGCCGCCTCTGTCGCGCCAGAGGTAAACACCACCTCGGCCGGCTTGCACCCCACCGCCGCCGCCACCTGCGCCCGCGCGCGCTCGACCAGCGCCCGGGCCGCCCGCCCCTCGGCATGGACCGAGGAGGCATTCCCCCCCAGATCCATGGCCGCCAGCATGGCCGCCCGTGCCTCAGGCCGCAGCGGCGTGGTGGCGTTCCAGTCGAGGTACACCCGCTCCCGGCTCATCCCTGACCCTCTCTTGCGCCTGTCTTCTCTGCCCAAATATCCTCGGGGGTGCGGGGGGCGAGCCCCCCGCTCCGACAGCAGCAAGCAAAGCCCGGATCAAGCATCTTCATCCACCACCCGAAACAGCGCCGGAACAGCCGGACAGGGCGCCATCTTGTTGGAGATCACATCCGACAGCCGGGTCTGGTGCAAAAACACGTAGACGTTGGCCGACAACCCTTCCCACAGCCGATTGGTCAGGCTTTGTGCCCGTGTGCCCGACACGCCCCCCGACACCCCGGCCCCGGTGTGCAGCGCGTCCACATTCTCCTCGACCGCCTCCATCACATCGGAAATGCGGATCGCATCCGGGCTGCGGGCCAGCTTGTAGCCGCCGCCGGGTCCGCGCACCGCCTCGACCAGCCCGGCGCGGCGCAGCTTGACGAACAACTGCTCCAGATAGGGCAGACTGATGTCTTGCCGCTTGGCAACGGCGGCCAAGGACACAAGGTCATCGCCCCCCGACGCAGCCTCGGCCAGCGCGAGATCGGCCAGCGCCACCATCGCATAGCGTCCCTTGGTCGAGAGTTTCATGACAGAGCCGCTCCAAATCCATTGACGCGGGGAAAACGGCCCATTACCTGAAAACCGACCCCGGGCGCGGGCTTTCCCGCTCGCCTTGGAATGGTTCTAAATTGGTTGAGCGAAAACGTCAACAATCGCCAGCCGGGAAAGACAGGCGCAGAACATATGCCCGAAGTGATCTTTGCAGGCCCCGAGGGCCGTCTTGAAGGCCGCTACCATCCGCAGAAGGACCGGGACGCGCCGATCGCCATCGTCCTGCATCCGCACCCGCAATATGGCGGGACGATGAACAACAAGGTCGTCTACAACCTCCACTACGCCTTTTACAATCTGGGCTTCACCGTGCTGCGGTTCAATTTCCGGGGCGTCGGCCGGAGTCAGGGCGAGTATGACCAAGGCATCGGCGAGCTGTCTGACGCGGCCTCGGCCTTGGACTACCTGCAGTCGATGAACCAGAACGCCAAGCATTGCTGGGTGGCAGGGTTCTCCTTCGGTGCATGGATCGGCATGCAGCTTCTGATGCGGCGGCCGGAAATCACCGGCTTCATTTCGGTGGCCCCTCCGGCGAACCTCTATGACTTCTCCTTCCTCGCACCCTGCCCTTCGTCCGGCCTGATCATCAACGGCACGGCAGACCGTGTGGCCCCGCCCAAGGACACCAAAGTTCTGGTGTCGAAACTGCATGAGCAAAAGGGCATCACCATCACCCACACCGAGGTGGAGGGGGCCGACCACTTCTTCAAGGATGAAGAGGCGCATATGAAGCCGATGATCGGCACGGTGTCGGACTATGTCCGCCGCCGTCTGGGTGAAGGGTCGCGCTGAGATGGGCGTGGTCGAGGATCTGGCGGATGCCTTGGCAAAGGATGTGCTCGAGGCGCAGGCGGAGCTGGACGACGACCGGTTCTTCGAGAAGGTCGCCCGCGTGCTGGGGGACATGTCGCCCACCACGCAGGATGCCTTCATGACCGCCATCCGCGTGCGTCTGGCCGAAAAGCGCGGGCGGGAATTCCTGATGCGCAGCCTTGCCGCCAAGCGTGGTCAGGGTGAGGCCCCGCCCACACCCTATGGCGGTGGTGGGCATTGACGGACCAGCCAATTGACCGTCTGACGGCGCAATTTGCCTTTCTGAATGAGGCGGACCGCCTGAAATCCGTCCTGCGCGCCACCACGCTCTGCGATGGGTCGCGGCGCGAAAACTCGGGCGAGCATTCGTGGCATCTTGCGCTTTACGCAATGGTGCTGGCCGATCAGGCCGCCCCCGGCGTCGACATAAGCCGCGTGATCCGCATGCTCTTGATCCATGATCTGGTGGAGATCGACGTGGGCGACGTGCCGATCCATTCGGCGAATGGCCAAGCCCATGCGAGTGCGCAAACCCAAGCCGCCGAGCAACGCGCCGCCGACCGAATCTTCGGCCTCTTGCCCGCCGACCAAACCACCGCCTTCCGTGCGCTTTGGGACGAGTTTGAGGCGGCTGAGACCCCCGACGCAGTCTTTGCCAAATCCTTGGACCGCGTGCAGCCCGTCATGGCCAACCTGCAATCCGGCGGCGGGACATGGATCACCTACGACGTCACCCTGCCCCAACTCGAGTCGCGCGTCGGCTCCAAAATCGCCAAAGGCGCGCCCCGGCTGTGGGATTGGGTGCGGGCGAAGGTCGCCCCCTATTTCGCCTGACCCGCGCCGCCCCGCATGGCGGCGTGCCAGTCCTCAACGCTGCGGATCGCGGCCCCGCGCGGCCCCGCAAAGAGCGACACGGGGATCAGGATGCCGCCGTCGATCTCTTGCACCCGGTAGGGTCGGCGGTAGAGCGCGGCTTCCAGCTTGCGTTCCTGTTTCTTGCTCATGGGCGCGGCACTGTCGAAGGACAACCAGATGGCGGAATGCCCCATGCCCCCGGGTGGCAGGATTCTGCCCGTCGCCGCGACCCGGTCCCAGCCGATGGCATGATGGTCGGACCCGACACGGTAATCGATCCCCTCTGCCCCGACGCGCAGCGTGCCGCCCGCAGCACCTTTCGGAACCTTGAACCAGTTCAGCGCCGCGAGGCCCAGCAATACGAGGAAACAGAGCCCCAGCACGGGGTAATACTCCCAATACCTTCCCAGCATGGCGACCGTGGTCTCTTTCATCTCGACCAGCTTGTAGATCGTCACCACGCCGACGACGACCATCCCGATCGCCGAACTCCTTGCCTTGATGACATCCATGCTGCCGACGCGGAAAAACGCCTCGTTCGGCCCGTCGTTGCCATCCTTTGAACCCATTGGCACCCCTTCACACACTCGCCACATCAGCCGACAGTGAAATGGTGCTGCCCCAGCTTGTCAATTCGGCCCCGGAGGCCGACTTGCCCGCGACATTTCGGTATGCCGTTGCATACAACGCTTCCCAAACCCGCCTTGATGCGCTATGCACCGGCCCAACGAATCCAACTTGGAAAAGGGCCGGACATGACCAAGATCAAGGTTGCAAACCCCATCGTCGAGATGGATGGCGACGAGATGACCCGGATCATCTGGGACTTCATCAAGAAAAAGCTGATCCTGCCCTATCTGGATGTGGACCTGCTCTACTACGATCTGGGCATCGAAGAGCGTGATCGCACCAATGACCAGATCACCATCGACTCCGCGATGAAGACGCGTGAAGTCGGCGTGGCGGTCAAATGTGCGACCATCACCCCCGACGAGGCGCGGGTTCAGGAATTCGGCCTGAAGCAGATGTGGAAATCTCCCAACGGCACCATCCGCAACATCCTCGGCGGCGTGATCTTCCGCGAGCCGATCATCTGCCGCAACGTGCCGCGTCTGGTGCCCGGCTGGACCCAGCCCATCGTGATCGGCCGCCATGCCTTTGGCGACCAGTATCGCGCCACCGACTTCCACTTCCCCGGCGCGGGCAAGCTGACGATGAAATTCGTGGGCGAAGACGGCACGGTGATCGAAAAGGACGTCTATTCCGCGCCCTCCGCCGGCGTCTACATGGGCATGTATAACCTTGACGACAGCATCATCGACTTTGCCCGTTCGTCGATGAACTATGGCCTGCTGAAAGGCTGGCCGGTCTATCTGTCCACCAAGAACACCATCCTGAAAGCCTATGATGGCCGCTTCAAGGACCTCTTCGCCAAGGTCTATGCCGAAGAGTTCGAGGACAAGTTCAAGGCCGCGGGCATCCATTACGAACACCGCCTGATCGACGACATGGTGGCATCGGCGATGAAATGGTCGGGCGGCTATGTCTGGGCCTGCAAGAACTATGACGGCGATGTGCAGTCCGACACCGTGGCGCAGGGCTTTGGTTCTCTGGGTCTGATGACCTCGGTGTTGATGACCCCCGATGGCAAGATCGTGGAGGCCGAAGCCGCCCACGGCACCGTCACCCGCCACTACCGCGAGCATCAGAAAGGTAAGGAAACCTCGACCAACTCGGTCGCGTCGATCTTTGCCTGGACCGGTGGTCTGAAGCACCGCGCCAAGCTGGACGACAATGCCGCGTTGATGAACTTCGCCACGACGCTGGAAAAGGTCTGCGTGCAGACGGTCGAGGATGGCTGGATGACCAAGGATCTGGCGCTGCTGGTCGGGCCGGATCAGAAATGGCTGACCACGATGGGCTATCTGGAAAAGGTTGACGAATATCTGAACAAGGCGCTGGCGGGCTGATTTTTCCGCCAAGGTGGCAAGGGCCGGGGGGAAACCTCCGGCCCTTTTCTAGTTGCGTCCCCCTCACCCCTGCCCCTCTCCCCCGGCGGGGAGAGGGGGGGATGACCTGCGGGCGGTGGTGATGCGGCAGACGGTGCCGGGGGCTGTCTGCCCCCACGGCGCGTGCCGCGCCTCCCCCGAGGATATTTTCGCAACGGGGAAGCGGGAGGATCACCACCGCACGGGCAGGATCGGCTGTGGCGGGGGGGAGCCGCGCGGGGGCAGGCCGATATCGGCGCGCAGGCGGTCAGGCAGGCTGTCCACATCGGGGGCAGCGGTGCCGGTGGCTTGCCGCACGAGCGTGGTCAGCGCGGCGAAAAGCACGCGCCACGGGCCATGGGCGGCGATGAGGGCGGACAGGGGCATGATGGCCCCGTTTTGGCTGTGATGGGTCATGGTCTGTGCCGGACGGTGGAACGCACCGGTCCGGTCCTCTGGCTGGGGGTGGAATGGGCCTGACACGGACCAGGTCATGGATGCGGGCGCACCGATGGCATGGGCAGGTTCAGGCGTTTGGGATCGGGATATGCCCGGTCAGGGGCGGGCTGGGATCAGGCGCGATTTCGGCGCGTGCAAGTTCGGGCCCGAAGGGCGCGGGCAAACCCGGCATCCACGGCGAAAGCGGTGCGGGTCGTCGATACGGTATATGACATCGCGCCCTCCTGCCCGTTCGCGTTATGGATGAA
This sequence comes from Paracoccaceae bacterium, assembly GCA_027486345.1. Classification (GTDB taxonomy): domain Bacteria; phylum Pseudomonadota; class Alphaproteobacteria; order Rhodobacterales; family Rhodobacteraceae; genus Paragemmobacter. The sequence continues at coordinate 15,806 of JAIXPH010000036.1, forward strand.
TGACGGTGCCACGACTCTCTCCTGTTTGCCAAGCCGGGCCGGGCAAAGTCCGGCGCGCTGCGGCGGAAAAGCCACAGGCCCCGGCGGCGATGGGCCTCAGCGCCGCAGGGGCGGCAAGGTTGGCGAGGGCGGCGGCGCGACGGCGGGCAGGCCCACATCGGCGCGGAGATGGTCTGGCAATTTGTCGGCGTCGGGCAGCCTTGGCGCGCCGCCGCACAGGGCGCGGCGGATCGCGGCAAGACCGCAGCAAGGAGCCGTGAAAAGCACAAGAAAGGCAGAATACGTCTTCGGCATGGCGTGATCCGGCAGGATGTACCTGTCCGGTCCTCTGCTGGGATGGGGCGGGAGGACGGATCGCCCTGCGCACGGCCAAGGCCGGTCGGGTGCAAGGTCCGATCTATCAGGGAAAGCGCCGGGTCAGGGCGCGGTCTTGCCCGTGCGCCGTCAACGGCGCGTGGTGAAGCCGATGCAGAAGCCGCCAAGCCAGACAGAGACGAATGATACGGTCATATGCGCCCCCCTTAGTTGGGGTGGATCGCGCCACACGCATAGCGCGACTCGCCCCGCTGTGTAAACGCAGTTCTGAGGGAGTGACGGCGGGCCTGACTGGCGCGCCACATCGGATACAAGGTCAGCATTGTTGACGCGAATATGGGTCACATGCTATGACCCATCATGTCCGGAGCGGAGGCTGCCATGACCGACCCCACCCGTCATTCCCTGATCGAGGATGTGCAAGGCATCGCCTTCGGCATCGTGATGGCCGGGCTTGGCATCCATGTGATGACGCATATGGGCTTTGTCACCGGGCAGGCCACGGGGCTGGCGGTGCTGATCAGCCATGCGACCGGCTGGCCGTTTCCGGCGGTCTATCTGGCGGTCAACCTGCCCTTCCTGCTTTTGGGATGGCGCTGGAAGGGAGGGCGCTTTGCGGCCAAGACCCTGATCTCGACGCTTGCGCTGGCGGGGATCACCGCCATCCTGCCGCGCTGGATGGAGTTGGGCGCGATCGAGCCCGCTTTTGCCGCGCTGCTGTTCGGCACCTTGTTCGGGATCGCGGCCTTGGCGGTGGTACGGCATGGCGGCAGCTTTGGCGGCTTTTCCATCCCGGCGCTGATGGTGCAGGAGCGTTGGGGGATTCAGGCCGGATATGTGCAATTGGCCGTGGACGTGGGGGTCTTTGCCGCCGCCGCGCTGGTGCTCTCCCCGGCGATGCTGGGCTGGTCAGCCCTCGGGGCGGCGACCTATGGGCTGTTTCTGGCCGTCAACCACCGGCGCGACCGCTACATCGCGGCCTGATCCGGCCGCAACCCCTCTGGCGCACCGGAGCGCAAGGCGCTATGGCGGCCCGCATGACCGATCCCAAGACACATTCCCTGCTGGAGGACGCCCAAGGGCTGGCCTTTGGCGCCACCATGGCCAGTTTCGGCATCGTGATCCTGACGCAACTGGGCATGATCACCGGCCAGACGGCGGGGCTGGCGGTGCTGATCTCTTACGCCACGGGCCTTGGCTTTGGCCCGGTGTTCTTTGCGATCAACATCCCCTTCTACTGGTTCGGCTACCGCCGCATGGGGCTGGCCTTTACCGTCAAGACCTTTGCCGCCGTGGCCGCGCTTTCGGCCCTGTCGGCGCTGATGCCCGGCTGGGTCCGCTTTGAGCATCTGAACCCCGCCTTTGGCGCGGTGCTGTTCGGCTTTGTCTCGGGTGCGGCCCTCTTGGCCATCTTTCGCCATGGGGCCAGCCTTGGCGGCATCGGCATCCTCGCGCTCTATCTGCAAGACAAGACCGGCTTTCGCGCCGGGCAGACGCAGCTGATCTTTGACGCGGTGCTGTTTGCCATCGCCCTGACCTTCCTGCCTTGGGCCATGGTGGGCTGGTCCTTCCTTGGCGCGGCGGTGGTCAATCTGGTCATCGCCATCAACCACCGCCGCGACCGTTACGTCGCAACCTGAGCCGCTTTCGCAACCGCAGCAAGGTTTCGCTGGCCTTTCCGGGCGATCCGGGCTATGGCCCGCGCGAAACCCAAGTGACATGAAAAGAGACGCCCCCGATGGAGCTTCGCAACATCGCCATCATCGCACACGTTGACCACGGCAAGACCACGCTGGTTGACGAGCTGCTGAAACAATCCGGTTCCTTCCGCGACAATCAGGCCGTCAGCGAACGCGCGATGGACAGCAACGACATCGAACGCGAACGCGGCATCACCATTCTGGCCAAATGCACGAGCGTCGAGCACAACGGCGTCCGCATCAACATCGTCGATACCCCCGGCCACGCCGATTTCGGCGGCGAGGTGGAGCGCATCCTGAACATGGTCGATGGTGTCTGCCTGCTGGTCGATGCCGCCGAAGGCCCGATGCCGCAGACGAAATTCGTGACCTCCAAGGCGCTGGCGCTGGGGCTGCGTCCCATTGTCGTGCTGAACAAGGTGGACAAGCCCGACGCCGAACCCGACCGCGCGCTGAACGAGGTGTTCGATCTGTTTGCCAACCTTGGCGCGACGGATGAGCAGCTGGATTTCCCGCATCTTTACGCCTCGGGCCGCTCTGGCTGGGCGGATGAAAGCCTTGACGGGCCGCGCAAGGACCTGACGGCGCTGTTTGACCTGATCGTGAAACATGTGCCCGCGCCCAAGCAGATCGCGCAGGCGGCAGAGCCGTTCCGCATGCTGGCCACCACCCTGTCGGCCGACCCGTTCATCGGGCGCATCCTGACCGGGCGCGTGGAATCCGGCACGTTGAAGGTGGGCGAGCAGCTCAAGGCGCTCAGCCGCACCGGCGAGCGGATCGAACAGTTCCGCGTGACCAAGATCCTCGCCTTCCGGGGCCTGACCCAGACCGCCATCGACGTGGCAGAAGCCGGTGACATCGTCACCATCGCGGGCATGTCCAAGGCGACCGTGGCCGATACGCTCTGCGCGCTGGAGGTGGACACCGCCATCCCGGCCCAGCCGATCGACCCGCCGACCATCACCGTCACCTTCGGCATCAACGACAGCCCGCTGGCGGGCCGTGATGGCAGCAAGGTGCAATCGCGCGTCATCCGCGACCGGCTGAACCGCGAAGCCGAAGTGAACGTCGCCATCAAGATCGCCGACACACCCGGCGGCGAGGCCTTCGAGGTTTCGGGCCGCGGCGAACTCCAGATGGGCGTGCTCATCGAGAACATGCGCCGCGAAGGGTTTGAACTGTCGATCAGCCGCCCGCGCGTGATCTTCAAGGACGAAGACGGCGTGCGGATGGAACCGGTGGAAGAGGTCATCGTCGATGTCGATGACGAATACTCCGGCGCCGTGATCGACAAGCTGACCGGCGAGCGCAAGGGCGATCTGGTCGAGATGAAACCGGCCGGCGTCGGCAAGACCCGGATCATCGCCCATGTGCCCTCGCGCGGCTTGATCGGCTATCATGGCCAGTTCCTGACCGACACGCGCGGCACCGGCGTTCTGAACCGCATCTTCCACGGCTGGGTCCCGCACAAGGGCCCGATCCAGGGCCGCCGTCAGGGCGTTCTGATCTCGATGGAGAACGGGGTCTCGGTCTCTTACGCGCTGTGGAACCTCGAAGAGCGCGGCCGCATGTTCATCGGTCCGCAGGAAAACGTCTATGAGGGCATGATCATCGGCGAACACAGCCGCGACAATGACCTCGAGGTGAACCCGCTGAAGGGCAAGAAGCTGACCAACGTCCGCGCTTCGGGAACCGATGAGGCCGTGCGCCTGACGCCCCATATCAAGATGTCGCTGGAAGAGGCGATTGCCTATATCGACGACGACGAACTGGTCGAAGTCACGCCCAAGATCATCCGCCTGCGCAAGCGCGTCCTTGACCCGCATGAGCGCAAGCGCCAGTCGCGCAGCGCCTGAGCCGACGCGCGAAAACCGTTGATCCGAAATGAAAAACGGGCAGGTTCACCCTGCCCGTTTTTCCGTTGTCTGGATCAGCCCGGAAGGATCAGCCCAGAATGGCCTTCACGTAATTCTGCGTCTCTTCATAGGGCGGGATGCCGTCATTCGCCTCCACCGCCATCGGTCCCGCGTTATAGGCCGCCAGCGCCAGCCGCCATGAGCCGAAGCGGTCATACATCATCCGCAGATAACGGGCCCCGCCGCGCAGGTTGTCCGCGGGATCGTTGATGTCCACGCCCAAAAGACGGGCGGTGTCGGGCATCAGTTGCGCCAGACCCGTTGCCCCCTTGTGGCTGACGGCCCCCGGGTTCCAGCCGCTTTCGCGCTGCACCAGACGCAGGAACAGGTCTTCGGGGATGCCATGCTCTGCCGCCGCCGCCTTGGCCTCATCCAGATATTCGCCCTTGTAATTGCCGCCCCAGACCGGGATCGACTCGGTCCCGCTGCTTTCGGTCTTCGGCTTCAGCCGGGCCGATGCTTCATACTGTTTGGCAAGACGCCCATCCAACAACTTGGATTGCTTGCGGAAAATATCCATGCGGGATTGCGATCCGCCCCCGCCCAGAACCAAACCCTCGGCCCCGGCAACCCCGGCACCGCCCCCAAAGGCAAGCGCCACGGCCAAGGCCAGCGCAACATTGACCCGCATGACATCGTCCTGTCGAAACCAGATGCAGGACTATAGCCGAAAACACCGGTTTGGCGAGTCCCCCCCTGCGGGCGGTGCCCTGCCGATGCTGCCGCGCGCATTGCGGGCGCGGGTTCTGGGCGGTATAGACTTTTCGTTAACCAGACCGGGGCAGACTGCCCCGGCATCCAGAAGGAATCGGGGGACAACGCGCATGGCAGGTTCGGTCAACAAGGTCATCATCGTCGGCAATCTGGGCCGCGACCCGGAAGTGCGGAGCTTCCCGAATGGCGGCAAGGTGGTCAACCTGCGCATCGCCACCTCGGAAACCTGGCGCGACCGCAACACCGGCGAACGCAAGGAACGCACCGAATGGCATTCGGTGGCGATCTTCAACGAAAACCTTGCCAAGATTGCCGAACAATATCTGCGCAAAGGCTCCACCGTCTATATCGAGGGGCAGTTGGAAACCCGCAAATGGCAGGACCAGACCGGGGCTGACCGCTACACGACCGAAGTCGTGCTGCGCCAGTATCGCGGCGAACTGACCCTGCTGGGCGGGCGTGGTGACGGCGGCGGCGGCGGGATGGATGATCGCGGCGGCTATGACGACTATCAGGGCGGCACCCCGTCGGGCGGTGGTTCGGGCGGCTCGGCTCGTTCGGGCGGTGGCGGCGGCTATGGCGGCGGCGCATCTGGTGGCATGGGCGGGGGGGGCGGCCGCTCCGACATGGACGACGAAATCCCGTTCTGACGCCGAAAGCACCGGAAGGGACAAAGGGTCGCTGCGGCGGCCCTTTTCTTTTGTGTGCCAAGGGCGTGAAGCCGCCCGCTGGGCGCTGGACCTTGGCCCCGGCATTCCCTATATAATCGCTCAACAACACGCAGGACAGCCATGACGCAGGTTCAGGACAAGCTTGAGGGCACGCCGCTGATCGCGCCCTCCTCCACGGATCACCCGCTCTACGATCAGGTCGTCGATGCCTGCCGCACGGTGTTCGACCCCGAGATTCCGGTGAACATCTATGATCTCGGTCTCGTCTATACGATTGACATCACGGATGAAAATGACGTCTCCATCCTGATGACGCTGACCGCGCCGGGATGCCCGGTGGCGGGCGAAATGCCCGGTTGGGTGCAGGACGCGGTGGAGCCTCTCGCCGGGGTGAAATCGGTCGCGGTCAAGATGACCTTTGATCCGCCTTGGGGCATGGACATGATGTCCGATGAGGCGCGTCTCGAACTCGGTTTCATGTAACGCGTCTGGCGGACCAGGCCAGCGCTTGGAATTCCTGCATTCCGGCCTTATCTTATGCGCAGAAACAGGAGAGTCCTATGTTCGGCATCCCCGGCAAACAAGCTGTCACCCTGACCAGCGCCGCCACCCGGCAGATCGCGCGCCTGATGGCGCAGAACGGCACGGCGGGTCTGCGGATCGGCGTGAAGAAAGGCGGCTGCGCGGGCATGGAATACACCATGGACTTCGCCACCAGCGTCAATCCGATGGATGAAATCGTGGAACAGGACGGCGCGCGGGTGATGATCGCCCCGATGGCGCAGATGTTCCTGTTCGGGACAGAGATCGACTATCAGACCTCGCTGCTGGAATCCGGCTTCAAGTTCAACAATCCCAACGTGGCCGAGGCCTGCGGCTGCGGCGAGTCGATCAAATTCAAGGACCAGCCCGCCGCGTAAGACGCGTCTGGCTTCAGGCAAGGTCAAGGACCAGCCCGCCGCCAGACCTTCTTTTCTGCGCGTCGTTTTCTCTGCCCAAATATCCTGCGGGAGGGTCTGGGAGGGTGCAAAACCCTCCCAGCGCCAGCCCCAAACTCGACGTCAGACCATCATCTGCACCCGATGCCCCGGCGCGTGGGTCAGCCGCAGAAGGGTAATCGGCTGATCCCCGCTCCATGTCGTGCGCTCCATCACCAACAGCGCCGCGCCTGCCGTCACCCCGAACACCTCGGCCACGCGGCCCTCTGCCGCCTCGGCCAGAAAGGCCAGATCACCCGCGGTAAAGGCCAGCGTGCGCACCAGCCATTCATTGGCCGACAACGCCGAGAAATCGGGGCACGGGTCCGGCAGCAGCGCGGGGTTCAGCCAGCGCGCCTCATGGGCATGGGGGTGACCATCCGCCAGATGCACGGTTTCCAGCCAGAGCATCGGCTGATCCGGGGCAAGGCCCAGCCGCGTGGTCACGGCCAGGGGCGGGAGCATCAGGCGGTGATCCAGCAGGCGGAAGGCATAGGCGCGGCCCTGCGCCTCGATCTCATGGCGCAGGATGGGGATGTCCAGCGTGGCGCGGCGCACCGGGGTTTCCGCGACCCGCGTGCCGGATTTGCGGCGGCGTTCCAGAAACCCGGCCTCGGCCAGCGCGGTCAGGGCGCGGTTGACCGTGGCGCGGGCGACGCCGAATTCCTGCGCCAGCGCCTCTTCGCCCGGGATCACCTGACCCGGCGGCCAGTCGCGGGCGCGGATGCGGCGCAGCACCTCGGCGCGGATGTCCTCCCAACCGGTCACAACCGCCCCCGCAGGTCGGCCATCACGGCGCGGAAGCGGGCGGCAATGGCATCGCGGGCGATGTGGCGGCCCTGTGTCACGATATGCCGTCCCGCTGACCACAGGTCCGTCACCAACCCCCCGCCCGCCGCAAAGATCGCGGCGTCCAGCAGCTCATCGCCCTGCCTGCCGTCCAGCGCCAAGGCGGTATCGTCCAGCGCCACAAGGTCCGCCCACAGCCCCGGTGCAATCGCTCCCGCCGCCCGCCCCGCGGCCTGCGCGCCGCCCGCCGCCGCGCCTTGCCACAGCACCCGGCCCGTGGACTGCGCCTCGGTCGCCAGCATCGCCCGGCCCTTGTCACGCAGGCGCTGCGAATATTCATAAAGCCTCAGCTCCCCCGTCAGGGTGATCTGCACGTTGCTGTCGGTGCCCACACCAAAGGCCCCGCCCGCCTGCGCCCAGTTCACCCCGTCGAAAATGCCATCGCCAAGGCTGGCCTCCGTCACCGGGCACAGCCCCGCCACCGCACCGGACCGAGCCAAGGCCGCCGTCTCCGCCGGGGTCATCTGGGTGCAATGGATCGGACACCAGCGCCCATCCACCGACGCATGGGCCAGCAGCCATTCCACCGGCCGCGCGCCGGTATGGGCGAGAAGTTCTTCAACCTCGGCCACTTGCTCGGCGATATGAATGTGGATCGGCCCTTCGGGCCGCAGGCTGGCAGCAACAGCCAATCCCTCCGGCGTCACCGCCCGCAGGGAATGGGGCGCCACGCCCAGCACGGCATCCCCCGGCAAGGCCGCCAGATGCGCCGCCGCGCCTTCCAGCAACCGGGCAAAGCGGTCTGGGTCATTGCCAAAGCGCACTTGCCCCTGCCCCAGCGCCCGCCCGTCGCACCCGCCGCGCTGATAGAGCACCGGCAGCAGCGTCAGCCCAAGGCCCGTCTCCGCCGCCGCCGCGACGATGCGGCCCGACATCTCGGCCAGATCGGCATGGGGCGCACCGCCAGACTGGTGGTGCAGGTAGTGGAATTCCGCCACCGCCGCATAGCCCGCCTCGGCCATCTCCACCATGGCCTGCGCAGCGATGGCCTGCACCTGATCCGGGGTCAGGTGGTCCAGAAAGCGGTACATCAGATCCCGCCACGTCCAGAAACTGTCCCGCCCCGCGCCGCGCTTTTCCGTCATCCCCGCCATGGCACGCTGGAAGGTGTGGGAATGCAGGTTCACCGGTGCGGGCAGCAGCACGCCCACCGCCTGCCCCGCGCCCTGCACACCGGGCGTCACCGCCGCGATCCGCCCGCCCTCCACCGTCACGGTCACATCGCTTTGCCAACCATCAGCGGTCAGGGCGTGGCGCGCATGCAGGAGGGTCATCGGAAACCTCGGCTTGACTTGGGGCATTATGTCTAGACATATTAGCGAGGCATCCAGACATAAGGCAAGCGGAATGACGATTCTCCTCACCGGATTGACGGCAACGACGATGGTGGGCGGCTATGGCCTGATCCGCGATGCCGCGCTCGTGCTGGAGGGTCGGCGCATCGCGTGGATCGGGCCGTTGAGCGACCTGCCCACAGGCTTTGCCGCTGCCGAACGCCATGACCTTGGCGGCCGCCTTGTCACTCCCGGCCTGATCGATTGCCACAGCCATATCGTCTTTGCCGGTCACCGCGCGGGCGAATTCGAAATGCGCCTGCAAGGGGCGAGTTACGAAGAGGTCGCCCGCGCCGGTGGGGGCATCCTGTCCACCGTCACCGCAACCCGCGCGGCGGATCAGGCGGCCCTGACCGCCGCTGCGCTGCGCCGTCTGGACCGGATGCGCCGGACCGGGACCACGACCGTTGAGGTGAAATCGGGCTATGGTCTGACGCTGGCGGATGAGATGAAACTACTGCGCGCCGCCCGCACCTTGGCGGATCTGTCACCGGTGACGATCCGCACCACCCACCTTGCCGCCCATGCCATCCCGCCCGAATTCAAGGGCCGCGCCGATGACTACATCGATCAGGTCGCCATCCCCTCGTTGCACGCCGCCCATGCCGAAGGGTTGGTCGATGCGGTGGACGCGTTCTGTGAAGGCATCGCCTTCTCGCCCGCGCAGGTGGAGCGTTTGTTCCACGCGGCCAAGGGTTTGGACCTGCCTGTTAAACTGCACGCCGAACAATTGTCCGACCTTGACGGTGCCGCCCTTGCCGCGCGGTTCGGGGCCTTGTCGGCGGACCATCTGGAATATCTTTCACCCGCTGGCGTGGCCGCGATGGCCGCTGCCGGAACGGTGGCTGTGATCCTGCCGGGGGCGTTCTATACCTTGCGCGAAACGCAGGCCCCGCCGATTGCCGCCCTGCGCGCGGCGGGCGTGCCGATGGCGGTGGCCACCGACTGCAATCCCGGATCGTCGCCCATGACGTCCTTGCCCTTGGCGATGAACATGGCCTGCACCCTCTTCCGCATGACCCCGCTTGAGGCGCTCTGTGGCGTGACGGTCCACGCCGCCCGCGCGCTCGGCCTGTCGGATCGGGGGCAGTTGGCCCCCGGCCTGCGCGCCGATCTTGCGGTGTGGGAGGCCGACCATCCCGCCGAACTGTCCTACGCCATTGGGGCCGACACCCTGCATCAGACCATCATCGGAGGCCGCCTTGACGCCTGACATCGAAACCCTGATCCCCGGCGCGGTGACGCTGGCGCAGTTGGAGCGAATCTATCGCAGCGGTGCCGCCGCCCGGCTGGACGAGTCCGCGCGTCCCGGGGTCGAGCGTGCCGCATCCCGCATTGCCGCAGCGGCGGCGGGGTCGGCAGCGGTCTATGGGGTCAACACCGGCTTTGGCAAGCTGGCCAGCATCAAGATCGCGGCGCAGGATACTGAAACCCTGCAAAAAAACCTGATCCTGTCGCATTGCTGCGGCGTGGGCGAGCCGATGCCGCGCAATGTGGCGCGGTTGATGATGGTGCTGAAACTTCTGTCCTTGGGGCGTGGGGCGTCCGGCGTGCGGTGGGAGGTGATCGCGCTGTTGCAAGACATGCTGGCGCGCGGCGTCACGCCGGTCATTCCGGCGCAAGGGTCGGTGGGTGCGTCGGGCGACCTTGCCCCCTTGGCACATATGACCGCCGCCATGCTGGGCGCAGGTCAGGCGGAATACGGCGGTCAGGTGAAACCCGCCGCCGAAGCCCTTGCCGAGGCTGGACTTTCCCCGATCACACTCGGCGCGAAAGAAGGGCTTGCGCTTATCAACGGCACCCAATTCTCCACCTCTTACGCTTTGGTGGGTCTGTTCGACGGCTGGCGCAATGCCCGCGCGGCGCTGGTGATCTCGGCGCTGTCCACCGATGCGATCATGGGCTCCACCGCGCCTTTGCATCCCGACATCCACGCCCTGCGCGGCCATGCCGGGCAGATCGAGGCGGCGGCGGTGATGCGCGCCCTGCTGGACGGTTCCGTGATCCGCGAAAGCCATCGTGAGGGCGATACGCGGGTGCAGGACCCCTATTGCATCCGCTGCCAGCCGCAGGTCACGGGTGCCGCGATGGATGTGCTGCGTCAGGCGGCCCGCACGTTGGAGATTGAAGCGAACGCTGCCACCGACAACCCGCTGGTGCTGGCGGATGGGCAGATTGTCTCGGGTGGGAACTTTCACGCCGAACCCGTTGGTTTTGCAGCTGATATGATTGCGCTGGCCCTGTCCGAGATTGGCGCGATTGCACAGCGCCGGGTGGCCTTGATGGTGGACCCGGGGCTGAGCTTCGACCTGCCGCCGTTTCTGACGCCGAACCCCGGCCTGAACTCCGGCCTGATGATCGCTGAAGTGACAACGGCAGCTTTGATGAGCGAGAACAAACACTTGGCGCATCCAACGGTCACGGACAGCACGCCCACCTCCGCCAATCAAGAGGATCACGTCAGCATGGCCGCCCATGGCGCGCGGCGCTTGTCGCGGATGAACACCAATCTGTCGGCCATTCTGGGGGTCGAGGCGATGTGCGCCGCCCAAGGGGTAGAGTTTCGCGCGCCCCTGACCACCTCCGCGCCCTTGGCGCGCGTTCTGGCGCGGTTGCGTCAGGATGTGGCGACGCTGGGCGAAGACCGCTACCTCGCCCCCGATCTTGAGGCGGCGGCTGCCCTCGTGGCGGCTGACGCGCTGGCAACCTCTGCCGATATCCCCTTGCCCTGCTTGTGAGATTCACCATGACCCGCCACAACACCCGCGACATCTATCCCGCCACTGGCACCGAATTGACGGCCAAGAGCTGGCTGACAGAAGCGCCCCTCAGGATGCTGATGAACAACCTGCATCCCGATGTCGCCGAAAACCCGCATGAACTGGTGGTCTATGGCGGCATCGGCCGCGCCGCCCGCACGTGGGAGGATTTTGACCGCATCGTCGCCTCGCTTCGGGACCTTGAGGCAGATGAGACGCTGTTGGTGCAGTCGGGCAAGCCGGTGGGCATCTTCCGCACCCATCCCGACGCGCCGCGCGTGCTGATCGCCAACTCCAACCTCGTGCCGAAATGGGCGACATGGGATCATTTCAACGAGTTGGACCGCAAGGGTCTGGCGATGTATGGCCAGATGACCGCGGGATCGTGGATTTACATTGGAACCCAAGGCATTGTGCAGGGAACCTATGAAACCTTTGCCGAAGTCGGGCGTCAGCATTATGGCGGCGACCTGACCGGGCGTTGGATTTTGACCGGCGGCTTGGGCGGTATGGGGGGTGCGCAACCCTTGGCCGCGGTGATGGCCGGGGCCTGCTGTCTGGCGGTGGAATGTGACGAGACGCGGATCGATTTTCGTATTCGCACGCGATACTTGGACGCCAAGGCTAGAACGTTGGACGAGGCACTGGCCCTGATCGCCGACTGGACGGCGAAGGGCGAGGCGAAGTCGGTCGGCCTTTTGGGCAACGCGGCGGAGGTGTTTCCGGCGCTTTATGCAAGGATGCAGGCCGGGGGCCTGCGTCCCGACATGGTGACGGACCAGACCAGCGCGCATGACCCACTGCATGGCTATCTGCCCGTGGGCTGGAGCGTGGCCGAATGGCGCGCCAAGCAAGAGACCGACCCGCAGGCGGTGCAGGCGGCGGCGCGGGCCTCGATGCGGGCGCATGTGGCGGCGATGGTGGATTTCTGGAACGCGGGCGTGCCGACGCTGGATTACGGCAACAACATCCGGCAGGTCGCGCAGGATGAGGGGCTTGAGAACGCCTTCGCCTTCCCCGGCTTTGTGCCCGCCTATATCCGCCCCCTGTTCTGCCGGGGGATCGGGCCGTTCCGCTGGTGTGCGCTGTCAGGGGATCCGGCGGATATCCATGCCACCGATGCGGCGATGAAACGGCTGTTCCCCGACAACGCGCACCTGCACCGTTGGCTGGACATGGCGCAGGAGCGGATCGCGTTTCAGGGTCTGCCCGCGCGGATTTGCTGGATCGGACTTGGGGACCGGCATCGGGCGGGGCTGATGTTCAACGAGATGGTGCGGTCGGGCGAGTTGAAGGCACCGATTGTGATCGGACGGGATCATTTGGATTCCGGTTCTGTCGCCAGCCCGAACCGCGAGACGGAGGCGATGCTGGACGGATCAGACGCGGTCAGCGACTGGCCGCTGTTGAATGCACTGCTGAACACGGCGTCGGGGGCGACATGGGTGTCGCTGCACCATGGCGGCGGGGTCGGCATGGGCTATTCGCAGCATTCGGGGATGGTGATCGTCGCCGATGGCACGGATGAAGCGGCCAAGCGGTTGGAGCGCGTGCTGTGGAACGACCCGGCGACAGGCGTGATGCGGCATGCTGATGCGGGCTATGACATCGCCAAGGACTGGGCGCGGGAACAGGGGCTACGGCTGCCGGGGATTTTGGGGAACTAAAGGCGTAGGGAGCAAGGCAAGTCCAAACTCTCCGGGGGAGAGTTTGGACTTGCCGCTATAGGTCCGCGTGCAGACCGCCGGGTTGTGCGCCCCTGGGCGCGCAGCCCCCCGTTTAGACAATGGGTGGGGCGGGCTGCGCGCGGACCGGGACTTTGGGTCCCGGTCCAGCCTAGCCGTCGCGCCCCGGTGCTTTTAGCCCCGCCGCAGGTTCTCGCCTTCTTCGCGCCACATCGGGTTGGACCAGGCCCGCTTGCCCGCGGCATCGATCACCGTGACGCGCAGCCAGGGACTGCCCAGAAGGCGCGCGAGCGGAACTTCGGTCCGGGTCATGGAATGGCCATGCACGCCCTTGGCCCCCGTCCCCCAGCCCTGAACGATCACCGACGACACGGCAGAGGATTCGACGATCATCTTGTCGCCCTCCAGCCGCACATCGCGCAATTCGGGACCTTGCGACGAATAGAAATCCCCCCGCTTCAATGCGGACAACAGCGCCTCGGGTGCGTTCGCCTGCGATTTCACCATGACCCAGCCGCCGAAATGATCGGGTTCGGAGAAATGCGCGTCGTCGGTGGCGACCATGGTCAGACGCCGCCCCTCGGTCAGCAACAGATCCGCGATGGCAAAGCCGTCCGGACGGTCGCAGCCCATGGCGCAGCCGTGGTTGTAGATTTCCACCGCATGGGCAGAGGTCACCCCCCGCGCATCGGCCAGCGTCAGGCCGGACCATTGCGGATGGGCGATGGCGACGAAGGCCCCGGCAGCGACAGCGCGGGCGGCGATCTCTTCCGCCGTCTCTTGACCCGGCTTGGGCACAAAATCCGGGCTGTCAGAGGGCGCGAAATCCGGCGGCAGACCGACGGCGAGGATGTGCCACAGCTCTCCATTCGCCATCGCGCCGGAATGCAGTTCCGCGCCGAGGATGGTGGTGAAGCCGTCGCTGCGGAAGGGCACGGTGTCCACGATGGGATAGCCCCAGAGGCCCACGAAATGATCGGTCAGGGCAAGGAAATCATAGCCCTCGGCGCGGTAGCGGCGGCAGACTTCCTCGGGCGAGAGCACACCGTCTGACCGGGTGGAATGGGTGTGAAGATTGCCGCGCCAGAAGCGTCCGGGGGCGGTGAAGGCGGAAAGCGTTGTCATGCGTCTGGTCCTGAAGGATGCCGTTCTGCCGCCGAGTCTAGCGTCAATCGGGCGCAGGGTGACGGGAAATGACGACATGGGGATGTCGTCCGGGTGCGCCTCGCGTCAAAAACTGCGGCAAGGCCCCTGTCTTTGCGCTTTGCGCATGCCTATGTAACGCCGTAGACCCGCCTCAGACGGGTCAAAGCGGATGACAGAGGGGCTGGCCTTGACGGGCGAAAGCGACACCACCGAACCGGCCATGGCCGTGGACGAGATGACCAGCCGGGCCACCGATGCGGCGGCCTTCCTGAAGGCCTTGGCGCATGAGGGGCGGCTGATGATCCTGTGCCACCTGTCCTCGGGCGAGAAATCGGTGACGGAGCTGGAACGGCTCTTGGATCAGCGCCAAGCCGCCGTCAGCCAGCAACTGGCGCGGCTCCGGCTGGAAGGGTTGGTCACCAGCCGCCGCGACGGCAAGGTGATCTATTACGCCATTCAGGATCAGAAGGTCAGCCGCACGGTCTCGCTGGTCTATGATATGTTCTGCAAGGGTTAACCCCGCCCGATATAGGGCATGTCGCGCGCCATGATCGTCATGAAGGGCACGTTCACCTCCAGCGGCAATTCGGCCATCTGCAGCACGGCGCGGGCGACATGGGCCACGTCCATCACCGGCTCCACCGCGATGCTGCCATTGGCCTGCGGCACCCCGGTCTGGAATTTGGCGGCCATGTCGGTCAGGGCATTGCCGATGTCGATCTGACCGCAGGCGATGTTGAAGGCCCGGCCATCCAGCCCCAGCGTCCGCGTCAGTCCGGTGACGGCGTGTTTCGACATGGTGTAAGGCACCGATCCCGGCCGCGGCACATGGGCGCTGATCGAGCCGTTGTTGATGATCCGGCCCCCTTGCGGGGTCTGGTGGCGCATCAGGCCAAAGGCGGCGCGGGCGGTCAGGAACATGCCGGTGATGTTGGTCTGACAGACGGCGAGCCAATCCTCGACCGCGATCTCGTCGATCGGCTTGCCGGGGGCCGAGATGCCCGCGTTGTTGAACAGCACATCCAGATGCCCCCAGTCTGCGCGCAGTTTGGCAAAGCAGGCGTCCACATCGGCGGGGTTGCCCACATCGCCAGTCAGGATCAGCGCGGGGCGTCCCTTGGCGGTGTCCAAGAGCGCCTGCAACCGCCGGCCCATCAGGGCGACGCGCCAGCCGGCCTCAAGGAATGCGTCAGCGGTGGCACGGCCGATGCCGCTGCCCGCGCCGGTGATCAGGATGGAACGGGTCAAAGGGTGTCCTTCACGAAGTGGTATTTGGCCAGCCACAAGAGGATACGCTCCACCCGCAGGGGATGGAAGCGCGTTGCGGCGGCAAGGTCAGAGACCCGCGCCCCGGCCTCGCCCCGGGCAGCGAGGGCTTCGGCGATTTGCAAGATGCCCGCCTCAGATTCAAACACCCGCCGGGTGCCGATGTAGTCGCGCAGGGCGAAGGTGGTGGCGATGTCGGGGCGACCCTCCAGCGGCACGCAGCGCCAGATCCGGTCATCGGTGTCGATGCGCGTGGTGGGGAAGTCGGCAAAGATCGCCATCGGTGCCGGGGCCACCGGCAGCAAGGTGGCGGGCGTGGCGGGATGGTCCGACCCCTGCGCCCTGCCCCGGATGGCCGCGAGTTCGGCAAACAACTCCTGCATCTGCGGGATCACCACCGACCAGTCAAACAGCCCCCGCGCCCGCGCCCGTGCCGCCTGCCCCATCCGCTTGCGGCGGTCGGGGTCCGTGGCCAGCGCCGCAATCGCCTGCGACATGGCCGCCACGTCGATGCGGGTGATGGCCGAGTTTTGCGACAGATACTGGATGTAATTGTCCGTCCCGCCGAAATGGCGCTGCGCGCTCAGCACGCCATGCTCGGGCCGCGCGCCAAGGGTGGGGATTCGGATGCCGCCGTCGCCGTCCACCGTATCCTTGATGCCGTCCCAATCTGACGCGATCACCGGCAGACCCGCCGCCATCGCCTCAACGGGGGCGATGCCGAAACTTTCCTGGAGGTTGTCGATGGGAAACAGGAACATGTCCGATGCCGACAGCGCCGCAAGCCGCGCCGCCGGGCCTTCATGCGGCAGCACGTGAAAGCCGACATCGGGCATCAAGCCCGCTGCGCCCTGTTCAAACACCTTTTTCGAATAGTCATCCGGGTAGCGGCCATAGAGGATCAGGTGCAGCTTCTTCCCCTTGGGCAGCGTCCTTTGCGCCTGATCCAGCGCGATATAGACTGGCAGCGGATCAAATTTTTCATGCGGGGTCAGACGCGCGACGATCAGGGCCGCCACATCCCCCGGCGCAATCCCAAGACGCGCGCGCAGGGCCAGTCCGGGGGCAACTTCGGGCTGGAATTCATCGCAGTCGATGCCCAAGGGCAGCACCGGGGTCTGATAGCGCGGCGGCAGGCTGGGGCCAAAGCGGGCGCGCAGGAAATCATCGACCAGATCCAGTTGCATCCGCATCGCCGCCTGCACGGACCGCGAGGTGCAGATCACCGCGTCCCATTCCTGCGACGGGGCACTGCGCAGGTCAAACACGCCCTGCATGACCGCCTTGGTGGACATGGTGTGGGTCAGACCGCAGATCGACCATGCGGTCGCGCCGTGATGGGCCCGCCGCCACGCCTCGGGCGCGTAATTGGGGCCGGAGTAATAGATCGTGCCCACCGGGGCCATCTGATGGGGCGCATCCAGCCGCACGGCGCGCAGGGGGGCGGTGACGCCGGTCTCGCGGGCAAAGGTTTCAAACAGCCCCGCATCGGTGGGACCGTGCGAGAGCGACACGAACTCTGGCACCTCGGCCCGGCGGAACCAGCCGCGCAGGAAACTTTCCCCCGCCATGCGGCGGCCGTTCACGCCCTTGGCGGCGGGATCGAAACCATCGGCGGAAAACCAGATGGCAGCGTTGCGGTCTTGGGAAGTCACGCGTCAGTGTCCTTTCGTTCCAGCCACAGCCAGGGCGTCGGGCTGGACCGCCATTCCCACAGCAAAAGCAGCCGGTCCAGATCGCCAAGCCCCTCGGTCCAGTCGGGCAGGCCGCCGCTGTCGATCCGCCGCCCAAGGCGCGTGACACGGTGCGTGGGGGCAAAGCGCGCCACCAGACGCTCCGTGAGGCCGGGTTTCATGCCCTCATGCACCTCCACCAGAATGTCGGCGACACGAAGGCCGGGCGCGGCGACCGGGTCCAGAAGCTGCTCTTCCGCCCCCTCGATGTCACACAGCACGAAGGTCCGCGCCGTGCGGCACAGCTCGAAATCGCGGTGCCCGATCTCACCGCCCAGAATGACGCGGTCCGAGACGCCATTGGCCGCCGCAAGCTGGGCAGCCAGCATCCGCGCCGAGGCACTGGTGTCATGGGCGAAAATCCGGCTGCCCGTCATGCGGCGCGCCAGTCCCACCGCATAATAGCCCTCGGCACAGCCGATATCGAGCACCTGCGGATAGGCCCGGGCGATCACCGCCTCCAGCACCGGGGCAAGGCTGGCCTCATAGACCCCCAGCATCCGCGCGGCCCAAGCCCCCTCGGAGGCGGCGACTTCGTAGCGCATTCCCATGAAGGGTCCGCCCAGCACGGTGGTTCCGCTGCGCACGCGCAACGTGTTGGCCAGCACCTGCGCCCGCCATTTCGCCAAAAGTCGAAGCGTGCTGTTGAGGACATCGGGCGAGGCCTCCCGCGCCAGCAAGGCCCGCGCCCGCTCTGTCACCGTGACCGTCAGGGGCGATGGCCCCGGTTTATCCTGTGACATGACCCCTCGTGACCCCACCAGCCCAAACCGGGCAAACCGCTTGACGTCCCGATGTTAAGCGCCGACCGCGCAACGGTCCATCCCAAAGCGGGGGCAAGCTGAGTGGTGAGCGGAAAAGGTGATGGTGCCCCCAGAGGGGCTCGAACCCCCGACCCCCTGATTACAAATCAGGTGCTCTACCAGCTGAGCTATAGAGGCACAGATAGCGAAATAGCGCGGGTGGTCGCGGGGTGCAAGAGGGTCTCAGCCGCGGTTGGCGCGGGCGAGCAGGGCGACGGCGGCAAGGCCCACAGCCATGACCATGAGTGCGGCGGGGGCGGCCTCGCCCAGTTTCTCGAGGCTGGCGAGTTCATAGACGCGCGTGGCCAAGGTGTTGAAATTGAACGGGCGCAGCAGCAGCGTCGCGGGCAGTTCCTTGACGCAATCGACAAACACGACCAGCAACGCCGAGGCCACCGAGCCCCGCATCAGGGGCAGATAGACCGATTGCAGCGCCCCGCCCGCCGTACGCCCCAGCGAGCGCGCGGCCAAGGGCAGCGAGGGCGACACCCGTCCCAGCGCGGAATCGACGGCTCCCTGCGCGATGCCGAAGAAGCGGACGAAATAGGCCAGGATGATCGCCCCCGCCGTGCCGGTCAGCATCAGGCCGGGGTCCCAGCCCGTCAGGGCCAGCACCGCATCGGCCACCCGGTTGTCCAGCGCTGCCAAGGGGATCAAGAGCCCCACCGCCAGCACCGCCCCCGGCGCGGCATAGCCCAGCGTGGTCAAGGGCAGGACCACCCGGGCCGCCCCGCTGCCCGACAGGCGCAGACCATAGACCAGAAACAGCGCGGCCCCCACCGTCAGGACCGCCGCACTTCCCCCCGCCAGCAGCGTATTGGCCAGCGCGGCCCCCAGACCGGGGGCCAGCCACACCTCGGGATTGGCCAGCGCATGCCAGCCCATCATGGCGACAGGCAGGACAAAGCCCACCAGCACCGGAAAGGCGCAGGCCAGCGTGGCCGCCCAAGCCCGGCCCCCGGTCATCGCCATCGGCTCTACCGGTCTTGTGGCGCGCGAGGGGCGGTGAAACCGCGCGCGGCGGCGGCCGATCCGCTCCAGCCCCACAAGGATCAGGATCAGCGTCAGGATCACCCCGGCGATCTGCGCCGCCCCCCCGGCATTGTTGCCGTTCAGCCAGGTGGAAAACACGCCCGTGGTCAGGGTCTGCACGCCGAAGTAGGTGACCGTGCCGAAATCGGCCACCGTCTCCATCAGCGCCAGCGCCACGCCCGTGGCCACGGCGGGACGGGCGAGCGGCAGGCCAAGCCGGAAGAACAGCGCCCAGGGGCCAGCGCCCAGGGCGCGCGCCACCTCATAGGAACTTCCCGATTGTTCGCGGAACGCCGCGCGGGCCAGCAGGTAAACGTAAGGATACAGCGCCGCCGACAGCACCGCGATGCAGAACCCCAGCGACCGCACCTCTGGGAACCAATAGTCCCGCGCGTCCTGCCAGCCCATCGCCGCGCGCATCGCGCTCTGCAAAGGCCCCGCATATTGCAGGAAATCCACCAGCGCATAGGCCCCGACATAGGCCGGGATCGCCAAGGGGAACAACAGCAGGTGATCCAGCCATCCCCGCCCCGGAAAGCGGTACATCACCACCAGCCACGCCGTCCCCGTGCCCACCACCGCCGTGATCAGGCCCACCCCGGCCATCAGGATCAGCGTCGTGCCGAAATAGCGCGGCAGCACGGTGGAGATCAGGTGGGGCCAGATATTCTCGGTCGGGTGAAAGGCCAGCCACAGCACCGACAGCATCGGGGCCACCACGACGGCGGCGATCAGCATCGCGCCGATCAGCCACGGGTCCGGACGGAAGCGGGCTTGTTGAGTGTTTTGCTTGGACATCACCGCGCGGGCTTAGCCGAAAGCGGTTTCCCTGTCCAGAAAAGCCCGTATAGTCCGGCCTGTAAGTCAGCAGGAAAAGCAGTTCCGGTTCATGCGTATCATTTACCACCTTGGCGCCCATTGCACCGATGAGGAGCGTCTGATCACTTGCCTGTGGAAAAACCGCGCCGTGCTGGGCCAACAGGGCATCGTGGTTCCGGCCCCCACCCGCTATCGCACGCTCTTGCGCGATACGGCGATGACGCTGAAGGGGCGCGCGGCCTCGCGCGAGACGCAGGCGCTGGTGCTGGAACAGATCATGGACGAGGTCAGCGCCGACCGGTTGATCCTTGGCTGGGACAATTTCATGTCCTATCCGCAATGGGTGGTGAAGGATCGGCTCTATCCCGCCGCCGCCGAACGCATCCGCGCCTTCACCCAGATCTTTCCGGATGTGGAGGCGGAGTTCCACATCTCGATCCGCAATCTGGCGACCTTCCTGCCTGCGCTCTTTGCCAAGCAACGCGGCAAGAGCTACGAGGATTTCATGGGCAGCACCGATCCGCGCCTCTTGTCCTGGTCGCGTCTGATCGCGGACATCCGCAGCCTGAACCCCGATGTCCCCCTGACGATCTGGAGCGACGAAGACACGCCCCTGATCTGGCCCGAGGTGTTGCAGACCCTCACCGGCCATGCCGCCGGAACGGTGTTGGAGGGGGTGGACGAGCTTTTGGAAAAACTGATGTCGCCCGATGGGCTGACCCGGATGCGCGGGTATCTGGCGCAGAACCCGCCTGCAAGCGTGACGCAGCGGCGGCGGATCGTGTCGGCCTTTCTGGACAAGTTCGCCCTGCCCGACCAGTTGTCGCTGGATGTCGATCTGCCGGGCTGGACCGAGGATCTGGTGGATGAACTCACCGATTCCTACGAGGACGACATGGAGCGGCTGGCCGCCATGCCGGGGGTGACCTTCCTGACGGCCTGAGACAGTGGGAGGGCCAGGTCCGGATGGCCCCAAAACAGAAAGGACCGGCGGGGCCGGTCCTTTGGGGGGTGCGGGGCGGCAGCGGTCAGACCATGCCAAGCGCTTGCTTGTACATCTCCAGCACGGCCTCTTCTTCGGCGATGTCATCGGGCTTGCGCTTGCGCAGCGCCACAACCTTCTTCATCACCTTGGTGTCATAGCCGCGCCCCTTGGCCTCGGCCATCAGCTCTTTCTGCTGCTCGGCGACGTCCTTCTTTTCCGATTCGAGTTGCTCGAACCGTTCGATGAATTGCCGCAGTTCGTCGGCGGTGACGTTGTAGGCGTCGTTCGGGTTGCTCATCTGATCCTCGCTTGGCGTCTTGCCTTGGGGTCAGTCCTATCCTGTGGGAAGGGCCGGGTTCAAGACTGGACGCGCCGGGCCGCAGGCACTATCGGAGGGCCTGAGCGACGGACGAAAGGGAACACGGCGATGGCTTGGACGATCTGGGGGGGAACGGCGCTGACCGTGCTGGGGTTGGCCGGTCTGGTCTGGTGCATCGTCTTGGCGCTGCGCGCCCGCAAGGCGGGGTTGAGCGACGAGCAGATGCGCGCCCGGATGCAGGCCGTGGTGGCGCTGAACGTGGGCGCGCTGGCGGTGTCGGCGCTGGGCCTGATGCTGGTGGTCTTTGGCGTCGTGATCGGCTAGGCCGTCCCGCCCGGCGCCTGACGCGCCGCGCGGGCAAAGGCGTCGGGCACCGCGCGGGCCAGCGCTTCGGGTGCGCCGTCCAGACTGGAAAAATCCAGCCCTTGCGACCAGAGCGCCTCGATCAGGGGGCTCGGTTGCCAGAGCGCGGGGTTTTCCGCCGCCCATTTCCGCAGGTCACGCACGAGGATGAGCATGCCGCGCCGGTCGGCCTGATACATCGGCCCTCCGGTATGGCGCGCCATCAGACCCGCGCCGATGGCGACCATGTCCACCTCGCAGGGGCGGTGCAGCACGCCGCTTTCGATCAGCCGCGCCCCGGCATTGGCGACAGCGGCGTAGCAGCGGCGGGCGATGTCGATCTCGGTCGGATCGGGGCGGTGCAGCGTGCCCTCGCCCGCGATGCCATGGGCGGCCAGCGCGCGGGCAATCGCGGCGCGGTCCAGACCGCCGCGCTCCAGATGGGCCACGGTTTCGGCGATGGCGCGGGCCAGCCGCACCGCCACCGGCGCCGCCGCAGCGCCTTCGGGCCGGGTCGCCACCGCGCGCCAGCCGATGCGGCGAGCAAAGGCCAGCGCCCGCGTCAACCGGGCCGGGGCCACATTGTCCGTGACCGCGATTTCCACCAGATCGCCGGTCCCCCCCGCCAGGACGCCCGACAGTGCCCCCGACAGCGACAGCGCCATGCCCCCCGCCGCCACCGGGCCGATCAGGGACAGCACCGCCGACAGGGCCGAGGGCGGTGGCGGATCGGCGGCAAGGATCAGCGTGACATCGGCATCGGGCAGGCGCGGCGGCGCAAGCTGCGGCGCAAGGCGCGCCCATTCGTCGTCCAGCGCGAGCTGTGTCAGATTGCCCGATTTCAGCGCCTCTTCCTGCGCCACCGCGATGCGCTCCAGCGCATTGACCAGAATAGGCCGCGACGGATCGGCCAGATGCACCTGCATCCCGGCGCGCAAAGCCGCCAGCGCGATGTCGGGCGCCGACTCTCCGGCCCCCCATATCACCAGCCGGTCGGGGGGAGTGGCCGTCTCGGCCTCAACCCCGGCGGGCAGGCGCAGCGCGCGGCGTTCGGCCATCGCGGCATGGCGCAACCCGGCAGCGGCGGGTGTGCCGGCCAGATCGAGGCGTTGGGCGGCCTCATAGGCCAGCGCTTGCGGGGCGGGCAGCAACAGCGCGGCCTCGACGCAATCCACCATTCGGGCGGCGGCCTGCACCGGGCCGGAACGCAAGGCGCTGCGCGCGGCGGCCACGGCCTGTTGATAGGCCACGGCATCGCGCATCCCGTCGCGACGGTCCAGACTGCGGCGCGGCGTCCGGCCTGCCAGCCGCTGGGCCAAGGCCAAAGCCGCAGGACGGGGATCATCTTCGACCACCTGATCCAAGAGCCCCATGGCCAAGGCCTCGACCGCCGGGATCGGGGCCGCTGTCAGCAGCATCCGCAGCGCCTGTTCTGCGCCGATCAGGCGGGGCAGACGCTGGCTGCCCCCCGCCCCCGGCACAAGGCCGAGCGTCACGGCGGGCAGGCACAGCCGCGCCTCGCTTTCCGCCACCCGGCCATGGGCGGCGAGCGCCAGTTCCAGACCTTCGGCAAGAACGCCGCCCTGAAGCGCCACGACCACGGGCTTCGTGCTGGTCTCGATGCGGTGGCAGAGCATCGCCACGGCGGACGGATCATCCCCCGGTGCCGATCCATGCGAGAAATCCGCCAGACCACTGTCCAGCACGATGGCGCGCACCGCACCATCGGTCTGCGCCCCGTCCAGCGCGGCGGTCACGTCGGCGCAAAAGGCGGCACTGAGCAGGTTGCCCGGCGCATGGCAGAGCGACAGGGCAAGCACCTCCCCCGTCCGGTCCTGCCGCAGCCAGCCCGTCGCCTCTTGCTTCACGAAACCCGAACCCCCTGCGACGTGGCACCTGTCGGCCAATATAGGCCCTTCTCCCAAGGAATGACGTCGCAGCCTGTGGCAAGTCAAGGGCTTGCCGACCCCGGCCCGGATCAGAGCGGCGGATCACACGGGCAGATTGTCCGTCTCGGCCTCGACCTCGGCATCATGGTCGGGCCCGGTCTGCGGCGTATGGCCGGGCAGCATCTGCTCCAGCGCCAACAACTCCGCCCGCAGCAGGATCAAGGCAGGCGTGACCATCCCGCGCTGGCCGAACATGTCTGGGCCGAACGGATGAAGGGCGGTCTGCGGATCATGGGCTTGGGTCATCACAGGCTCCTTACGCCGCGCAATCACGGCAGAACGGGGTATAGGGCAAGAGGTCCAGCCGTTCAGGCGTGATCTCCACCCCGCAGCGGGCGCATTCGCCATAGGTGCCAAGCGTGATGCGTCGCAGGGCGGCCTCGATCTGGCGGAGTTCGGCTTGCGCCGACAGGCCCATGTGTTCCAGCACCTCGTCGCCCTCCCGTTCGGTGGCGAGATCCTCCCAATCCTTGGACTGAGGCGCTGTCAGTTCCGTGTCGATTGCGCCCAAGCGGGCGGTCAACTGGGCAAGGCGGGCCTCCAGCGCGGCTTTGCGGGCGTCCGTGGAGATGGCGGGCATGGCAAGGGTCCTTTGACAGGGATGTTCTTCCAAATAGCCCCGTGCCGACTCTGCGGCCTTGATGTGTGTCAAGTCGCAAGGCATGCAGGACCAAAGCGGCAGAACGGGGAAGACAGATGGCACTACCGATGGATTGGGTCTGGGGATTGGTGGGCGGTCTGATGATCGGCGCGGCGGCGGGGATCTACCTGCTGGTCAATGGCCGCATCATGGGCGCGTCCGGCATCATCGGGGGCTTGGCCGATGGCACGGCGGGGCCGACGGGGCGCGAGAAGCTGGCGTTTCTGCTGGGGCTGGTGGCGGTGCCGCCGCTGCTGGTGCCGCTTTATTCATCCGTCAGCACGCATGTGACCGGCAATCCGGTGGTGCTGATCGTGGCGGGGCTGTTGGTGGGCATGGGCACGCGGCTGGCCAATGGCTGCACATCCGGGCATGGCGTCTGCGGGATTTCCCGCTTTGCCCCGCGCGGGATCGTGTCCACGCTGATCTATCTTGCGGCGGGGGCAGTGACGATGGCCGTGGCGCGCCATGTGCTGGGGGTGATCTGATGCTGATGCGCAACCTTTCCGCCCTGTTCGCGGGCGCGCTTTTTGGCTGTGGCTTGCTGGTGTCGGGGATGATCGACACGGCCAAGGTGCAGGGCTGGCTGGACATTTTCGGCGCATGGGACCCGACGCTGGCCTTTGTGCTGGGGGGCGCGGTGCTGCCGATGATCTTTGTCTGGCGCGTGGCCGAACGGCGGGGGGTGTCGATCCTTGGCACGCCGATCCCCGAACGGATGCCCACGCGCTTTGATCCGGCGCTGATCACCGGGTCGGTGATGTTCGGCGCGGGCTGGGCCTTGGCGGGGTTCTGTCCCGGCCCGGCGCTGGCCTCTTTCGCCATCGGCGGTTGGGGTGGCGCGCTCTTTCTTCTGGCGATGGTCGCGGGTATGGTGGCGGCGCCCGCGCTGTCGGCGCGGCTGAGCAACGCTTGAAGGACCCCGCCGATGGACATCCGCGCCTTGACCCCTGACTATGCCGTCTCTCCGCAGATCGACCCCGAGGATTTGCCCGCGATCAAGGCGGCGGGCTATGTCACGGTGATCGACAACCGCCCGGATGGCGAGATTCCGCCCGACCTGCACACCGACGTGATGCGTCAGGCGGCCGAGGCCTTGGGTCTGACCTTCGTCGCCAATCCCATCATCGGCGGGGCGATGACGCAGGACAATGTCGTGGTGCAGCGGGCGGCGATCGACGGATCGGCGGGGCCGGTCTTTGCCTATTGCGCCAGCGGCAACCGGTCGTCGGTGGTCTGGGCGCTGGCCCATGCGGGCGAACGCCCGGTGGAAGAGTTGATCGGCATCCCGGCGCGCTTTGGCTACAATCTGGAACCATTGCGCCCGATGCTGTCCGCCAAGGGCTGACCGTGGCGGTCGGGCGGGCCTGAGGTCCGCCTAGCCCGTCGCGGCGCGCGGGGCGGTGGCGGAATGCAGCGGCACCGCCCGCGCCACCGGGGGCGTGGCCAGCCCGTCCCCCTCACCCCGCGCGTCCATTGTCAGGCGGATCGCGCGCAGGCCGCGCGCCTGACCCAAGCGCCCTTCGCCCACCAGACGGCCATCTAGCCCCACCAGTCGCACGCGGTCGATCCCCGCCAAAGGCAGCGGCAGAGTCTCGCCCGGCAGCAGCGTGGACAGCCGCGCCAAGGGCAGGGTCAACCGCCCCACCACTGCATCCAGCCGGGCCGTCACGGTTTCCACCTGCGCGGCGAGATGGGCGGAAAAGCTGTGGTCCAATTCCGGGGCGGCGTCCGCCGCAGCCCCGGACAAGGCGGCGCGGTCGGGCAAGGCAAGGATCAGCGGCCCCGCCTTCGCCCCGTCCATCAGCGACACATCGGCCCGGATCACCTGAAAGGGCGCATCCTCCAGCAACAGGCCAAGGGTGCGGGTTTCTTCGACAAAACCGGCATAGCGCCACCCTGCGGCCCAAACCCTGTCGGCATCGTCCGACAAGGCCGTGTCCAGCCCGGTCAGCGCCGCATCCACCAATGCGGCCAGCATCGCGCCATCGGTGCGGGTCGGGCGGCGGTTGGGCGGGGGGGCGGCGGTGACGCGGCCCGTGGTCAGCATTTCCACCAGCCCCGACAGCACGGCAGGCGACAGCACGATCAGCCCCAGCCCATCGCCGCCGTTCTGATCCAGCATCAGCATCAGCGCGCGGTCGGGCGGCAGGTCCACGAGTTCAGTCAGCGCCATCCGGTCCTGCGCAGAGCGCGTGACATCCAGCGCCAGCCCCATCGCCTCGCGCGCCGCCCGCGCGAGCGCCAGCCGGAAGGCGCGTTCCGCACCGCCCAATGCCGGTCCACCTGCCGATGTCCCCGCAGCCGTGCCGCGCTGGGCCCCCGCCTGCGCGATCTTGCGTCGCAATACCTGCATCTGCCGCCTCCTGACGCCTCAGTTGGGTCAAGACTAGCGCGCAGGGATTAACACGGGGTTTCCGAAATCGCGCTCAGGCGACCTTGCGATCCAGCCGCAGGGGCAGCGTGGCGCGGAAGGCGGCCCCGCCCTGCCCCGGCAGATAGCTGACCGATCCGCCCAGATTGGCCATCACCTCGCGGCAGATGGCCAGGCCCAGACCGGCCCCCCCGGCGCGCGACTGGTCCGACAGGCGGGCGAATTTTTCAAAGATGATGGCTTGGCTTTCCTTGGGGATGCCCGAGCCGTTGTCGATGAAATCCACAGACACCCGGCCCGCGCGTTGGCGCACGGCGATCTTCAGCTCCGGGTCGGGATTGTCACAGTATTTCCGCGCGTTGGAGATCAGGTTGATGAAGACCTGAAGCAATCGGTCCGCATCGGTGCGCACAAAGATATTCTCGGACGGCAGGTCACGCAGGATGGTGAACGACCGTTCGGGCCGGGTGCTGCCCGCCGCCGCCAGCGCCTTGTCCAGCAGCGTCTGGACATTGGCCAGCCCGAGGTTCAACTGCACCGTGCCATTCTCCAGCACCGACAGGTCCAGAAGGTCATCCAGCAGGCGGGTCAGGCGGATCGCCTCGTCATGGATGATCCGGCCATATTGCGCGACCATCGTGGGGGGCAGATCGCCTTCGGTCAATATCTCGGAAAACGCGCGGATCGAGGTCATGGGCGTGCGCAACTCATGGCTGATCTGCGACAGGAAGGCGTCTTTCTGGATCGACAGTTGGGTGAGTTTCTCATTCGCCTCGCGCAACTGCCGGGCGGTGCGGGTCAACTCATCCTGCTGTGCCTCCAGCCGGGCGGAATATTCCATGATCTGGGCGGTTTCATTGGCCACCGCCATCAGTTCCTCGACCGTGACCGCCGCGCGACCGACGATCTGGCTGATCATGGCATGGGCCGTGGCCGCCCCCACCGATCCGGCCAAGCGGCGTTCCAAGAGTTCCACGAATTCCGGCGTGGCATCGGGCAGGAACCCGGCCTTGCCCTGACGCCGCGCCTCAGCCTCAAAGAAGGCCAGCGCCGCTTCCTCACCCAGAATGCGGCCCGCCATCATCAACAGCGTCTCAGGTTCGGCCTTGCCGCGCGCCCAGCCTTGGGGGCCGGTCTGATCCTCGTCAAAGACATTGACGAAGGCGGCACCCTGCATCCGCTCCACCGGGCCGGGGAAAGAAAAGATCGACCCCAAGGCAAAGGCCGAGGCGTTCAAGACCATGGACCAGACGATGGCATGGACCAAGGGGTCCATCCCCGAGACGCCGAACAGCGCCTGTGGCCGCAGCCAGCCGATGCCAAAGGGGCCATGGGCAAAGACATGGGCGGGGATCATGCCGTCATTGCCGAAGGAGGGCAGGAACAGCGTATAGGCCCAGACCGTCAGCCCCACGATCAGCCCCAAGGCTGCGCCAAAGCGCGACGCGCCGCGCCAGAAGATGCCGCCCAGCATCGCGGGCAGCACCTGCGCGGCCCCCACAAAGGCGATCAACCCGATGGAGGCCAGCGCCGCCGATCCGCCCGACAGGCGGTAATAACCATATCCCAGCGCAAGAATGGCGATGATCGACACCCGCCGCGCCATCAGGACAACGCCGCGCACGTCGCCCGTCATCGCCACATCCGGGCGCAGCCGCAGCCAGACCGGCATCACCACATGGTTGGACACCATGGTGGCCAGCGCGATGGCCTCGACGATCACCATGCTGGTGGCCGAGGAAAACCCGCCCAGAAAGGCCAGCATCGCCAGCGCCCCCTGCCCTTCATGCAGCGGCAGGGTCAGGACGAACATGTCGGGATTCGCGCCGGTGGGCATGCGTTCCAGCCCCATCACGGCGATGGGGATGATGAACAGGCTCATGAGCATCAGATAGGCCGGAAAGGCCCAACTCGCCCGGCCAAGGTGGGCTTCGTCGCCGCCTTCGACCACCATGACATGGAACATGCGCGGCAGGCTGATCACAGCGGCGGCCGAGACGAACATCAGCCCGAACCAGCGATCCGGCTGCAATTGCCAATCGGCCAAGGTGGATTGGCTGATGCGGCGGAAAATGTCGGATGGCCCATCAGCCAAACCCCAGACAACGAAACTGCCCACCGCCAGCAGGGCCACCAGTTTCACCACCGCCTCGACCGCGATGGCGGTGACGACGCCGTGATGCTGTTCCTTGGCGTCCAGCTTGCGGGTGCCGAAGAGGATCGAAAACAGCGCCAGACCCGCCGCCACCCAGATCGCCGTCGCATCGCGGTTGGGCAGCGCCCAGCCTTCGGGCGTGCCAGAGGCAAAGACACCAAAGGACTGCGTGACCGATTGCAATTGCAACGCGATGTAGGGTGTCATCGCCACGACCGCCATCAGGGTGACGATCACGCCCAGAAGGTTCGACTTGCCAAAGCGGCTGGAGATCAGGTCGGCAATGGAGGTGACACGCTGTTTCCGCCCGATCCGCACCAGCTTGCGCAGCACCCACCACCAGCCGATGAACACCAGCGTCGGGCCAAGGTAAATTGTCAGAAACTCCAGCCCCGACCGGGCCGCGTAGCCCACCGCGCCGTAAAAGGTCCATGCCGTGCAATAGACCGACAGCGACAGCGTATAGACAGCCGGAGAGCGCAGCCAGCGCGCGCGCCCAATGCCCGCGCGCCGTTCGGCGACAAAGGCCACAAGGAACAGCAGCGCCACATAGGTCACACAGGTCAGGACGAGGATGTTGAAGGGCATCCCGGTGTCAGGTCCCGCTGTCATCGTCATCCGAGCCGCCATCCAGACCGGGCGCAAGGGCCGCCGCGGCAAGGATCAGCAGGAACCAGACGACAAAGAGATAGACCCCATCCGGCGCGGTGTCGGGTTTGGGGCTTTGCTCCGGCGCCCAGAGGATGGGCAACAGAAAGAAGAAGCCCCCGAACACGGGCAAAAGGCGCGCGGCATCGCGCAGGCGGCGGCGGCGGTAGCTGCGCCGTTTCAGGAACAGGGGCACCCGCCGCGCCATGGTCTAGCGCCCCGCCAGCGCGCGGACCGAGGCAAGAATGTCGGCATTGGAAAAGGGCTTGGTCATGAAGCGGCTGACGCCCGCGCGTTCCGCGGCCTCGCGCTCGCGCCCCGCACCCTTGGCGGTCAGCATCAGGACGGGCAGGCCATGGGTGGCCGGATCAGCCCGCAAGGATTCCACGATCTCCAGCCCCGACCGGCCGGGCAGCATCAGGTCAAGGATCACGATGTCGGGCCTTTGGTCATGCACCGCCGCCACCGCCGCCGCGCCATCGTCCAGCGTCGAGACGGACCAGCCATCCCGTGTCAGGATGAAACGGATCGCCTCGGCGATATTGGGTTCGTCCTCGATCAACAGGACGTGGCTCATGCCGTTCCTCTCCCCCACGGCCGCGACGCGCCGACTGGCGCGGGCGGCCTTCCCCCGGTTCCCGTGGCCGCCCTTCTGCCGGGGCTGACCTTCTGCACAGTATCAGGGCAAAATGCCGCCCTGTCAAAAGCCCCGTCCAACTTCCTGAACCGTCAGCCCTCCGCATCGGTCAGGATCGACGGTTCCCGCCGCGCGGCGCAGCCTTGGGCGGGGCAGATGCGGCAGGTGGGGCCGACGGGCAGGCCCTCGCCGCTGTCCTGCGCCGTCAAGGGCTGGATCAGCATCGCGGCGGTCCGCAACTCCGGCCCGTTGAAGCCGGCGGGATGGCTGGGACTGCACCACGCCCGGATGCCAAAGCGCCGTGACAGTCGGCCCGCCGTGGCCACCACCGCCTGCACCGGCTGCGACGGTCGCCCCAGCGCGGTGTAGAGCGGCCAAAGCGGACAGGCCGCGCCATAGCGGGGGATGGCAAAGCCTTCGGCCGGTTTGCGAAAGGTCAGCGTGCCCGACCCGTCGCAGATCACCAGACCGAAGCGCGAGCCGGGACGCAGCGCCAGACGGCGCATCACCGGCAGGGGATCGGTGCCGAATTCCGCCGCCAAGCGCAGGGGATCGGGGCCAAGCCGCGCCTCTGCCTCGGCCAACCGGTCCAGCGGCAAAAGTGCGGCATCGCGCGCCAGCGTGGTGATCCAGTCCTGCGCCAAGGCCCGCGCCGCCGTGGTGGCGAGGGCGGGCGTCTCGATGGGCCCCGTCCCCTCCAGATGCCAGTCGCGGTCCTGCAGCCATGCCTCCACCTCTTCCTGCGGAGACAGGTTCGTGGCCTCGGCGGGGGCGGAGGAGGCGTCCAGATAGGCCACCAGCGCCTCGGCCCCCGCCGCAAGGCGTTCGCTGTCCTGATGCAGGTTGCGGTGAAAACGCGCGCGCCATGCGGGGTCGATATCCTCGGTCTCGGCCAGAATGGCGGCGGTGGAGCGGACGGAGGAGACCGCCGACAGCACCTCATGGATGGAGGCCGACAGATGCGGATCAAGGCTGAGCTTGTCGTTCATCACCTGCACCGCAAGATCCAGCCGCGCAGCACGGCGCGACAGGCTGGCGGTGGCGGCGGCCCAACCGGGAAAACGGCCGGCGAATTCCTCGGCCCGGTCCACCTCGGCCTGCGCGCCCTCGGCCCCCGCCGTGACGGCGGCAGAGCGCAGGTCGTCGATCAGCGCGGCCTCGGCGCCTTCCTCCAGCGCGGCGATGGGCAAGGACAGCGCGGCGGCGAGACGCACCAGCCCTTCGCCGCCGATGCGGCGACGGTTGTGTTCAATGAGATTGAGGTAGGAGGCAGACACCCCCGCCGCCTTTGCCACCTCGGCCTGTTTGAGGCCAAGGGCGAGACGGCGTTCCCGCAGACGCGATCCGGCAAGGGGAGTGGGCATGGCGTGCCTTTGGGGCTGGGGATTGTGTGGCGAATTTACAGGGGTGCGTTGGCTTTACAAGCGGGAGTAAAGTGCCAAGGGCGCAACGATTGGGATTGCCCCGATGCCCAAAGCATCGGGGCGCGCCCGCACCGCCCCCCCGGGGCGGCCGCACGTATACGTGCAGCCACCCCGGCGGGACGACCGCGACCCTTTGGCCGATGTTTGCCGAAAGGAAAAGCGCGCCCGGTTGCCCGGACGCGCCCTTTATCCCCTCACACCAAACGCTTATTGCAGCGCGGCGTCGGTGATCGCATGGGTCCAGGCGCCTTCCGGAGCCTTGGTGATCACCGGGTCCGACCCGCCCGACATCAGCGCAGCGACGGTGCGGTCATAATCCGCCGGGTCCAGCGCGCCGTTCGAACCGGCGGTCAGCTTGGCGATTTCGCCCATCATGCGCTTCTGGTGGGTTTCGGTCTGCGCGCCGGTCTCGTCATTTTCAAGCACGATCATCGCGGCCTCATCCGGATTGGCCTCGGCGTATTTCCAGCCCTTCATCGACGCGCGGACGAACTTCACCATCTTTTCCGAGAAAGCGGCATCGGCCAGCTTGTCTTCCATGACGTAAAGGCCGTCTTCCAGCGTCGCCACGCCCTCATCCTCATACTTGAAGGTGATCAGGTCGTCGGGGCTGACGCCCGCGTCGATCACCTGCCAGTATTCGTTGTAGGTCATGGTCGAGATGCAGGCCGCCTGCTTTTGCAGCAGGGGATCGACGTTGAAGCCCTGCTTCAGCACGGTCACATCGGTGCCGTCGGTCTTCAGGCCCAGCTTGTTCATCCAGTTCAGGAAGGGATATTCGTTCCCGCCGAACCAGACGCCGAGGGTCTTGCCCTTGAAATCGGCCGGGGTGGCCACGCCCGATTCCTTCAGACAGGTCAGCATCATGCCCGAGGATTTGAACGGCTGGGCGATGTTGACCAGCGGCAGACCCTTTTCGCGCGCGGCCAGAGCCGAGGGCATCCAGTCCACCACGACATCCGCGCCACCGGCGGCCAGCACCTGCGTCGGGGCGACATCGGGACCGCCCGGCAGGATGGTGACGTTCAGGCCCTCTTCTTCGTAAAAGCCCTTGTCCTTGGCGACATAATAGCCGGCGAACTGGGCCTGCGTGACCCATTTCAGCTGAAGCGTCACATCCTCGGCCCACGCGGCTCCGGCCACCAGCGCCATGGCGGCACCCAGCAACAGTTTCTTCATTCGATCAACCTCCGTGTTGATGGCCCGGTTGCCCCGGTGCCCGTGCTTCAGTTTCGTTGTGACGGGTGCCAGAAGGTCACCCGTTTCTCGATCAGCGCCACCGCGCCGTAGAAGACCGACCCGGCAATGGCCGCGACGGTGATCTCCGCCCAGATCATGTCCAGCGCCAGCTGTCCGATCGAGGCGTTGATGCGAAAGCCCATGCCCGCGGTCGGGCTGCCAAAGAACTCGGCCACCAGCGCCCCGATCAGCGCGAGGGTGGAGGCGATCTTGAGCCCGTTGAACACAAAGGGCATCGCGGCGGGCAGGCGCAGTTTGAACAGGCTTTGCCAATAGCTGGCCGACCAGGTGGCCATCAGGTCGCGCTGCATCGCATCGCTGGCTTTCAGGCCTGCGACCGTGTTCACCAGCACCGGGAAGAACACCATCAGGACCACCACAGCCGCCTTGGACTGCCAGTCAAAGCCATACCACATCACCATGATGGGCGCGGTGCCGACAATCGGCAAGGCGGCGACGAAATTGCCCACCGGCAACAGGCCGCGCTGCAGGAATGGGCTGCGGTCCACCGCGATGGCGGTCAGGAAGGCCGCGGTGCAGCCGATGGCATAGCCCGACAGCGCCCCCTTCACCGCCGTCTGCACGAAATCGCCCCAGAGGATCGGCAGGCTGTCGCCAAAGCGCGCGGCCACGGCAGAGGGCGGCGGCAGGATCACCGGATTGACGCCCAGACCGCGCACCAGACCTTCCCACAGGATCAGCACCGTCACGCCAAAGATCACCGGCACCGCGATCCGCCCGGCCTGTCTGCGCGACAGGGACGAGGCTGCGAGCCGCGCGTTGATCCACCATCCCCCGGCCCATGCGGCCAGCGCCACCAGAACCCAGATCATCGCGCCATCCCCATGCGGGCCAGCGTGCCCCGCTCCACCGCCGCGATCACCATGACCGCCAGCGCCGCCAGAATGGCACAGAGAAACAGCGTCGCCCAGATTTGCACGGTCTGGCCATAATAGGACCCCTGCAACAGCCGCGCGCCAAGCCCTGCGGGCTGGTTCAACTCGGCCACGATGGCACCCACAAGACTGGCCGCGATGCCCACTTTGGCCGAGGCAAAGAAATAGGGCATCGAGGCGGGCAGGCGCAGCTTGAAAAACGCCTGTCCCCCCGTCGCGGCGTAGGTGTGCAAGAGGTCCAGTTGCATCCCATCCGGGCTGCGCAGGCCCTTCACCATACCGACGACGACAGGAAAGAAGCTGAGATAGGCCGAAATCACCGCCTTGGTGACCAAGGGCGTGGCGCCAAAGGTGTTCATGATCGCCGTCAGCATCGGGGCCAGCGCGATGATCGGCACCATTTGGCTCGCGATGGCCCAAGGCAGCACGCTCATGTCCATCGCGCGGTTGTAGACGATGCCGACGGCCAGAAGACACCCCAGAACCGTGCCGATGACAAAGCCCAGTGCGGTGGCCGACAGGGTGATCCAGCCATGATAGACCAAGGACCGTTTGGACGTCGGCGCGGTGCCGATGGTCGATTTCACCAACTCCGTCACCACCTGATGCGGGGCGGGCAGCACGGGGCGCTCCTGATCCATCGTCAAGGGGATCATCTGGACAAAGCTGACCTCGGTCTCCGCCCGCGCGGCCTGGTCATAGACCCAGGCGCGGTTCATCAGCACCGTGGCGGCATACCAGATCGCCACGATGGCGGCGAGCACGGTCAGGATGGGCAAAACCCGGTTCACGACACGCCCCCTTTCGGCCAGACGATCATGCCGATGGCGATGATGCCAAGGACCAGACCCGCCAGTTGCAGGGCACTGGGCCGCTCGCCAAAGACCACGAAGGCGACGCCGGTGATGGCGATCAGTTGGAAGATCAGCGACAGCGCGATGGCGATCCCGAGGCCATTGGCCCGCATCACCTGCACCATCAGGAGGTTGCCCAGACAGAATAGCGCCAAGGCCCCGATCAGCACCGGGATGCCACCCTTGGCCGCATAGATTTTCAGCACCGAATTGGCCGCCATGAAGACAGCGGTGGAGGCGGCAAGCCAGCCGAGGACGATGACATTCATAGCCCCTGCCCCCTCACCCCGACCCTCTCCCCCAAGGGGAGAGGGAGTGCGCCCTTCATACCGCTCGCAGCGCTGCTGCCAACCTTGGCAAGGGGCACCGACCGACCCCCTCTCCCCTCGGGGGAGAGGGTTGGGGTGAGGGGGCACGCGACCACATCACACCTCATCGCCATGCCCCGCCCTCAGGCCCTCGCGCACGCGATGGGCGATCTCGATGAACTCGCGGCTGTCGCGAATATCCAAGGGACGTTCGCGCGGCAGGGGGCTGTCGATGATGTCGGTGATCCGGCCCGGACGGGGTGACATGACGACGATCTTGGTCGAGAGATACACCGCCTCGGGGATCGAATGGGTGACGAAGCCGATGGTCTTGCCGGTCCGCGCCCAGAGCTTCAGAAGCTCTTCGTTCAGACGATCCCGCACGATTTCATCCAAGGCGCCAAAGGGTTCGTCCATCAGCAGGATATCGGCGTCAAAGGCCAAGGCACGGGCGATGCTGGCGCGTTGCTGCATCCCGCCCGAGAGTTGCCACGGGAATCTCTTGCCGAACCCCTTCAGCTCCACCAGCTCCAACACCTGCTCCACCCGGCGGTCCTGTTCGGCGCGGTCAAATCCCATGATCTCAAGCGGCAGTTTGATGTTCCCGGCGATGGTGCGCCACGGATAAAGACCCGCCGCCTGAAACACATAACCATAGGCGCGTTTGCGACGCGCCTCATCCGGGGTCAGGCCGTTGACGGTCAGCGTGCCGCCTGTCGGATGCTCCAAGGCCGCGACACAGCGCAGAAAGGTGGTCTTGCCGCAGCCCGAGGGGCCAATGAAGCTGACAAACTCGCCCTTGCCGATGGACAGGTTGACGTCCTTTAGCGCATGGACCGGGCCATCGCCGGTTTCAAACACCAGATTGAGGCGCTTTGCCTCGATCACCGGTGCGGCGGTTGCGGTCGTGTCCTTCATGTGTCCCCATTTCCCCCGTGGTCTGTGCCACAGTTGATATCCTGTTTGGCCTTGGCCGCTGCCCTTTGCATGACCCCGACCCTTCGTGTCAAACTGCGGTAACCCATCCGAAAGTGAGTCCCGCCATGTCTGACGATCCGCTGATCTGCCGCAAGCTGACCCCGTCCTCTGACCAGACCTATGCCGGCAAGCAGGGGTTTTCCTACTTTGAGGGCATCGCCCGCGAAAGCACCGGCGCGCAGGGCATCTGCATGCACCTTCTGACCATCCCCCCCGGTGGCCGCGCCAAGGCCCACAAACACGCCACCCATGAGACCGCCATCTACATGCTGGAGGGCGTGACGGTGATGTATTGGGGCCAAGCGCTGGAGCACCGGATGGAGGTGGCGGCGGGTGACATGCTCTATATCCCCGCCGACATGCCGCACCTGCCCTTCAACCCCGGCCCCGGCCCCGCCCGCGCCGTGATCGCCCGCACCGACCCGCATGAGCAGGAAAGCGTGGTGCTGTTGCCGGAGTTGGAGCATCGGGTGCCTTAAACCCCCGTCGCCGGAACACCCGTCCGCACCACGGGGCGCGGGGCGGTCAGGTCTTTCCACTTTGACAGCGCGCGGTTGACCGATGGGCGCGGGTCGCGACGCACGAACTGGCCGTGGCCTTCGCGGCTGGTCATCTTGCCCTCGGTCACGGCAACATGGCCGCGCGTCAGGGTGAAACGCGGCAGGCCTTTGACCGCCATGCCTTCGAACACGTTGTAATCAATGGCCGATTGCTGCGCCGCCGCCGTGATCACCTTTTCCGCCTTGGGGTCCAGCACCACCAGATCCGCATCCGCCCCCACCAGAACCGCGCCCTTCTTGGGATACATGTTCAAGATCTTGGCGATGTTGGTCGAGGTGACGGCGACAAATTCCTCGGGCGTGATGCGGCCCGTTTCCACCCCATGCGTCCAAAGGACCGGCAGGCGATCCTCAAGCCCGCCCGTCCCGTTCGGGATTTTTGAGAAATTGCCGACGCCAAAGCGTTTCTGCGCTGTGGTAAAGGCGCAATGGTCGGTCGCCACGCAGGACAGGCTGCCCGATTGCAGACCGGCCCAGAGGCTGTCCTGATGGTGCTTGTCGCGGAAGGGCGGCGACATCACGCGCCGCGCGGCATGATCCCAATCGGGGTGGAAATACTCGCGCTCATCCAGCGTCAGATGCTGGATCAATGGCTCCCCCCACACCCGCTTGCCGGCCTGACGCGCGCGGCGGATGGCCTCATGCGCTTCCTCGCAAGAGGTATGGACGACATAGAGCGGCACGCCAGCCATATCGGCGATCATGATCGCGCGGTTGGTCGCCTCGCCTTCGACCTGCGGCGGGCGGGAATAGGCGTGGGCTTCGGGGCCCACATTGCCTTCGGCCAGCAGTTTGGCGGTCAGTTCGGCCACCAAATCACCGTTTTCGGCATGGACGAGCGCCACGCCCCCCAGATCCCCAACCCGGCGGAAGGATTGGAACATCTCATCATCATTCACCATCAAGGCGCCCTTGTAGGCCATGAAGTGCTTGAACGAGGTGATGCCGGATTTCACCGTCTCCTCCATCTCGTCCCAAACCTTCTGGCCCCACCAGGTCACCGCCATGTGGTAGCTGTAATCGCAATGCGCGCGGCCGGATTTGTTGTGCCACATTTGCGCGGCATCCATCAGCCCCTGCCCCTGACCCGGCAGGACAAAGTCCACCACCATCGTAGTCCCGCCCGACAGCGCGGCGCGGGTGCCGGACTCAAAGTCATCCGCCGAATAGGTGCCCATGAAGGGCATCTCGAGGTGCGTGTGCGGATCAATCCCCCCCGGCATGACGTAGCAGCCGGTGGCGTCGAGCACCTCGCCGCCCGTCAGGTTCGGCCCGATCTCGGTGATGATGCCATTCTCGATCCGCACATCGGCTTTGTAGGACAGGTCCGCCGTGACGACGGTGCCGTTCTTGATGATGGTGGTCATTTTTTCTACCTGACTTTTATTACTCTTTGAAGTGGCTCGTCATGAGCCCTTTCATGTCTGTGAAGCCATCTACGCTGAGTACTCGGAAGAAAACCGGTTCGAATGAAATAAAACTTGCTATCTTGCTGCACTGATTAAGATTACCAAAGGTCGAGAACCAGTTTGATTTTCTAGTCATATCAGCACTAGTGCCAGTAACTATCTGACCTGATGCAGTATTATTTACGCCACGCTTCAACTTAAGATTGAAACCATACTCACTCATTGAACTAATTGGCATATTTGCCACCAAATTCAGAGCGCTATCTTCGAGGCAAAGATTGGATGTAAAGATATACGCCTCATCGCCAACAGCAAGTTCAGTAAAAAACGGCTCATTGCCGAACTTGCGGAGATCCTCTCGTTCAATATTTACCTCAAAGCCCTCAGCAAGAGCAGAAACAGGAAGTATTGCTGCGACCATGACAACTGCGGAAAGACAATAGCGTAACTTCATCACCCCACCACCTCCGCCACCTCAAGCGCGGCGTGCAGCAGCACATCCGTCCCCGCCGCCGCCCATTCGGGGCTGATCTCTTCCGCCTCATTATGCGACAACCCGTCCACGCAGGGGCACATGATCATAACCGTGGGTGCTACGCGGTTGATCCAGCAGGCGTCGTGGCCTGCGCCTGAGACGATGTCCATGTGCGAATGGCCCAAGCGTTCTGCGGCCCCCCGGACAATCCCCACCAGCGCGGGGTCAAAGGTGACGGGGTCGAAATGGCCGACCGCCTCGATGCTGCACCCCAGACCAAGTTCGGCGGCCACGGCATGGGCGGCGCGTTCCACCTCGGCGCGCATGGCGTCGAGTTTGGCCTGTTCGGGGCTGCGGATGTCCACGGTGAAGATCACCTTGCCGGGGATCACGTTGCGGCTGTTGGGAAAGACCTTGACCTGACCGACCGCGCCCACGGCGTTCGGCTGATGGCTCATGGCGATCTGATGCACCCGTTCGGTGATCCGCGCCATGCCAAGCCCTGCGTTCACCCGCAGGTGCATCGGCGTTGACCCGGTATGCGCGTCCTTCCCCGTCAGGGTGATTTCCAGCCACCAAAGGCCCTGCCCGTGGGTGACGACGCCAATCGTCTTCCCCTCGGCCTCAAGGATCGGGCCTTGCTCGATGTGCAGTTCCAGCATCGCATGCATCTTGCGCGCGCCGACAGGTTCATCCCCGACCCAGCCGATGCGGGCGAGTTCCTCGCCAAAGACCTTGCCATCCATGTCGCGGCGGGATTTGGCGTATTCCTCGGTATGGATACCGGCGAAGACGCCAGAGGCCAGCATCGCGGGGGCGAAACGCGCGCCTTCCTCGTTCGTCCAGTTGGTCACCACGATGGGGCGGCGGGTTTTCAGGCCGAGGTCGTTCATCGACCGCACGACCTCCAAGGCACCCAGCACGCCAAGGACGCCGTCATAGCGCCCGCCGGTCGGCTGGGTATCAAGGTGCGAGCCCATGTAGACCGGCAAAGCCTCGGGGTCTGTCCCTGCGCGCGTCGCGAACATGTTGCCCATGGTGTCGACACCCATGGTCATGCCCGCCGCCTCGCACCAGCGCTGGAACAGGTGGCGGCCTTCGCCATCGGCATCGGTCAGGGTCTGGCGGTTGCAGCCCCCTGCCACGCCGGGGCCGATCAGGGCCATCTCGTTCAGGCTGTCCCACAGCCGCGCGGAATTGATGCGGAGATTGGCTCCGGGTGCTGGCATCAGCTTGCTCTCCCTGTGGTCCGGGGCATCTTTTGCACCCCTTTTCACGTCACTGGACGCGCCGTTGATCGACTCGCATCCTGACCGTATGGTCAAGGGCAAGCGCACCACAAGCTGACCATTTGGTCAAATGAAATCCGGGGGCAAGGCGGCACAGCGATGCAAGAGAATGCCCGATTTTCAGGCAAGGCTGCGACCCGCCGCACGGATATCCGGCGCGAGAATGAACGCCTGATCCTGACCGCCGCCGAAAAGGTCTTTGCCGAGGCCGGGTTTGGCGGGGCGACCATGCAGCTGATCGCCGACATGGCCGGGTTGCCCAAGGCCAACCTGCATTACTATTTCGCCACCAAAGAGGATCTTTATCGCCGCGTGGTGCAGGAGATTTTCGAAATCTGGCTGGATGCGGCGGCCAGTTTCGATGCCGCCAGCACCCCGGCCGAGGGGATCGGCGCCTATATCGAGGCGAAGATGGCCATCTCGCGCCGCCATCCGCATGGCTCCAAGGTCTGGGCCGCCGAGGTGATGCAGGGCGCGCCGGTGATTCAAGACTATCTGGAAACCACCCTGCGCGACTGGACCGACAACCGGGCACGGGTGATTCAGGGTTGGATAGATGCCGGCCAGATGGCCCCGGTGAACCCGCGCCACCTGCTCTACATGCTCTGGGCCACGACGCAGCATTACGCCGATTTCGGCCACCAGATCGAAACGCTGAACGGCGGTGCGCCCCTGAGCGACCGGCAGTGGCAAGAGGCAAGCGAAACAGTCAAAACGATCATCCTGCGCGGAGTGGGGCTGGGCTGAGGCCAAACGCAATCCCCCGCATCAAAAGACCATCCGGTTTCCACTTTGGCATCAATCCACTGGCAAAAGAGAACGGAGTCCTCTACCCTTTGGCCAAGAGTTTTCGTTGAAGGTTTCCCCTGTGTCGCAAGCCGCCCCCGAAGTGCCCACCGCCCATCTCCGTCTGCGCCGCCTGCCTCCGGCCCTGCGCTATCTGATGGAGGTGTTGCCCATGTCGCGGCTGACCACCTTCTGCGATGTCGGGGCCAATCCGATCCACGAACCGCCCTATGCCCAATTGTTGCGTTTTGGGGCCTGCCGTGTGGTCGGGTTTGAACCCAACCCGGATGCCTTTGCCGAGTTGGAAAAGACCCGCGGACCGAATGAGCTCTATTTCCCGCTGGCGGTGGGGGATGGCGAAACCCATGTGCTGCATCTCTATCGCAACTCCGGCCTCAGCTCGATCTACCCGCCGCATCTTCCGGGGCTGCACGCGCTGGGACGCCGCCGCTGGGCGCAGATGGACCGCGATGTCGAGATGAAAACCGTGGCCTTGGACAAGATCGCGGATTTGCCCGCGATCGATTGCGTGAAGATCGACATTCAGGGCGGCGAAAAGATCGTATTCGAAAACGCGCGCCGCGTGATGGCCAATGCCGTGGCAGTGATCGTCGAAGTGCGCTGGATGCAACTTTACGAAGGCGAGCCGATGTCGGGCGGCGTGGATGAAGAACTGCGCGCCCAAGGCTTCATGCTCCACAAGTTCATCTTCAACAAATCCACGATGCTGGCCAATTCGCAGATGCGCAATCTGTCGCGCCGCGCCAATGCCGACCAGATGATTGACGGCGACGCCATCTATCTGCGCCATCCGGGCAAGCTGGACGAGTTGAGCGAGGAACAGCTTTGCCACATGGCCGTGCTGGGAGGGTCCGTTCTGTCCAGTCACAGCCTGACCGTCGCCGTGCTGGATGAATTGGTGCGGCGCGGCAAGATCGACCGCCGCGCGCCCGCACGCTATGTCGCGGCGCTGCCCGAAGAGTTGCGCCGCCCCGATCCAACCGCGGACCAGCCGGAGGCTGAGACAGCCCAGCCGATGTCCAGCGACGTGGACGATGAGGGTGAGGCCGATGCCCCTCCGGTTGATGTCAGCGCCATGAGTTTTGAGGAAGACCTGCCGCAGCCCGATCCCGTCCCGCCGCTGGTCCTGCCCGAAGAGGTCAAGCCTGCGGCCAAGGCGAAAGCCCCTGCCAAGTCCTCTCGCAAGGCAGCAAAACCCGCCAGCGACGCTGCATAAGACCCCGCCTTTCGGGCGGGGCTGGTGGATGGTTGGGCGGGATTGTTTCCGCCCGGCGGTCTGGTTGGATGGCCAAGGCTCTGCTATTGCTACACTCCGTGACGGAACCGGAGCGTTGACATGGACCTTGCCACCCTTGAAGCCGAGTTTGCGGAACTGGTCTTTCCGGCCTTTACCGAAGAGACGGCGCTGCATCTGGGGCTGACGCTGGTCGAGATGGCGCGCGCGGGGGCCTTTCCTGTCGTGATCGACATCCGCACCCCGGACCGCACCCTGTTCCATGCCGCCCTGCCCGGCTCGGCCGCGATCAATGACAATTGGGCGCGGCGCAAGTCCAAAACCGCGCTGATGTTTCAGGCGCCCTCGCTGCTGGTGCAAAGTCGGATGGAGGCGAAGGGAGAGGATTTGGCGCGGCACGGCCTCTCGCCCGACGATTACGCCAGCAATGGTGGCGCGGTGACGATCCGCACCGCCGGGGCGGGCGTGGTGGCCTGTGTCACCGTCTCGGGCCTGCCGCAGGTGGAGGATCACAAGCTGGCCGTCGCCGCGATCCGTGCCGTGCTGGGCAAGGGCTGAGCGGCGCGCTTGCGGTCAGGGGTCTGCGGGCCTATCTTCGGGGCATGCACAATTATTCCCTGCTTGACCTGTCGCCCATCGCCGAAGGACAGACGCCCGCTCAGGCGCTGGCCAATACGCTGGACCTTGCCCGCCATGCCGAAGGCTTGGGCTACCACCGCTACTGGCTGGCCGAACATCACAACATGCCCGGCATCGCCTCGGCGGCGACCGCGGTAGTGATTGGCCATGTGGCGGGCGGGACCAAGACCATTCGCGTGGGATCGGGCGGGATCATGCTGCCCAATCACGCGCCCCTGATGGTGGCCGAACAGTTCGGCACGCTGGAGACGCTTTATCCCGGACGCATCGACCTTGGCCTTGGCCGCGCGCCGGGGACGGACATGGCCACTGCCCGCGCCCTGCGCCGCCATATGGAACAGGCGGATGAATTCCCGCAGGATGTGGTGGAGCTTCTGGGCTATCTGGGTGAGGCCGACCCCGCCGCCCGCGTGCGCGCGGTGCCGGGGACGGGCACGCATGTGCCGGTGTGGATTCTGGGGTCCAGCCTTTTTGGCGCGCAACTGGCGGCCTATCTGGGCCTGCCCTATGCCTTTGCCAGCCATTTCGCCCCCGCCATGCTGGGCGATGCGCTGGAGACCTATCGCGCGACCTTCCGCCCCTCGCACTGGCTGGCGCGGCCCTATGCGATGATGGGTGTGGGGCTGTGCGCGGCGGAGACGGAGGATGAGGCCGAGTATCTGCGCACGTCGCAACTGCTGGCCTTTGCGCGGCTGCGCACGGGTCGCGCGGGGCCGTTGCCGCGCCCGACCGGGGATCTGTCGGAAGTCACGCCGATGATGCGGGCCGAGGTGGAGCATGCCTTGTCTTGCGCCTGTGTCGGCAGCCCTGCCACGGTGCGGCGGCAGATGGAGGCGCTACTGGACCGCTACGACCCGGATGAGGTGATGCTGACCGGCATGATCCACGACCATGAGGCCCGGAAACGATCCTTTGCCATCGGGGCAGAGGTCTGTCAGGGCATCATGGCGCAGCGGAAAGCGGCTTAAGCGTCGAGGACTTGCGATGCGTTGTTGATCCAACGCTTTAACGGGCGGAAAAGCAAAAGCACTGCTTCTCCCCGCCCGCAGAAACACACTGTCCACTCTCGCTATCCGCAACGACCACAGAGGCAAGCGCCTGCCCGGGCGGGTGCTGGCCGGGCGCCTTTGGGGCCCCCGTCCAGGATGCGGGGCGGGCATCGCTTGGCTTCGGCGACGGCCTCAGCCATCGGCACCCTCAGACTGCCAGCAACTTCCGAAACAGCGTTTCCAGAAACTCCCCTGCCTCGGCCAAAGGATCGCGGTCCTCGCCCAAGACCGCCCGCACCTGCATGTCAAAATCGGCATAATGCTGGGTCAGCGCCCAGACCGAGAAGATCAAGTGATGTGGCGGCAGGCGGGCGATGCGGCCCTGATCCATCCAACCCGCCAGAACCCCGGCCTTCTCATCGACCAAGGCCTTCAGATCCCCCTCGATCGCCTCGCGGATCCGGGGGCCGCCTTGCAGGATTTCATTGGCGAAGAGGCGGCTTTCACGGGGGTAGTCGCGCGACAGTTCGATCTTGCGGCGGACATAGCCCAGAATCTCCGCCACCGG
This sequence comes from Paracoccaceae bacterium, assembly GCA_027486345.1. Lineage (GTDB taxonomy): Bacteria > Pseudomonadota > Alphaproteobacteria > Rhodobacterales > Rhodobacteraceae > Paragemmobacter. The sequence goes on from JAIXPH010000036.1 coordinate 59,243, forward strand.
ATCGCCGCCCGCATCCATCTCGCGCAGGGGATCAAGCCATGTGTCCAGCATGCGCGTCAGAAGCGCGCGGTGCATCGCTTCCTTGGAGGGGAAGTAATAAAGGAGATTGGGCTTCGACAGACCCGCGACATCGGCGATCTGGTCCAGCGTGGCCCCGCGAAACCCTTGGGATGAGAACACCTCAAGCGCGGCTTCGAGGATCGCTTTGGAGTTCTTGGTCTGGATGCGCGTGCGCGGTCTGCTGGTCATCGGTCGGGCATTGCTCTGTCGGTCCTGCACGACCTTGGCGCAATTCCGGCGGGGATGCAAAACGATATCCGGGCGGGTCGCCCCGCCCAGATACCCGTATTATTCGATGATCAGCATCATCCCGATCGGCACTGCGGTCAGCATGGCGGTGATGATGGCCAGCGAAGCGGTCAAACCCTTGAACATCTGCGTCTCCCTGTCTCTGTGCGCTGCGCCGTGATGTAGGTGCGCCGCGCCGGGATGTAAGGCCGACCCGGCCTTTTCTGCGAAAAATCAGGCGACCATCCGGACAGTGCGTGACGGTTCGCAGAAAAGCCGTGGCACAGGTCACTCCGCCGCTTGTGACATCGGATTGTTCGGATGGGTCTGCCAATTGGCATAGGGTGCCACCGGCCGCCCCGTGCGTTCATCCATCGCGCCCAAGGGCAGCGTCTTCATGGTGATGCAATTGTCCACCGGGCAGACGTTGACACACAGGTTGCAGGCCACGCATTCGTCATCCTTGACCGTGAAGGTGCGGTCTTCGGACATGGCGATGGCTTGGTGGCTGGTATCCTCGCAGGCGGCATAGCAGCGCCCGCATTTGATGCAATCGTCCTGATTGATCACCGCCTTGGTGACATAGTTCAGGTTCAGATCCTGCCATTCGACGAAATTCGGCACGGCGCGGCCGGTCAGGTCCTTCAGCGCCATATTCTTTTCATCAAGGTATTGCGACAGGCCCGAGATCATCTCTTGCACGATCTTGAAGCCATAGGTCATCGCCGCCGTGCAGACCTGCACGTTGCCCGCCCCCATGGCAAGGAACTCTGCCGCGTCGCGCCATGTGGTGACGCCGCCGATGCCGGAAATCGGCAGGCCGCGCGTTTCGGCATGGCGGGCAATCTCGCCCACCATGTTCAGCGCGATGGGCTTCACCGCTGGCCCGCAATACCCGCCATGCGAGCCTTGGCCGTCGATCATCGGGAAGGGCGAGAAGTGGTCGAGGTCCACGTTCGTCACCGACTTGATCGTGTTGATCAGGCTGACCGCATCCGCCCCGCCGCGTTTCGCCGCCATCGCGGGCGGCAGGATCGAGGTGACGTTGGGCGTCAGCTTCACGATGCAGGGCATCTTGGAGTAATGCTTGACCCAAGCCGTGACCATTTCGATGTATTCCGGCACCTGCCCCACGGCAGAGCCCATGCCGCGTTCGGCCATGCCATGCGGGCAGCCGAAGTTCAGCTCCACCCCGTCTGCGCCTGTGTCTTCGATGCGGTGCAGGATGTCCTTCCACGATTCCTCATCGCAGGGGACCATCAGGCTGATGATCATCGCGCGGTCGGGGTAGTCCTTTTTCACGCGCCGGATTTCGTCAAGGTTCACCTGCAAGGGGCGGTCGGTGATCAGTTCGATGTTGTTCAGGCCCAACAGCCGCCGATCCGCGCCCCAGATCGCGCCGTAGCGGGGGCCAGAGACGTTGACGATGGGCGGCCCTTCGGAGCCGAGGGTTTTCCACACCACCCCGCCCCAGCCCGCGTCAAAGGCGCGGCGGACGTTGTATTCCTTGTCCGTCGGCGGGGCAGAGGCCAGCCAGAACGGGTTGGGCGACTTGATGCCGATGAAGTTTGAGGACAGGTCAGCCATGACAGACTCCATGTTGGATCGCGGGATGGGGCTGCACTGGCCCTCCCGTCGTTATCTTGGTGATGTGGGAAAGGATCAGAGACCCAGCGCGTTCCAGCCCCAGCCGACGGCAAGGCCCGACACCTCGCCCAGTTTGGGGATGGCCCATGCCCAGGCCAGCGCGGCGACGGTGTTCACCGCCATGAAGGTGGGAAAGCCCATCTTCATCATGCCCGCGAACAGAAAGATCACCGGGCGCAGCGGCCCGACGAAATGGCCAAGGAACACCGCCCCCACACCCCATTTGCGGAACGACGCCCCGGCCCGGTCCACCAGCTCCGGGTGATCCTTCAGCGGCCACATCTTCAGGATGCGCTCGCCGTAGCGCCAGCCCAGCCACCAACTGAGGGTGGAGCCGATCATGGCCCCGAGCGCGGCCCCCGCCCAAAGCGGCAGGAAGGGAATCGCACCCGTTGCCACCAAGGCCCCGACACCCACGAGGATCGCGGTCGAGGGCACGGCCAGGGACAGGAAGGCGGTGGTTTCCGCCGCCGCAAAGACCAGAGCCAGCCAGAAGGACCAGTCCTGATGCCGCTCGATGAAGGCGAGCGTCGCCTCGGTCGAAAACTCCATGATCCCTCACTCTTGACCGGGTGGGACATGGGGCTTCGCCTCGCCCGGTTAAAGGGGGGCGGTGCGGTTTCATGCGCGTGCGGACAGTTGGGCGTGGATATCCTCGGCGGCATCGCGGCCTTGGGCCACGGCGGTGACGGTCAGGTCATCGCCGCCCATGGCGCAGTCGCCGCCCGCCCACACCCCGGCCAAGGTGGTGCGACCCGCCGCATCGGTGGCGATCTTGCCGCCGTCGATCCTCAGACCCTCCGGCGCGCCGGTCAGGCTTTGCCCGATGGCCTTGAACACCTGATCGGCCTTCAGGCGGAAGGTCTGTGCGGTCAGTTTCAACCCTTCGGCGGTGTCCTCGGTATAGGCGAACTCCACCTCTGACACTGCGCCGTCGCCATGCACCGCCACAGGGGCGGCGTTGCAGATGATCCGCATCCCGGCGCTGGTGGCATGTTCTTGTTCATAGCCCGAGGCACTCATCTTCTCCTGCCCACGGCGATAGACGATGGTGACGTTCTCGGCGCCCAGTAGTTTCGACTGCACCGCCGCATCCACCGCCGTCATGCCGCCGCCGATCACCACAACATCGCGCCCGATGGGCAGGGTGGTCTTGTCGGCGGTCTGGCGCAGGGTGGCGATGAAATCGACGGCGTCCTGGACATTGGCCTTGTCTTCGCCGCCCGCGCGCAGGGCGTTGACACCGGCCAAACCCATGCCAAGGAAAACCGCGTCATAGTCCTTTTGCAGATCGGCCAGATGCACATCGCGGCCAAGCGCCTTGCCGTGGTGCAGGGTGATCCCGCCGATTTGCATCAGCCACGCCACCTCGGCCTGCGCGAAGTCGTTGGTGGATTTGTAGCTGGCGATGCCATATTCGTTCAGACCGCCCGCCTTGGGACGCGCGTCGAAGATCACCACGTCATGGCCCTTCATCGCCAAGCGATGCGCGCAGGCAAGCCCCGCAGGCCCTGCCCCCACCACCGCCACCTTGCGCCCCGTCGCCGCCGCGCGGGTGAAGGGATGCACCCCCTTGGCCATCAGCGTGTCGGTGGCAAAGCGTTGCAAGCGCCCGATCTCCACCGGTTTGCCCTCGGCGGTTTCGCGCACGCAGGCCTCTTCGCACAGGGTCTCGGTCGGGCAGACGCGGGCGCACATTCCGCCAAGGATGTTCTGGCTCAGGATGGTTTTCGCCGCCGCATCGGGCGTGCCGGTGGCGATCTGGCGGATGAAGAGCGGGATGTCGATGCTGGTCGGGCAGGCTGTCATGCAGGGCGCGTCATGGCAGAAGTAGCAGCGGTCGGCGGCCACCCGCGCCTCGTGCCGGTCAAAGGGCGCTTCGTGATCGGCGAAATTCTCGGCGATGGCCGCGGGTGCTAGGCGACCGGCAACGATGCCGGGGGTCAGCGGGCTGTTGGACAAGGCGGAACTCCCTGTGATGTTGTGTTCTTTTGTCAAAGGCTGGCACAGGTCAGAAATTTTATCAAAAGGTAAAATATCGTCCGCCGCAGGTTTTTCGCGGCTTTTGCGTCCAACACGCTTTGGATGCCCGCAAAAGCGGCAAACATCGGCGCTTTTCACCTCGGACGGGCTGGCGTATAAGGCCACGATCCTTGCTTCCGCCGGGTCCCTCCCGGGACGGCTGCGGGAGGGCAAGGCAATGATAGCACGCGCAGGCACCCTGCCCTGCGGCACAACAGGCGTAATTCGGGTGGCCCGCGGTTCGGGCAAGGCCCCAAAGAGGATGGCATGAGCAAAAACACTTCCGAAGCGGACGTCGCCTTCATCCAGGCGCTGGCGGAACTCCTGAACCAGAACGAGCTGACCGAACTGTCGGTGAAGCGCGAATATGGCGAGGATGACAGTCTGGAAGTCCGCGTGGTCAAACAGCAAAACGTCGTGACCGTCACCGCCGCAGCGCCCGCCGCCGCCCCCGTGGCCTATGCCGCGGCCCCCGTGGCCGCCGCAGCACCCGCCGCCCCCGCCGCACCGGAAGACCCGGCGCAGCATCCCGGCGCTGTGACCTCGCCCATGGTGGGCACCTGCTATCTGGCGGCCGAACCGGGTGCCACTCCCTTCATCACCGTGGGGGCCACCGTGTCCGAAGGCCAGACCGTGCTGATCATCGAAGCGATGAAGACGATGAACCACATCCCCGCGCCGAAATCCGGCACGGTGAAGCGCATCCTCGTCGAGGATGGGTCGCCCGTCGAATACGGCGCGCCGCTGTTGATCATCGAATGATGGGTGCCCCCATGTTCGACAAGATTCTGATCGCCAACCGGGGCGAGATCGCCTTGCGCGTCATCCGCGCCTGTCAGGAAATGGGGATCAAGTCGGTCGCCGTCCATTCCACTGCCGATGCCGATGCGATGCATGTGCGGATGGCGGATGAATCGGTCTGCATCGGTCCGGCCTCCTCCTCGCAAAGCTATCTGTCCAAGGCGGCCATCATCTCGGCCTGTGAAATCACTGGCGCGCAGGCGGTGCATCCCGGTTACGGCTTCCTTTCGGAAAACGCGGCCTTCGCGCAGGCGCTGGAAGATCACGGTATCACCTTCATCGGCCCCTCGGCGGAGCATATCCGCATCATGGGCGACAAGATCACCGCCAAGGAAACCGCCAAGGCCTTGGGGATTCCCGTGGTGCCGGGGTCGGATGGCGGGGTGCCAGACTTTGAAACCGCAATTGGCGTGGCGGCAGGGATCGGGTTCCCGGTCATCATCAAGGCCACGGCGGGCGGCGGCGGTCGCGGCATGAAGGTCGCCAAGAATGCCGAAGAGCTGGAGATCGCCTTCCGCACCGCGCGGTCCGAGGCGAAAGCCGCCTTCGGCAATGACGAAGTCTATATCGAGAAATACCTGCAAAAGCCCCGCCACATCGAAATTCAGGTGTTCGGCGATGGCAAGGGCAATGCGGTGCATCTGGGCGAGCGCGACTGCTCCTTGCAGCGCCGCCACCAGAAGGTGTTCGAAGAGGCGCCGGGTCCGGCCATCACGCCCAAGATGCGCTCTGAAATCGGCGCGATCTGTGCGGAGGCTGTTGCCAAGATCAACTACATCGGCGCGGGCACGATCGAGTTCCTATATGAAGACGGCAACTTCTACTTCATCGAGATGAACACCCGCCTGCAGGTGGAACATCCGGTGACAGAGGCGATCTTCGGCGTGGACCTCGTGCGCGAACAGATCCGCGTGGCCTCCGGCCTGCCGATGTCGTTTTCGCAGTCCGACCTCGAGATCAATGGCCACGCCATCGAGGTGCGGATCAACGCCGAAAAGCTCCCGAATTTCGCGCCCTGCCCCGGCAAGGTGCGGGTGTTCCACGCCCCCGGCGGGCTTGGCGTGCGGATGGATTCGGCGCTTTACGGCGGCTATTCGATCCCGCCCTATTACGACAGCCTGATCGGCAAGCTGATCGTGCATGGCCGTGACCGCCCCGAAGCGCTCGCCCGCCTGAAGCGCGCGCTGGGGGAGTTGATCATCGACGGCATCGACACCTCGGTCCCGCTGTTCCACATGCTGCTGGCGGAACCGGACATCCAGAACGGTGAATACAACATCCACTGGCTGGAAAAATGGCTGGCCGTGCAATTCGCGGAATGACGGAAAGGGCGGGGAAACCCGCCCTTTTCTGTTCCGCTCTTACCAGCCTTTGCCCTTCCCCCCTTCCCCGTTGCTCAAATATCCCACGGGGGGTGCGGGGGGTGTGAAACCCCCCGCTTCTGTCGGGTCAAGCAGCGCTGCCCTCAGACCGTCACGTCCCACGGCTTGACCCAATCGCCCGCAACCCGCAGGTCAATCCCGGCGTCGTCTTCGATCACCTTGCAGACCGTCATCTCGCCCGCCCCCATGCCATAGCGCCGCCCCGCCTCGCGGAAGCGCTCATGGGTGGCGTCGGTCAGAGTGCTGGTGGTGCCGGTGCGGTCCAACAACTCGCGGATCAGCGAGAGGTCTTTCAGGCAGAGCGCAATCGGAAAAGACGGGTCATAATGGCCCGCGAAGATCGAGGGCACATCATGCGACAGCACGAAACTGTCTGCCGCCCCGCCCTTCATCACCTCCCACCAAGTCAGCGGATCAAGACCGGCGAGTTTTGCGGTCACCATCGCCTCGCCAATTGCGGCAGCGTGGATTTTCCACAGCTGGTTGTTGACCAGTTTGGCAACATAGCCATTGCCGTAGGCCCCCACCTTGCGCAGGTGGCCCATCGCCTCGATCACCGGGCGGACGCGTTCGATCACCGCATCATCACCGCCGACAAACATCGGCATATCGCCCCGGATCGCCGCATCGACCGAGCCTGTGACGGGCGCATCCACCGCCTGCCCGCCCGCCGCGTGGAACTCTGCCGCCAATTCGCGCATCAGAAAGGGGGAGGATGTGGTCATGTCGATCCAGACCTTCCCCCGGCATTCCCCGGACAACAGCCCCCCCGGCCCGCGCAGCACCTGTTCCACCTCGGCGGGGCCGAACACCATCGTCACCACGACATCGGATGCCGCCATCACCTCTGCCGCCGACCCCGCCGCCGTGGCCCCTTGGGCCACCAGACCTGCCACCGCCTCGGGCCGCAGGTCATGGACGGTCAGGGCAAAGCCCTTGCGGCGCAGGTTGGCGGCGGCGTTTTTCCCCATCATCCCAAGGCCGATAAATCCCACACGCATCGCATTCTCCCCGCGGTTCCTTGGGGCAAAGCCTGCGGTGGCCGGTCTGGCCTGTCCAGCAAATGGTCGTTAAGGTGGGCTTAACGCGTCGTGATGCCGAAAGGGGGCAGCGTGGAGATCGACCTGCGGCTGTTGCGGTCCTTTGTGCAGATCCATGAAAGCGGCAGTCTCGCCCGCGCCTCGGATCGGCTGGCCTGCACCCCTGCCGCGCTGTCGATGCGGCTGAAACTCTTGGAGACCGAGATTGGTGCGCCTCTGTTCATCCGGCATCCCGGCGGATTGGACCCGACGGCCCGGGGGGCAGAGCTTTACGCCCGCGCCCTGTCGGTCCTGTCGGCCTATGATGAGATGATGTCGGCCACCCGCAGCCGCCCCCTGCGGGATCGGGTGCGGATCGGTCTGCCGGATGATTACGCCACGGGGTGGCTGCCGGGTCTGCTGACGCGATTGGGGCCAGGCTTGGACCGGATCGAGGTTGAGGTGACCTGTGATTTGTCCGCCCATCTGATGGCGGCGGTGCAGCGGCAGGAGTTGGACCTTGCGCTTGTGACCCTTGCTGCGCGTCCGGCGCGGGCGCGGGCAGCGGCGCATCTGCCGCTGCACTGGGTGGGCGAGGTGGGGAGCGAGATTCGCCTTGCCGCCTATCCCGAAGGCTGCGTGTTCCGCCGCGCGATGATTGCAGCGCTTGAAGGCGCGGGACTGCCGTGGCGCATCGCCGTGCAAAGCCGCAGCCCCGCCGCGATCTTTGCCGCCGTGCGCGCAGGGGTGGCGGTGACCTGTGTCGCCGAAGGCACCGCCCCGCCGGAGGTTCGTGCAACTTCGGCGCTGCCTCACCTGCCCGATGTGCCGATCTACCTCGTCGGCGATCCCACGCCGCGCCGCGCGGTGGCCGAGGCCGAGGCCGCGCTGATGGCCGCCTTCCCCGCGCTGGAAAGCCTGCCCGCATGAAGGACGACCGCCCCTTGCCCAGCATCACCCCGGAAATCCTGCTGCGCGGTTACGCAGCAGGGATCTTTCCCATGGCGGAATCGCGCGATGATCCGGCCATCCATTGGGTCGATCCGCGCCGCCGGGGGATCTTGCCGCTGGACGGGTTTCACATTTCGCGTTCGCTGCGGCGGCGGATCTTGCGCTGTGGTTGGCAGGTGCGGGTGAATACCGACTTTGCAGGCGTGGTGCAGGGCTGCGGCGACCGGCCGGAGACGTGGATCAACGCGGAAATCTTTGCGCTTTACCAAGCACTGCATCAGGCAGGCTTCGCCCATAGTCTGGAGTTGTGGGAAGGGTCCGACCTGATCGGTGGCGTCTATGGCGTGACGCTGGGGGCGGCGTTCTTTGGCGAGTCGATGTTCTCGCGCCGCACGGATGCGTCAAAGGTGGCGCTGGCCTATGCGGTGCATCGGCTGCGCGCGGGTGGCTTCACGCTGTTTGACACGCAATTCCTGACGCCGCATCTTGCCACCTTGGGCGGTCTGGAAATCCCGCGCGCGGAGTATCACCGCCGTCTGAACGCCGCCCTGCGCCAAGGGGCCGATTTTGATCCGCCGGGTTACTGCCCGTCATCCGCCGATGTGGCGGGGTCCGCGTTCGGATCGGGGGCAGCTTCGACCTGAGGCGGCGGTTCCGGCGTCACGCAGCGCAGCACCCAGACGTCATAGCGCGGGTGGTCCAGCGCCGACAGGCCGGGGGAGGATGCGATCATCCAGCCGTCAAACACCGGGGCGGGAATATCGGTTTCGGTGATGGTCAGATGCGCCTCGGCATCCGAGGTGGGGTTGTCGGTCGGGTAGCGGCAGGAATCCAGCCGGATGGTCAGGCGGCCCGATACAGCGGATTGTCCGCGCATCAGTTCGATATCCGCCGTCTCGCCTGTCAGCTTGTCCAGCCAGCGCAGCACGCCGGAGTCCGAGTCGGAGAAGGACTGCGCCGCAGCCGGACTGGCCAAAAGCGCAAGGACAAGTGCTGCGCGCCTCATGGCGTGCTGTCCGCCTTGTCCGATCCGCCGCCCGCGAACTTCATCATGAGCGAGATGATCGACACCGCGCCTTGGGTGTCCAGAATCTCTGCCCCCGCCGCCAGATTGTCCACCGATCCGCCGGGGACCAGTTCGACGAAATTGCCGCCCAAGAGCCCTTCGGAGGAGACCAGCGCCGCCGAATCGTCGGGCAGCGCGATCTGGTCCTGCACGGTCAGGGTGGCATCGGCGTAAAAGGTCTGCGGGTTCAGCGTCAGCGCCGTGACGGTGCCCACCTTGACGCCCGCAAGGCGCACATCGGTGCCGACCTTCACCCCCTCGACCGAGCGGAACGAGGCTTTCAGGTCATAGCTGCCCACATTGCCCGTGCCGCGTCCGGTGATCTGGCCGGCATAGACGACAAAGCCGATGGCCGCCAAAATCACGGCCGCCCCGGTCAGAACCTCTGCGCGTTGACCGGCCATCACTCGGGCTGCCACGCCTCGTAGTCGCGGCGGGCGACGGGTTCGGCGCGGCGAAGCGATCCGGCGGGGGCATAGGCGGCGGCGGTGCCGGTCAGGTTTTCCTGATGCGGCTTTTCCCAGGCCTTGTGGACCAGCGGCGCCTTGGTCGGCGGTTGGTCCCAGGTGTGGTGCAGCCAGCCATGCCAATCGGGGGCCACGCGGCTGGCCTCGGCCTCGCCGTTGAAGATCACCCAGCGGCGCTTTTTGTCGCGGGTTTCGTAGTAAAGGTTGCCCTGCGCGTCCTCACCCACCTTCACGCCCTTGCGGGCGGTGTAGAATTGCGTGCCGAGCGTCTGGCCATTCCACCAGGTGACGAGCCGCTTGAGGAAATCCATCGCATGCCTCCGAATGTCATTGCCCTCCATATGGCGGAAAGAGCGGCAGAGGTCCAGTGGGCAGAGGGTCACGGGGCCGTGGGGATGGGGGCGTGGGGATGGGGCCGTAACGGCGGATAGAGGACCGACGCGGGGCTGTCCTGTGGACAGACCCGCCGGTCCGATTGCGGCTGAGGCAACGAAGCCGCAAGGGGTGGTCAGCAGTCCCGAGGTTTCAGGCACGGGTCGTGACCGCCCGGCGGGTGCGCTCTTTGCGCGCCCGTCCCCCGCAGGGCGGACACGGCCCGTGCGTTGGGCGCACGGGCGGGCATGGGGCAACCGTTGCGATGCGCGCGGGTCACTTGCCCCGCGCGAGTGACCGGGGGGGCCGCGCTTCCCTGTCGGTCCTCTGTCCCCTACCGGTCCCCAGCGGCCCGTCCGTCACATCACCGCTTCCCGGAACCGAAAGAATCCATGTGTCGCATGGGGCCATGCCTCCCGGTCATGGTCGCTCAGCGCCTGCACAAGCGCGATTCCCCGCGCCTCCAGCAGAGGGCGCAACTTCCGCAGCGCGCTGGCCACCGGACCCACCGGCGCATAGGGGGCCGCCACCTGCGCTACACCCAGACCCGCCGCGTGATCGGCCAGCGCCTCCAACCCCTCGCGGTCAAAGGACAAACCACCGCCCTGCCGCGCCAAGGCGTCGGCCACGGCCCCGGCCACAAAGCCATGCACTCCCATCGCCACCGCCCCCGGCGACCGCCCCGCCGTGGCCGTCAGGCCCGCCACCGCCACCGGACGCAAACCCCGCGACAAAAGCCATGATCCGTCCAGATCATCCTCATGCAGCAGCAAGAGCGTGGGCACTCCGGTCTCCACCCCATCGTCGACCGGGGCGGGACGTGGCGCGGGCGGTGCGGCAAAGCACAACGGCTCTGCCACCGTCGCCAGACCCTTGGGCCGGAACCGCCCGCCCGTGTTCTTGCCGATGTTCTCCGCCGTCGCCAGATAGGTCTTGCCTGGCGTGTGCAGCCCCGCCACCCAACGCCATGACAGGGTGTTGGAGGCCGGATCACCATCCAGCAGATGGCGCAAGAAGAAATCCGCCCCCAATTCCCACGGCAACCGCAGGGTGAAGATCCAGATCGAGGCGAACCACATCCGCGCGTGATTGTGCAGCCAGCCTGTCGCCACCAACTCCCGCGCCCAATGGTCGAAGCCCTCGATCCCCGTCGTCCCGGCGCAGGCATCCTGCCAGACCGCGCGCAGGCCGCCTTCCACCGCCAGGCGGTTCTGCGCAGCCATCACGCCTTGCGCATAATCGGTCCAAACCTGCGGGCGCAGTTCCAGCCAGCCCTTCCAATAGGTCCGCCACCAGACCTCGGCCAGAAACTTGTCGGCCCCCTGCGGATGCCGCTGCCGCACCGCCGCGATCACCTCGGCCTCGGTCACCAGACGGTGGCGGATCCAGGGCGACAGACCCGACACATGCGGGTGGCCCGGCAGATCCTCGTTGCGGCGCGCGGCATAGGCAACACCGGCCCGGGGCAGAAAATGGGCAAGCCGGTCCAGACCCGCCGCCCGCGTGGGCTTGGGCAAGGGGTCGGGGGGCAGCGGCAGGCGGGCTTGATCCATCGCGCGGTTTTTCCATCATTCCAATCGCTTGGCGCAGTTAGTCCGCGCCTGCCCCCAGACAAGGGACCATCGGTCGCACAGATCCGTCACAGCCGCGCACAGCCAATTGCCCGCCCTGCCCTTGCAGCCCCCGCACGCCCCTACTAAGACTCTGACAAGAACATGGCGTTATTCCTATTGGATGGATGAAGAGGCAGCACCGATGCGCGATCCCGTCGAGCACTACATGAACACCCTCGTCCCGATGGTCGTCGAACAGACCAGCCGGGGTGAGCGCGCCTATGACATCTTCTCGCGCATGCTGAAGGAGCGGATCATCTTCCTGTCCGGCCCGGTGCATGACGGCATGTCCAGCCTGATCTGCGCGCAGCTTCTGTTCCTTGAGGCGGAGAACCCGTCGAAGGAAATCAGCATGTACATCAACAGCCCCGGTGGCGTCGTGACATCCGGTCTGTCGATCTACGACACGATGCAATACATCAAACCCAAGGTCTCCACCCTCGTGATCGGGCAGGCGGCCTCGATGGGCTCGCTCTTGCTGACGGCAGGCGAAAAAGGGATGCGCTTCTCGCTCCCGAACAGCCGCGTCATGGTGCACCAGCCTTCGGGCGGGTATCAGGGTCAGGCGACCGACATCATGATCCACGCGCGTGAGACCGAAAAACTCAAGCGCCGCCTGAACGAAATCTACGTGCGCCACACCGGCAATGACTACGACACCGTCGAAGCGGCGCTGGAGCGCGACAATTTCATGTCGGCCGAGGACGCCAAGGCTTGGGGCCTGATCGATGAGATCGTCGCCGCCCGTGGCAAGGTCGATGACGCGGCCAAGTAAGGCTGCGCCGTGACGTGATGTGCCCTTCGGCGGGATGATCCGCCGAAGGGTTTTACCGGGCCGATTTGGCATTGTGGGGGCCGAAGGTCTGGCCTAGACTTTTCCCCAAGAGCGGCCCGTCAGGGCGGCGCACGGCAGAGGATGACGATGGCGAACAATTCAGGCAGCGACAGCAAGAACACCCTCTACTGCTCGTTCTGCGGCAAGAGCCAGCACGAGGTTCGCAAGCTGATCGCCGGGCCGACGGTGTTCATTTGCGACGAATGCGTCGAACTCTGCATGGACATCATCCGTGAAGAGACGAAAACCACCGGGCTGAAATCGTCCGACGGGGTGCCCACCCCGCGCGATATCTGCAAGGTGCTGGACGATTATGTCATCGGGCAGGTTCACGCCAAGCGCGTGCTCTCGGTGGCGGTGCACAACCACTACAAGCGGTTGAACCACTCGTCCAAGACCGACATCGAACTGTCGAAGTCGAACATCCTGCTGATCGGCCCCACCGGCTGCGGTAAGACGCTTCTGGCCCAGACGCTGGCGCGGATTCTGGACGTGCCCTTCACCATGGCCGATGCCACCACGCTGACCGAGGCCGGTTACGTGGGCGAGGATGTGGAAAACATCATCCTCAAGCTGTTGCAGGCGCCCGAATACCACGTGGAACGCGCGCAACGCGGGATCGTCTATATCGACGAGGTCGACAAGATCACCCGCAAGTCCGACAACCCCTCGATCACCCGTGATGTCTCGGGCGAAGGCGTGCAGCAAGCGCTTCTGAAGATCATGGAAGGCACCGTTGCGAGCGTTCCGCCGCAAGGGGGCCGCAAGCATCCGCAGCAGGAATTCCTTCAAGTGGACACCACCAACATCCTGTTCATCTGCGGTGGCGCTTTCGCGGGTCTGGAAAAGATCATCGCACAGCGCAACAAGGGCTCTGCCATCGGCTTCGGGGCCGAGGTGAAAGACCCGGAATCGCGCGGCGCGGGCGAACTGTTCAAGGAACTCGAACCCGAAGACCTGCTGAAATTCGGCCTGATCCCGGAATTCGTCGGCCGTCTGCCGGTCATCGCCACCTTGCAGGATCTGGACGAAGGCGCGCTGATCACCATCCTGACCGAACCGAAGAATGCGCTGGTGAAACAGTACCAGCGCCTGTTCGAGATCGAGGGCGTCAAGCTGACCTTCACCACCGATGCCCTCTCGGCCATCGCCAAGCGCGCCATCAAGCGCAAGACCGGCGCGCGCGGCCTGCGGTCGATCATGGAGGATATCCTTCTGGACACCATGTTCGAATTGCCGGGCATGGACGGCGTCGAAGAGGTCGTCGTCAAGGATGAGGCCGTGAACAACGGTGCCAAACCGATGCTGGTCTATACCGAGGCCAAGAAGAAAGAACCCGCCACCGCTGGCTAAGGTCGGGGTGACATGGAACAAGAGGGGCGGGCCGCAGGGTCCGCCTTTTTGCTTTGGGGCGCGGTTTGGGCTGACAGACAGTTTCCTTTGAAGGAAATTGCAAATTTCTTCAAAGAAATTTGCCGCTAGCCGAACACCCGCGCCGCCAACCGCAACCGCGCCACGGCCGTGACCAGACATAGACCCGCAAAGACCCATGCCAAGGGCGCAAAGCCCGCAGGCCACAGGCACATCAGGACGAAAAACCCGATCGTCTCGGTTCCTTCCATCAATCCGACCGTGAAATACAGCGACTTTTCCCCCCGCGCCCGCGTCTCCATCCCGCGTTTCTCGGCGAGGATGGCATAGCCCAGAAAGGTGGCCGCGTTGACGTAGAACGCTGCCAGAAGCGCCGCGCCCGCCGCCCCGTTCCCCGCAGGATCAGCCAGCACGAAGCCAAGGGGAATCGCGGCGTAGAACACGAAATCGCAGGCGATGTCCAAGACCCCGCCGAAATCGGTCTTGCCCCGGAGGCGCGCCACCGCCCCGTCCAGCCCGTCCGCGATCCGGCTGGCCAGCAGCGCCAAGACCGCCAGCCCCGGCCACCCATAGGTGATCATCGCCCCCGCCAGCAGGCCAAAGCCTGCCCCCGCCAACGTGACCTGATCCGCCGTCATCCGCCGCGCCACCGCTATGGCCAGACGGTCCAGCCCCGGTTGCACGATCCGTCGCGCGATGCCGTCCAGCATATCACTTCTCCCCGATCCGGGCGGGAAACGGCTGTCACGCCGCCGCCTTCGTGCTAGCTATCGTCGCCAGACCGGGCGCGGCAAGCCTTAGCCGACCCTAGACAGGAGAATAGCATGGACCGCCGCCGCTTTGGCCAATTGACCGCCCTTTTCGCCCTTGGGGCCAGCCTGCCCCGCATGGCCCTTGCCGGAGAGTGGGAGGCGGTTCTGGCCGAGGCGCAGGGGCAGACCGTCTATTGGCATGCCTGGGGCGGTGATCCGAAGATCAACGATTTCATCGCCTGGGTCGGCGAACAGGCGCAGGCGCAATACGGCGTGACCTTGGAGCATGTGAAGCTCGCCTCCACCGCCGATGCCGTGGCGCAGGTGCTGGCGGAACGTGATGCGGGCAAGACCACAGGCGGCGCGGTGGACCTGATCTGGATCAACGGCGAGAATTTCGCCGCGATGAAGGCGGCGGGCTTGCTGCACGGTCCCTTTGCCGAGAACCTGCCGAATTGGCCGCTGGTCGATGTGGCGGGCAAGCCTGCGGTGGTGACCGACTTCACCCTGCCGACCGAGGGGTTTGAATCGCCTTGGGCCATGGCGCAACTGGTGTTTGAATATGACAGCGCCCGCGTCGCCACCCCCCCGCGCAGCGTCACGGCGCTGGCCGATTGGGCGGCAGCGAACCCGGGGCGCTTTACCTATCCGCAGCCGCCGGATTATCTGGGCACGACCTTCCTCAAGCAGGTGCTTTACGGGGTAATGGCCGATCCATCCGTCCTGCAAGCGCCGGTGGACGAGGCTTCTTATGCCGCGCAGGTGGCACCCTTGTGGGCCTACCTTGATGCGCTGCACCCGAACCTTTGGCGTGCGGCACAGGCCTTTCCGCAGAATGAACCGGCCTTGGGCCAGCTTTTGGCGGATGCCGAGGTGGACATCGCCTTCGCCTTCAACCCCGGTCGGGCGAGTGCCGAGATCGCGGCGGGCACTCTGCCCGACACGGTGCGGACGGTCACCTTTGATGGCGGCACCATCGGGAATGCCTCTTTCGTGGCGATTCCCTTCAACGCCACTGCCCGCGCCGGTGCGCAGGTGGTGGCGAACCTGATCCTGTCGCCTGCGGTGCAGGCCCGTGCGCAGGACCCGGCCGTCCTTGGCTTTCAGACCGTGCTGAACCTCGCCGCGCTCACGCCCGAGGATCGCGCCCGCTTTGACGCGCTGTCGCTTGGCGTGGCCACGCTGTCACCGGCCGAGCTTGGCCCGGCGCTGTTGGAGCCGCATGCCAGTTGGATGACCCGCATCGCCGCAGATTGGGTTGCGCGCTACGGGGTCGCGCAGTGACGCCAGCCGTCATTCTGCGGCAACTGCCGCGAGTGACTGTGGCCATCATGGCCCTGCCGGTTCTGGCGGGGCTTTTGGGCACATTGATCCCGGCCCTTGACGGCGGGTTTGATCGACTGGCCGAGTGGCCGGGTCTGCGCGGGGCGATGGGTCTTTCCTTGGTCACGGGCTTTGCGTCAACGGGGGTGTCGCTGGCGCTGGCGCTTTTGCTGACGGCGGCGCTTTATGGCACGCCCGCCTTTGTCCGGGTGCAACGCCTGCTTGCGCCGGTCTTGTCGCTGCCCCATGCGGCAGCGGCGCTGGGGCTGGCCTTTCTTCTTGCCCCCTCTGGTTGGATCGCCCGTGCCATCTCGCCTTGGGCGACGGGCTGGACCGTGCCGCCGGACCTGCTAACCCTGAATGATACCGGAGGGGTGGCGCTGATCCTTGGGCTGGTGGTCAAGGAGGTGCCGTTTCTGCTGCTCATGATCCTGTCGGCCCTGCCGCAAACCGATGCGGCGCGGCGGATGATGCTGTGCCGCACGCTGGGTTATGGGCGGGTGCGCGGCTTTGCCCTGACCGTGTTGCCCGCGCTTTATCCCCAACTGCGTCTGCCCGTTTATGCGGTGCTGGCCTATGCGATGACCTCGGTCGAGACGGCGCTGATCCTTGGCCCGACGCTGCCCCCCTCGCTTTCGGCGCAGGTGGTGCTGTGGATGAACGCCCCCGATCTGCAAGGGCGCGGGCTGGCGGCGGCGGGGGCGGTCGTGCAACTGGTCTTGGTGATCGGCGCTTTGCTGGTCTGGCGGGCAGGAGAAATCCTCTGCCGGATCGCCCTGCCGGCCTTGGCGCAGAGTGGGCGGCGCGGCCTGTGGCTGGACCAGCCCTTGGCCATTTTGGCCCGGGTGATGGGCGGCGGCCTCGCCTTGGCCATGGCCGCGGCACTGGCCGGATTGGCGCTGTGGTCGGTAGCGGGGCCGTGGCAGTTTCCCGACGCCCTGCCCGACCGGCTGACCCTGAGCACGTGGTCGCGCGCCCTGCCCGATCTGCGCGACAGTGCCGTCGTGACGCTGGCCATTGCCGCGCTCTCCACCCTTGCCGCGCTGGCGCTGGTGCTGGGCTGTCTTGAGGCCGAGCACCGCTTTGCCCTGCATCCCGGTGCCGGGGCGATGTGGCTGCTCTATCTGCCGCTGGTGATGCCGCAGGTGGCGTTCCTGCCGGGGGTGCAGATGCTGGCCTTGCAGGCGGGGCTTGGGGGCACGGTGCTGGCGGTGGCGCTGATGCATCTGGTGTTCGTGCTGCCCTATGTCTTTCTGTCGCTCTCCGCGCCGTTCCGGGCCTGGGACACACGCATAGCTGCGGCGGGGGCCACCTTGGGGGCCGCGCCTGCCCGCGTGTTCTGGCGGTTGCGCCTGCCGATGCTGATGGCCCCGGTGCTGACGGCGGCGGCGGTGGGGATGGCGGTCTCCATCGGGCAGTATCTGCCGACGCTGATGGCCGGTGGGGGGCGGGTCGAGACGGTGACAACCGCCGCCGTGGCGCTGGCCTCGGGCGGGAACCGGAGGTTGATCGGGGCCTATGGGCTGTTGCAGATCGTGCTGCCTGCGCTGGGATTTGTGCTGGAGCTGGCCCTGCCCGCGCTGGTCTGGCGCAACCGAAGGGGGATGCGGGCATGACGGCGGCCTTGGCCTTGGATCAGTTTCGGGTGACCTTGGCGGATCAGAGCGTCGTCCATCTGGACGTCAGCGTCCAAGCCGGAGAGGTCCTGACCCTGATGGGACCATCCGGCAGCGGCAAGTCCACCGCTTTGGCCGCGATGATCGGCACGCTGGCCCCGGATTTTCGGCAAAGCGGGCGCATCTGGCTGGCCGGGCGCGACATCACCGGCCTGCCCACCCATGCGCGCCGGATCGGGCTGATGTTTCAGGATGATCTGCTGTTCCCGCATCTGTCGGTCGGCGGCAATCTGGCCTTTGCCCTGCCGCCCCGCGTCAAGGACCGCGCCCTCGTGGTGGCGGCCGCGCTGGTGGATGCGGGGCTGTCCGGGTTTGACCACCGCGACCCTGCCACGCTTTCGGGCGGACAGCGGGCGCGGGTGGCGCTCCTGCGGACCTTGCTGGCTGAGCCTAAGGCGCTGCTGCTGGATGAGCCGTTCTCGCGCCTCGATGCCGGGTTGCGCGGGCAGATCCGCAGCTTTGTCTTTGATCAGGCCCGCGCGCGCGGCCTGCCGGTGATTCTGGTGACCCATGACATCGAGGATGCCCGCGCCGCAGGGGGCCGGGTGCTGACGCCCTTGGGGCAAGCCGTTGGCATTGGCCCCGCGCCGGTTTAATCTGCGGAAGTGTTTTGTGGTGAAAGGTGCCCCGATGCTGCGACCCGTTGCGCTTTATCTTGGCCTCAGCGCCCTCTTGTCGGGCTGTATCGTGGTGCCGGTGCCCGTGCCGGATGGTCTGGGCATGACCCCGCGTCCGGTGGATCTGTCCAGCCCGCCGCATCCCTGCCCGGTCAGCGCCGAGACCGAGGCTGCCGCCCCCTCTGGCATCACCGCCCTGAACGCGGCCCGCGCTTCGGCCGGACTGCCCACCTTGTCAGCGGCCCCGCGCCTGATCCGCGTGGCGCAGAACCATGCCTGCGATCAGGCGGTGAGCATGAAGATGGGCCATGTCGGATCGGACGGGGCCGACCTGCGCAAGCGGTTGGACCGGGGCGGTGTGGCGGGAAATGCCTGGGCCGAGAATGTCGGCATGGGGATGCAAAGCGCAGAAGAGATGGTGACCGCCTGGATGAACTCCCCCGGTCACCGCGCCAATATCCTGAACCCGCGCTATGGCGCGGCGGGTCTGGCCGTGTCGCGCGATGTGGCGGGCCGCCCCTACTGGACGCTGGTGTTGGCGGACCGGCCCTAAGGCCTGCGGCGGCTGCGCCGCCTGCCTTAGCGCATCAGCGTCAGGTCCGCCCGCAGCCCGCCCAACCGTGCGGATTCGCCCAGCCGCAGCGACCCGCCGTGGCTGCGCGCGATGTCGGCGGCAATGGTCAGACCCAGACCCACGCCACCGCCCCGGTTAGGATCGCGCGCATCGTCCAGCCGGGCAAAGGCCGTCATCGCCTCGTCGCGCTTGTCCGGCGGAATTCCGGGACCGTCATCCTCGACGGTGATCCTCAGGCTGCGCTCGGTCACGGTGACCGACACTTCGGCCCGGGTGCCATGGCGCACGGCATTGCCGATCAGGTTCTCCACCGCCCGCGCCACCGCCTGCGCGCGCAAGGTGACCAGACCCTGCCCGTCCACCGGCCCCAGCGTTACCGCCTGCCCGGCCCGTTCGGCATTCTCGATCACCCGCCGCACGAGGGCAACGGGATCGACCGTCACCGACTCCTCGGTCGCGTCGCCCCGCACGAAGGACAGGAATTCATCGACCAGACGCTCCATATCCACGACATCGCCTTGCAGGGCGCGGGTGTCCTCGTCATCGGGCATCAGCGACAGGCCGAGTTTCAGCCGCGTCAGCGGCGTGCGCAGGTCATGGCTGATCCCCGACAGCAAGAGCGTGCGCTGTTCGATCTGCCGCTCGATCCGCGCGCGCATGTCAAGAAAGGCAAAGCCCGCCGCCCGCACCTCTGTCGCGCCACGGGGGCGGAAGGGGATGGTCTGGCCCTTGCCGAAAGCATCCGCCGCCTCGGCCATTTGCTTGATCGGGCGCAACTGGTTGGACAGGAAAAGGAAGGCGATCACCGTCATCAGCGCCGAGGTCACCAGCATCAGCACCAGCAACTGATGCGGGTTGGAGGCCGACAGGCGCCCGCGATCCACCGTCAATTGCAGCGTGCCCCATTGCGTGGCCACCGTCGCGCGCACCCCGTTGCGCACCACCAGCAGATCGACCGGCCCGATGTCGGGCACCAGCGCCCGCAACTGCCGGATCAGCACCTTGCCCGACAGGTCATAGAATTCCACCTGATCCCCGTCCGGGATCGCCGCCGTGGCGGGCAGGCGCGAGGAGATGGCCAAGGGCCGCGTCATCACCGCCAACCGTGCCCGCGCCTCGGCCAGGGAGGGGGCGCTGTCCACCTCGGCCCGCAAGAGCCGGATCTCCCGCGCCACGCTTTCGGTCATCTGTTCAGTGACGCGCTCGAAATGGCGCTGGATGAAAGTGATGGACACGACCAGTTGGATCGTGACGATGGGCACGATCAGGATCAGGGCAGCGCGGCCATAGAGGCTGCGGGGCAGGAAGGACAGGCGGCGCATGGCGGTCACCCTACCGGCGCCGACCCGGCAAGGAAAGGGCCTCGCATGGAGGTGATGACGACAGCCGCGCGCATCCGGCGGGTGCGGGCGAACAACCCCTCGGCCCTGACCGGCACCGGCACGAACAGCTGGCTTGTGGGAGAGGGTCGCGTCACCCTCATCGACCCCGGCCCCGCTCTGCCCGACCATCAGGCGGCGATTCTGGCCGCGCTTGCACCGGGTGAGCGGATCGACCGCATCCTTGTCACCCATGCCCATCTGGACCACAGCGCCCTGTCGCGCCCCATGGCAGAGGCGACCGGTGCCCCGGTGCTGGCCTTTGGCCGCGCCGAGGACGGCCGCAGCCCGGTGATGCAGGCCTTGCTGGCCGATGGCTTCACGGGCGGCGGCGAAGGTGCGGACACGGGCTTTGCCCCGGATGAGCGGATCAGGGATGGCGACCGTCTGGACCTGCCCGCCCATGGCGTAGCGCTGGAGGTGCTGCACACGCCCGGCCATATGGGCGGACATCTGGCCTTCGCGCTGGGGGATGTGCTGTTTTCGGGCGACCATGTGATGGACTGGTCCACCACGCTGGTCTCGCCCCCGGATGGCGACATGGCGGCCTATATGGCCTCGCTCGCGCAGCTCTCCGCACGGCGCTGGTCCGGCTTTCTGCCCGGCCATGGCGAGGCTGTGGCAGACCCCGCCAGCCGCCTTGCCGCCCTGACCCGGCATCGCCTCCAGCGCGAGGCGCAAATCCTGTCGGCCCTGCAAGAGCGGCCCGACACCGCCACCGGTCTGGCCGCGCGCATCTACACCGACACCCCCACCGCCCTGCTGGCTGCCGCAGCCCGCAACGTCCTATCGCATCTCATTGATCTGGCGTCCAGAAACCGGATTTCGGCCGAGGCCAGACCCAGCCTGACCACCCATTACCATCCCGTCTGAAAATTCTCACATTTTTCGCCCCAGCCCCCTTGCGACCCCCAAAACCCGCCGCTATACACCCCCTCGTGTTCCGGCGTAGCTCAGCGGTAGAGCAGTTGACTGTTAATCAATTGGTCGTAGGTTCGATCCCTACCGCCGGAGCCAAAAATCCCTGAGACTTCAAGGATTAAAGAGGAAGCCCCGCAAGGGGCTTTTTCCTTTTTTGGGCCAAATTACTGGAATTGTCACCAGAAGCACGGGCCCTTTGTCCGGCAGGTCACGGCTTGCGTGATCCGCGGGACGGCTGCCTCCATCCCGGTTGCAAGTCCGTTCTCATGGCGCGGCGGACCTTTCCCTTCCTTGGCGCGCCGAAGGCGTCTTCAGGCGTCGAGTTCAGCATCCCAGTAGAGGTAATCCATCCAGCTTTGGTGCAGGTGGTTGGGCGGGAATTTGCGCCCGTGTCCTTGCATCTCTTCGGGCGTCGGGGCGCGGGGGATGCGGTTCAACGACAGGCCGGATTGGCGCAAGGTCTTGGACCCTTTGCGCAGATTGCAGGGCGAACAGGCGGCGACCACATTCTCCCAGCTGGTCACCCCGCCACGTGAGCGGGGCAGGACGTGGTCAAAGGTCAGGTCGCCTTTCGCGCCGCAATACTGGCAGCAGAATTCGTCCCGCAGAAAAAGATTGAAGCGCGTGAAGGCCACGCGCTTCTGGGGTTTGACGTATTCTTTCAACACCACGACCGAGGGGATGCGGAACTCGGCCCTCTGGCTGCGGACGACGTGGTCATATTCCGCGACAATCTGCACCCGTTCCAGCACGGCGGCCTTGATCGCCTCTTGCCAGGGCCAGAGGCTGAGCGGGTAGTAACTGAGCGGTCGGTAATCGGCGTTGAGGACCAAAGCGGGGTAATGCTTCAGCGCCGCCGGGTCGCGTACGAATTGTGTCCTGAAATCGCCGTCCATTCCGATAGAGACTCCGCCTTCATCCCGTGGCCACCGGCCAGGGGCGGGGAGCCCCGCCCCGACAGTTGGACTATATCTGGCGGTTGAACGCTGGCAAGCCCCTCAAGCCATGGTGGGACGTTCAACTGCGCGGGTGCAGGTTTAGTGCCTGTTAATGACGCAGGCGTGACAAGGGCCTTACTGGTCGAAGGGTGCAAGGTGAAACCAAACAGTCCGGGGGACTGTTTGGTTTCACCGCTCTAGGTCCGCGCGCGCACCGTCGGGGTGGGCGCTTCATGCGCACGCCCCGGTGGGGGTGATGAGCGAACAGAAATCGTCCAGTGGACGATTTCCGCGAAGAACGCCCGGCCCGTGGCCGGGCCGGGAGGGCGTGCGCGGACCGGGCCTTTGGGGCCCGGTCCCATCCTGAGCGCGTGCGACAAAGAAAGGGCGGCTCCTTGCGGAACCGCCCGTCGTTCAGACTGTCGTGAGGCTCACTTCGCCCCGGCAACCGCCCGCTTGGTCAGGACCTTGACCAGATTGGCGCGGTAGGCCGCCGTGCCGTGCAGGTCGGTGATGAGGTCATCGGCCGACACCGTCAGGCCCTCCACCGCCGCCGCCGAGAAGGACGCCGACAGCGCAGCCTCAGCCTCTGTCCAGCGGAAGACGCCGTTGTTGCTGGCCCCGGTCACCGCCACGCGCACGCCGCTGGCGTATTTGGCGACGAAGACGCCGGTCAGGGCAAAGCGGCTGGCGGGTTGATTGAACTTCACGTAAGCCGCCTTTTCCGGCACCGGGAAGGTGACGCCGGTGATGAACTCACCCTCGTCCAGCGCGGTGGAGAACATGCCCTGGAAGTAGTCATCCGCCGCGATCTTGCGCTTGTTGGTCACCACCACAGCACCTGAGGCCAGCACCGCCGACGGATAGCAGGCCGCCGGATCGTTGTTGGCAACGGACCCGCCGATGGTGCCACGGTTGCGCACCATCGGGTCGCCGATGTTGGCGGCGAGGTCAGCCAGTGCGGGGTAATGCGCCCGCGCCTCTGCCGCAACGGTGGCATGGGTGGTCGCCCCGCCGATGGACAGGCCATCGGCGCCAAGGCAGACGCCCTTCATCTCGGCAATCCCGGTGAGGGAAACCAGAACCGAGGGGCTGGCCAGACGCTGCTTCATCGTGGGCGTCAGGGTTTGGCCGCCCGACAGCGCCTGCGCGCCGTCTTGCGCCATCGCCGCCACGGCATCGGCAATCGTCGAGGGTTTCACGAAATCGAAGTTGAACATGGTGCGATCCTCCCTCAGCCGTTGATGGCAGCCCAGACCCGCGCGGGCGAGACTGGCATGTCGATATGGGTGACGTGGGTGTGACCGCCGCGATGCAGCGCGTCGATCACGGCATTCACCACAGCCGGGGGCGATCCGATCGCCCCGGCCTCGCCGCAACCCTTCACGCCCAAGGGGTTGTGCGTGCAGGGCGTCGCGCAGGAATGGTCTACCGTGTAGAATGGCACATCATCGGCGCGCGGCATGGCGTAATCCATGAAGGATGCCGTCAGGATCTGGCCGTTCTCGTCATAGACGGTGTTTTCCAACAGCGCCTGACCGATGCCCTGCCCCACGCCGCCATGCACCTGACCTTCGACGATCATCGGGTTCATCACATTGCCGAAGTCATCGGCGCAGGTGAAGGAGGCGATATCGACCTTGCCGGTTTCCGGGTCCACTTCCACTTCGCAGATATAAGCGCCTGCGGGATAGGTGAAGTTGGCGGGGTCGTAGAAGGCGGTTTCTTCCAGCCCCGGTTCCAGCGTTTCCAGCGGGTAGTTGTGCGGGACATAGGCCGAGAACGCGATCTCGCCGAAGGTTTTCGCCTTGTCGGTTCCGGCGACAGAGAATTTGCCCGCCTCGAACACGATATCGCCTTCAGCCGCTTCCAGCATATGGGCCGCGATTTTCTTGCCCTTGGCGATGATCTTGTCCACCGCCTTGTTCATCGCCGATCCGCAGACCGCCAAGGACCGCGAGCCATATGAGCCCATGCCGAAGGGGATTTTCGACGTGTCGCCATGGACGATGTCCACCGCGCTTTCGTCGATGCCCAGCTTGTCGGCGACGATCTGGGCAAAGACGGTCTCATGCCCCTGCCCGTGGCTGTGCGCACCGGTCATGACGCTGATATTGCCGGTGGCGTTGACGCGCACGGTGGCGGCATCAAACAAACCGACGCGGGAGCCAAGGACGCCCACCAGATGCGACGGCGCGATGCCGCACGCCTCGATCCACGTCGACAGGCCCATGCCGCGCAACTTGCCCTTGGCAGCCGAGGCCGCGCGCCGCGCTTCGAACCCGGCGACGTCGCCCAGCTCAACCGCCTTGTCCAGGGTCGCCTGATAGTTGCCAGTGTCATAGACCAGCCCAACCGGGGTAGTGTAGGGGAACTGGTCCGGCGTCAGCAGGTTCTTGCGGCGCACCTCGAACGGGTCGAGGCCCAATTCGCGGCACATCTTGTCCACCACACGCTCGATACTGAACGTCGCTTCGGGACGACCCGCGCCGCGATAGGCATCCACCGGCGCCGTGTTGGTGAACACGGTCTTCACGTTCACATAGACATGCGGCACCTTATAGGGACCGGCCATAAGCGTGCCATGCAGGAAGGTCGGCGTCGCGGTCGAGAAGTTCGACAGATACGCGCCGACATTGGCCAAGGTCTCAGTGCGGATCGCGAGGATTTCGCCGTCCTTGGTGGAGGCCAGTTCGATCTTGGTCACATGGTCACGGCCATGGGCGTCTGACAGGAAGGACTCCGACCGTTCGGCAATCCAGCGGACCGGACGGCCCAGCTTCTTGGCCGCCGCCAGAACCAGTGCCTCTTCGCCGTAGTGATAGATTTTCGACCCGAACCCGCCGCCCACATCCGGGGCCACGACGGTCAGCTTGTTTTCCGGGATGCCCAGAACGAAGGCCGCCACCAGAAGCCGCGTCAGGTGCGGGTTCTGGCTGGTTGTGGTCAGCTTGTAATCCCCCGTGCCGGGGTTGTATTCGCCGATGCTTGCGCGCGGCTCCATCGCGTTCGGCACCAGACGGTTGTTCACCAGTTCCAGCGTGGTGACATGCGGCGCGGATTTGAAGGCTGCGTCCACAGCGGCGCGGTTATCCTCGATCCAGCCCCAGTCAAAGCAGAGGTTGTCCGGGATCTCGTCATGCACGCGGTTCGCCGGATTGGCGACGGCGGCTTTCATGTCGATGATCGCGGGCAGTTCTTCGATCTCGGTGTCGTCCGCCAGTTGCTGGGCGGCGTCTTTGGCCTGATTGTAGGTCTCTGCCACGATCGCGGCATAGGCGTCGCCGACATGGCGCACCTTGCCATGCGCCAGCACCGGGCGCTTGGGTTCGCGCATCGGGGTGCCGTCGCGGCTGTTGATCAGCCACCCCGCCGGGTTGCCGCCCACGTCCTTGAAATCCTCGCCGGTGAAGACGGCCAGCACGCCGGGCATCGCGGCGGCATTGGCGGTGTTGATCGACTTGATCTTTCCGTGCGCCACGTTGGAACGCACCATGACCGCATAGGTCTGGCCCGCCAAGGCGATGTCCTGGGTGTAAAGGCCCTTCCCGGACAGGAAGCGCACATCTTCGCGCCGCTTCGAGCTGGCGCCGATTCCGGTATCTTTCGGCATCTTGATCCCTCCCTGAGCGTGATTATTCGGCAGCTACCGCAGGGACGTCCTGACCGGACGCCGCAAGCACGGCCTTGACGATGTTGTGGTAGCCCGTGCAGCGGCAGATGTTGCCTTCAAGGTGGTGGCGCACCTCTGCTTCGGTCGGTTTGGGGTTGTCTGCCAGCAGCGCGGCCGAGGCCATCACCATGCCCGGCGTGCAGAAGCCGCATTGCAGCCCGTGATGGTCCTGAAACGCCTGCTGGATCACCGACAGCGAGCCATCGGCATTCGCCATGCCTTCGATGGTGCGGACATCCGCCCCATCCACATCCAGCGCAAAGACGGCGCAGCTTTTCACGGCTTTGCCATCGACATGCACGGTGCAAGCGCCGCATTGCGTGGTGTCGCAGCCGATATGGGTGCCGGTCAGTGCCAGCCCCTCGCGCAGAAAGGCGGACAGAAGCGTGCGCCCCTCCACCTCAGCCGAGACGGACTTGCCGTTCACCGTCATCGTGACTTTCGTCATGGTCTCCCTCCCTTGGAAGTCGTGTTGTTTGGCGGGTCAGCCCAGAAGGCGCTTGAACCAGCCCTTTTTCGGTGCGTCCGCTTCGGCGGCTTCGTCTGTTGCGGGGTCTTCCTCGTCCGGTCCTTCGACAGCATCCTGAAAGCGGGTGAAAAAGTCATCCGCCATCTTCTTGGCAAAACCGTCGATGATGCGGCTGCCCAGTTGCGCGATCTTGCCGCCGACCGAGGCTTCGACGACATAGGACAGGCGCGTGCCGGTTTCGGTTGCTTCCAGCGTCACATCCGCGCCGCCCTTGGCAAAGCCCGCAGGCCCGCCCTTGCCCTCACCGCTGATGCGCAGGCTTTTGCCCTCGACGATGTCCGACAGTTTCACCACGCCGGTGAAGGTGGCCTTCACCGGGCCGACCTTCTGAACCACGGTCGCCTCGAATCCTTCGGCCACGCTGCCCGCCATCGATTCGCAGCCCGGCACGCATTCTTTCAGGACGTCGGGGTTGAGGATGGCCGCCCAGACCGTCATCGGGGGGGCCTTGATGTCGCGGTGGTCGGTCAGTTGCATGGCGGCTCCGGGTCGGAAAAGACGGATGGTGGGCTTGGGCGAAACTCTATGCTCGTGCGGGATGGCAAGGGTATTGTCCCTTGGTCGCGTTATGTTTTTGGGGATATAGCGAGACCTAGCGAAACGATAGGGATTGCTTCACCTCATTGGCCGAGGCCATCGCCGAGGTCACGCGATGCCGCTTGCCCCATCCCGGTCGGGGGCCCCGAAGGCCCCCGGCCAGCGCCCGTCCCGCCCATGGCGGGCGCTGGCCTCTGCCGGTTTGGCGGAACACGAGAGCGGGGATGTGGTCGCGGCGGGCGGGGACAGGCAGTGCCTTTCCTTGTCCGCCCGTTGCCTAGGTCGCCCCTACCCCAACCCGGCCAAGAACCCCTCCAGCGCCCTTGGCTCGATCGGCTTGTACAGCACCCCCACCTCCAGCGCCGCTGCCGCCTCGGCCAATGCGGCGGAATGGTCTGCGGTGATGATGCGCGCCGCCACGGGGCGATGCCGCGCCCGCACCGTCTGCACGAAGGTCAGGCCATCCATCCCCGGCCCCAGCGCATGATCCACCAGAAAGCAATCCGGCAGGATGCCCAGTTCATCGATCAAGGCCAGCGCCGCTTCGCCGCTGTCTGCCTCCAGCACATTGACGCCCCATTTTTCCAGCAGATGCGCCATGGCCCGTCGCAGGGGATCATCGTTTTCCACCAGAAACACGATCCGATCCGCCACCGAGGGCCGGGGGCCCCGCGCCGCCGCCGGGGGCGCGTCCATCGCCGCCATCTCGGCCAAGGGCACCTGCACCATGAAACTGGAGCCTCGCCCCACCTCTGAGTGCAGGCCCAAGGGGTGGCCCAAGAGCCCGCAGGCCCGTTCGACGATGGCCAGACCCAGCCCCATGCCCTCGGAGGCACTCGCCCGTGCGTTCAGGCGGTGGAATTCCTTGAAGATGTTGTCCTGCTCTGCCTCGGGGATGCCCGGTCCGGTGTCATGCACCTCCAGTCGCACCATGCCCGCCTTGCGCCGCGCGCCCACCACGACACGGCCCGCATCGGTGTAGCGGATGGCATTGCCGATCAGGTTTTGCAGGATGCGCCTGAGATACCCCGCATCCGACAGCACCACCGCCCGTGAGGGCACCACCGTCAGCCGCAAGCCCTTGGCCGCCGCAATCGCGCCGAATTCGTCGTTCAACTGCGCCAGCAGCCGGTCCAGCGCCACCGGCCCCACCGACACCGCCGCCCGGCCCGATTCCAGCTTTGAGATGTCCAGAAGCGCGCCAAGAATGCCCTCGACCGACAGAAGCGCGTTCTCCGCCTTTTCCAGCGCCGCCCGCGCGCCGGGGGTCAGCCCGTCATCCGCAATCGACGACAAGAACAGCTTGGCCGCCGACAGGGGTTGCAAGACGTCATGGCTGGCCGCCGCCACAAAGCGCGACCGGCTGGCATTGGCGCGTTCGGCATTTCCCAGCGCATCCTCAAGCTCCAGCGTGCGCGCCATCACCCGTGCTTCCAGCGTTTCATTCGCGCGGCTCAGCGCCTCGATCGCGGCGCGTTCGGCGGTGACATCGGTGAAGCTCATCACGAAGCCACCGCCCGGCATGCCTTCGGCGAAGACATCCAGAATCATGTCCGGCCCGCGCCGCATCTCGAACCGCAGGCCCACCCGCGCCCCCGGCCCCTGAACCCAGGCAATCAGCCGCGCCGCCGTCATGCCGTCGCCAAAGCGGAAATCCGGGCGGAGCGCGTCGATCACATGGTCAAACCCCGCCCCCATCCGCAGCCGCGCCATGGGCAAGGCAAGCAGCGTGGCCAGCCGCTGGTTCCAGCCCACCAGACGCGCCTCGGCGTCAAAGATGCACACCCCTTGGCTCAGGTGATCCAAGGTCGCCCGGATCACGCGCGCCTGTTCATCCAGCATCTTGCCGCGTTCCAGCCGCTCCAGCCGGATCAACTCGGTCACCTCGGTCTGCAGGATCACCGTGCCACCGCCTGCGGTGCGATGCTCGGAGACCTGCACCCAGCGATCCCAGACCATGCGGACGTTGAAGATCACATGCCGGTCCTGATGTCGCCTGCGCCGCGCCACGGCCCAGTCTTCGGGCGTCTCGCCTGCGGGCAGTTCCAGAAAGCGCGAGCGGCTCACCCGGTCCACATAATCGTCGAAACTCAGACCTGGGCGCAGATGTTCACGCACATCCAGCATGTGCATCCCGAAGCGCGAGTTGCACAAGACCAGCACATCCTGCGCGTCAAACAGCGCGAAGCCTTCCTGAATGGTCTCTATGGCGTTGGACAGGTTCTGGCGCGCGGCCTCGGTCTCGCGGTTGGCTTCGGCCAGACGGGCGTTGCTGTCGTTCAGCAGGTCCAGCGCATGTTCCAGATCACGCGTCCGCTCGCGCACCTGATCTTCCAGCATCGCGGCGCGCTGGAACTGGGCATAGGCCGCGCCCGAGTCATCGGTGATCTGTTCCACCCGGCGCATCAACACGCTTGCGATGGTCAGCAGCTTTTCGATCTGCCGCTCGGGCGGATCGGCGGGATTGACCAGCCCGACGGTCATCGCGTGCCTTCGGGCGGATAGATCGCGACGCCGGTCATGGTCTGGTTGACATGCATCGAATTCATCTGCTCGCCATAGGTGGAAAAGCCCACCACGCCGAACCGGCGCAACAGGGCCGAGACGGCACCGGTCTTTTGCTTTTCCTGCGCCTCCATCCGCCGCAGGATGCAATCGCAGGCCAGGATCGCCTCGGGCGCGCCCAAAGCGGAAAGCTCGGTTTCCAGATGGGCCACCATGTCTGACGGTTCCGCCAAGGACAGCACCAAGCCTTCGTCGATGGCCGAAAAGAACACCAGATCGCCATTCTCAGCCACCTGCTGGATGGCGCGCACGTGATGCTTGCCGCCGATCCGCACCACCACCGGATGGGCGGCAAAGGTGAAGGTGGTCAGTTGCGCCGGGTCTTTCCCCAAGAGCCGCGCATATTCACGTGCCGCCGGTTCGGCATTGATGCGCCGCACGATGCGGCGTGCGGGGTCGGCCTCGGTCACCACCATGCGCTGGCCGGTGGGCGTCAGATGGTCGAGGTTGAACACCCGCACCCGGCAATCGCTGCGCACCATCGTGACCACGGCAGCATTCCGCAGCACCTGCCCCCGGTGCAGAATGAACGTCTCCTTGAACCGCGTGCCATCCCCCGCCGATCCGCCAAAGAGCGGCACGGGGCCGAGGCCCGAGGCAAGGGCCGAAGTCAGCTCATCCTCCCGCGTGGACAGGCCATCGACCAGCAGGAAGGCGAACTCATGCTCCCACTCGGGCCGCGCCCGTGCGAGGCCCTGCCGCGCGCGGATCAGACCGCCGATCAGATCCGCCGCCGCCAATTCCCGCAAATCCGGGATCAGAATCGGATCGGCGGCAAATTGCGTGGCCGATAGGCCCACGGCGACAATCTCGCCCTCGGCATAGCCCTGCGCCGAAATCTCTCCGGCCGTGGTGCAGCCGATCACCGCCGCCCCGCCGAACTCTGCCTCCGCCGCCAGACGGTGGATGTCGGCAAGGGGCGAGACAAACAGGATCACCACGGCGAAAGGCCCCGGCCCCAGCGCGCGCGCAAGCTCCGCCGCCGCCCCGACATGCCCCGCCGGGACCGAGGCTGTCGCCACGATCTGACCCTTACCCTTTGCCGTCATGCCGTCCTCCCGACCCCAAGGCTAGCCCTCGGTGTGGCGACAAGGCAAGCGGTCAGCCATTCTCTGGCATCAGGCTGGCGAAACTCGCCTCACGCGCGATCAGCACCGCCTGCGTGCGGCTTTGCACGCCCAGCTTGCGCATGATGGCGGTGACATGGGCCTTGACCGTGGTTTCGGCGATGGTCAGCTCATAGGCGATCTGCTTGTTCAGCATCCCCTCGCAGATCAGTTGCAGGATCTTGGCCTGCTGCCGCGTCAAGAGCCCCAGCCGCAGGATGGCCTGTTCGCGCGGGTTGGCGGGACCGGCAGCCTCGGCCTGCGGGGCAAAGCCTTCGGGCAGCCATGTTCCGCCCGTGCGCAGCGCATCAAAGGCGGCGCGGAACACGTCGCGATGCGAATGCTTGGGCACAAAGGCCACCGCCCCCGCCATCAGCGCCGCCCCGATCACCCGGTTGTCATCCAGCGAGGACACCACCACCACCGGCACCTCCGGCACCGTGGCGCGCAGGCGGATCAACCCGTCGAGGCCCGTCACATCCGGCAGGTTCAGGTCCAGCACCACCACATCCGGCACCGGGGCCTGCTCCAACCGCAGCAGGGCCGTTTCAAGCCGCCCCGCCGTCTCGATCCGCTCCACGCCCGCCACCGCCTTCAGCGTCATGCCAAGCGCGTCGCAAAACAGCGGATGGTCATCGACGATCAGCGCAAAGCGCAGGCGCGGGGTGTCGGGCACGGGATATGGGGCGGTCATGGCAAACTCTCCGAGTCTGCGCCCATGTTAGCAAGACGGCACCTCCCCGCCTATCGCGCCAAAAGTCTCAGGTCCTACGGAGCGCAGCGCTTCCCAGACCGGACCGGCCCGGCTAAAGAAGGACAGGTTTCATCCGAGAGGTTCCATGGTTTCCGTCTCCCGCCGTTCGACGCTGGCCCTTCTGGTCGCTTTGCCTCTGGCCGCCTGCGGGTCTGGCCGTGACACAAGTTCAAGCCCGCAGGGCCCCGAGGCGATCAACCGTCTGGTGACGAAATACGCCCGCATCTATGACATGCCTGAAAGCCTGATCCACGAAACCATCGCGCGCGAAAGCGGCTACAACCCCGCCGCCCGCAATGGCCCCTATTACGGGCTGATGCAGATCCACCCGCAAACCGCGCGCACCATGGGCTATCGCGGCGCGCCGGAAGGTTTGCTGGATGCCGAAACCAACCTGATCTACGCCGGCAAATACCTGCGCGGCGCTTGGCTGGTGTCGCGCAAGAACAAAACCCGCGCCCATGACTGGTATCGCCGCGGCTATTATTACGAGGCCAAGCGCATGGGCCTGCTGGAAGAAACCGGCCTGCGCTCCTGATCCCCAACCCAAGGCCGGGGCGCGCAGCGCTTTAGCGGACCCTTCCACGGTGCCCTGTCCTGACGGGGTGATCTAAAGAAGGCGGAACGGCGCGCCCGCCGTCCGGGAGAGGTCGCAATCGTCATGGTCGCGCCATGGCGGCGGTGCTATGGAGCGGGCATGAGCATGACCTCCGCCCCCACCGCCCCGCGTCTGAGCCAGCCGGAATTCATCGCCCTGATGGCGATGCTTTTTGCCATGGTGGCCTTTTCCATCGACTCTATGCTGCCCGCCCTGCCCGAGATCGCGCGCGAACTGTCGCCCGATGCCCCCAATGCGGCGCAGTTGATCCTGACCTCCTTCGTCATGGGGATGGGGGTGGGCACGCTGTTCACCGGCCCCTTGTCCGACAGTTACGGCCGCAAGCGGGTGATCATCTTCGGCGCGGTGCTTTATTCGTTGGGCGCGCTGCTGGCCTATCTTGCGCCGACCCTGGAAACCGTGCTGGCCGCGCGGATGATACAGGGCTTGGGAGCCGCCGCCCCGCGCATCGCCGCCATCGCCTTGGTGCGCGACCTTTACAAGGGCCGCGACATGGCGCGGATCGTCAGTTTCACCATGATGATCTTCACCCTCGTCCCCGCCATCGCGCCCTTCATGGGTCAGGGCATCATCGCCATCGGGGGCTGGCGGTCGATCTTTCTGGCCTTCGTGGTCTTTGCGCTGGTGGCCTGCCTCTGGCTCGGTCTGCGTCAGCCAGAGACCCTGCCGCCTGAGGCGCGGCGCAAGATGTCGGTCGCCTCGCTCTGGTCCGCCGCGCGCGAGGTGTTGTCCCACCGCGTCATCCAGATTTCCATCGCGGTGCAGACGCTGGTGTTTTCGGCCCTCTTTGCCACGCTGTCCACCACCCAGCCGATCTTTGACCAGACCTTCGGGCAGGGTGACAATTTCCCGATCTGGTTTGCGGTGATCGCGCTCTGCGGTGGCACCTCCAGCTTTTTGAACTCGCGCCTTGTGGGGCGGTTGGGGATGCGGCGGATGGTGACCTGGGCGCTGATGTTGCAGGTGGGCTTCACCGCCGTGATGCTGGTGGCCCTTCTGGCCGGGGTCTGGCCGCCCGCCATGGCCTTTGGCGCGCATCTCGTTTGGACCATCGGCGTGTTCTACATGGTCGGCCCCACGGTCGGAAACCTGAACGCGCTGGCGCTGGAGCCTGTGGGCCATATCGCGGGCATGGCGGCCAGCGTCACGGCGGCGATTGCCACCATCGCCTCGGTCCTGCTCGCGGCCCCGGTGGGGTTGATGTTTGACGGGACCGCCGTGCCACTGATGGCGGCGATCCTTGTCTTCTCCGCCCTTGGTGTCGTCCTGATGCGGATGATCCCGCGTTAACGCTTGTCAAAGCGCGGCAGAGCCTTGGGCTTGGTCTTGACCACCGGGCGGAAGGGCGCGGGCGCGGCTTTGGCCACGGGCTTTGGCGCGGGTTTCGGCACCTCTGGAGCGGGCGGTTTGGGCGGCGCATCCGGGCGCACCACCTTTTCGGCCAGATCGCGGGCGATGGCGAAAGCGCCCTTGATGCGGTCACCTTCCGTCTTCCAGTCGCGCATCAGGACGATCTTGTTGCCTGCGACGCGGCCCGCCGCCCCTTCGGTTTTCAGGAAATCGACAAGGCCCGCCGGATTGGCGAATTTGTCATTGTGGAATTGCACCGTGGCCCCTTTCGGCCCGGCATCCAGCCGCGAAATCCCGGCGCGTTTGCACATCGACTTGATGCGCACGATCAGCATCAGGGTGTTGACCTCTTTCGGCAACGGACCGAAGCGGTCGATCAACTCGGCGGCGAAGCCTTCCAGTTCCACCTTGGTGGTCAAGCCGGACAGGCGGCGATAGAGGCCAAGGCGCACGTCGAGATCGGTAACGTAATCCTCGGGGATCAGCACCGGGACGCCCAGATTGATCTGCGGTGCCCATTGGTCATCCAGCGGCGTCAGCCCCTGCAACTCGCCGGATTTGATCTTGGCAATCGTTTCTTCCAGCATCTGCTGGTAAAGCTCATATCCCACTTCCTTGATATGGCCGGACTGTTCCTCACCCAGAAGGTTCCCCGCCCCGCGCAGGTCAAGGTCATGGCTGGCAAGATTGAACCCCGCCCCCAGACTGTCGAGCGAGCCGAGCAGCCGCAGCCGTTTCATCGCCTGCGGTGTCAGCGGCGCGCGGGGCTTGGTGGTCAGATAGCAATAAGCGCGGGTTTTGGCGCGGCCCACCCGGCCCCGGATTTGGTAAAGCTGGGAGAGGCCGAACATATCGGCGCGGTGGATGATCATCGTGTTGGCGGTGGGGATATCCAGACCCGACTCCACGATGGTGGTGGCCAAGAGCACATCATATTTGCCGTCGTAGAACTGGTTCATCCGGTCATCCAGATCCCCGGCGGCGAGTTGGCCGTGGGCGATGAGGTAAGTCACCTCTGGCACATGGGTTTTCAGGAAATCCTCAACTTCAGGCAGGTCGGAAATCCTTGGCACGACGAAGAACGACTGCCCGCCGCGATAACGTTCGCGCAACAGCGCCTCGCGCAGGGTGACGGTGTCGAACTCGCTCACATAGGTGCGGATCGCCAGACGGTCCACGGGCGGGGTGGCGATGATCGACAGGTCCCGCACCCCGGTCAGCGACAGTTGCAGCGTGCGCGGGATCGGCGTGGCGGTCAGGGTCAGGACGTGCACCTCGGAGCGCATTTCCTTGAGCCGTTCCTTATGGGCCACGCCGAAGTGCTGTTCTTCGTCGATGATCAAGAGGCCCAGCGTCTTGAACTTCACGCCCTGCGCCAGCAGCGCATGGGTGCCCACGCAGATATCCACCGTGCCATCGGCCAGACCGGCGCGGGTGGCGTTGGCCTCCTTGGTGGTGACAAAGCGCGACAAGGGTTTGACGTTGATCGGAAATCCGCGGAAACGTTCGGCAAAGCTGCGGTAGTGCTGGCGGGCGAGCAAGGTGGTCGGGCAGATCACCGCGACCTGCATGCCGGCAAGTGCCGCGACAAAGGCCGCACGCATGGCGACCTCTGTCTTGCCAAAGCCCACATCGCCCACGATCAGGCGGTCCATCGGACGGCCCGCCTCAAGATCGGCGACCACATCGGCGATGGCCGACAGCTGGTCATCGGTTTCCTGATAGGGGAAACGGGCGGAAAATGCCTCCCACATGGAATGGGGGGCCTCAAGGATCGGCGCATGGCGCAGATGGCGTTCGGCGGCGATGCGCATCAGACGGTCCGCGATTTCGCGGATGCGTTCCTTCAGCTTCGCCTTCTTGGCCTGCCACGCGCCGCCGCCCAGACGGTCCAAAAGACCCTCTTCATGGCCGTAGCGTGACAGAAGTTCGATATTCTCAACCGGCAGGTAAAGTTTCGCGTTTTCAGCATATTCCAGCGCGACGCAGGCATGCGGTGCCCCAAGGGCGGTGATGGTTTCCAAGCCCAGATAGCGGCCTACGCCATGTTCGACGTGAACGACCAGATCGCCGGGCGAAAGGGTATCGACCTCGCGCAAGAAGTTGTCAGCCTTGCGCTTGCGTTTGGGTTTGCCGACCAAGCGGTCGCCCAAAACGTCCTGTTCCGAGATGACGGCCAGACCCGGCGCGGTAAATCCGGCCTCCAAAGGCCAGACCATCAGGAACAATCCGCCTTTTCCATCCGGGACTTCACGGAAATCCTTCACATCGCGTGCGAACGTGATGCCCTGATCGTCCAAGAGCCCGCGCAACCGTTCCCGCGCGCCATCGGACCAAGAGGCGATGACGACCTGACGCTCTTCGAGCAACGCTTTAAGATGATCCGCCAAAGCTGCAAAAAGGCTAACGTTTTCCTGCTGACGTTCCGGCGCGAAAGACCGCCCGAAACGACCCGAGGCATCCAGCACACCCGGACCGGGGGATTGCGGCAAGGGCGAAAGCTGCACCACGCGGTGCGGAGCAAGGGCCGCCTCCCACGCCGTGTCATCCAGATAAAGCAAACCCGGCGCGCAGGGCTTATAGACCGTATCCAGCCGCCCCTTGGCCGCCATCGCATCGCGCCGCGTATCGTATTGATCTTCAATGCTTTCCCAGCGCGACAGGCGGGCGGGCGTCAACTGATCGTCCAGCATGACCGAGGCATCGGCCATATAGTCAAACAGCGTCTCCATCCGGTCATGAAAGAACGGCAGCCAATGCTCCATCCCCTGATGCTTGCGGCCTGCGCTGACCGCCTCATACAGGGGATCATCCGACCCGCCGACGCCAAACTCTGCACGGTAGCTTTGGCGGAAACGGGTGATCGCGGCCTCATCGAGGATAATTTCGGACATCGGCGCGAAATCGACGGCACTCAGCTTTTCCGTCGTGCGCTGGGTTTCAGGATCAAAGCGCCGCGCGCCGTCCAACACATCCCCAAAGAAATCCAGCCGCACCGGCCCCCCGGCCCCCGGCGGGTAAATGTCGATGATCCCGCCGCGCACGGCATAATCGCCGGGTTCGGCCACAGTGGACACCGGCGAAAACCCCATCCGGGCGAGGAACCCCTTCAACCGCCCTTCATTCACCCGGTCTCCCACACGGGCGGAAAAGGCCGAGGTCAGCACAATTTCGCGCGCCGGAAGCCGCTGCATGGCCGCTGACATCGTGGTCAAAAGAACGAACGGCCCCTTCACCCCATCGGCCAGCGCGGCCAGCGTGGACATACGCCGCGCGCAGATATCCGGGTTGGGCGAGACGCGATCATAAGGCAGGCAATCCCAAGCCGGGAAATCCAGCACCACGGCGGCGGGGGCCATGACCGACAGGGCGATGCGCATCGCCTCCATCCGCTTGTCGTCGCGGGCGATGTGGATGACGGGGCGGCCACGCTCCAGCTCGCGCGACAAAAGCCGCGCGTCAAAGCCTTCGGGCGCGCCACCGAGAAGGATGCGATCTTTGCTCATGCGCCCGACATAACCGCCCCCGCGCCAAGGTCAACCTTTGCCGCGCGGCGCCGGTCACAACGCGCCAAGCCGCAGGTTCTGATACATGCCAAATAGCGCGGTGAAGAAGATCGCGCACATGCCGATAACCTGCACGGTGGCGCGATGGCGTGACAGCACGCGGTCCAGATCGGCGCTGCCATGCGCGCCGCGTTCGAATTGCAGCGCCAGACGAATCCGCAGCGCAAGCACCGGCAGCATCGGCAACAGGATGCACAGCACGGCTTGGGCGAATTCGATCCCCATCACCGCCAGAACCACCATGGCCGACAGCACGAAGGCCATCCCCGCGACGGACACCACCCCGGCGCCGCGGGTGTAGAACAGCAGGCGGTGGACGTTGACGCGCAAGAGATCCTCAAGGTCGCGCTGCGCCTCTTCGCTGCGGCGGGCGCGGCGGATCAGGTCATAGGGCACGCCCAAGACCCAATGGCTGGCGCTGGACCAGATCACCGACAGCGCCAACCAGTACCACAGGTTGGAAAAGGACCGGAAATCGATCAGTTCAAAGAGGATGTCGTACCACTGCAAAAAACCGTTCCCGACCGTGAATGCGCCCCGACCCAACGCCCCGGTTGGCACGGCATCGACCAACTGCCACCTTGAGGCGCGATCCTTTCTCTGGCAGGCAAGTGACATTGGCGCAAGTCCCCGCGCTTGCCCATCCGACCAGCCCGCGCGACCCGTCACCGCGCGGCCCACCCGCGACCCATCCCGCAAAGGACCGCCATGCGCCCGATCTCTGCCCCCGTTCCCGCCACCCGGTTCCGTCGCATGCGCCGCTCGGCCGCGCTGCGGGCGCTGGCGCAAGAGACTTACCTTGCCGTCGGCGATTTGATCTGGCCGGTCTTTGTGCGTGACGGGGTGGATGTGGTGGAGCCCATCGCCTCGATGCCCGGCGTCAACCGGCTGTCGGTGGACCGCGTTGTGAAGGCGGCCGAAGAGGCCGCAGGCTTGGGCATTCCGGCGATCTGCCTCTTCCCCTATACCGACCCCGCGCTGAAGACCGAAGGCTGCGAAGAGGCGTGGAACCCCGACAACATCGCCAACCGCGCCATCCGCGCGATCAAGGCGGCGGTGCCCGAGATGGCGGTGATGACGGATATCGCGCTGGACCCCTATAACATCAACGGGCATGACGGCTATGTCCGCGACGGCATCATCCTGAACGATGAGACGATCGAGGCGCTGGTGAAGATGGCGCTGGTGCAGGCGGAGTGTGGGGCCGATATCCTTGGCCCCTCGGACATGATGGATGGCCGGATCGGTGCGATCCGTCAGGCGCTGGAAAGCGCGGGCCACAGGGATGTGGCGATCCTGTCCTATGCGGCGAAATATGCGTCGGCCTTCTATGGTCCGTTCCGCGATGCGGTGGGGGCGTCAGGCGCGCTGAAGGGCGACAAGAAGACCTATCAGATGAACCCCGCCAATGGCGACGAGGCATTGCGTCTGGTCGAACGCGATCTGCGCGAGGGGGCCGATATGGTGATGGTCAAGCCGGGGATGCCTTATCTGGACATCTGCCGCCGGGTGAAGGATGCCTTTGGCGCGCCGACCTATGCCTATCAGGTCTCGGGCGAATACGCGATGATCCGGGGGGCGGCGCTGAACGGCTGGGTCGATGGCGACAAGGTGATGATGGAAAGCCTGATGTGCTTCAAGCGCGCGGGCTGTGACGGCATCCTGACCTATTTCGCGCCGGACGTCGCAAGGAAGTTGCGCGCGGGTTGGGTCTGAGCCTCGGCGTCTTGCCGCCCTCGTCATCGACGGACCGATGACAGCCGGGCAGAAACACGGTAAAACATCGGCAGATGGGGCGATCAGACCCCGGTTTGAGGCGAAAGAGGGCGGATCATGGTCACAAGGCGTGGGTTTTTCGGCGTTGCGGGCGGTGCGGTGGTGCTGGCCGGGTGCGCCAATGGCGTGGGCTCGAACGGCGCGGGGCAGATCGACGCGCGGGTCGATGCGACGCGGGATTATCTGTTCAGCCGCTATCCCGGCACGCGCGATCTGGCGGCACGCTCGGCGGGGGTGCTTTACATGCCACTCGTGACCGAGGCCGGGCTGTTCTATGGCGGGGCCTACGGGCGCGGCGCACTGCGCATCCGGGATGTGACGGTGGATTACTATTCGGCGACCAAGGCCTCGTTCGGGTTGCAGGTCGGCGCGCAGCAATATGCCCATGCGCTGTTCTTCACGAATGAGAATTCGCTGGCCGAATTCCGCCGCTCTGCCGGTTGGGCCGCCAGCGGCGACATCCGCTACGCCACGCCCGAAGAAGGTGCGAGCATCGGCAAGCAGACCAATGAGATCGACACCGGCGTTCAGGCCTTTGTCTTTGGCCAGCAAGGGCTGATGGCGGGCGTGTCGCTTGCGGGCGTGAAGTACACGCGGATCATTCCGTAACATCCTGAAAACTGGTACAAGGCACGCCCAAACTCTCCGGGGGAGCGTTTGGGCGTGTCGCCGTTAGGTCCGTGTGCAGACCGCCGGGATGTGCGCCCTTGGGCGCGCAGCCCGAGGGGGCGGGCTGCGCGCGGACCGTGGCTTTGGGCCACGGTCCGACACCAACCGTTGCGTTTCGGCAATACGTCCTGAAACGACTGCGCTTACCCGTTCTTCCTCAACCGCCGGATCAGGCTCGACGTGTCATTCCGCCCGCCGCCCATTTGCTGCACGTCCTTGTAGAACTGATCCACCAGCGCCGTCACGGGCAGGCTCGCGCCCAACGCATCCGCCGTTTCCAGACAAATCTTCAGGTCTTTCCGCATCCAATCGACGGCAAAGCCGAAGTCGAACCGCCCCTCCAGCATGGACTTGTGGCGGTTGGCCATTTGCCATGATCCGGCGGCACCCTGAGAGATCACCTCGACCACCGCAGCCCCATCCAGCCCCGCCTTCTCGCCAAAGGCCAGCGCCTCGGACAGGCCCTGCATCAGGCCCGCGATGCAGATCTGGTTCATCATCTTGGCCAGTTGCCCGGCCCCCGACTCACCCAAGCGGCGGCAGATGCGGGCATAGGCGGCGATCACGGGTTCCGCCCGGTCATAGTCGGCCTGCGCGCCGCCGCACATCACCGACAGAACGCCATTCTCGGCCCCCGCCTGCCCGCCCGACACGGGCGCATCGACAAAGCCCAGCCCCTGCGCGGCCGCGACCCCGGCCAATTCCCGCGTCACCTGTGCCGACACCGTTGTGTGATCTACAAACAAAGCACCCGCCGCCATGCCCGCGAATGCGCCCTGATCCCCCAGACAGACCGCGCGCAAATCATCGTCATTGCCGACGCAGGCAAAGACGATCTCTGCCCCCGATGCCGCCGCCGCAGGGGTTACAGCCGCCGCACCGCCATGCTTGGCCACCCACGCCTCGGCCTTTGAAAACGTGCGGTTATAGACCGTCACCTGATGCCCCTTGGCCACCAGATGCCCGGCCATCGGCCCGCCCATCACGCCCAGACCCAGAAACGCCACCTTTGCCATGCGAACCTCCCCCTGATTGCCCTTGATGCCGGGATGGACTAGGAAGCCATCCTGTCCCGCCCGTCAAGAACAGGCCCATTTGTGATGATCACCACATTCCGTTGGATGCTGCGTCTGTTGACCGGGATGATCGCCCTGTCGCTC
The DNA here is from genome assembly GCA_027486345.1 of Paracoccaceae bacterium. Taxonomy (GTDB): domain Bacteria; phylum Pseudomonadota; class Alphaproteobacteria; order Rhodobacterales; family Rhodobacteraceae; genus Paragemmobacter. The sequence goes on from JAIXPH010000036.1 coordinate 99,561, forward strand.
GTGGCACTGGTGATCGCCTATTGGTTCCTGTCGCGCTCCCTGCCCGACTATTCGGAAACCTTCACCCTGCCCGACATCTCGGCCCCGGTGGAGATCGTGCGCAACAATGACAACGTGCCCCACATCTTCGGGAAAACCGATGAGGATGTGTTCTTCGCCCTTGGCTTTGCCCATGCGCAGGACCGGCTGTGGCAGATGACCATGCTGCGCCGCACGGTCCAAGGACGGCTGTCCGAGGTGTTCGGCCCCCGCACACTGAAGATTGACGAATTGATGCGCCGCTATGATCTTTACGGGCTGGCTGGGCAGTCTTTGGCCGTTCAGGACGCCCCGACGCAAGCCGCCCTGTCCGCCTATGCGCGGGGGGTGAATGCGTGGATCGAACAGGTCAACGTGGGCGCGCGCGGGCGTGGCGCGCCCGAGATGTTCTTCTTTTCCAATGAGATCGCGGCATGGCAGCCGACAGACTCGCTCGCCATCGTCAAGCTGATGGCGCTGCAGCTTTCGACCCAGCTGGAGACCGAAGTACGCCGCGCCCGCCTGTCGATGCTGCTGCCCGAGGCGCGGTTGCGCGACATCCTGCCCGATGATCCGGGGTCGGCAGTGATGGCCGCCCCGGATTATGCCGCGCTGATGCCGGGGGTCATGCCCTCCACGGCTCCGCTGCGCATGGCGACGGAGGATCCCCTGTCGCCCTTCCTGCGCGCCGATTTCGCGGGCGCCTCGAACGCCTGGGCAGCGGCCCCCACTCGCTCTGCCGCGGGCGGCACGCTTCTGGCCAATGACCCGCATCTGGGATTCACCGCGCCGACACTCTGGTATCTCGCGCGGTTGGAACTGCAATCGGGCGGCGTGATCGGGGCGACCATCCCCGGCGTGCCTTTGGTCTTGTCAGGGCGGTCGGACAAGTTCGGCTGGGGCGTCACTGCCAGCTATGCCGATGATCTCGACGTGATGATCGAAAAGCTGAACCCCGCGAATACCGAGCAATACCAAACCCCCGAGGGCTGGAAGGACTTCGTCACCCGCCGGTCGATCATCAACGTCAAGGACGCCCCCCCCATCACCATCACCCTGCGCTGGACGGACAATGGCCCGGTGTTGCCGGGGTCGCATTATGACCTTGGCTCTGTCACGCCCCCCGGCCATGTGGCCGCACTCGCGTGGACGGCCTTGGCGGCGGATGACAGCACAATGTCGGCGGCGATGGCGCTGATGCGCGCGGCCACGGTCGATGAGGCGGTCAGGGCCGGGGCGGGGATCGTGGCACCGGGGCTGAACCTGATGCTGGCGGATCGTCAGGGCATCGCCTTGCAGACCGTGGGCCGAATCCCACAGCGCGACGCCCGCCACCAGACCCAGGGCCGGATGCCCGCCGCCGGGTGGGAGGCCGTCAACCGTTGGCAAGGCACCCTGCCCTATAACCAGAACCCGCGCGAGGTGAACCCAACCTCAGGCCTGATCGGCAACACCAACAACAAGACGGTGGAGCGTCCCTTCCCCAACAACGTCTCCTTCGATTGGGGCGACACGCAGCGCATCCAACGCTGGCTCACCCTGATGAAAACGCGCGAGGTGCACACGCGCGAAAGCTTCATCGAGGCGCAGCTCGACACCGTCAGCTTCACCGCACGGTCGCTCTTGCCGCTGGTGGGCGCGGATCTGTGGTTCACCGGCGACGCGGCCCCCGAAGGCACGCCCGAACGCATGCGCCAGCGCGCGCTGGAACTGCTGGCGGCGTGGAACGGTGAGATGAACGAACATCTGCCCGAACCGCTGATCTATCAGGCATGGCTGCGCGCCTTGAACGAACGGCTGATCCGGGATGAGCTGGGCCCCTTAGCCGATGAATTCACCCATCCCGATCCGGTCTTTGTCGAACGCGTGTTCCGCAACACCGATGGCGCGGCGATCTGGTGCGACATCATCCAGTCGGCCCCGGTGGAAACCTGCACGGACATCGCCCGTATGGCGCTGGATGACGCGCTGCTGAACCTGTCGGAACGCTATGGCCCCAATGTCGAAAGCTGGCGCTGGGGCGATGCGCATCAGGCCACCCATGACCACCCGGTGATGGGAGAGGTGCCGGTGCTGCGCTACTTCGTCAACATCCGCCAATCCACCAGCGGCGACGAAAGCACGCTGATGCGCGGCAGCACCAAGGGCACGGGGCCGCAGCCCTATCTGAACGTCCATGGCGCGGGCTATCGCGGGGTCTATGACTTTGCCGATCCGGATTCGTCGGTCTTCATCACCTCGACCGGGCAATCAGGGCATCCGCTGTCCCGTTTCTACGATGATCTGGGCGTCTTGTGGCGGCGCGGCGAGTATATCCCGATGTCGCTGGACCCTGCCCTTGCCCGCGCGGCGGCGGTGGGGGTGACGACGCTGACCCCGGCGCCGTAAAGGCCGGGGTTTCCCCCGGCCCTTTGGTCATCAGAGCGCGGCCTTGACCACATCGGCCATCGGCGTGGTCGCACGGCCAATCAGGCGCGAGAGCGTGCGGGAGTTATCCTCCAACGCGCCTTTTCCTGCCTGAACGTCACTGTCGGCCAGCACATGGGCAAAGCCTTCGGGCAGGCCAAAGCCGGTCAGGATGCCCGCATAGACCTCCGCCGGCAGGTCATTGTAGGGGATCGTCTTGCCGGTCTGGCGCGACACTTCGGCGGCCAGATCGGCGTAGCTATAGGAGTGATCCCCGGCCAGTTCGTAAACCGCATTGTCATGGCCGCTGGTGGAGGCCGTCACGGCAATCGCTTCGGCAAAGTCCTTGCGGGCGGCCGCGGAAAAGCGCCCTTCGCCCGCCGAACCGATCAGGGCCCCAGCCGCAATCGCGCCGCCCAAGCTGCCGGTGTGGTTCTCGATATACCACCCGTTGCGCAGCAGCGTGTAGGTCAGGCCCGAGGCCTTCAGCGCCGCTTCCGTGCCCTTGTGATCCGCCGCCAGCAGCATGGGCGAGGTCTCGGCCCGCAGGATCGAGGTGTAGATCACCCGCCCCACCCCCGCCGCCTTGGCAGCCGCGATCACAGTCTTATGCGCGCCGACCCGGTCATCGAAATCATTCGAGGAGATCAGCACCAGGACCGACACCCCGGCCAGCGCCGCAGGATCGGCGGCTTTGTAATCAAAGGCGCGGACGGGCACGCCCAGATCTGCCGCCTTGTCCGGGTTGCGTGCCAGGGCGATGGGGGTGACGCCGCGCGCTGTCAGGGCGGCGATGGCAAGACGGCCCAACTGGCCTGTCGATCCGGTGATGGCAATGGTCATGGAACACTCCGTTGTTGATGCGACAGAGGTGGCGGCTTTACTTACGAAAAGAAAGTACCTACATTTTGGTAAGTATCCTCTTTTTCTGCACAGAGGCTGTGATGAAGGATTTTCCCTGCCTGCCCGAAGGTGCCAAAGCCGATGTGCTGCACCCGATGTGCCCCTCGCGGCAGGTGCTGGCGCATCTGACCAGCCGCTGGGGCGCGCTGATCCTTGTGGCGCTCAGCGGCAAAACCCTGCGCTTCTCGCAACTCCGCCGCGCCTTGGGCAATGTCAGCGAACGCATGCTGGCCCAAACCCTGCAAACGCTCGAGGCCGACGGCATGATCACCCGCGTGGCGCATGACGTGGTCCCGCCGCATGTCGACTATTCCCTGACCGAGATCGGCGAGGAGGCGGCGGGTCTGGTCAAAGGGCTGGCGGAATGGGTGGAACGGCGGTTGCCGGAGATATTGGGGGGGCGGGGGTGACCAATAACTCTCAGAACGGAATCTCTTCAAGTTCTTTTATAAGCTTGCCTTTCAGGTCTTGAACGCGGCCGTACAGGTTATGTATCAGCGTCTGCTCTTGCCTGCTCTCAATATGAGGCAAAATTCTTTCTATATCAGCTAGACAAGCATCGACCATTTCCAGTTTAGCACGCGCTGGCGTCCTAGAAGATTGGACAATTCTTTCCACGCTTGAGGAAATTCGTTCATGCTCTATAAAAACTACGCTATCGCGACGAATTGAACCCCTCGAAGTAACAGACATACCCTCAATCATCTTCCTTATTTGCTGTACCTCTGCACGAAAAAAGTCAAGCGCAACGCCCTCTTTATCACCTTTTAGGTCAGGTATTCGAGCCGCATCCGCAAATGCAAGAAGCTTAACAATGGAATTTATGTTACCCGCCTCGCCATCCGCAGCAATAGTTGCTGAAATCGAATCTGAAAGGCGTTTCTGGGTCTCGATGACCTCATGATACCTCAATTCCCGTGAATACTCCAAATACCTCAAGGGTGATATATCAAAAATTCTCGGAGTTCCCTCCTCTTGAATAAGCACGACAGGCTTATCAAAAGCCTGCCGAATGCCAAGTTCAAAAAGCACGTTGGGGTTTCGTGTGCTTAAATCACAAATTGCTATTGGTGCTTCAATAAGGCTTTTTAATATGTCCAAATGAATAAGATTGGTCTGCTTCACGTCATCTGCACGAACAGGCCTAACATTCGCCAATTTGCATGATGGGCAAATTAAATCTTCGTAAACATGCCTAAAATGCTCGCTTGGGTAGCCGTCCACCTCAGCTATCGGCATTATAACAAAACAATCTACGGCCGATGTGCGCTCGTCTGCTTTACGTTCGGGATCTTTTGCCAACTTGCTTTACCATCACTTTTTAACTCGCCCGATAGTAGCCGAGCCGAACCACTAGTCAATACACCCCTCACAACTCCCGATACCGTTTCTCCTGCCGCGCCGTCCACCGCACCTTGACCGCGAACCCCGTGTCCGTCGCCTGCTCCTCCAAAACCACGCCCTCAGCGTGCAGCCAGGCCCGACGGCGGCCGTCGCTGAAGGGGACGGCCATCAGCCGTTCGGTTTTCTCCTCGTCGAACACCTGCGAGACGGCGTCCAAGAGCCCAGCCACCCCTTCGCCGGTCAAAGCCGACACGGGGAACACGCCCTCGCGGGCTTCGGCTTGGACGGTCAGCGACTCGCGGGCGGAAGACTCCACGAGGTCCAGTTTGTTCCACACCTCAAACATCGGTGTCCCCGCGCCAACCCCCAAAGAGGTCAGGATATCGGCCACATCGGCGGCCTGTTCGGCGGTTTCGGGGTGGCTGATGTCGCGGACGTGCAGGATCAGGTCTGCTTCCAGCACCTCTTCCAGCGTGGCGCGGAAGGCGGCGACCAGTTGCGTCGGCAGGTCCGAGATGAAGCCCACCGTATCGGACAGGATCACCTTGCGGCCCGAGGGCAACGTGACCCCGCGCATCGTCGGGTCCAGCGTGGCAAAGAGCATGTCCTTGGCCAGCACCTCTGCCCCCGTTGTGCGGTTGAACAGCGTCGATTTCCCGGCGTTGGTGTAGCCCACCAAGGCCACGATGGGGAACGGCACCTTGCGGCGCGCGGCGCGGTGCAGTTCGCGGGTCTTGACCACCTTGTCGAGTTGCCGCTTCAGGCGGATCACCTGATCGTCGATGGCGCGGCGGTCAGCCTCGAGCTGCGTTTCCCCCGGACCGCCGACAAAGCCGAAACCGCCGCGCTGGCGTTCGAGGTGGGTCCAGGCCCGCACCAATCGCGTGCGCTGATAGGAGAGTGCCGCCAGCTCCACCTGCAACACGCCTTCGCGGGTGCGGGCGCGGTCGGCGAATATCTCAAGGATCAGCCCGGTCCGGTCGAGGAGCTTGACCCCCCATTCCTTTTCCAGATTGCGCTGCTGCACCGGCGTCACCGGGCCATCGACCAGCACAAGGTCCACCTCCAGATCGTGGAAGCGGGTCTTCAGCTCCTCGACCTTGCCGGACCCGAACAGCATGCCCGGATGCAGGCGCGGCAGGCGCACCACCTCACCGCCCAGAACATCCAGTTCGGGCAGGGCATTGGCCAGACTGACCGCCTCCGCCAGCCCATGTTCGGGCAGACGGCGGCTGCGGTCGGCGCGCACATCGGGATGCAGCACAAAGGCGCGCGTCGCGCGTGCGGCAGTGATCCGCGCATCCCGGTCGGGGATCAGCGGCAGCTCATCGTCATCTTCGGGGAAGTCGGAAATCAGTCTTCGCCTTCATAAAGGTTGATCGGCGCGCCCGGCATGATGGTCGAGATCGCATGTTTATACACAAGTTGCGATTGGCCATCGCGGCGCAACAGCACGCAAAAATTGTCAAACCACGTGATAACGCCTTGAAGTTTCACACCATTGATCAAAAAAATCGTCACCGGAACCTTGGCTTTGCGCACATGGTTAAGGAAGGCATCCTGCAAATTTTGTTTATCGGCGGCCATTGTTATCTTGCCTTTTCTTTTCGGTCTAACCGTCTTTCGCTCTCGCTGCCGGACCCCTGATCCCTCGCTCAGGTGTGACGGTCCAACGCGATGAGTATGGTGCGGGTTGCAAACAGTTTCCAGCCCAAAGCGTTGCCGGGCCTGCCTGTTTTGAACGGTGGCGGACAGGAAGGATCAGCGCCGCAGCGTGGCGGGCACCAGAAAGACCAGCAGCGCCAGTGTTTCCAAGCGGCCAACAATCATCAGCAGTCCCATCGCGACCTTGACCGCGGGTGTCAGCGCGGCAAGCGGGATGGGCGATTCCGCGGCCAGCGCCGCCAGATGGCCCGTCGTGGTCAGGGCCGAGAGCGTGAGGATCAGCGCCGGTTCGAACCCCTGCCCCAGCAGCGTCAGTCCCGCCGTGCCCGCCGCGATGGACAGCGCATAGAGCATGAAGAACACCCAGGCTGCATAGGCCCCGTCGCGGCGGCGTCGCTGCCCGGCGCTGCCGATGGAATTGGGATGGATCAGCCTGTCCATCTCGCGCGTGCCGTGGCGGAACAGGGCATCGACGCGCAAGAGCTTGACACCGCCCGCCGTCGTGGCGACCCCGCCGCCGAGGATCGCCAGACCGGCCAGCACCAGTCCCGGCGTCTCCAGCCCCGACCACAGCCGCGCGGTCTGCCAATCGGCCGAGACAAAGCCCGTGGTGGTCAGAAAGGAGATCGTCGTGAACACCGCCCCCCACAGCGCCGCCAGCGCCGGGCCCAGCCCCTGCCCTTCGGTCGCGGCGACGGCATGGCGCAGGAACAGCACCGCCGCCACGAAGGCGGTGATCGCCAGCGCAAGGCGCAGTTCCGGATCGTGCCGCCACGGCCCCACCTCCGAACGCAGTGCAGCCCCCGGCCAGAACCGGCGGCTCAGCGCCAGCACCAACACCATCAGCACCATCGCCTCGGCCAGGCGGCCGGGCACGCCCGCCGCCGCCGTGATCCCGGAGGTGGACACCGACGAGAGCGCCAGCACAAAGGCGGGCAGCCCCTCACCGCCCGCAAGGATCAACCCCAGCCACAGCGCCAGCGTCACGCCCGCATAGACCGGCAGCATCTGGCGCGCGTGCCGCCGCACCCGCGATGCGGGGTCAACCGTCCCGGTGAACCAATAGGGCCCGTCGTCACGCTGGCCCGGCACGCGGCCCGTGATCACCTCGGTCCCGCCGAGATTGATCGGGGCGAGGATGGCCGCCGCCGCGACAAGGATGACATAGCCCCCCATCCACCCCACCAGCGCCCGCCACAGGTGCAGCGTGTCCGGCACCTTGGCGGGCTCCATCAGCGTGGCGCCAGTGGTGGTAAAGGCCGAGATCATCTCGAACCACAGATCGCCCCAGGGCGCATCGGTCAGCACCTGCGTCAATGGCAGGGCCATCAGCACCGGCAACAGCAGATAGGCCCAAAGCAGCGCCGTCAGATGCGCGCGGGTCAGATCGCGCGGGCGACGCCCCGTCACCGCCAGCGCGACAAAGCCCAGCAGCACCAGCAGGATCACGGCGGAATAAAAGAATGACCGCGCGACATGGTGGTCCCCCGTGACCGTGGCATGGGCGGCGGGCAGCAGCATGGAGAGCGCGACCAGACCGGCCATCTGCACCAGAAGCGGCAGGTCGCGCAGCCAGATCCGCATCAGAAGAAGTCGATGCTGACTTGCAAGAGACGCTCCACCTCGGGCACATCCTTGGTCAGGGCAAAGATCGCCAGCACATCGCCCGCCTCGATCCGCGTGTCGCCGGTGGGTTTCAGCACGCGGTCGCCCTTCATCAACCCGCCGACCAGCACGCCTTCGGGGAATTGAACGTCCCGGATCAGCCGTCCGGCGAGCGGCGAGGTGGAAAGGACCTGCGCCTCGATCACCTCGGCCTCGGCATCGCCGATGGAGTAGATCGCGCGCACCTTGCCGTGCCGGATGTGGCGCAGGATCGAGGACACCGTGGTGGCGCGCGGGTTGATATAGGCGTCGATGTCCAAAGCCCCCATCAAAGGGGCGAGCGTCGGATCATTGACCAGCGCGATGGACATGGGGCACCCGGCCTGCTTGGCGCGCACGGCCACAAGCAGGTTGGTCTTGTCATCATCCGTCACCGCAAGCACGGCATCGGCGCGGTCGATGGAGGCCTCCATAAGGATGTCCATGTCCATCCCGTCGCCGTTCAGCACGATGGTCCGTTCCAGACTGTCCGCCGCCTTTTCCGCCCGCGCGCGGTTCTTCTCGATGATCCGGGCGCGCACGCGGTCTGTCCGGGCCTCCAGCGCGCGTGCCACGGCCAGACCCACATTGCCGCCGCCGATGATGACGATGCGCTCCTGCTTCTTGGTCTGCTTGCCGAAGATGTCCAAGGCGCGATTCATGTCCTCGGAATGGGTCAGGACGTAAATTTGATCCTCGGCAAAGAGTTGGTCCGAAGGATCGGGGGCGAACAACCGCCCGCGCCGCCGCACGCCGACCACAATGGCGCGCAAGGACGGAAAGAGGTCATTCAACTGCCGCAGGGGCGTGTTCAGCACCGGGCAATCGGCGTCCAACTGGATGCCCAGAAGCTGTGCCTTGCCTGCGAAGAAGGTTTCCGTGTCAAAGGTGGACGGCGCGGCAAGCCGCTGCAACGCCGCCTCGGCCACCTCCCGCTCGGGGCTGATCACAACGTCGATGGGCAGGTGATCCCGGCGATAAAGGTCGGAATAGATCGCATCCAGGTAGCTTTGCGCCCTGAGCCGCGCGATCTTGCGCGGGATGGCGAAGATGGCATGGGCCACCTCGCAGGTGACCATGTTCACCTCGTCGGAATGGGTGGCCGCGATGATCATGTCGGCATCGCGCGCCCCGGCCTTTTCCAGCACGTCCGGGTAAGAGGCGAAGCCGACGATGCCCTGCACATCCAGCACATCGGTGGCCCGGCGGATCAGATCGGCGTTCTGGTCCACCAGCGTGACGTCGTTCCGCTCGCCGGAAAGCTGGCGGGCGATCTGCCACCCGACCTGCCCCGCGCCGCAGATGATGACCTTCATGGCGCTCTCCGGCTGTGTCTGACGGCGCAAGGTGTCGCAGATGGCGAAGATTGGCGCAAGGGTGTGGGGTGATTTTGGCAGGAAGGGGGCAAGGCGCGCCAGTCAGGACTGGACCGTGGCCCAAAGCCACGGTCCGCGCCCGCACCGCCCCCTCGGGGCGGGCGCATGAAGCGCCCACCCCGGCGGTTCGTGCACAGACCTACCGGCGGCAGCTTGAAACGCTCCCCCGGAGCCTTTCAACCCGCCTTGCTCTTACGGATATTAGCCCCAATAGCGCCAAAATGTAGATCCTGACACCGTCGCAAACCCATGAGAGGAAACTCACTCCTCGGTCAGGTCATCCTCATCGTCATCCCCGCCCTTCACGCCGCGGCCCTTGGCGGTGGTGACGACGCCCAGCGATTTCAGCTTGCGGTGCAAGGCGCTGCGTTCCATGCCGACGAAACTGGCGGTGCGGCTGATGTTGCCGCCGAAGCGGTTGATCTGCGTCAGCAGGTATTCGCGTTCAAAGACCTCGCGCGCCTCGCGCAGCGGCAGGGTCGCCATCGCACCGCCAAGGACCAGACGCCCGTTCTCCGCGCCCGGAGCCTCTTGCCCCGGCAATTCGCGCGCCTCAATCGGGCCGGTGCCATCGCCCAGGATCAGCACGCGTTCGATCACGTTGCGCAATTGCCGCACGTTGCCGGGCCAGGACATGGTCTGCAACATCGCCTCGGCATCGGGCGAAAGGCCGCGCAAGGGCAGACCTTGGGTGCGGTGGAACATGTCGATGAAATGGCGGGTCAGTTCGGGGATATCCTCGCGCCGTTCCTCAAGGCTTGGCACCGTGATGGGGACGACGTTGAGCCGGTCATAAAGCTCTTGCCGGAACCGCCCAGCCGCAATCTCCGCGCGCAGGTCGCGTGTGGTCGAGGAGATGACCCGCAGGTCAACCCGCACCTTGTCGGAGCCACCCGCGCGGGTGAACTGCTGTTCCACCAACACCCGCAGGATCTTGGATTGCGTGCCCAGCGGCATGTCGGCCACCTCGTCAAAATAGACGACGCCGCCATGCCCCTGTTCCAACAGGCCTTTTTCCACTCCGCGTTCAGCGGTTTCCCGACCGAAAAGCACCTCTTCCATCCGCTCCGGTTCGACCGTGGCGGAAGAGACAGAGATGAAGGGTGCCGCGGCCCGCGCCGAATTGCCGTGGATAAAGCGCGCGGCCAGTTCCTTGCCAGAGCCAGCCGGGCCGGTCAGCATGACGCGACCGTTGGATTTGGTGACCTTTTCCAACTGGCTTTTCAACGCCTTGAAGGCCGGACTTGCCCCGATCATGTCCGATTGCGTCACGTCCTTGCGGCGCAACTCGCTGTTTTCGCGGCGCAGACGGCTGGTCTCCATCGCGCGGGATACGACGACCATCAACTGATCAATATTGAAGGGTTTTTCGATGAAATCGTAGGCACCCTGCTTGATCGCCGCCACCGCGATTTCGATGTTGCCATGGCCCGAGATGATGACCACCGGCACATCGGGGTTGTCGCGCTTGACCGTTTTCAGGATGTCGATCCCATCCATCCGGGAATCTTTCAGCCAGATGTCGAGGATCATCAGCGCGGGTGGCTCTGCGTTGATCTCGGCCATGCAATCATCGGAATTGCCTGCCAGACGAACCTGATAGCCCTCGTCCTTCAGAATATCGGCGATCAGTTCGCGGATATCCCTTTCGTCGTCAACGATCAGAATGCTGCTCATCCGTTCCCCATTTCGAGAGTTTGGCCCATTTCAGTCGTGAAAACCTGCGCGGGCGTCTTTTTGCGGCTGGCCCGTGACAGGCGCGGCAGCCGGATTTCGGCCATCGCCCCACCATGGGCGTTGTTGTCAAACAGCGGCGCGTCGGTCAGGGCAAGCGTGCCGCCGTGTTCCTCGATGATCTTCTTGACGATGGGCAGGCCAAGGCCGGTGCCCTTTTCCCGTGTGGTGACATAGGGTTCGAACAACCGGCTGCGGTCAGGCGGCAGGCCCGTGCCATTGTCCATGATGCGGATCGTGACGCCATCGGCATCGGGCAGGCAGATCACCCGGATTTCCGGCACAAAGCCTGCGCTAGCGCCCTTTTCCTGATAGCTTTCAATGGCTTCGCCCGCGTTTTTGATCAGGTTCGTCAAGGCCTGCGTGATCATGGTGGCATCAAGGTCCATGACCAAGGGATCGGGCGGCAGAAGTTTGACGAACCGGACGCCGGGCTGTCCGTTTTCCTGCAACAGCACGGCATCGCGCAGCAACAGCGCCAGATCGGTTTCGCGCCGGTCCGGTTCCGGCATCCGGGCAAAGCGCGAGAATTCATCCACAATCCGCCGCAAGTCATTGGTTTGCCGCACAATAACGTCGGTGTACTGCTCCAGGTCGGCGGGTTCGTTGACCTGAGAGCGGAACTTGCGCTTGATGCGTTCGGCGCTCAGCGCGATGGGCGTCAGGGGGTTCTTGATCTCATGCGCGATGCGGCGGGCCACGTCACCCCAAGCGGCCATCCGTTGCGCGCTGACAAGGTCGGTCACATCGTCAAAGGCCACGACATAGCCTTCCAGCCCGCCATCCTCGGCCCGGCGGACGGACATGCGCACCAGCAGGCTTTCCAGCTTGCCACGCCGGGTCATTCGCACCTCTTCCTGCGCGGCGGAAAGGCCGCCCTCGTGCAGACGTTCAAACAACGCGGCATATTCCGGCACCACCGCCGCCAAGGGCCGCCCCGCCGGATCGCCCTGCAGATCCAGCAGCCGCGCCCCGGCCCGGTTGACGAAGTCGATCACCCCCGCCCCATCCAGCCCGATCACCCCGGCGGTGACGTTCGACAGTACCGAGTCGAACAACCGCCCGCGCTGTTCGGTCATGGCGTGGCTCTCGACCAAGGCGTCGCGCTGGCCCTTCAACTGCCGCGTCATCTGGTTGAACAGACGACCCAAGGTGGCAATCTCGTCATCGCCGTCGCTTTCGGGCACCTGCACATCCAGATCACCGCCGCCCACCCGCTGCGCCGCCCCCGCCAGACGTCCCACCGGGCGCGACAGGCCTTCGGCGAACCACAGCCCCACCCAGACGGCGGCAAGGATCAGGATCAGCGCAAAGCCCAGATACAAAAGCCCGAATTCAAACAAGAGCCGCCCGCGATCCGACTCCAGCTGATGATACAGCGCCACGGTTTCGCGGGTTTCATCCAAGAGCGACAACAGGTTACCATCCACCGTGCGCGAGACGTAGAGATAGCGGTCGGCAAAGGCATCCAGATAGATCAGCGCGCGGAATTCGTTGATCGACCAGTCCTGGATCAACACCACCTCGCCGGCCTTGGCGCGGGCGAGTTCTTCGGCCTTGGGCGGTTCGTAGTCGAACAGATAGGACCGTTCGCCCCGCGTTTTCAGCGTGCCGGAACCGTCAATGAGAAAGGCCTCTTTCAAGCCGCGCTGCACGGCCTGTTGGCCTTGGGTCAAGAGCGGGCGCACATCGGCGTCTTTCAGGAAGAACGTCGATTGCTTGGCCACATTCAGATAACCGGCCAGTGCCTGCGCGTCTTCGGTCAGGTCGTTGCGGTGTTCGGCCTCATAGGCCTCGGCCGCCGAAAGGCTGGAGCCGACGACACCGCGCACCCGGTCGGAAAACCAGCCCTCAAGCCCGAAGTTGACCGTCACCGTGGCAAAGACCGCGACGAGGACCGTGGGCACCAGCGCCACCCCGCCGAAGATCGCGGTCAGGCGCAGATGCAGGCGCGATCCGGCAGATTCACTCCGCCGCGCGGCCATCATGCGGGCGATGCGCGCCAGCACGAGCGCAGCCACCACAAGGATATAGACAAGGTCAGCCAGCAGGATCAGCCGCAGCGCAGGCGAGTTGCTGCTCTGGCTCAGCGGTCCCAGCGCCAGAAAGGTGCTGACGGCCAGAAGCGGGCCCAGAAACACCAGACCAAAGGTCATGCCATTCTGGACTTGCCGCCTGCGCCGCAGACGGACCAGCCGTTCCCATGCCTGAGTTGCCACCGCGCGTTGCACGGACTGCTCTTCCCTGCTTTTGGGCGCTGTGTTCCGCCCGCCACATCTTGTGGCCTCTGTGCCATGCGCCCAGAATACCACGCTTGATGTTGCGGTTTTACATCAGCTTGCGGCGGCGTGTCACGCGGATATCGAGATCGGTGATCTTCTTGCGCAAAGTATTGCGGTTGATCCCCAGAAGATCGGCACATTTGGCCTGATTGCCCGCCGTGGCATCCAGCGCGATTTCGATCAGGGGCATCTCCACCTCGCGCAGGATGCGCTGATAGACGCCGGGCGGGGGCAATTGCCCGCCATGCAGATCGAAATACCGCTTCAGATGCCGCGCCACGCTGGCAGAGAGTTTCTCACCCTCGCCGCCGCCCTTGCTGGGCTCCATCACCGGCTGGTTGCCCAACACCGCCTCTACCTCGGCCCGTGTGATCTCAACCTCGGAGGAGGTGACCATCAACCGGCGCAGGGTGTTTTCCAACTGGCGCACGTTGCCGGGCCAGGAATGGGCGCGGACCAGTTCGCGCGCGTCATTGGACAGGCGGCGGATGGTGCCGAAATCGCGTTCGCTGCGGGCAAGGAAATGCTCGGCCAGCAGCGGGATGTCGTCCACCCGTTCGCGCAGGGAGGGCACATGCAGCGTGACGCCCGAGAGGCGATAGAACAGGTCCTGACGGAAGGCACCCTGTTCCATCCGCGCCGACAGGTCGGTCTGGCTGGTGGCCATGATGCGCGGGGCATTGTCGGTCATCATGTCCAGCATCCGCACGATGCGCGCCTGCGCGTCATCGTCATAATCGGCGACCTCGTCAAAGACCAAAGACCCGCCCCGCGCGCGGTTCATCAAGGTCGAGGGACCGTCCACCCCTTGCAGGTCTGACGCCTGCGCCACGACAAAGGGCAGCGTCCGGCGGTCGGAAAAGTCATGGATCGCACGGGCGATCAGGCTTTTGCCCGTCCCGCTTTCGCCGGTGATCAGCACCGCGAGATCCGTGTTCATCACCCGCGCCACCAGACGATACAGCGCCTGCATCGCGGGCGTGCGACCCACCAGCGGCAGATCCTCGCCCGCCTCGCGCGGGGCGGCGGGTTTGGCCGGGGCGCGGCGCTTTTGTTCCAGCGCGCGGGCGGAGCGTTTCATCAGATCGGGCAGGTCGAAGGGCTTGGGCAGGTAATCAAAGGCCTCGGCCTCGGCCGCCTGAATCGCGGTCATGATGGTGTTCTGCGCGGAAATCACGATCACCGGCAGACCGGGGCGCAGTTTCCCGATGCGGGGCAGCGCGTCCAGACCGTTGCCATCGGGCATGATCACGTCCGAGATGACCAGATCGCCCTTCCCTTCCTCGACCCAGCGCATCAGCGTCATCAGGCTGGAGGTCGCATGCACCTTGCACCCGGCCCGCGTCAGCGCCTGTGTCAGCACCGTGCGGATCGTGCGGTCGTCATCGGCAACCAGTACCGTGCCATCCATCAGCGCAACTCCCTGTCACTCTTGGTTTTGTCTTGCGGGGTCTTCGGAACCAGCGGCAGGGACACGCGGAACACCGTGCGCCGAGGCACGGAATCCACGCTGATCCAGCCGTCATGGTCGGAAATGATCTTGGAGACGAGCGCGAGGCCAAGGCCCGTGCCATTCTCGCGCCCGGAAACGAAGGGTTCAAAAATCTCACCGGCGATTTCGGGCGGGATGCCGGGGCCGTCGTCAATCACCTCGATCTGCAAGGGCAGTGATGCCCCGGTGCCATCGCGTCGCCGCAGACGCAGCGAGAGGTCGTAGAAGGTCCGCAGACGGATGGTGTGGCCGCTGCCCCCCGTGGCATTGCCGCGCTGGATCGCCTCGGCCGCGTTCTTGAT
Source organism: Paracoccaceae bacterium (assembly GCA_027486345.1). Taxonomy (GTDB): domain Bacteria; phylum Pseudomonadota; class Alphaproteobacteria; order Rhodobacterales; family Rhodobacteraceae; genus Paragemmobacter. Next base: position 114,727 of record JAIXPH010000036.1, read on the forward strand.
CAGGTTCAGAAAGACCTGCATCAACTGGTCGGGATCGGCATAGGTCGGCGGCAGGGAGGGGTCGTAATCCTCGACGATGGTGATCCCCGCCGCGAATCCGACGCGGGCCGATTTGCGGGCCCGGTCCAGCGCATCATGGATGTTGACCGGGCGGCGTTCCGGCGGGCGCAGATTGCCGAACTGTTCCACCTGTTCCAGAAGTTTCACGATGCGGCGGGTTTCCTCGACGATCAACTCGGTCAATTCCCGGTCCTCGGGGGTCAGGTTCATCGACAAAAGCTGCGCCGCGCCGGAAATGCCCGCCAGCGGGTTCTTGATTTCATGCGCCAGCATCTCGGCCATGCCGATGGCGGATTTGGCGGCGGATTTGACGTGCAGCGACCGGCCCAGACGGTCGGCGATGTCGCGCGGGCTGATGATCAGCAGGATCACATCCGGATTGTCGTGCATCGGCGCGACCTGGATGTTGCATTGCACGGGCGGGCGTTCGCCGGTGGTCACATCCACGTCGTTGATGAAGAGGGGCGATTGGTTGGCCCGTGCCCGCAACAGCGCCTCATCCATCGGGGCGTCGATGGACAGCCGCTCAAAGGCCGGTTGCCCCATCAGCGTGCGGCTTGAGGCGTTCAGGAAAATCTCACCCGCCGGGTTCACCTCGGCGATGCGGCCATCGGGACCGATCAGCAGCGCCGGCAGCGGCAAGGAGGCCCAGACGACCCCCGGCACCGGATAGGGTGAGCGGTAGGGGGTCATGCGGCCACGGCCTCCGATTCAGTGAAGGCATGGCGCAGCAGACGCAGCACGCGGTCAGGGTCGGTTTCCGTCAGGATATCGCCGCGCGTCACGCCCGCGGCATCCAGATACCAGCCCAAATGCTTGCGCGCGCAGCGCAGGCCCAGATCGCGGCCATAGAAGGACAGCATGTCGCTGTAATGTTCAGCCACCATATCGCCCAAGGCATCGCCCGTGGGGATCACCGGCGCGGGCGTGCCGTGCAGCGCATGGGCGATTTCGGCCAGCCGCCATGGCCGCCCCTGCGCGCCGCGCCCCACCATCACGCCATCCGCCCCCGATTGCGCCCGCGCCTGCGCCGCCGTGTCCGCATCCACGATGTCGCCATTCGCAATCACGGGAATCGTCACCGCCTCTTTCACCGCGCGAATGGCGGACCAATCGGCATTCCCCTTGTAGAACTGACAGCGCGTGCGGCCATGGATCGTCACCATCCGCACCCCGGCCTGTTCGGCCCGCCGGGCAAGCTCTGGCGCGTTCAGCAGGGTGTCATCCCAGCCCAGCCGTGTTTTCAGCGTGACGGGGACAGCGACCGCGCCCACGACCGCCTCGATCAGCTCCAACGCCAGATCGAGGTCGCGCAGCAACGCAGACCCGCACAGCCCCGTCGTCACCCGCTTGGACGGGCAGCCCATGTTGATGTCGATGATGCGGGCGCCGTTGCCCTCCATCATCCGGGCGGCTTCGGCCATCCAATAGGGTTCGCGGCCCGCAAGCTGCACGGCAGTGGCCTGATCGCCAAGGCCAAGCTCGGCCCGTGCCCGCGCTTCGGGATGGGCGCGCACCACCTCTTGGCTGGCCACCATCTCGGACACCACCAGACCCGCGCCAAAGCGCGCCACCAGCCGCCGGAACGGCAGGTCCGTGATCCCGGCCAGCGGGGCCAGCAGGACAGGAGGGTCAATCAGTTGGGGGCCGATGGAAAGCGACACTGCCTTTTCCTTGTGCATGTGGGTTTTTGGTAATCCCCGAAGGTAACGGGGCAAAGGGCGCAGCGCCTCAGCATGACTGAAAAACATGCGCTGCACAAATTTTGGGCAGCGTTGCCGCATTCCGCGTCGGTCTATGATCTTGAAGTCCCCCGCGCAAGGCCAAGGGCGCGATGGGCCCACAGGCCATGCCAAGGCCCACCGCGCCGATTGTCAGCGGCGGGCGACTGGCCTAGAGCTATGGAAACCGCCGAGGGAGTTTCGCCGCATGCAGACCGCCGCCATCATCGTCGCCGCAGGCCGAGGCTTGCGCGCCGGGGGTGATGTGCCCAAGCAATGGCAGATGCTGGCGGGTCGTCCGGTGCTGGCCTCGACGCTGGATGCCTTTCGCGGCCGGGTGGGCCGTCTGGTGGTGGTGGTGCATCCCGATGACCGCCCGCAGGCCGTGGCGCTGGCCCCGGATGCGCTGGTGGTGGACGGCGGTGCCACGCGCGCGCAATCGGTGCGCAACGCTCTGGAGGCTTTGGCAGAGGCGCCGCCAGACCGGGTGCTGATCCATGACGGCGCGCGACCGCTGATCTCGGCCAATCTGATCGCGCGAATGGGCGCGGCGCTGGACAGGTCGGTGGGCGCGGCCCCTGCCCTTGCGGTGACCGATGCGCTCTGGCGCGGGGCGGCGGGACTGGTGGTGGGCACGCAGGACCGCACCGCACTGTGGCGGGCGCAGACACCGCAGGCCTTTCGCTTTGACGCCATCCTGGCCGCCCACCGCGCCCATCCCGGCGATGCAGCGGATGATGTCGAGGTGGCCCGCGCTGCCGGGCTTGACGTCGCCATCGTCGAGGGCGACGAGGACAATATCAAACTGACCTTCCCCGGCGATTTCGCCCGCGCGGAACGGATCATCGCGGCCCGTCAATCAAGAGAAGCAAGGTAGGCGCATGGATATCAGACTGGGCAATGGCTATGACGTCCATGCCTTCACGGCCGGCGATCATGTCTGGCTGTGCGGGGTGAAGGTGCCGCATGGCAAGGCGCTATTGGGCCATTCCGACGCCGATGTGGGCATGCATGCGCTGACCGATGCCATCTATGGCGCGCTGGCGATGGGCGACATTGGCCGCCATTTCCCGCCCTCCGACCCGCAATGGAAGGGCGCGGCGAGCCATATCTTCCTGTCACATGCCGCCGAAATGGCGCGGGCGCAGGGCTTCGCCATCTCCAACTGCGATGTGACGCTGGTCTGCGAACGGCCCAAGATCGGCCCCCATGCCGATGCGATGCGCGCCGAACTGGCGCGGATCATGGGCATCGACGTCGCCCGCGTCAGCGTGAAGGCCACGACCTCGGAACGTCTTGGCTTCACCGGGCGGGAAGAGGGGATCGCGGCGCTGGCCACAGCCGCCCTGGTGAAGGCATGAAGATCATCACCACGGTTTTCGGTGTCGGCTATCTGCGCCCTGCTCCCGGCACATGGGCCTCGGCCTTTGCGCTGGTCGTCGGGTTGGCCATCAACACCGTCCTTGGCTTTCCCGCGCTGGCGCTGGCGACGGTGCTGGTCACCGCGCTGGGTTTTTGGGCCTGCGGGCGGGAACTGGCGGGCCGCCCCGGCGCGGACCCCTCCGAAGTGGTGATTGACGAGGTGGCGGGCCAATGGATCGCGCTGCTGTTTCCGGCCTGCGCCTTCTGGTGGCGGGGGTGGGAGGGCGTGATGCCCTATCCCGGCTGGGTCGCGGCCTTTGCCTTTTTCCGCCTGTTCGACATCTGGAAGCCGTGGCTCGTGGGCCGGGCCGACCGGCGCGGCGATGCGGCGGGGGTCATGCTGGATGACCTCTGGGCGGGTCTTTTCGCCGGGGTCGCGGTGGTGGTCGCCGCAGGGCTTGCGCATGGGCTGCTGATGCGCTGAAATCCTTCGGGGTTGAAATCCAAAGCGGTTTCCGGGGGTTGGGCATGGCTGGGCGCAAGACGACGAAAACCGTGGCACAGGCGGCCGTGGATGTGGCGGCGCTGCTGCAATCGGCGCGCTATTGGGGCTATCGCCTCGCCACGGCGGAAAGCTGCACCGGGGGCATGATCTCGGCGGCGCTGACGGCAGTGGCGGGGTCGTCGGATGTGTTCGACCGGGGCTTTGTCACCTATTCCAACGCCGCTAAGCAGGACATGCTGGGTGTGCGGCCCGAAACCCTCGTCGCCCATGGCGCGGTGTCCGAACCCGTGGCACGCGAGATGGCCGAAGGGGCCTTGGCCCACAGTCTGGCCCATCTGGCGGTCTCGGTCACCGGCATCGCCGGACCGGGCGGGTCAGAGTTCAAGCCCGAGGGGCGGGTCTGCTTCGGTCTCGCCCGGCGCGGCGCGGCAACCTTGGTCGAAACGGTGGAGTTCGGGGCCCTTGGCCGCGACGGTGTGCGTGAGGCCACCCAAGCCCATGCGCTGCGCCTGCTGATGGCCGCGCTGGCCTGACTTCACATTCCGCCGCTTCCCTGCGCGCTGCGCTGCGATTTGCGCGCAAATTTTGGGCATGTTGCGAATTGCCCGATTATCCGGCGCTGAAATCCCCTGACGCCCGTTTTCAAGGCGGTGATTTGCCGTTCTCACACTCCGCAGCATATCCTGTGGGAGGACATCACGAAATGAATGGCGCAGATACCGCCTGGATACTCATGGCCACCGGTCTGGTCCTGTTCATGACCTTGCCGGGTCTGGCGCTGTTCTACGGCGGCCTCGTGCGGGCGCGGAATGTGCTGTCGGTGTTCATGCACTGCTTTGCCATCGCCGCCCTGATGAGCGTGCTGTGGCTGGCCTTGGGCTATTCCATTGCCTTCGGCGGGCCGGGGGCGCTTTGGGGTGGTCTGGGCAAGGCCTTCCTGAACGGCGTCACCGTGGACAGCCTGACCGGCACCCTGCCCGAACTGCTGTTCTTCGCCTTTCAGATGACCTTTGCCATCATCACCCCCGCACTGATCGTGGGCGCCTACGTCGAGCGCGTGGGCTTCGGCTTTGTCCTGCTGTTTTCCGCCCTGTGGATGCTGGTCGTCTATGCCCCCGTGGCGCATTGGGTCTGGGGTGGCGGGATGCTGGCCGATGGCGGCATCTTTGGCGACACCGGCGTGCGGGATTTCGCAGGCGGCATCGTGGTGCATGAAACCGCCGGTCTGGCCGCGCTTTTGCTGGCCTTCCTGCTGGGACCGCGCAAGAACAAGCACACCCCGCCGCATTCGCCGGGCATGGTGATGATGGGGGCGGGCATGCTTTGGGTCGGCTGGTTCGGCTTCAACGGCGGTTCGGCCTTGGCGGCGAATGGCCAAGCCGCGCTGGCGGTGACGGTCACGCATCTTTCGGCGGCAGCGGCCTCGCTGACCTGGATCTTGTGGGAGCGGGTGAAGTTCGGGCGCACCACCCTCGTCGGTCTGGTCACTGGGACGATTGCGGGTCTGGCCTCGATCACCCCGGCGTCGGGCTATGTCTCGCCGATGCAGGCGCTGGTGATCGGCGCGGTGGCGGGCGTGCTGTGCCAAGAGGCGGTGGGTCTGATCCGCAACAAACTTGGCATCGATGACACGCTGGATGTCTTCGCCGTGCATGGCGTCGGCGGGATTTTCGGCACCATCATGGTCGCGGTGTTCGGTCTGGGATCATGGGGCGCGCAACTGGGCGGGCTTGCCGTGGTGGGCGTCTGGACACTGGTGGCGACGTTCCTGCTGGTCAAACTCGTCGGTGCCGTGACGCCCTTCCGCGTGGATGCCGAGGCCGAGACGAATGGTCTGGACCTGTCGGTGCATGGCGAGCGGGCCTATGAGCTGAATTCGTAAAGGCGGAAGGAGCAAGGTCGTTGACGGGGCTCCAGTGGAGCGCCGGCAACGACCGACATAGGGCCGCGCCCGACCGCCGGGTGGGTGCGCTTTGCGCGCCCGCCCAGGGGGGCGGTCGGGCGCGGCCCGGGTGCTTTGGGCACCCGGGCAATCCCAAGCGCCGCGTTAAGCCTTAAATCCTCGGCCCGTGCAACTCCGCCGCGCGGCGTTCGAACGCGCGCACCACGCGCTGCATGGCATCGTTGAAGACCACACCGATGATGCCTTGCAGGATCGCGTTGCGGAATTCGAAATCCACGAAGAACTCCACCTCGCAGCCGCCCGGCACATCGCGGAACGCCCAGGTCGAGCGCATGTGCTTGAACGGCCCGTCCAGATACTCGGTGTCGATCTTCCTGACCGCTGGCCACAAGGTCACCCGGCTGCCGAAACGCTCGCGGAAGACCTTGAAGCTGATCACCAGATCGGCCTCCATCACCTCTCCGCTGCCATGTGCCCCGCCCGCGATGGGCGTGCGCGACCTGATCCGCGCGGCGGAATTCCACGGCAGGAATTTCGGGTAAGACCCGACATCGGCGACAAGCGCATACATCTGGTCCGCCGTATAGGGCAGCCGCTTGACTTCATGATGGGTCGGCATCGGCTCTCCCGCGCAAAAACCGCCATTCGTGCGGCGTGACTTGGATGTTGCTTTTCGTTACACGGGGGGCGGAAATCAAGGGTGTCCCGATGTCGCAAAGACCATATGTGATCGACCAGATGATCAGCGCCAAGGCCATCGCCGCGCGGGTCGAGGCGCTGGCGGCCGAAATCACCACGCATTACGCGGGCTGTGACAAGCTGGTGGTCGTGGGCCTGTTGCGCGGGTCCTTCGTCTTCATCGCCGACCTCGTGCGCGAGATCGCCCTGCCGGTAGAGGTCGATTTCCTTGAGGCCTCCAGCTACGGCGACGCGATGCATTCCAGCCGGGAGGTGCGCATCCTCAAGGACTTGCGCGGCGAGATTGCCGGGCGCGACGTGCTGGTGGTCGAAGACATCGTCGACACGGGCTTTACCCTGCATCACGTCAAGAACCTGCTCCTCAGCCGCGAACCCAAGCGGCTGGAGGTCTGCGCTTTGCTGGACAAACCCTCGCGCCGTGAGGTGGACATCCGCGCCACCTGGACCGGATTTGAAATTCCCGATGAATTTGTCGTGGGCTACGGCATTGATTTCGCGCAGCGCAATCGCAATCTGCCCTACATAGGCAAGGTGCGCTTTACCGAGTGAGGGCCGATGGACCGGATGCTGATCAAGATGGCCATGTGGGCGCGCAATCCGCCGCCCCTGTGGAAGGTGCTGCTGGTGTTTGGCGTGGTGGTCGGCTGCTTTGTCATCGTCGGCTTTGAAAAGCTGTTCGGCTGGCCGGACTGGCTGACCGTCAACGGCAAGGTGCGCTAGGGGCCCCTTGGGGGCAGATGCCCCGCCCTCGCGCGAAGTCGTGACTGGCCTCACGGCATCTGTCCCGCTAACCTTTGGGCGATTGCTGCCAAGGGGTTTTCCATGCGCATTTTTCCGGTTCTCCTTGGTCTGGCGGTCATCGCGGCGGCGGGGGGATGGGTGCTGTCGGCGCCCTCACCCTTGCCGGCGGAGACCTTTGACGGGCTGACCGGCGATCCCGTGCACGGGCAACAGGTCTTCACCGCCGCAGGCTGTGCGTCCTGCCACATGGCCCCGGGTGCGACGGGTGACGCGCAACTGGTGCTGGCGGGGGGGCAGCGATTCCCGTCGGATTTCGGCACCTTCCTTGCGCCCAACATCTCGCCCGATCCGACCCATGGCATCGGCGGGTGGAGCGTGCTGGACCTTGGCAACGCCATCCAGCGTGGAGCTGCGCCGGATGGCAGCCACCTCTATCCCGCCCTGCCCTATACCGCCTATGACAAGATGGTACCGCAGGATGTGTCGGACCTGCATGCCTATCTGATGACCCTGCCCGCCGACGCCACCCCCTCTGCCCCGCATGAGATCGGCTTTCCCTTCAACATCCGCCGCAGCCTTGGCCTGTGGAAGGTTCTGTTCACCGGTCAGGATTGGGTGGTTCAGGGCGATCTGACCGAAGCAGAAACCCGTGGCCGCTACATCGCCGAGGCGATGGCCCATTGCGGCGAATGCCACACGCCGCGCAACGCCTTGGGGGGCCTTGACCGTGCACGCTGGCTGGCAGGTGCGCCCGATCCGTCGGGTCAGGGGCGCATCCCGGACATCCGGCCTTCGGCGCTGACATGGACCGAGGAAGAGATCGTGGAATACCTGACCTCGGGCTTCACGCCGGAATATGACTCGGTCGGCGGCCATATGGCGCATGTGGTGGAAAACATGTCCAAACTGCCCGACAGCGACCGTCAGGCCGTCGCCGCCTATCTGAAACGCGTGGGCGGCTGACCGGCGCTGACCGGGCCGCCAAAAGGTGCCAGAGGTTGCGCCAGGGCAAGAGGATCGCCCACTTGTGATTGCAGCGGCATGCTAAAGATGGTATGCATCCGCCAAACAAACACGAGCAGCAGTGCCAATCATGACCAAGTTTACAGGCTGGGCCGCCTTTGCGGCGCTTATCGCATATCCATCTTTCGCCTCCGCGCAGGACTATGGCATGGACCAGGCCGCCGGTCCGACCGGCGGGTTCGAGCTGGAATACATCGGGACCGAAAACCGGACGCGGTCCTACTTCGGCGGGAACATCGACCTGATGCAGCGCGGGCTGTCGGCGGGCGCGGTGACGCTGGGCTTTGACCTTGGCGTGGATGCAACCTTTGACCTGTCCAAAGGCGATGACCGTTACGCCTTCTTCGGGGCCATCGTCGTGGACCCCGGCTTTGGCGAGATTGCGGTGGGCGCGCCGCGCAGCATCGGATCGGTGCTGATCGACCGTCCGGTCTTTGCCGGCAATCAGGCGCGCGACCGTGATCTGGAGACGGTCTTTCCGCCGATGTCGGACAGTCTGGCCAAATCGCGACAGGTGCAAAGCTATGGCCTGCGCTACGAATCGACCTCCGGCGCCGTGCGCTATGGCGCGTCTGTGCAGCAACTGGACGGGCTGGATGGCACCTTTCTGCAAGCCGGGGCGGAGTACAGCTTTGGTCAGGGCGCGGTTGAGGGCGTCTTGGAAAAGCGCACCAACACCGATGGGTTGAACCTGACAGTGGGTGTGTCGGGAGCTTCGCAACAGGTGGATTACGCGCTCTATCTGGGCCATCAGGACGGGGCCACGGACACCACGGGCGTGCAGGCAGGTCTGGGCTATGCCGTGTCCGACAGCCTGCGCGTCGGCGGCGATTTCGGCCTGCGCCAGACGCCCACGGATGAGAGCACCTATTACGGTGCAAGCGCCGCCTACAGCTTTGACAGCGGCATCCGCGCCCAGATCGGCGTCAGCGATGGCAACGACACGCGGGTGATGTGGGATGCGTCCATCGGGTTCGAGTTCTGATCCACGGCTCACGGGCGGAAAACGGGGCCATCCTTCGGGATGGCCTCTTGCTTTGGCTCTTTCCACAGGCTTGGTCGGCCAAGACCGTTGCAAACCACGCGAACTGACACCATATTGCGTCAATAGACGTGGAGTTTTCGCATCATGCTGAACCTTGTCGCAGATCAGGGGATGTTTCTGCCCGAGCGGATCGCCGGGGCGTTGCGCACGACCAAGGAAGAGGTGGCGCAAAGCGCGGGCTTGGGCCGCGATGCGGTGCTGCGGCAGGATCGGGTCACCTCGGTCAAGACCCAGAAACGCCTGCGCGAGATGGTGGAAATCCTGAACCGGATCGAGCCGCGCTTTGGCTCGGGGCTGATGGCCTATGCCTGGTATCGGTCACAGCCGCTGCCGGGGTTTTCGGGCCTGACCGCGATGCAACTGACGGGCTTGGGCCGCGCGGCAGAGGTGATGGCCTTTATCGACGCGGTGGATGCCGGGGTGCATGCCTGAGTGCGCTATCAGGGCCTGCTCTATCGCTGCCTGAACCCGATTTTCGCCGCTGATCCGCTGTCGGGCGAAGGGGCCAGACGCTATGGCGGGCGCTTCAACCCCAAGGGCACGGCGGCGCTTTACACCGCAACCTCCATCGCGACGGCGATCCGCGAGTCCCAGCAGGTGGGTCATTTGCAACCGACGATGCTGGTCTGCTATGCCGCCGATCTGTTCCCAGTTTTCGATGCCACCGCGCCGCAGGCTCTGGCCGCTTACGGCATGACAGAGGCGGGTCTGGCTGCCGCGGATTGGCGCGACGACATGCGCCTGAACGGCACATCGCAGACGCAACGCCTTGCCGAACGGCTGATCGCCGATGGCTATGTCGGCATGCGGGTCAGGTCCTTTGCCCAAGGCGCGCAAGCGCACGACCTGAACATGGTGCTTTGGACATGGCAGCACGAGGGCGCGCGGATCACCCTGATCGATGACGAGGGCCGCTTGAACCGGCCCCCGGCGTGACGCCCCTCACCCGCGCCCCAGCTTCTCCAACCGGGCTGCGCGCATCCGGGCGAAGTCGTCGCCGGCGTGGTAGCTGGACCGGGTCAGCGGCGTAGCTGACACCATGAGGAAGCCTTTGCCGTAGGCGGCTGTCTCATAGCTCTTGAATTCCTCGGGCGTCACGAAGCGGTCGATCCGGTGGTGTTTCGGCGTCGGTTGCAGGTATTGGCCGATGGTCAGGAAATCCACATCCGCCGCGCGCATGTCGTCCATGACCTGCAGCACGGCCTGACGGTCCTCGCCCAATCCGACCATGATGCCGGATTTGGTGAACATCGCGGGGTCGAGTTCCTTGACCCGCTGCAACAGGCGCAGCGAATGGAAATAGCGCGCGCCGGGGCGGACTTCGGGGTAAAGGCCGGGCACGGTTTCCAGATTGTGGTTGAACACGTCGGGGCGGGCTTCGACGACCTTTTCCAGCGCCTCCGGCCCGCATTTCAGGAAGTCGGGCGTCAGGATTTCAATCGTGGTGCCGGGCGCGCGGTGGCGAATGGCGCGGATGGTCTGAGCGAAATGTTCGGCCCCGCCATCGTCCAGATCATCGCGGTCAACGGAGGTGACGACCACATGGTTCAACCCCAACTCGGCCACGGCATGGGCCACGCGTCCGGGTTCAAAGGCATCGAGCGTCTGCGGCTTGCCGGTCGCCACGTTGCAGAAGGTGCAGCCACGGGTGCAAATCTCGCCCATGATCATCATCGTCGCATGGCCCTGGGACCAGCATTCACCGACATTGGGGCACCCCGCCTCTTCGCAGACGGTGACGAGCTTCTTTTCCTTCAGAATGTCGCGGGTTTTCTTGTAGCCCTCTGACGTTGGGGCCTTGACGCGAATCCATGACGGCTTCTTGGGCTGTTCATTGTCGGGGCGATGCGCCTTTTCCGGGTGGCGCTGGTCGGGCAGTTTCAGGTCGCGCAAGGGGCATCCTCCCAGAATGGCCGTCGGCTGAGACATAAGCCGATCCTGCCCCTGTTGCAACGCATCGCCAAGGTATGGCCCAATGCGCGCCGTGCATGGCTTGATGCAGGTCATGGTGGGCATCCCCCTTGCCCGCTATCCCCGCGAAAGGCATCTTTGGGTCATGAACATGGGTCTGGTGGAATTCTGTCTGGCGATCTTCGTGCTTCTGGTGACACCGGGGCCGACCAATACCCTGCTGATGATGGGCGGCAGCGAGCGGGGATTGGCCCGCGCCCTGCGGCTGATCCCCTATGAAATCGCCGGATATTTGAGCACGGTCCTGCCGCTGGCGCTGCTGGGGAATGCGCTGCTGGACTCGCTTCCCGGCCTGCGTGCCGGGGTGGCGCTGGTCGCGGGGCTTTGGGTGGCCACTCTGGCGCTCAAGCTCTGGCGTCTGCCGCGGCGGGGGACGGATCAGGCGACGGTGACGGGGCGGACGGTGTTCACCACGACGCTGCTCAATCCCAAGGCGCTGATCTTCGGGCTGGTGCTGTTGCCGCATCCCGACCATCTGGCGCTGAACATCGGGATTTTTGTCGGACAGATCCTGATCGTGGCCACCTGTTGGGCGGCGCTTGGCGCGGTCATCGGCCATGGTGCCAAGGGCCAGCAGGGGCGCGACTGGATGCCCCTGCTGCGACGGGCGGCGGCGGTCTGGCTCGCCTTCATCTCGGTCACGCTGATCCTGCGCGGGATCGGCGTGGCCTGAGGGTCAGCCGATGCGGGGGCCTGCGGGACCATAGCGGTCATCGTAATGCCGCTTCAGCCGCTGCAGCGCGATGCGCAGCACGATCTTGCCCGAGCGCGCGGCCCAGCCCATGCGGCGTTCGGCCATCTCAAGCCCCTCAAGGAAACAGCAACAGCGCAGCACCACATCCCCCAGACCGGGGCCAAGGTCGGTCAGCGCCGCCGCCACCCGGTCGCGCGCGGCGCGCGGCCCCTCGGCCATGCCGTTGTCGGGCAGGAAGCCGCCGCGATCCGCCCCGGTCAGGAAGCGGTCCCAGTTCTGTGTCACGCGCGGGCCCATCTGCGCCATCTCGAAATCGATGCGTATCTGGTCGGCGGCGCGCATCAACTCCGGTTCCAGATAGACACGGCCATCCTTGTCACGCTTGCGCCCCAAGACGGCGACCGGGCTTTCGGCGGCGTTATAGCGGATGCGGCGCGGACCCTCGGGCGAGTCGATGCTGCGGGTGGCAAAGTCGCGGTGCTGAGCGCCATGCAACGTGCCCGGCAGGTCCGCCCCCGCCGCAATCAGCCGCTTGCGCGCCGCGCGGCCCGCCGGGGTCAGCGCATAGGCCGCCACCCGGCCCGTGCGGATGCAACTGATCCAATCCTTCAGCGCAAAGGCCTGTGCCACGGCGCGGTCCAGCACGGCCAGCCGCTGGGCGGGCCCTGCCCCGGTTTCGCGCAGCACCGCCGCGCGGTCCATGTCGGGGGCCACCACCAGCACCACCTGCGGCTCGGCCAGCAAGGGCAGCAGGCGCAGCGCCTCGGTCATCAGGCGGCTGTCGGACAGGGCCAGCGCATCGCGGCGCAGGGCATCGGCGGGGGAGTCGCCCGTCGGAAGCGAGGGGGCACCGACAGAGGCGGCACCGTTGGGTCGGGGGGCAGACATGGCATTCTCCGCATTGGGGGGGGCGGCCCCGCCCGGCCCTGCCCCCGGCGGATGGCCCTGCGTCTGGCCGGTCAGCCGCAGCAGCGCCTCGTCCACCAGCGGATCGTCGCGCCGGTTTTCGTAGCGCCGCACCTGCCGCAGCACGGTCGAGGCATGGCATCCGCGTTGCCGCGCCAGTTCCCGCAGGGACAGACCGTCGCCCGTATGGACGAGATAGGCCTGCACCCCCTGCGGCAACCAGTCCGGCAAGGCGAGGGTCGGGGTCGGGACGGGAGTCCTATCGGCAGCCAAGGTCATCGGTGATCCCACATCCACAGAGTTATCCACAACCAGAACGTGCATTGGTTACTTGACCGTTAACAGTGGCGGCAAAACCCATACTTCCTTTCAAAAGCTAAACAAAACCGAAGGCAGCGCACGCCGGAACAGCCCGCGCGCGCAACGCTGGGTTGCGCTGCGGTAGGCTTGGCGCTTGACCCTTGCCCGCAGGTGCCCCGATGAACGCCTTCTCACCCCCCCAGACCGCGACCGCAGCGGCCGTGCCCGACAGCCTGTTGCGCCCGCGCCTTTTGATGCGCGCCGCACGGATCGGCTTGCAGGAATACCGCCGCGAGCGGGACCTGCGGCGCCTCCTGCCGCAGGCGCTGTTCCCCGCGCTCAAGGCCGCCTCGCCCGAAGGGGCAGTGCGGTTGATGGCGCAACAGGGGGCCGCGCTTCTGGAATGGCTGACCGACGAGGAAGCCCGGATCGAATCCGCCCGCCGCACCGCCATGGCGGGCTATTCGCCGTTGCGCCACATCGACGTGATGATCGCCCTTTTGGCCGAACGGCGCCTGACCCGCGACGTGAAGGCCTGAACGAAAACGGCCCGCCGCAGGCAGACCTGCGGCGGGCCGGATGGTGTGACTCGCGCCTGCGTCAGATGAAAGCGTCGGGCATCGATTCCTTGCGCTGCGCGACATAGGCGTCCAGCGCCTCGCGGGTGCCTTCGTCCAGATGCGGCTGCTGGTAGTCGCCCAACTGCTTGGCCACGCGTTCGGCGGCCAGTTGCATCGTGTCGCGGCTACCCTCTTCGGCCCAGGTCTCAAACGGTTTGTAGTCGAACAGATCCGACCGCCAGAAGGCCGATTTGAAGTTCGCTTGCGTGTGTTCGCAGCCCAGATAGTGACCACCCGGACCGACTTCGCGGATCGCGTCCATGCCTTGGCCGTTGGTGTCCATGATGATGCCTTGGGCCAGATGGTGCAGCGTGCCCAACTGGTCGGCATCCATCACGAATTTCTCGTAAGAGGACACAAGGCCCCCTTCCAGCCAGCCGCAGGCGTGCAGCATGAAGTTCACGCCCGACAGAAGCGCCATGTTCAGGCTGTTCGCGGTTTCATAGGCGGCCTGCGCATCCGGCAGTTTCGACCCGCAGAACGACCCGCCCGAGCGGTAAGGCAGCCCCAGACGCCGCGCGAGTTGCCCTGCGCCATAGGTGATGTGGCTGGCCTCCGGCGTGCCAAAGGTCGGCGCGCCCGAGTTCATGTCGATCGAGGTCACGAAGGCGCCAAAGATCACCGGCGCGCCGGGGCGGATCAATTGGGAATAGGCGACACCGGCCAACACCTCGGCCAAAACCTGCGTCAGGGTGCCCGCCACCGTCACCGGGGCCATCGCCCCGCCGACGATGAAGGGCGAGATGATGCAGGCCTGATTGGCCTTGGCGTAAACCTCCAAGGCCCCCATCATGATCCCGTCAAAGGTCAGCGGGCTGTTGATATTGATCAGGTTGGTCATCACCGTGTTCTGATCAACGAAATCCGACCCGAACAGGATCTTGGACATCGCCACCGAATCCTCGGCGCGGCTGGGTTCGGTCACCGAGCCCATATAGGGCTTGTCCGACAGCACCATATGCGCGTGCAGCATGTCGAGGTGGCGCTTGTTCACCGGAATGTCGGTCGGCTCACAGACCGTGCCGCCGGAATGGTGCAGCCATTTGGACATGTAGCCCAGCTTCACGAAGTTCTGGAAATCGTGCAGCGTGGCATAGCGGCGGCCACCGGCATTGTCGCGCACGAAGGGCGGGCCATAGACCGGGGCCAGCACCAGATTGCGACCGCCGATCTCGACGTTGCGCTCGGGGTTGCGGGCATGCTGGGTGAAGGTGGAGGGCGCGGTGGCGCAGAGCTTGCGGGCCAGACCGCGCGGGATACGGACGCGTTCGCCCTGCACATCGGCCCCGGCCTCTTTCCAGCGGCGCAGCGCCTCGGGGTTTTCGACGAAATTCACGCCCACCTCTTCCAGAACGGTGTCGGCGTTCCACTCGATGATCTGGAGCGCCTCTTCGTTGAGGATTTCGAAGTTCGGGATGTTGCGCTGGATGTATTTCGCGGTGTCAAGGCTGACCGCCGTGCGCTCCGCCCGCCGGGCCGAGCCACCGCCGCCGCGCACCCGCCGTCCGCCTGTCGCCGCAACATCCATGTCGCCCATCGTCTCTCTCCATCATTAGCCGCTGGTGCAGCGCATTTGCCCTCGCTTATGCGCCAGCACGCGCCCCCCGCGCCCGCCGAATACGGCGCTTGCGGCGCAAAAACGACATGCGCGCACGTCGCAAGCGACCTGTCGGCGTCAAAATGCAATGGGCCCCCGGTGGGACACCGGAGGCCCAGCTACAGACTGTGGTCTGGATCACCGATAGAGCAGCGACCGGCCATTGGCAAAGAGATGCACCTTGGCCGGATCGGCGGCCAGACGCACGGTCTTGTGCCGCAGATCGGGATGGATGCCCGGCAGTTTGGCGATGACCTGCGACGCCTCTCCCTGCCGCTTGAAGTACAAAAGGGTGACCTCGCCCAAGGCTTCGGTGATCTCCACCTCGCCGGTGAAAGCCGCATCGCCATCGGTGGCAAGCAGGTCTTCGGGCCGCATGCCGACATTGACGCGCAAACCCTTGTCCGCATCGCGCGTCAGGACGTTGGACCGGGCCATGCCGCCGTTGTCCAGCTTCACCACCGTCTGCGCGCCGGTTTCCACGACTTGACCACCCATCAGGTTCATCGCCGGGCTGCCGATGAATTGCGCGACGAATTCATTCTCGGGGCGCTCATACAATTCCAGCGGCGTTCCGACCTGCGAAATACCGCCGCCTGCCAGCACCACGATCCGGCTGGCCAGCGTCATCGCCTCCACCTGATCGTGCGTCACATAGACCATGGTCGAGTCGGGCATGTTCTCTTTCAACTGCGCGATCTCGATCCGCGTCGCCACCCGCAAGGCGGCGTCGAGGTTCGACAGCGGTTCGTCGAAAAGATACACCTTCGGGTCGCGCACGATGGCGCGGCCGATTGCGACGCGCTGGCGCTGGCCGCCTGACAGGGCCTTGGGCAGGCGGTCCAGATAGGGCGTCAATTGCAGGATCTTGGCGGCTTTATCGACGGCCGCCGCAATCTCGGCCTTGGTCTTCTTGGCCAGTTTCAGCGCGAAGGCCATGTTGTCGCGCACGGTCATGTGCGGATAAAGCGCATAGGATTGGAACACCATCGCGATCCCGCGCTGTGCGGGCGGCACGTCATTCATCCGTTCGCCGTCGATGGTGAAATCGCCGCCCGTGATCCGCTCCAGCCCCGCGATCATGCGCAGGAGGGTGGATTTCCCGCAGCCCGAGGGGCCGACAAAGACGATCAACTCGCCCGTCTTGATGTCAAGGTTGATGTCTTTCAACACCTTGACCTCGCCATAGGCCTTTTCGACATTCGTCAGTTTCAGATTGGCCATCGTTGTCCCCCCTTAACCCTTACGGGCGAGGACGCAGCCCCAGCCCGGCAATTCCACGGCGCCCGCCGTGACGGCCACGCCTCCCAAGTCGGTTCCGATCGCCTGCCACTGCCCCTCTGGCAGCGTCACCGTCGCGGCGTCGGGGCTGAGGTTGAACGCGCAAAAGACGGTTTCATCCCCATGGCGGATAAAGGAAAACACCTCTCCCTTTGCCTGCCAGCCGGTCATTGCACCCTGTGCCAACACCGGATGTGCGCGGCGGAAGGCCAGCGCGCGGCGGTAATGGTGCAGCAGCGCCGCCGGGTCCGCCTCTTGTGCGGCCACCGACAAGGGGCGATGCGGCGCGGTCACCGGAAGCCACGCCCTTTCAGCGGTGGAGAACCCGCACAGAGCATTGTCCGATTGCCAGACCATCGGCGTGCGGCAGCCATCGCGGCCTTTGAATTCGGGCCAGAACTGGATGCCATAAGGGTCTTGCAGGTCTTCAAAGGCGATCTCCGCCTCTGGCAGACCCAATTCCTCGCCTTGATAGAGACAGACCGAGCCGCGCAGACACATGAGCAGCGTCGTGTAAACCCTTGCGGCGGCGTCAGAAAGACCCCAGCGGGTGATGTGGCGCACGGTGTCATGGTTGGAATAGGCCCAGCAGGGCCAAGCATCCGGGGCCGCCGCCGCCAAGCGATCAAAGGTCAGCGCCGCCAGACCCGCCGTCAACCGCGCGGGTTGCAGCATCTCGAACGGGTAGCACATCTGCACCTTGTCCCCGCCCGAGGTGTATTCGGCCATGATCTCCAGCCCGCGCTGGGCATCTCCGACTTCGCCCACCGCCGCCGCATGGTAGGGGCGCAGCACATCCCGGAATTTCCGCAGGAATTCAAGGTTTTCCGGCTGGTTCTTCGAGAACAGGTGCAACTGGTGGTTATAGGGGTTCACGCTGGGCGCAATCGAGTCGTTCCGCAGCTCCGGCGGCAGCGAAGGATTGTCGCGCAAGTATTTGTCGGCGAAGTAGAAATTGATCGTGTCCAGCCGGAAGCCGTTCACCCCCCGCTTCAGCCAGAAGCGCGCCACGTCCAACAGCGCCTCTTGCACATCGGGGTTGTGCAGGTTCAGGTCGGGTTGGCTGGTCAGGAAGTTGTGCAGGTAATACTGCTGCCGCCGCGCATCCCATTGCCAGGCCGAGCCGCCAAAGACCGACAGCCAGTTGTTGGGCGGCGTGCCATCGGGTTTAGGATCGGCCCAGACATACCAATCGGCCTTGGCATTGGTGCGGTTCTTGCGGCTTTCGGCAAACCACGGATGCACATCGGCTGTATGCGACAGCACCAGATCAATCATCACCTTGAGGTTCAGCGCATGCGCCCGCGCCACCAGGGCATCGAAATCCGACAGGCTGCCGAACATCGGATCAACGTCGCAATAATCGCTGACGTCATAGCCGAAGTCCTTCATCGGGCTGGTGAAAAACGGGCTGATCCAGATCGCATCCGCCCCCAAGCCCGCGATATGGTCCAGCCGCGCGGTGATCCCGGCCAGATCGCCCACCCCATCGCCATTGCTGTCCTGATAGCTGCGCGGGTAGATCTGATAGATCACCGCCCCACGCCACCAATCGGCATCCTGCCCGATCACGTCTTTCATATCCGTCTCACTTCACCGATCCGGCCAACAGGCCCCGAACCAGATATTTCTGCATGGCAAAGAACACCGCCAAGGGCACCGCAATCGACACAAAGGCCGAGGCCGACAAAATCTCCCAATCCCCACCGCGCGAGCCCATCAGGTTCACAAGGTTGCCCGTCAGCACCTGTTGGTCATTGCCGGTGCCAAGGAACACCAAGGCGACCAGCAGGTCATTCCACGTCCAGAGGAACTGGAAGATCGCGAAGGACGCCAAGGCGGGAAAGGACAGCGGCAGGATGATCTTGATGAAAATCTGGAAATCCGTCGCCCCATCAACCCGCGCGTTTTCAATGATGTCGCGCGGCAACCCGGCCATGTAGTTGCGTAACAGGTAAATCGCCATCGGCATGCCGAAACTGGTATGGGCCAGCCAGACACCAAGGTATCCCTTGCCGATGCCAATCGCATTGTGCAGTTGCAACAGCGGGATCAGCGCCAGTTGCAGCGGCACCACCAGCAGCGCCACGACAAAGGCCACCAGCAGCGGCCGCCCCGGAAAATCCATCCACGCCAAGGCATAGGCCGCAAAGGCCGCCACAAGGATCGGGATGATGGTGGACGGGATCGCCACGGTCAGGGTGTTCAGGAACGCCTCACCGATGCTTTGCCCGGCCATGGGGCTGGAGATGACGTTGCTGTAATTGTCGGTGGTGAAATCCGGCGGGGTCGCGGCGGTAACAAACACGCGCGGCATCCGCAGATCGGCCATAGACGCGGCCGAGGTCAGACGAAAGGCGCCATCCGCCTGCACGGTCAGCGACACGCCCTCGGCCACATCGGCGCTGTCGCCTGCGGCAAAGGCCTCGGGTTCCTTGGAGGAGGTGCCCCAGCGGCTGATCTGCGAGCCCTGCCCGTCAAAGAGATTGCCTTCGATCACGAACTGCCCGTCCGCCTGCGCCTCTTCCCCGCCGATGCGGATGGCGGGTTGCTGGCTTTCCTGCGTCATCAAGGCCCGCCACCAGCCGGAGGTCACGATCTGATCCCCCGTGCGGAAAGACGACACCAGAAGCCCGAAGGTCGGCAGCACCCAAAGCGCCACCAGCAGCGCGGTCGACAGATGCACCGCCCATTGCAGCGCGGATTTCTTGCCGGCGATGTTGTCCATCAGCGCATCTCCTTGCGGGCGTTGTAGACGTTCCAGATCAGGATCGGCGTGACCAGCAGCATGATCACCATGGCCGAGGCCGAGCCCACGCCCCAATCCAGCGCGCGGAACAGCTTGTCATACATGTAATTGGCCAGAACCTGCGTCTCCCATTGGCCGTTGGTCATGGCCAGCACGATGTCGAAGACCTTGAGTACGACGATGGTGATCGTGGTCCAGACCACCACGATGGTCGGCATGATCTGCGGCACCTTGATCTGGAAGAATATCTGGAACGGGTTCGCGCCGTCCAGAATGGCGGCCTCGATGGTTTCTTCCGGCACCCCGCGCAGCGCGGCCGACAGGATCACCATGGCAAAGCCGGTCTGGATCCAAACCAGCACGATCATCAGGAAGTAGCTGTTCCAATAGGGCATCGACAGCCAGGTCTGCGGCGCGCCATAGGGCAGTGCCGCGGTCAGCGTGCCGGAGAGCCAGCCCGCGAGTTCATAGCAGACAAAGGCCAGCAGCGCCGCGACGATGACCTTGACCGCCACGATGCCGGGCTGGCCGCGACGCTCTGCCTCGCGCAGGGGCGACAGCAAGGCCCAGATGCCGAACAGGGCGGCGGCGATGGTGCTGATCAGGATCAGCGCGGGAACCACCTTCAGCGCGATCACCGATCCGATGCCGCCGTCGAATTGCAGCCAGACCGCGTTCAGCAGGCCGATTTGCGCGCTGCCCTCGGGGCGGGTGTCATAGATCAGTTTCCAGATCACCGAAGCGCCCACGAAGGAAATCGCCATCGGCATGAAGATCAAGGACTTGGCAAGGTTGCCCCATTTGATCCGGTCGGTCAGTTGCGCTGCCAACAGACCAAAGGCGGTGGAGAGCGCGGGCACCACGATCAGCCACAGCATATTGTTGCGCATGGATTCCCAGAACTTCGCCTCGCCCGCCATGCTGCGGTAATTGTCGAGACCCACGAAAGCGCCGTCCTTGCCATGCACTGAAAGCCACAGCGTGGCCAGCACCGGATAGGCCAGATAGAGCGACAGGCCGAAGATGGCCGGAAACAGGAAGAGCCAGGGCCGGATCAGGTTGGCGCGGTTGATGTTGCGCCCCGCCTGCGGGCCCTTGGGCGGATAAAGCACTTTGTCGAGGAAAAGGTTCGACAGATAAAAATAGCCGATGCAGCCGCCGACGCCGCCGACAATGACAAAAAGGGCCTGAATGGCCGGATTCATGATGGTTCCTCCCCCCGGAAGATGCGGGCGCTGTCCGGCGCGGAAAAACGGCGGGACCGGCGCGTCAGGCGGTGCGGATGCGGCGTCGCATGCGCGGGGCCGTCACAGGGGACGGCACGCAGGGTGCCCGGACCGGCGCAGGGCCGGTCCGGGCGTTCAGATCACTTCGGCCACGAGGCGTCGATGGTGGCAGCGACTTCTTCAGCCGACTTGCCGCCCGAATAATCCACCATGCCGGTCCAGAAGGTGCCCGCGCCAACAGCGCCCGGCATCAGGTCCGACCCGTCGAAACGGAAGGTGGTGGCATTGGCGAGGATTTCGCCCTGCTTCTTCAGCGCAGCCGAACCATAGAGTTCGGTGTTCACGGCCTTGAACGGGGTGACGAAACCGGTCTGCGCCATCCAGACTTCATGCGCGATCGGCGTCTTCAGCCATTCGATGAAGGCACGTGCCGCGTCGCTGTCCTTCATGATGAAGGCGAGCGTGCCCGCACCCAGAACCGGCTGACCCAGATCCTTCTCGGCATAGGCCGGGAAGTAGAAGAAGTCCGCGTCGGTGCCCAGTTCCGTGCCTTCGGGGAAGAAGGACGGGATGAACGACGCCTGACGGTGCATGTAGCACTGCGGCGGCGACGAGAAGAGACCCTTCGGGCTGTCACGGAAGTCGGTCGAAGCGACGGCGGCAGCGCCACCGGCCACATAGGCGTCATTGCGGGCGAACCAGCCAAATTCGTTGATCGCTTCGATGACGGCCGGATCGGAGAAGCCGATCTCATGCTTGACCCACTTGTCGTAGGTTTCCGGCGACTGCGTGCGCAGCATCAGGTCTTCGACCCAGTCGGTCGCCGGCCAGCCGGTCGCACCGCCCGAACCCAGACCGATGCACCACGGCGTGCCACCGTCGGCGACGATCTTGTCGGTCAGCGCCTTCAGCTCTTCCATCGTGGTCGGGACTTCATAGCCCGCGTCGGCGAAGTTGTCGGGCGAATACCAGACCAGCGACTTCACGTCAGCCTTGTAGGGGAAGGCGTACAGGGCTTCGGCCCCGTCCTTGCCCTTGTAGGTGCCCAAAGCCGCCCAGGACGCGCCCGCGCCGTAGTTGTCGGTCAGCCAGGTCTTGGTCTCGTCGCCCAACGGAACGACAAAGCCCTTGGCCGCCAGATCGCCGATCAGGCCCGGCTGCGGCAGAACGGCGACGTCCGGGGGCGAACCTGCCTCGGCGTCGATGATGATCTGCTGCTCATAGCCTTCAGAGGACGAATAGCTCACGTCCACGCCCGAAGCGGCCTCGAAATAGGCCAGCATGGATTCGACCAGAACCTGGTCCTCACCGCGCCACGGCCCGAAGATGGTCAGTTTCTGACCTTCCAGATTGGTGGCCTCGTCAAAGGCCTTGTAGCTGTCCCAGTTGAAGGCGCCTTCGCCCACCGGGAACTTGAAGTCTTGCGCGAACGCGCCGCCTGCGGTCAGCGCGATCAGCGCCGAGCCGGCCAAAAGTCTTGCCGTCATGATCATCCTCCCGTTTCCCCCCCGCCACTCTGCGGGGCGGTGAACCAAATGGCGGTCAGAATCGGTTTCAAACCGCTTTGGATGGCGCATCATTTGCCGATCCCGCGCCACCTGTCAATCCAAAGCGCCTTGAAAGCGGGCCAAACGCCCGGTCTTGGCCCCTGCCCGGTGCGAAAACGATTTCACAAAGCATCAGATAGGCCTTTGACCTTGACTGGCGCTGCCACTAGTCTAGCGCCCGGTTTGAAACCGGTTTGGACGACCCGGAGGGGGCGTCGGGGTTTTGGGCGGGACCTTGTAGGCGTAGCGCGGGGGGGCGCTGAGAGGCGATGAATCTCAAGGAACTGGCCGCCAAGCTGGGCCTGTCACCCACCACTGTCAGCCGGGCGCTGAACGGCTACCCCGAGGTGAACGAATCCACCCGCGAACGCGTGATGGCGGCGGCGAAACGGCACAACTACCGCCCCAACACCCGCGCCATCCGTCTGGCGACGGGCCGCGCCTTTGCCATCGGCCATGTGATCCCGCTGGCAACCCGGCACGAAATCGTGAACCCCATTTTCGCCGATTTCATCGCCGGTGCCGGTGAGACCTATTCGCGCAACGGCTATGACATGGTGCTGTCGGTGGTGCCGGATGAGAATGAGGAAGACGCCTACCGCGACCTCAAGGCGCGCGGATCGGTCGATGGCATGATCCTGCACGCGCCTTTGATGAACGACCCGCGCATCGCGCTGCTGCATGACGTGGGCCTGCCCTTCGTGGTGCATGGTCGCGCGACCGGGGCCGACCTGCCCTATTCCTGGGTCGATGTGAACAACCGCCGCGCCTTTCTGCGGGCGACCGAATTCCTGCTGGATCTCGGGCACACCCGCATTGGGCTGGTCAACGGGTTGGAGCATATGGATTTCGCCATCCGCCGCCGCAGCGGCTACGCCGATGCCTTGGCCGCGCGGGGGATCGCCTTGGACCCTGCCCTGATGTCGTCGGACGAGATGACCGAAGTCGCAGGCTACCGCGCCGCGGGCCGGATGCTGGACCTGCCGGACCCGCCGACCGCCCTTTTGGCCGCGTCGATGATCTCGGGCATGGGTGTCCGCCGCGCCGTGGAAGAGCGCGGGATGGAGATCGGGCGCGACATCTCGATCATCATCCATGACGATGACCTCTCGTACATGAAGAACGGCGAAGATGTGCCGATCTTCACCGCCACCCGCTCTTCGGTGCGCGAAGCCGGGCGTCTGGCCGCCGAAATGCTGCTGTCGCTGGTCGCGGAACCCGCGCAGGGGCCGCAGACGCGGATGCTGGAAGCTGAATTGATCATCGGGCAGTCCACCGGACCCGCCCCCCGCAAAGGTTGAGCCATGTCCCTGTCCCGTTTCGATTTCCCCGAAGGCTTCGTCTTTGGGGCCGCCACCGCCGCCTATCAGATCGAGGGCTCGTCCTTCGGGGGTTGCGGGTCGTCGCATTGGGACACGTTCTCTGCCACGCCGGGCAACGTGAAAGGCACCGAAAGCGGGGCCATCGCCTGTGACCATTACCACCGCTGGGGCGATGATCTGGACCTCTTGCGCGCGGCCAACATGGACGGCTACCGATTTTCCACATCCTGGGCGCGGGTCATGCCGGATGGCGTGACGGTGAACCCGGAGGGCATGGATTTCTATGACCGTCTGGTCGATGGCATGCTGGCGCGCGGGCTGAAACCGTTCCAGACGCTGTATCATTGGGAAATGCCCTCGGCGCTGGCCGACAAGGGCGGCTGGACCAACCGCGACACCTGCTTCCGCTTTGCCGATTTTGCCGAAGCCATCACCCGCAAACTGGGCGACCGTGTCGCCGCCATCGCCACGATCAACGAGCCGTGGTGCGTCTCGTGGCTGTCGCATTTTTGGGGCATCCATGCGCCGGGGATGCGCGACATCCGCGCCACGGCGCGGTCCATGCATCATATCCTTCTAGCCCATGGCGCGGCGGTGGAGCGGTTGCGCGGGATGGGGCAACCCAACCTTGGGATCGTGCTGAACTTCGACTATGCGCAACCCGCCAGTGCCTCGGCCGAAGACCAGACAGCCGCCGCGCTGTGGGATGGCATCTTCAACCGCTGGTTCATCGAAGGGATCACCAAGGGCACCTATCCGGCCAATGTGCTGGAAGGGTTGGGGCCGCATATGCCCGACGCGTGGCAGGATGACATGCCGCTGATCGGCCAACGCTTGGACTGGCTGGGGGTCAATTACTACACCCGCCACATCAACGCCCATGACGCCACTGCCCCTTGGCCGCATCTGAAGGACGGTCAGGGCGATCTGCCGAAAACCCAGATGGGCTGGGAAATCTACCCCGACGGACTGCACCATTTCCTGACCCGCATGGCGCGCGACTACGTGGGCGATCTGCCGCTTTATGTCACCGAAAACGGCATGGCCAATGCCGATGTGCTGCAAGACGGCGCGGTAAGTGACGATGTGCGCACGGATTTCCTGTTTTCTCACCTTGAGGCCACGAAACGCGCCATTGCCGATGGGGCCAATGTGAAGGGCTTCTTCTACTGGTCGCTTCTGGACAATTACGAATGGGCCGAAGGCTATGAAAAGCGCTTCGGTCTGGTCCATGTCGATTACCAGACCTTGGCACGGGTGCCCAAATCCTCGTATCACGCGCTGGCCCGGGCGCTGGCCAAGAATGACTGACCTGCCCCCTGCGCGACTCGCTTACGGAGACTGCCTGACATGAGCCTTGCCATCCTCGCCGACATCGGCGGCACCAATACGCGGGTCGCGCTGGCCCAAGGCACGGCGGTCGATGCCGGGTCAATCCGCCGCTTTTCCAACGCCGAGTATCGCGCGGCGGGCAAGGACATCGCCCATATCCTGCGCGATTATCTGGACCAGACCGGGGCGTCGGTGGATGGCGTCTGCGTCGCCGCCGCCGGTCCGGTGCAGGACGGTGTCGCGACGATGACGAATCTGGACTGGGTCATGGACGCGGCCAAGCTCTCTGGCGCGACCGGCGCAGGCCGCGTGGCGATCCTGAACGACCTGCAAGCCCAAGGTCATGCCTTGGGCCATATCGCGCCCGACCATCTGCGCCGCGTGGTGGATGGGCCGGTGGCGGCGGGGTCGATGCTGGTGGTGGGTCTGGGCACCGGGGTGAACGCCGCCCCCGTGCATGGCAGCGGGGCGGCCCGCGTTGTGCCACCGTCGGAATGCGGCCATGTCAACATGCCGGTGCGGTCCGAGGAAGACCTTCGCCTGATGCGCTTCGTGGAATCGCTGCTCTTGGCGCGCGGGGAGACGCCGCATTGTGGCGTCGAAGAGGTTCTGGCCGGTCGCGGCCTGGGCAATCTCTATGCCTTTGCCGCGGCTGAGGCGGGTGTTCCGGGCGGTCTGTCCTCGGCCGAGGTTCTGGCGGCGCTGGACAAGGGCGACGCCACGGCCACCCATGCGGCGCGGCTTTATGTCCGCATCCTCGGGCAGGCATTGGCGGATCTGGCGCTGATCCACCTGCCCTATGGCGGCATCTTCCTGATCGGCGGCATGGCGCGCGCCCTGACCCCGCATTTCGATGCCTTTGGTCTTACGCCCACCTTCCGTGATGCCCGCCGGGTGGACCTGCTGCAAAAGGACTTTTCGATCACCGTGGTCGAGGATGACTTCGCCGCGCTGACCGGATGCGCGGCCTATCTGGCCGCCACCGCCTGAGTCACTTCGGCAGACGTTCCGACAGGAATTGCAGGGCGACCGACAGGGCGTCCTGCGAGATGCCATGCCCCATGCCGCGCATCACATGGCCATAGGTTTCAAAGCCTGCATCCACCAGCGCATTGCCGGCTAGCGTCATGTCCTGAAACGGCACCACCTGATCCTGATCGCCATGCATCAGCAGCACGGGCGGCTTGACCTGCGCTTCGGCTTGCAGCGTTTCAGGCACCAAGAGACGGCCTGATATCGATACCACCCCGGCCACCGCCTCTGCCCGGCGCGGGGCGATGTGCAAAGACATCATCGCGCCCTGGCTGAAACCGATCAAGGCCAAGGCCGAAGGGGTAAGGCCATATTCTTCAAGTCTTGCATCAAGAAAGGCGTTCAAGTCCTTGACAGATTGTGCCATCCCGGCTTTCGCTGCCGCCTCGGATGATCCGTCCAGCCACGGGATCGGAAACCATTGATAGCCAAAGGGATTGTTCACGCATTTTTCCGGCGCGTCGGGCGAGACGAAGGCCGCCCCCGGCAGATGCGGGGCCAGCACGTCGCCGATGTCCAGCAAGTCCGCCCCATCCGCGCCGTAGCCATGGACGAACACCACCAAGGACGTCGCCTTGCCCTGTGCCGCACCTTTGCGTCCGAAACGCAGTTCCCGAATGCTCATCTGATCCCCTCACGCTCTTTGGCGACACGGTAGTAGGCCCACAACAGCCGCGCTGCAACCGACCGCCACGGCGACCAGGCCTCGGCCATCGCCCGCAGGGCCTTTTCGCTGGGCCGCGCCTCCAGCCCGAAGAGCACCCGTGCGGCTTCCTGCAACGCCAGATCCCCCGGCGCGAACACATCCGCCCGACCCAGCGCGAACATGGCGTATATCTCGGCGGTCCAGACGCCGATGCCCGGAACGGCGGTCAGAGTGGCCACCACCTGCGCATCCGGCACGGTGCGCAGCGCGGCAAAGTCAATCCCGGCCTTTGCCAGTTCCCGGCCATAGCGCGCCTTTTGCCGCGACAGACCGACGGCGCGGCAGTCTTCATCGCTGGCCTGCGCCAGACGCGCGGGATCGGTCAAACCCGCCGCCTCCATCCGCGCCCAGATGGCATTGGCGCTGGCCACGCTGACCTGCTGGCTGACGATGGCATCCAGAAGCGCCGCAAAGCCGTCCGCGCGACGGCGCAGCGGCAAGGGGGCGCACAGCCCCGCCGCATGGGCAAAGCGCGGCTCAAGCGCCGACAGAAAGGCCACGCCTTGCGCCACGCAATCGGGGGTTTCGATGATGCGTCCAACCATGCCGCCAGCTAACCCTGCGGCCGGATATCGCGCAATCCGTATCCTGCCATACCTTGCGGTGCGCGGGGCGCAGGCCTAGACATTCCACATGACAGATATGATCGCCCCCTCCGACGCCCAGGCCAAACGCAACGTCCTTGTCCTTGTAGGCGCGCAGGCGGTGCTGGGCGCGCAGATGCCGATGATCTTCACCATCGCGGGTCTGGCGGGACAGGGTCTTGCGCCCAATGCCTGTCTTGCGACGCTGCCGATCACCTGCATGGTGGTGGGTTCGATGCTGACGGCCACACCGATTTCGGCCTTCATGCAAAAGCACGGCCGCCGCGCGGGCTTTGTCGCCGGGGCCGTGGGCGGAGCCATCGGGGCCGCCGTGGGGGCGCTGGGGCTTTATGTCGGGTCCTTCGCGCTGTTCTGCATCGGCGCGGTTCTGTCGGGCATCTACATGTCGGCGCAGGGCTTTTACCGCTTTGCCGCTGCGGATACAGCATCGGATGCCTTCCGGCCCAAGGCCATCTCCTGGGTCATGGCGGGGGGATTGCTGTCCGCCGTGCTTGGCCCGCAACTGGTGAAGACCACGGCGGATGCGATGGTGGTGCCGTTTCTGGGCACCTATCTTGCGGTGATCGGGCTGAACGTGGTGGGGGTGTTCCTGTTCTTTGGCCTGTCGATCCCGAAACCCCGCCCCCCGGTCGCCGGGGCCGCCACCGGGCGCACGCGCGGCCAGATGATCCGCACCCCGCGCATTGCCGTCGCCATGATCTGCGCCACGGTATCCTATGCGCTGATGAACCTTGTGATGACCTCCTCGCCGCTGGCGGTGGTGGGCTGCGGCTTCACCAAGGGCAATGCGGCGGACATCGTCACCGCCCATGTGCTGGCGATGTATGCGCCGTCGTTCTTTACCGGCCACCTGATCGCCCGCTTTGGGACCGAGCGGATCGTGGCCTTGGGTCTGGTGATTCTGGCGGGGGCCGGAGCGGTCGCCCTGATGGGGTTTGAGCTGACCCATTTCTTCGCCGCGATGATGCTTCTGGGTCTTGGCTGGAACTTCGGCTTCATCGGCGCGACCACGATGCTGGCTCAGGAACCGAGTGCCGTGGAAAAGGGCCGCTTGCAGGGGCTGAACGATCTGGTGGTGTTCGGTGGTGTCACGCTGGCCTCGCTGTCCTCGGGCGGGTTGATGAATTGCGCGGGCGGATCGGTGCAGCACGGCTGGCAGACGGTCAACCTTGCCATGCTGCCCCTGATCACGCTGGCCGGGGCCGCGCTGGTCTGGCTGGCGCTGCGTCCCAAGGAAACGCGCTGACGCGTCAGGCCACCCGCGCCGTCGGCAGATGATGCGTGACGGGACGCGCGCCCTGATCCAGCAGAACCCGCGCCTCCGCCCGCGTGACCAAGGGCAACGCCGCGCGTCGGGAGTGATGCGGAAAGCGGCTGCCCAGATCGGCCAGCACCTCGGCATCCCCCTGATCGGCACCGTCGCTGGCCAAGGCAATCGCCGCCATCGGGCCGAGCAGAAGGCTCTCCGCCTCAAGCCCTTCGGCCAAGAGGATGGCGTGGCGGTCGGTCAGGACATGCACATAGTCGCGCGCGCCGACCGGCTCCAGCCGCGCCAGGCCCGCCTCGGCCAGACACAGCGCCGGGGCGAGGACCTCGGCCACGCCGAAGAACATCTCGACCGCCGCACCCGACAGCGTGATGCGGTGCTGCTGCGACAGGCCTGCGCCCGCCTCTGTCCGCACCGCCCAGAGCCCGCGATGGCTGCGCATCGCCAAGGCGGGGCGCAGGGTAGCCAGCACGGTGACCGGCCTGCCGTCACGGTCCATCAGGCGATCCCCCGCCGCCACCTGCCCCGCCGCGATCCACCCCCATGGCGTGGCAAGGCGGGTGTCGGCCAGAAAGCACAAAGGCCCCTTGGTGGAGTTGTTGTAGCCGACCGGATCAATGTCGATCACCATCGCGATCATGCCTGTCGCCCACGGGATGCCGTCGGGATAGAGCAGCGACAAGGACCCGCTCAGGCTGTTGCGCACCAGAATGGCATCGACCCGGGTGCCGGTGGGAATGACAAGCCCAAAGACGCTGATCCCCGGCTGCACCCAGCCGGACCCCACCACCTCCCATGTGCCACCGCCGATGGACAGGTCTTCGCCAACATAGAATTTGTCATTGCCGGTGGTGAAACTGACGCTGTTGATGCCGCCGAAGAAGCTCAGGAACAGGGTCTGCTGCGCCGACAGGAAGTTCAGCGACAGGAGAGAGCCGAGGTAGCTTTGCATCGACATCGAATAGGTTGGCATCAAATGTCCTTCCACGCCGCGCAAACAGGAGCGGTTGGGGACATCTGGTAACCACTGTTTCAGGCCAAGCTGTGACCCGTGCGGGGCAAAGGTCGGACTGAGACGGTCAGATCCGCCCGAAGGCCGCCTTCAAAAGGCCCCAACGGCGGGTGAATTCCGACACCTCCATCGCCCCGTCCGCCACGCGCT
The DNA here is from genome assembly GCA_027486345.1 of Paracoccaceae bacterium. Taxonomy (GTDB): domain Bacteria; phylum Pseudomonadota; class Alphaproteobacteria; order Rhodobacterales; family Rhodobacteraceae; genus Paragemmobacter. The sequence goes on from JAIXPH010000036.1 coordinate 144,103, forward strand.
GGGGTTCATGCACCACCTGCGCCAGCAAGGGCGCGGCCATGTGGCAGGCGATCAGCGCCGGACGCGCGGCGGCGGGAACCTTGCCCCGCCCTGCGGCCAGACGGTCCAGCCCACGCTGCGCCAATGCCGCCACGGCCTCGGGTCGGCCATCGAGCAGCGGGATACGCCCCCGCGACTCCAGTTCCGGCACGGCGCGCAGAAAATTGGCCAGACCCATTGCCCAGCCATAGGCGCGCACGGCTGCCTCAGTCCCCGGCCCTGCCCCAAGTGCCTGCGCTGAGGCCCAGGTCAGGCCAGCGGCGGTATCCTCCAGATAGGCATCCAGCGCCGCCTCATCCGCAAAGGCATCGGTGTAGATGTCCCAGCGGCGCGCCTCGGCCATGCGGTCCAGCACGGCGGCATCGACACGGCCCTGACCGATCATCGCCGACAACGGCCCCGCCACCTCATGCGCGCGGGCGGGTTTGCCGGCCGCCGCCTCGGCCACGATGTCGCGCCACCATTGCAACCGCATCTCGGCGATCATCGGCTCCTTGGTGACCCAAGGCGCGCGGGCAATCTCGAGGTTATAGGCGTAAAGTACCGCCAAGGCCCCCCGCGCCGCCACAGGGGCCGCCATCAGCGCGGCAAAGCGCTCCGGGTCGCCGCGTTCCACTAGCGCGGCGCAGGCATCGACACTCATGCCACAGGCACCGGAACGGGGGTCTTGATGTCGCGGATCAGCTTCCAGTTGATCGCATCCAGCAGCGCCTCGAAACTGGCGTCCACGATATTGGCGCTGACGCCGACAGTGGACCAGCGCCGCCCGGCGGAATCCTCGGAGTCGATGATGACCCGTGTCACCGCCTCTGTCCCGCCTTGTGTGATGCGCACCTTGAAATCCACCAGCTTCATGTCGTCGATGCAGGCCTGATAGGGGCCAAGGTCCTTGCCCAAGGCTTTGGCAAGCGCATTCACCGGCCCCCGGTCGGTCCCCGTCTCATCCATCGACTCCGAGACCGACAGCATCTTCGCCTCGCCGATCTTCACCACCACCACGGCCTCGGACAGGCTGACCATCTGGTTGTACTTGTTCTTGCGCCGCTCCACCGTCACGCGGTAGCGCTTGACCTCAAAGAATTCGGGCAAGAGGCCCAGTTCCGCCCGTGCCACCAGCTCAAAGCTCGCCTGTGCGCCGTCATAGGCATAGCCCTGATCCTCGCGCTCCTTGATGACATCCAGAATGCGGCCCAGACGCGGGTCCTTGGCCTCAACGGCAATCCCCGCCGCCGCCAGCCGCATCCGCAGGTTGGATTGCCCCGCCTGATTGGACATCGGAATGACCCGCTCATTGCCGACCAGCGCAGGGTCCACATGCTCATAGGTCATGGGGTCCTTCAGGATGGCAGATGCATGCAGCCCCGCTTTGTGGGCAAAGGCCGAGGCCCCGACATAGGGCGCCGCCCGCATCGGCACGCGGTTCAGGATGTCGTCCAGTTGGCGAGAGGTTTTCAAGAGCCCCGCCAAAGCCTCCTGCGTCACGCCGGTGTCAAAACGGCTGGCAAAGGGCTCTTTCAACAGCAGCGTCGGGATGATCGTCGTCAGATTGGCATTGCCACAGCGCTCGCCCAACCCGTTCAGCGTGCCCTGGATCTGCCGACAGCCCGCCAGCACGGCGGCCAGCGAATTGGCCACGGCATGGCCGGTGTCATCATGGCAATGGATGCCCAGACGGTCGCCGGGGATGCCAGAGGCGATGACCTCGGCCACGATGCGCCCCACCTCGGCGGGCAAAGTGCCGCCATTGGTGTCACAGAGCACGATCCACCGCGCCCCGGCCTCCAAGGCCGTGCGCAGACAGGCCAGCGCAAACTCCGGATGGGCGCGGTAGCCGTCAAAGAAATGCTCGGCATCGAACAGTGCCTCGCGCCCCTTCCTCACGCAATGCGCGATGCTGGTGCCGATGGCATCAAGGTTTTCGTCCAGGGTCGCGCCAAGGGCGGTGCGCACATGGAAATCATGGGTCTTGCCCACCAGACAGACCGCGGGCGTCCCGGCATCCAAGACAGCTGCCAGCACATCGTCATTCTCGGCCGACCGCCCGATCCGCTTGGTCATGCCAAAGGCGGTCATCTGCGCCCGCGTCTGCGGTGCATGGGCGAAAAACTCGCTGTCGGTCGGATTGGCCCCCGGCCAGCCGCCTTCGATGTAATCCACGCCCAAGGCATCCAGCGCCCGCGCGATCACCTGCTTTTCAGCGGTGGAGAACTGCACACCCTGCGTCTGCTGCCCATCGCGCAGCGTGGTGTCGAAAAGGTAAAGCCGCTCACGCATCACAGACCCTGCCCTTCCCCGTTGCTCAAATATCCTCGGGGGGTGAGGCCGCAGGCCGAGGGGGGCAGACAGCCCCCCTGCGCCCCTTGCCCAAAGCGCGCCGCCACCGGAGGCATCCCACAAATTCCTTCGAAGGAATTTGCAATTTTCTTCGAAGAAAATTGCGTCACAGCAGCCCCTCCAGACGCGCGGCGTCAAAGCCCGGACCGGGCAGCAATTCTACCCCTGCCTTGGACATCCGCACCTCGACCCCCGCCGCCAGCAACGCCGCCTTCATCGCATCGACCGGGGCGAAGTCCTTGGCCTGCATCGCCGCCTCGCGCAGGGCGGCCAAGCGCGCGGCATAGGGAAGGAGCAGTTTCAGTGCGTCTTGCTTCCGGTCTATCCGTGTTTCCAACTGCTCAAAGCTGAGGATACCAAGAAAATCTAGGTTTCTGGCCAACTCGTTATAGCGCGCCGCATTAGCCAAGCCCTCAAGTGCGACCAGTGCCGCATGGGTATTCATGTCATCTGCGAGCGCCGCAATAATTGCGTCATCAGGCGCAAGTTCGCGGGCAATTTGAAGGTTAGCAAATTGCCCAATCAACCTCACAAAATCATCGAGTTTTGATGAAGCACCAGCCGCCTTCTCCGCCGTCCAGTCCATCGGACGCCCATAATGCGTGCCCAGAAACACCAGACGGACCACTTCCCCCGGCACGCCCTGATCCAGCAGATCCCGCACGGTGAAGAAGTTGCCCAAGGACTTGGACATCTTCTTGCCTTCCACCTGCAACATCTCGTTGTGCATCCAGACGCGGGCGAAATCGGCCTCCGGGTGGGCGCAGCAGCTTTGGGCGATCTCGTTCTCATGGTGGGGGAATTGCAGATCGATGCCGCCGCCGTGGATGTCGAAACTTGGCCCCAGAAGTTCCAAGGACATGGCCGAGCATTCGATGTGCCAGCCGGGCCGCCCCCGGCCCCAGGGCGAATCCCAACCGGGCAGATTCTCATCCGACGGTTTCCACAGCACGAAATCCATCGGGTCGCGCTTGTAGGGGGCCACCTCCACCCGCGCGCCCGCGATCATGTCATCGACCGACCGCCCCGAGAGTCGCCCATAGTCGGGATAGGAACGGACATCGAACAGAACGTGACCATCCACGGAATAGGCATAGCCCTTGGCGATCAACCCTTCGATCATGCCGATCATCGCGCCGATATAGGCCGTGGCGCGCGGTTCCACGTCGGGCCGCAGCGCCCCCAGCGCGTCCATATCGGCATGATACCAGCCGATGGTTTCTTCGGTCCGTTCGGCGATCAATGCCTCCAGCGTGCCCGCAGCCCCGGCCTGCTGCCGCGCAAGGGCAGTGGCGTTGATCTTGTCATCCACGTCGGTGAAGTTGCGCACATAGGTGACCTTGCCGCCATACACATGGCGCAGCAGGCGATAGAGTGTGTCGAACACCACCACGGGCCGGGCATTGCCCAGATGCGCGCGGTCATAGACGGTTGGACCGCAGACATACATCCGCACGTTTTCGGGGTCGATCGGGGTAAAGACCTCTTTCGCGCGGGTCTTTGCATTGTGCAGGCGGATGGTCACCATGTCGCGTCGTCCCTCAAGTCCCTGTCCTCGGCCCTGCCGTCTCCCGGCGCGGGTCTAGCAACTTCATCCGGTCTTGGGAATGACGATGACAGCCCGCGCGACCCATGGTCAGCGGGGGATACAGCCGATGCGGATGCGCCGTTCTTGTGTCATGGCGACAGCGATACCGGCAAATCCCGCCACAGCCAAGCGGGATTCCCATGCAAAAGGGGCGGGACTCTTGGCCCCGCCCCCTTTCCCGTGGTCTCGCCGCGTGCGGTCAGAACGCGAAGGACACGCGGGCCTGAACCAAGGTCGTGTCCAGCGATCCGGCGGGCACATCGTCGAATTCATGCTTCAGGACCTGGCCGCCCAGCGTCATGGTGTCAGAGAGGGCGTAATCCATGCCCACCCCGTAGAACGATCCGTCCTGATCGATGTCGCCACCGATCCGGGCCAGACCCACCGTGCCATAGACCAGCGCTTGCCCCAGATCGGCACCGCCTTGCAGGCCCAGCCGCCCGATGGAGTCGATGGTTTCGACGTTCAGCGCCCCGAGGTCGATCGAGGCGAAGTCCCAGGCCAGTTCCGCGCCCGCGACAAAAGTGCCGAAGTCCATGCGATAGCCCGCGTGCAGGCCGCCGATCATGCCCTCGCCCTGAAACGGATCGGTCGATCCGACCTGACCAAAGCCAAGCTGCGCACCGGCATAGGCCCCGCCCCAATCATTTCCGACGGGCATCGGCGCCGTTTGCATCACGGGGACGGCCACCGTCGCCTCTTCCGCCACGACCACCGGACCGCCCGCAAAGGCGGGCGCGGCCACGGCGCCAGCGGCAAGGCCAAAGAGCGCCATCGTTGCTAGTTTCTTCATTCTCTCGTTCTCCTGTTCCAAGGGACACCCCATCGTCACAGGCCCTCGTTGGGGGCCGGGGCTGTCCACATCGCCACGAGGTGTTTCCCCGCGGACGCGCAAACAACCCGCCGGAGCAGGAAAAGAGCCGTGCGGATTTCCGCATCGGCGGGAACCGGCCAGATCGCAGCCGACAGGCGGCAAGTCCTTGCCGAAACACGGGAATGTCCCGAAAACGTGACCGGCGGCCTTGGAACTATTCGCGTTCGGCCAAGGCCAGCCACTCTTCCTCGGCCTTGGCCAGCGCGCTTTGGCGTTCGGCAATCGCCTCGGTGGCCTTGCGGAATTTGGCGGGTTCCTTGGTGAACAGATCCGGGGCCGACAGGAACTCGGTCAGCTTGGCGATCTCGGCCTCGAGACGGGCGATGACACCGGGCAGATCGTCCAGCCGCTTGCGTTCGGTGAAGGAGAGGCCCCCCGCCGTCTTGGCGGCGGACTTGGCGGGCGGCGCGGGATCGGGCCGCGCGGCGGACTTCGGCGCGGGCTTTTCGGCCAGCCGTTCGATGGCACGGTCCTCGGCGCGGGTCACGTCGGTGCTGGGCCGTTGGGCGGCATAGTCGGACCAGCCGCCGGGATAGACGGTCGCCCGTCCCTGCCCTTCCAGCGCCACGGTCGTGGTGGCGACGCGGTCGATGAAGTCCCGGTCGTGACTGACCAGCAAAACGGTGCCGTCGTAATCGCCAAGGATGTCTTGCAACAGGTCCAGCGTTTCCACATCCAGATCGTTGGTCGGTTCGTCCAGGATCAAGAGGTTCGACGGTTTCGCCATCAGCTTGGCCAGCAGAAGCCGCGCCTTTTCCCCGCCCGACAGCGATTTGACCGGCGCGCGGGCTTGGCGTTCGTCAAAGAGGAAATCCTTGAGATAGGCCACCGCATGTTTCGGCGTGCCGCGCACCATGACCTGATCGGAGTTGCCCGACACCCGCATCGCCGGATCACCGGTCAGGTTGTCCCACAGGCTCGCCTCCGGGTCCAGTTGCGCGCGGGTCTGGTCAAAGACCGCGATCTCGAGATTGGTGCCCAGCGTCACGCTGCCGGTATCGGGGGCCAATTCGCCCACGAGCATTTTCAACAGCGTGGTCTTGCCCACCCCGTTCGGGCCGACAAAGGCCACCCGGTCGCCGCGCAGCACCCGCAGGTCCAGTCCGCGCAGGATGGTGCGGTCGCCAAAGACCTTGGTGATTCCCTTGGCCTCGATCACGCGCTTGCCGCTGGTGGTGCCGCTTTCAAACTCCATCGCCGCCGTGCCTTGGCGGCGGATCATCGAGGCGCGTTCATCGCGCAGCGCATAAAGTGCGCGCACCCGGCCCATGTTGCGCTTGCGGCGGGCCGAGATGCCCTCGACGGCCCATTTCGCCTCGGCCTTGATCTTGCGCTCCAGCTTGTGGCGGGCCTCATCTTCTTCGGCCCAGACGGTTTCGCGCCATTCCTCAAAGCCTTCAAACCCCGACTCGCGCCGCCGCACCTCGCCCCGGTCGATCCACAGTGTGGCGCGGGTCAGGGCGCGCAGGAAGGCGCGGTCGTGGGAAATCAGCACAAAGGCGGTGCGGGTGTCGCGCAATTCGGTTTCCAGCCATTCGATGGCTTGAATGTCCAGATGGTTGGTCGGTTCGTCCAGCAGCATCAGTTCCGGCGCTTCGGCCAAGAGCTTGGCCAAGGCGGCACGGCGGCGTTCCCCGCCAGATGCGGTGGCCACCGGCGTTTCGGGGCGGAACTTCAACCCTTCGGCCACGACATCGACCTTGTAGCTTTCGCCTTCGGGCAGGGCCGAGGCCGCGAAAGCGCCCAGCGTCTCGAACCCCGACAGGTCGGGGTCCTGCTCCATGTAACCGACCGAGATGCCGGGCGGCACCACGCGCAGGCCCTGATCGGGTTCCACCAGCCCGGCCATCACCTTCATCAGGGTGGATTTGCCAGAGCCGTTGCGCCCCACAAGCGCCACCCGGTCACCGGGTTGGACCACGAGGTCGAGATTGTCGAACACCGGATTGCCGCCGAAGGTCAGCGAGATGCCGGAAAGCTGAAGAAGGGGTGCGCGTGCCATGGCGGCACGGGTATGCGGCAAACGCAGCGGCGTCAACGGGGGCTATCCGGCCAGCGCCCGCAATGCCCGCGCCCGCGCCGGGGGAATCGCCGCGATGTCCACGGCGGTGAAGACATGCAGCGTATCAAGGTCCCGGTCCGCCACGGCATGGTCGCTGACCCAGCCGCCCATCATCAGATAGGTCCGCAAGAGCGGCGGCAACCCCGCCAGCGCCGCCGCCGGATCGGGCCGGACCCCGGCCAGATCGCGCGCGAAATGCACCACATCCGCCCCGCGCGGCAAAGGGGCCAGCGCGGCGGGGGCCAGATGGCGCGTCAGATGCGCCAGCGCCGCGCGGTGCCGGGCAGGATCGGCTCCGGCAAAAGAGGTGCAGCCGCACAGCATCCCCGCCCCCCGCGCATCGACCTCGCGCGTGATGAAGGCCCAGGCCGCGCGCAGGATGTCAGGGTCTGCCCCGGCCTGCGGATCGATGCAAAAGCGGCCCAGTTCCAGAATCGGCAGGGCAAAGCCCGCGAGGCGCGACAAGTCATAGCGCGCGGCGGAATAGCCCCGCCCGACCTCGGCCCCGGTGGCCATGGCGATCAGACGGAACCCGGCCAGCATGCGGCCCTCGGCCTCGACCAGAACATGGATGGCGCCGGCGTCATGGGCATCGCGGTCGTCAGCCGCCGCATCACCGCGGAAGACCCGCCCGCGCAGCGCCATCAACCCTGCGATGTCCGCGCCCGCCTCGGCCGCGCGCACGGTCAGGCGGCCACGCATCAGGGGGGCAGCACAGGCTTTGGTCACGGGAATTCGTCCGCCTCCGTCACAGATCCGCGCTTGGCGGGCCGCCGGTCCGGCCCTAGATATCATAGGCCAAGATATGCACGCATCCATGACCCCGCCGCAACAGGCGCGGGGCTGGAGGGAAAGGACGAACGATGGACAAGGTCGAGAAAACCGATGCCGAGTGGCGGGCGCAACTGTCTGACCTCGCCTACAAGGTCACGCGCAAGCACGCGACAGAGCGCGCCTTCACCCATGACAATTTCCCCAAGAACCCCGGCACCTATCGCTGCGTCTGCTGCGACGCGCCGCTGTTCGATCAGGCGACGAAGTTCGACAGCGGCACCGGCTGGCCGTCCTTCTGGCAACCCATCGATCCCGCAATGGTCGGCGAGACCGAGGACCGCACCCTCTGGATGCGCCGGACCGAGGTGCATTGCGCCCGCTGCGACGCCCACCTTGGCCATGTCTTCCCCGACGGCCCCCGCCCCACCGGCCTTCGCTACTGCATCAACGGTGTCGCGCTGACCTTCGAAGAGGCGGAGTGAGCGCCCCTCTTCCTTGTGCCTGTCTTCTCTGCCCAAATATCCGCAGGGGGTGAGCCGCCCTGGCGGCGAGGGGGGCGGCAGCCCCCCTTTGCACATCTCAGCACGCGCCCCGGATCATTGCAGCAACTGATCCGCGCGCAGGCGTCCCAGACTGCCCAGAAGCTGCTGGATCAAACCGATCTGCTTGATGCTGGTCGAGGTGATGCGGCGCGAGATCGTGACGACCTCACCCTTTTCCAGACCGAAGCGCTCGACATTGGCCACGCGGTCCTGATCGTCGAAGGTGATGGCCACGACCTGACGCTCCACCTCTTGCGGCTGGCGCGGGCCCACGGTCTTGAAGCGGCTTTGCACATAGAACCAGCCGTTGTCGTTCAGCAGCCCTTCGACCGAGGGGCGGCCGACCTTGGTGGCGACGCTCCCCTTGGTGTCCTGCCCCACGGTGACCTGCGCCAACTCGTCCTCGGCGGGGATATAGCCATGGTTGCGATAGACGGGCGTGCAGGCGGCGGCCAGAAGCGCTGCCAGAACAAGCGCAGCACGCACCTTGGCGAAAGCGCGGGCCATCGTGCCGGGAATGAAAGCCATCCGCATCCTCTTTCGTCTTGCCCGTCGCCGGGGCCGGTGCTGTCTTGCGGGGTCGACGGCCAAATCGCCCCCTTCCGGTCGAAGGGCGCTTGCCCAAAGACGGCAAGACCCGTATCGCAACTGGCAAGACAGCGGGCCACGGCCCCTTTGACCTTGGCTTACAGAAGGACGGCCACTTGTTCAAGTAAAGGCATCGGGCCGACCGCCGGGGAACCGGGACCCGCCGCCCCCTTTGACCTTTCGTCCCGACGATGGCCGCTTCGCGACGCAAAAGAGGTTCCAGCATGACCGATCTGCCCAGCCAGCCCTACCGTGTGACGGCGCTGCCGACGCGCAAGCCGATGCGATTCACCTTTGCGCCCGACGCGGCGGGCCGGGCCGCGATCGCGGCGGAACTGGGCTTGCTCGACCTGCCCGAATTGCGGCTGGCGGGCGAAATCCGCCCGGCGGGCAAATCCGACTTCACGCTTGAGGCCGCGCTGACCGCCCGCGTGGTGCAGCCCTGCTCCATCACCCTGGCCCCGGTGCCGGCCAGCATCGCCGAACCCGTGCGCCGCACCTATGTGCGCGATTACCGGCTGCCCGATGCCGATGAGGTGGAGTTGGAGGATGACACCACCGACCCCCTGCCCGAGGTGATCGACGTGGCCGATGTCGCGCGCGAGGCGCTGGCGCTGGCCCTGCCGCTTTATCCCCGTGCGCCGGGGGCGGAACTGGGACAGGCGGTCTTTGCCGAACCCGGAACGGCCCCGCTCAAGGACGAGGACCTGCGCCCCTTTGCCGGACTGGCCGGGCTGAAGGCGAAACTGGAGGGCGGCGGCGGCGCATGAGCGGTCTTGAAGCGCCGCGGGATGTGCGGCATAGGGGGCGCACGACAGGCTGTGGAAAACATCCCAGAAAGGGGCTTGCGCCCCGCGCAAATCCGGGTATTTTCCGCGCCTCATTCGATGGCTGGTCAGGGCTCGCGCAGGAAGCGGGCAAACCGCTGATCGCAAAAGGAAATCGGGGTTTAATGTCCCCCTTTACACGAGGTTGAGACATGGCAGTCCCTCAGAACCGAGTCACCCGTTCGCGTCGCGACATGCGCCGTTCGCATGATGCGCTGGTCGCTGGCAATCCGCAGGAATGCTCCAACTGCGGCGAGCTGAAGCGCCCGCACCATGTGTGCCCGTCTTGCGGTCACTACGATTCAAAAGAAATCGTGGCTACCGTGAAGGCCGCCGAGGACGAGGACGCGGCGTAAGCCGCGCTTGCCCGCGCGCGCACTGGTGGATGACGGAATGAACACTCCGGCGGATCAGGGCGCGACGCGGATCGTCATTTCCGTCGATGCGATGGGTGGGGATCGCGGACCGGCAGCTGTGGTTGCCGGTCTTGTGCTGTCTGCGACCGCCTATCCTGACGTGGATTTCATCCTGCACGGACCGGAAACCGAACTGTCGCGCATGGTCGTGGCGGAATCGGTGCTCTCAGGCCGCGTGCGCCTGCGCCACGCCGACCGCGTGGTGACGATGCATGACAAGCCGTCACAGGTGATGCGCCACGGCGACGGCACCTCGATGTGGTCTTGCATCGACTCGGTCAAGAATGCCGAGGCGGCCGTGGCGGTGTCCTGCGGCAACACCGGCGCCCTGATGGCGCTGTCAATGATCCGTCTGCGCAAGCTGCCCGGCATCAACCGCCCCGCCATCGCCAGTTTCTGGCCCTCGCGCAATCCGGCGGGTTACAATGTCATGCTGGACATGGGCGCGGACGTAAAGGCCGACGCGGCCGATTTGTTGCAATATGCGATGATGGGGGCCAGCTACGCGCGCAACGGGCTGAAACTCGCCCGTCCCCGCGTGGGCCTGCTGAATGTCGGCACCGAGGAACACAAGGGCCGGGCCGAGCTGAAAGAAGCGTTCGAGCTTCTCTCCAACGCGACAGAGACCGGCAGTTTCGATTTCGTAGGCTTTGTCGAGGGCAGCGACATTCCGTCTGATCGGGTCGATGTGATCGTGACCGACGGCTTCACCGGCAATATCGCCCTGAAAACCGGCGAGGGCACGGCCAAGCTGATCTCGGATTTCCTCAAGCAGGAATTCACCGCCGGCATATTTTCCAAACTTGCTGCCATCATGGCTTTGGGGGTGCTCAAGCGCCTGCAAAAACGGATGGACCCGCGCCGCGCCAATGGCGGAGTTTTTTTGGGCCTGAACGGCACCGTGGTCAAATCGCATGGCTCGGCCGATGCCACCGGCGTTGCGGCAGCAATCGGGCTGGCTTGCCGTCTGGCGCAATCGGGCTTTCAGGAACGGCTTGCGGCACGGGTTGCCTCTGCGGTGCGGGCGGGGCAGGATGCCGCGCAAGACGGTGCCGGAGTCGGCCCGACAGGCGTGGGCCACAGTGGCCCGGGGGGCGCATCCAGCGAATGACGATACGGGCCATTGTCAGGGGCGTCGGGCATTACCTGCCCGACCGTGTGGTTCCGAACGCGGAACTGGAAACGCTGGTTGAGACGAGCGATGACTGGATCAAGTCGCGCTCCGGCATCGAACGGCGGCATTTCGCGGCCGAAGGGCAGAACACCTCGCATCTGGGCATCCTTGCGGCGCAGGCGGCCTTGGCCGATGCGGGCATGGTGGCCGATGACATCGACGCGATCATTCTGGCCACATCCACCGCCGATCTGACCTTTCCGTCTGCCGCCTCGATGATTCAGGCGGGGCTGGGGATGACGCGCGGCTTTGCCTTTGACGTGCAGGCGGTCTGCGCGGGATTCGTTTTCGCGCTGTCGAATGCCAATGCGATGATCATCTCGGGTCAGGCCAAGCGCGTGCTGGTGATCGGGGCGGAAACCTTCAGCCGGTTGATGGACTGGACCGACCGCACCACCTGTGTGCTCTTCGGCGATGGCGCAGGGGCCTTGGTGCTGGAGGCGGGCGAAGGCACCGGCGCGCCCAGCGACCGGGGCATCCTTGCCAGTGACCTGAATTCGGACGGGCGGTACCGGGACCTCTTGTATGTCGATGGCGGCACATCGACGGGCACCACCGGCCATCTGCGGATGCAGGGCAAAGAGGTGTTCCGCCACGCCGTTGAAAAGCTGGCAGAAACCGCCCATGCTGCCTTGGACAAAGCCGGTCTGAACAGCGACGATGTCGATTGGATCGTACCGCATCAGGCCAATATCCGCATCATCGAAGGCACCGCCAAACGCATGCAAGTGGCGATGGATCGTGTCGTGGTGACCGTGCAGGATCACGGCAACACCTCGGCGGCCTCGATCCCCTTGGCGCTGTCGGTGGGCAAGGCGCGCGGCCAGATCAAGCAAGGCGACCTTGTGGTGACCGAAGCCATCGGCGGCGGATTGGCCTGGGGGTCAGTCGTCCTCCGCTGGTAATCTTGGTGAAAATACCGCCACAAGTGGTTGATATTGACTCAGGAATCCATTCGCCCCATCCTTCCCCGAAATATAACCCCGGGGGGAAATGCACATGGGCGAAAAGACCTTGACGCGGATGGACCTGAGCGAGGCCGTCTTGCGTGAAGTGGGCCTGTCGCGCAACGAAAGCGCGCAACTGGTCGAGAGCGTGTTGCAGCATATGTCCGACGCGCTGGCCTCGGGCGAGACGGTCAAGATCTCGTCCTTCGGCACCTTCTCGGTGCGGGACAAGGCCGCGCGCGTGGGCCGCAACCCCAAGACCGGGGATGAGGTGCCGATCAGCCCGCGCCGGGTGCTGACCTTCCGCCCCTCGCATCTGATGAAGGACCGCGTCGCCGCGGGTTCCAAGAAGTAAGGACATCCCGTCCGGATGGAAAAATCGCCCGACGCCTTTCGCACGATCAGCGAGGTGGCCGATCTTCTGCAAACCCCGGCCCATGTGCTGCGGTTCTGGGAGACGCGGTTCCCGCAGGTGCGCCCGGTGAAACGCGCGGGCGGGCGGCGCTATTACCGACCCGGCGATGTTGCCTTGCTGGCCGGGATACGGCGGCTCTTGCACGATGAGGGCATGACCATCCGCGGCGTGCAAAAGGTGCTGCGCGAACAGGGCATCCGCCATGTCGCGGGCCTGTCCGACGGCGATCTGGCCGTGCCAGAGGTGACCGAGACCGCAGACAGCATCGAGGCGCAGCTTGCCGCCGCCCTCGGCCCCGTTGCCGCCCCGGTGCAAGAGGCGCCCGAAACGGCCCAGATCATCGCGCTGGAGGCCGTGCTCGCCCAGAAGGATGCCGCCCGCGCGGCAGAGGAGAAGCCGTCGATGCGCCGCGACCTGTTCGATCTGGATGCCGCCCCTGAACAGGGCAGCACGCCGCCCGCCCCGATCATCGCGCTGACGCCCCCTGCCCCGCAACCGCCTGAAATTCCGATCGAATCAACGCAGAGCACCGCACGCGGCCAGATGGCCGCACGTCTGCGTCAGGCGCAGCGGGCGGGAGGCTTGCCCCAGCCGGAGGCGCTTTTGCCGCTGTCGGCGCGTCTGGCTGCGCTGCGCGACCGCTTGGCCGAGGGCACGCGGAAAAGACCGCGCTGAACGGGGCGGAAAGTTGCGCTTTCCCGCTTGCCCCTGCCCGGAATATCAGTATGTATCGCCCCACATCGTCGGGCCGTGGCGCAGCCTGGTTAGCGCGTCCGTCTGGGGGGCGGAAGGTCGAGAGTTCGAATCTCTCCGGCCCGACCATGTGAGAAACCGCCCGCCTGCCACCCGGCAGCGCGGGCGGTTCCTGTTTCAGGGCCCGGCATGGCCGATAAAGGGGTGAGAGCATGACCAGGATCGGCGTTCTGCCCTCACAGGCCCTGCGGGGATTGATCGCCTCGGGCGCCATCGCGGCAGAGCCTGCGATCATCGACGCGCAGGTGCAACCCGCCAGCCTTGATCTGCGGCTTGGCACGGTGGCGTATCGCGTGCGGGCGTCTTTCCTTGCCGGGCATGGCCGCTCCGTGGCCGACCGCGTGGCGGAGTTCGAGATGCACCGCGTGGACCTGACGCAAGGGGCCGTGCTGGAAAAGGGCTGCGTCTATGTCATCCCGCTCATGGAACGTCTGGCCCTGCCCGCCGGGTTGACGGCGGTGGCGAATGCGAAATCCTCGACCGGTCGTCTGGACCTGCTGACGCGGACGATCACCGATGGCGGGACGGAGTTTGACCGCATCCCCGAAGGCTATCACGGGCCGCTTTATGCCGAGGTCTGCCCCCGGTCGTTTTCCGTCCTCGTCCGCCCGGGGATGCGGCTGAACCAGATTCGCCTTCGCAGCGGTCAGGCGGTTGTCGATGATGCGGCGCTGACCGCCCTGCATGCGGTTGAGCCATTGGTCAGTGGTGAGGCGGTGATTTCCGAAGGCTTGGGCTTTTCGGTGGACCTGTCGCCCGGTGACGGCGATCTGGTCGGCTACCGCGCCAAGCCCCATACCGGGGTGATCGACCTGGACCGCATCGGCCATTATCCGGCAGCGGAGTTCTGGGAGGATATCCGCACCCGCGACGGCAAGATCATCCTTGATCCGGGGGCCTTCTACATCCTCGTCAGCCGCGAGGCCGTGACGATCCCCCCCGATTACGCCGCCGAAATGGCCCCCTATCTGGCGATGGTCGGCGAGTTTCGGGTGCATTACGCGGGCTTCTTTGACCCCGGTTTCGGCCATGCCGCCGCTGGCGGGGCCGGGTCGCGCGGCGTGCTGGAGGTGCGCTGCCACGAAGCGCCCTTCGTGCTGGAACATGGGCAGGTTGTCGGGCGGCTGGTGTATGAGCATATGCAAGACCGCCCCGAAACCCTGTATGGGCAGGCGATCAAGTCGAATTATCAAGGCCAGGGTCTGAAACTGGCCAAGCAGTTCAGATAATCAGAACCGCCGCCCGATCTTCAGCGCCTGTTTCATGCGCTTGGCGGCTTGGCGGCCCTGTTTGGCCTGCATCCGTTCTTCGGGCGTCATCTCTTCGGGGCTTTTGCCGCGCCCGACGATCAGGTCGGCCCCCTTGTTCATCGCCATGTCGATGCCACGCCGCATCACCATGTTGATGATCATCTGAATCAGTCGGTCCATCACACGCTCCTCAATCTTCAAACAGTTCCGTCTGGCCGGTCGGCTGGTCGTCATCCTCATCTGGTTTCTGCATCGCCCCCGGCAAGGGCCGGTTGTCCAGAAGGCCCGCGGCCCTGAGTTCCTTAAGTCCGGGAAGGTCGCGCGCGGATTCAAGACCGAAGTGGTCCAGAAAGCGCTCCGTGACCACGAATGTGACCGGACGGCCCGGAGTCATCCGCCTGCGGCCCAGCCTGATCCATTCCATCTCAAGCAGTTGATCCACCGTTCCGCGGGACACGGCGACACCGCGGATTTCCTCGATCTCGGCCCGCGTCACGGGCTGATGATAGGCGATGATGGCCAAAGTCTCGATCGCGGCACGGGAAAGCTTCTTCTGCTCCACCGTTTCCTTTTGCATCAGGTGGCCAAGGTCCGGCGCGGTGCGGAAGGCCCAGCCATCCCCCACCCGCACCACATGCACGCCGCGCCCTTCATAGCGTTTGCGCAAGTAGGCGAGCGCCTCTGCGGCGTCGCAACCATGCGGCAGGCGGGCGGTCAGTTCGGCCACAGTGACGGGTTCGATGGAGGCAAACAGGATCGCCTCTACCATGCGTTCCTGTTCCGCGATGGGCGGGGCGTCGAACAGGCTTTGTTCGATAGGGTCGGTCATTGGTCTTTCCGGCGGATCATGATCGGGGCGAAGGTGTCGCCTTGGCGCAATTCCAACTGCCCGCGTTTGGCCAGTTCCAAGACGGCGGCGAAATGCGCGGCAGTGGCAGAGCGGCGGCGCATCGGGTTGCTGTCCCAGCCTTCGGGCAAGAAGCCCTCCAGATCCGACCATTCGCCCGCATAGCCGATCAGACCGCGCATCCGCTCCATCGCCTGTTCGGGGGTGAAGACATGGTCGCGGTCCATCACGAACGGGCGGAATTCGTCTTTGGTGCGGATGCGGGCATAGGCGCGCATCAGGTCCAGCAGGGTAGCGCTGTAGGTGACGGTGCGGTGACGCACCACGGCATCCGGCGCGCCACGGGCAAAGAAATCGCGCCCCAACTGATCGCGCGCCATCAGCCGCGCCGCAGCCTCGCGCATCGCCGACAGGCGTTCCAACTGAAAGGCCAGATGCGCGGCAAGGTCCTCGGCGCTGGGGCCGTCGTCGGTGGGATCGGGGGGCAGCAGCAGGCGGGATTTGAGGAAGGCCAGCCACGCCGCCATCACCAGATAATCGGCGGCCAGTTCGATCCGCAGGGCGCGGACCTTTTCGACGAAGCCAAGGTATTGCTCGGCCAGTTGCAGCACGGAAATCCGGCGCAGGTCCACCTTTTGCGTGCGCGACAGTGTCAGCAGCAGGTCAAGCGGCCCCTCGAACCCGTCCACATCGACGATCAGCGCCTCTGCCGCCATGCGGTCGGCAGGGGCGAGGCGTTCGGGCGTGGACCAATCGTCCTCAGCCATGCGGCAGACCGTCGAATTCGCGGATCAGCGCGGCGATGTCGGCCTCATCGGGCGTGCGGCGCTGCGCGAGGGCAGCCCGGGCGCGAACGCGGGTCGCGTCGCCCATGTCACCAGCGGCGGCGGCGACGGCCTGCATCTGGGCGAAATCACCCTTGCAATGCAGGGCGATGTCACAGCCCGCCGCGATGGCGCGCGCGGTGCGTTCGGTCAGGTCACCCGCCAGCGCATCCATGTTGAGGTCATCCGTCATCAAGAGGCCCTGAAAGCCGATCTGGTCGCGGATCACGCCCATCATGATGGTCGACTGGGTGGCCGGGTGGTCCGGGTCATGCGCAGCAAAGACGATATGCGCGGTCATCGCCATCGGCAGGTCCGCCAGCGCGGCAAAGGGCGCGAAATCGGTGACCGTCAGCGTCTCTGTATCCACCGTCACGGTGGGCAGGTCGTGATGCGTGTCCTGCGTCGCGCGGCCATGGCCGGGCAAATGCTTGGCCACGGGCAGCACGCCCCCCGCCAGATGGCCATCCGCCACGGCGCGCGACATGGCGCTGACAGTGGCGGCGTCCGACCCATAGCAGCGGTTGCGCAGGAAGGGGTGGGTGGCATCTCCCGCGATATCGGCGCAAGGCGCGCAATTGGCATCAATGCCCACGGCGCGCAATTCATCCGCGATGATCCGCGCGCGCAGCCACATCGCGCGGGCGGCCTGCGGTCCGGCTTGCGCCACCTGATCCAAGGGCGGTAGCCATTCGCGCCAATGCGGCGCGCGCAGGCGCTGGACGCGCCCGCCCTCCTGATCCACCAGAATGGGCGCATCGCGGCCCACGGCAGCCCTCAGATCGCCGGTCAGGCGGCGCAGTTGATCCGGAGTTTCGACATTGCGGGCGAAGATGATGAAGCCGAAGGGATCGTAATCGCGGAAGAAATCACGCTCCTGCGGGGTCAGCACGGGCCCGGCACAGCCGAAGATCGCCGCCCCAGAGCCGATCGCCGTCATCTGTGCACCACGGGGATGCAAGTGCCGTTGCGTTCGACAATCTCGGTGCAGAAATCGCGCGAGGCATCCTCGCCCTCAAACCCTGCCGCGCGGAGGCGGTAGAAACTACGCCCGCCGCTGGTGGCCGACTGGATCACCATCGCCTTGCCCAGCATCAGATCGGCATAGGCATTGCCCATCCGCACCCATTCGGCCCGCGCCTGTTCGGGCGAGTCGAAGGCTCCCAATTGCGCAAGGCGCGTGCCCGCCGTCAGGGTCGTGGGGTCGATCTCGGTCACCGGCAGCGGGGCCTGTCCGTCAATGCCGAGTTCTGCCGGCAAGGGGGCGCTGGCCGGACGGGCGCGGGGCCGGGTCGGCGCCGCAGAGGTGGACAGCGTCTCCGCATCCGTCGCAAGGGCGGCAGGAGACAGGGTCGCATCCATCGCCACCACATCCTCAGTCGAGGAGTCATTCGCCAAAGCCTCGGCCAGCGCGGCCGCCACGGCATCATCGCTTTGCGCCTGACCCTCAGGCAGGACGGGGGCGGCGGGATTGGCCAAGACCGCACCGGAGAGGCTGGGATCGCTCAGCAACGCTGTTTGCGTCTGCGGCGCGGCAGGCAAGGCCGGTCCGGGGATCGGTGCAAGACCATCGACCGGTGCAATCGCCGCGGCGGCCATCGCCGCAGTCGGGTCGGGCGCGGGTGCCGACGGATCGGTCAGGCCTGCGACATCCTCATCCGTCAGTTCCACCGGCGCCGGCGCCAGCACCAGCCGATCCGCAGGCGGCGCGGCAACGCCGATGGCGGCGATGTCATTCACGGCCAGACCCTGATGGTCGACCACCTCACCACCCGGATTTTCCGGCTGGATTCGCATCGGCTCCTTGGAGGCCGCGATCACCGGCACGCCATGCGCACCGCGCACCGCCGCGTCATAGCCCCAGAGCCCCAGCCAGCCCACCAGACCGACCGAGGCGACCGCCCCCCCGATGTGGATCAGCCGCGAGAGGCGCGAAGGCGACAGGAAAGCGGGCATGGTGTCACCATACCCGGCGTCAAAATCGTCGTAGTCCGCGTCTGCCATGCTCTGCCCCGCCGCGGGTTCAGGAGGGCCTGTCCCGCTGTCTTGCCTGTTCACGCCGGGCGGTCGCTGTTGGATCAGCGCATTTCCTCGACCGGAGTGACGCCAAGAATACCAAGACCTGCGGAAATGACAACGGAAACGGCCCGTGCGAGGGCGATTTTCGCCTGTGTCACGCCCGCATCCTCTTGCACGAAGCGCAAGGAGGCGTCGTCATTGCCCCGGTTCCACAGCCCGTGCAAGTCAGAGGCGAGTTCGTAAAGGTAGAACGCCACCCGGTGCGGTTCGTTGTTGCGTGCGGCAATCTCCACCAGACGCGGCCATTCGGCGATCTTCTTGGCCATGGTCAGTTCGGCCTCATGGCCCAGATGGGTCAGATCGGCAGCGGCCAGCGTGGCGTCATCCACCGCAACCCCGGCGTCGCGGGCACGGCGCAGGACTGAGTTCACCCGCGCATTGGCGTATTGGACGTAAAAGACCGGATTGTCCTTGGACTGCTCCAGCACCTTGTCAAAGTCGAAATCCAGCGCCGCATCGTTCTTGCGCGTCAGCATGACAAAGCGGGTCACATCGGCCCCGGCCTGTTCCACCACATCGCGCAGGGTGACAAAGGTCCCTGCCCGCTTGGACATCTTGAACGGTTCGCCGTTTTTGTAGAGCTTCACCAGTTGGATCAGCTTGATGTCCAAGGGCACGCGCCCCCCCGACAGGGCCGAAACCGCCGCCTTCATCCGCTTGACGTAACCGCCGTGATCAGCGCCGAAAATGTCGATCAACTGGTCAAAGCCACGTTTGACCTTGTTGTAGTGATAGGCGATGTCGGGGGCGAAATAGGTCCATGCGCCGTCTGACTTCTGCACCGGACGGTCCACATCATCGCCATGCGCGGTGGAGCGGAACAGGGTCTGCACCCGCGGCTCCCAATCCTCGGGCTCCTTGCCCTTGGGCGGTTCCAGCGTGCCTTCATAGATCAGGTCCATGTCGCGCAGGGTCTGGATCGCGGCCTCGATCTCACCCGTTCCATAAAGCGCCTTTTCGGAGGAATAGACATCCATCTGCACGCCCAGAAGTTTCAGGTCGTCGCGGATCATGTCCATCATCATCGCGGTGGCGAATTCGCGGACATCGGAAAGCCAATACTGCTCGCCCTTGTCCAAAAGGCTGTCGCCATACTTGGCTTTCAGCGCCTCACCGACCGGAATCAGGTAATCGCCGGGATAAAGCCCCTCGACGATGGCAGGCTCCAGCCCATGCGCCTCGCGGTAGCGTTCATAGGCGGAGCGGGCCAGCACATCGACCTGCGCGCCGCCGTCATTTATGTAATATTCCCGCGTCACATCCCAGCCGGAAAAGGCCAAAAGCCGCGCCAGCGCGTCGCCGAAGACCGCGCCACGGGTATGGCCCACGTGCATCGGCCCGGTGGGATTGGCAGAAACGAATTCGACGTTGACCTTCAGGCCTGCCCCGATCTTGGACCGGCCAAAGTTCACGCCCTGCATCAGGGCCGAGCGCACCAGCCCATGCCAGAGCGCGGGCGACAGCCGCAGGTTCAGAAAGCCCGGCCCGGCCACATCGGCACCAAGGATGCGCGGATCGGCCATCAACTTGGCGGCCAGCGCTTCGGCAATGGCGCGGGGTGGCAGGCCTGCGGGTTTGGCCAGCACCATCGCGGCATTGGTGGCCATGTCGCCATGGGCGGCATCGCGCGGCGGTTCCACCGCCACCGCCGTCAGGTCCAACCATTTGGGCAAGGTGCCCTCACCGGCCATTTCGCCAAGCGATGCGATCACCAGGTCGCGGATGTCGGAAAAGAGGTTCATTTGATCAAGTCCTGTCCAGTCCCCTTGGGCAATGCCAGAGGGCACCGGACAGGTCAAGGTTTCGCGGGTTTTTCGCAGGCTCAGCGCCCGGTGGCACGCCAGTCGGCAAGGGCGGCGTTGTCCTCATCGCCCCCGCCGGGCGAGATGGACGCAGGGCCAGCGGGCGCGTCCACAGGGGCGGTGGCCATCAGGTCCGGCGGGACAGCGACGGCGCGGTTGCGAAAGTAATGCGTCTCGCGCGCGCCGAAGTAGAACGCCACCACCGCCCCCAGAAGCCACCACAGCGGCTCCGGCACCGCATTCAAGCCCACCATCCGCTGGGCAAAGGACAAGGGGTCCACCATGGCATAGGCAAACAGCCCAAGCGTGCCAAAGGCCAGCAGCGGGCGCGGCAGGCGGTTCAGGCCGTTGACAAAACGGTCAAACCAACCCTGCGGCGCGATCTGGTATTCCGCGCCCAGTTGCGCCAAGGCGGCTGTCTGCGCCTCGGCCGATAGCTCCATCCGGCGGGTGGCGGATGGAGTGAACACCTCGGCCACCTGCGCCACACCGCCCGCCACAGCCTGCACCGTGCCCGCATTGCCGAAGATTGCGCTGATCAGGCCCATGCTTTGACCCTTTCCCGATGTTGTACCTCTGTCAGGTGATAGCGAGGCGAGATGAACTCTTCGGCCCGCGTGATCCAGCCGCCCTTGCCGCCATCGCGCCTGCGGGCGAATTTGCGGCTGGCGGGGCGGGCATCGCCCAATGCGTAGTAGAAGTTGCGCCGTGCGATCCCGTAGGCATCGGCCAGATGATCCGGCGCGGCCTTGGCGGCCTGTGCCGCCGCCGCCAGCGTTTCCGGCCCCAGCACCCCATCCGCGCGGCAGGGAAAGCCCATGCGGGCCAGCAGCTTTTGCAGGATGGTGATGGCATTGGCCCCGGCATTGACCTGCATGTCAAAGAGTGACGGTTGCAGGAGGTCGGGCAGGCCGCCCAGACCGGGGCGGGTGAAGTAGCGGTCCACGAAAATGTCCACGGCCTGACCGCGGGTCAGCGCCCGCACATCGGCGGCGTCCACGGTGCCATCACGGGTGAGGTCCAGCCCCAGTCGCCGCATCGTGTGGATGGTCACGCCATGGTTCGTCGCCCCGCCCGGATCATCGGGATCATCGACGAAGCCGCCCTCGCGGGCGACGATCTCTTCAGCTTGTTGTCGGATGGATTTCATGGCCCCCCCTCTGCGGATCAGGGGGCCGAGGCTGCGCGGTCAGGGTTAACGCTCCCCTGACCGCCCGCGCGGTCAGTTGCCGTGTTCGACGTCCGAAATGTCGATGCCCTGCGCCTTCAGCGCGTCCACCACTTCCTTGGGCTTGTAGGTCTCATCATGTTTGGCAAGGATTTCGCTGGCGACGAAGACGCCGTTTTCCATCGTCCCCGTTGCCACCATCCCGGTGCCTTCCGAGAACAGATCCGGCAGGACCCCGGTATAGCTGATCGGGATTTCGGTCTTCGTGTCGGTGACCTTGAAGGTGATCGTCTCACCCTGCCCGCGCACGATGCTGCCGACTTCGACCAACCCGCCGATGCGGAACACCTCGCCCTGCGCGGGGGGTTTTGTGACCACCTCTGTCGGGGAGCGGAAGAAGTTGATGGCATCCGCCGGCATCACCATCCAGATGCCAAAAGTTCCCACTGCCAGCATCCCCGCCAGAAAGGCGATCAACTGTACCCGCCGACGTTTCTTGAGGTTCTTCAACCCGGCCATGTCGTCTCCTTACGGGAAGACAGGGGCCAGCATCAGGCCCGCCGTTTCCTCGATCCCCAGCATCAGGTTGGCGTTCTGGATGGCCTGACCGGAAGAGCCCTTGGTCAGGTTGTCTAGGACCGCGATCACCACCGCCCGCCCCGGCAGACGGTCGCCGATCACCCCGATATGGCAGAAGTTGGACCCGGCGATGTCGCGTGTCGAGGGGAGTGCGCCAAAGGGTAGCACCTTGAGGAACGGCTCATCGGCATAAGCGGCGCTCAGCGTGTCATGCACCTGCTTGGGGTCGCCCTTGACATAGGTGGTGGCAAGGATGCCCCGGTTCATCGGCAGAAGATGCGGCGTGAACTGGATATGGACCGGACGCCCGGCGATCTTGGAGAATTCCTGATCGAACTCGCCCAAGTGCCGATGCTTGCCGCCCGCGGAATAGCTGTGCGTGCCGCCCGACAGTTCGGCATGCAGCAGGTTTTCCTTCAAGGACCGCCCCGCGCCCGAGACTCCCGCCTTGAGGTCGATCAGGATGTTATCGATATCAATGACCCCCGCCGCGATCAGCGGGCGCAGCGCATATTGCCCCGTCGCCGCATTGCAGCCCGTGCCCGCGATCAGACGGCCCGCGCGGATGTCGTCGCGGTAGAATTCGGTCAGGCCATAGACCGCCTCCTTTTGCAGGTCGATGGCCGCATGGGGTTGGCCATACCACTTTTCATATTCCGCCGGGTCGCGCAGACGGAAATCCGCGCTCAGGTCCACGATCTTGAGGCTGCGGGGAAGTTGGCTGATCACCGCCTGCGTGGTGGCATGCGGCAGCGCACAAAAGCACAGGTCAATGGAGGAAAAATCAATCTCATCAATCTTGGTCAAGCGCGGCAGGTCGAGGTGGCGCAGAAAGGGGAACACCTCAGCCATCTGCATCCCGGCCTTGCGATCCGCCGACAACGCCGTGATCCGCAGCCCCGGATGGGTGGCGATCAGCCGAACAAGCTCGGCCCCCGTATAGCCCGAGGCCCCGAGGATGGCGACATTAGCAATCTTTGCGGCGGTCATGGATGCCCCCCTGTGTGTGGATGCGCCCGGTCTAGGCGCGAGTGTGATGCGGGAAAAGGGAGCGAAGGGCAAGGGGGGCTACCCTTACTCGACATCCCTCGCCAAAAGGTCTGGGAAAACATCGAGGATAACAAACGAATTGGCTACTTCATGTCTGCCGCTCTACGAACGGCAAACAGTTCCCTTGCCTCAGCGTATGCAGACAGAGGCCACTTCCCAGCTTCACCTTTGGTGATCTCGTCCGCGTCTGACCAAACAACTCGCATAGTGGCGTCCGGCAGAATAGCAGAACGTAGGGCATGGTGTGCCCGGTCTATAACATCCTGCTCCGAGTCATTTTTAAAAATCTTCACGACTGACGCCCGGAAAGATATCGCCCAATCCGTAGAGTTGATAATACTAAATTGAACAATTGGATTGATCGACCGCTTAAGATCTCTCTCAACCCGATTTAAAAATCCAATTGCATCGGCGTGACTGCCACTAAGAACAATAAGAAACTCGTCACCTCCTGTGTATTTCCTGTACGCACGCTTCCGAAGTTCATCTGGTGTCTGAAGGTCGCCAATCGGGTACTTATAAATACTTTCATTTCGGCGCATACTATCGTTTAAAGATCGTGCAAAAAGCTTAATGACGCTGTCTGCAGTCGTATATCCATACTTCTCGTTCAACTTTCGAAAATCTACTAGATCCATAAAGATTAAAAAGTGGTTTTGGAGTGGGTCAGGGTTCCTGCGCAACGCCTCAAGATCGTCACCAAATTGAATTTGGCTAGGGATCCCTGTTACAAAGTCGAGTCTTCGAAGCACTTCGGACTCACGATACTTTGCACGTTCATGTTCAATCGCCGTTTCATGGTTTTCGATTTTTGCTTTCATTTCCATTATAACTTCTTGCTTTCTATAGAGCAAGTAATTCACCCAATAGAAAACGGCAAACGATAGCAATGATGAAATGAGCAAAAATCCAAAGACGTTGATCTGAACCGTTAAAACATACTTGACAGCGTCAGCGGCTACCTTACTTAAGTTGGGAAACACAGTAACCGACGAGACTGCGCACCCCAAAAATGCACTAACAGCCCAAGCTGCAAACCTATTCACATCTTTCGGATCGAACATTATGCCACCTTAACAGTTAACCACACCGAAACAAAAGATACATCTACGATTTTAATACTAGATTAGCCGTCGTTTGCGCTCCGGACAAGTCTGCACTTACAACCCCACCGCCCGCCGGAGTGCTGCGTTGATCCGCGACTGCCAGCCGGGACCATCGGCCTTGAAGGCCGCCAGCACCTCCGGGTCCAGCCGCAGGGTGGTGCTGACCTTGGTCACCGCCTCCTTGGGACGGCCACGCTGGACGATGGCCTTGTCGAACCGTTCAGTCCAATATGGGGTGGACATGTCGGGAATGTCATCGTCCGGCCGCGATGCCGGGTCATCCTCCTCCGCCAAGATCGCAGAGGTTTTGTCCATATCGGGCGCGTTCCCGGTCATTTGCCTTCCTCATGCTGATGATGCGGCGGATGTCGCCGCGCGGGGTCCATGCGACGATGACCATCCTGCCGCCAAGGAGTCCAACCGAAAGGAAACGCGGCTCGCCATAATCGAACCGGTCATCCCGAAACGTGATGCAGGGGCCGGAAAGAACCCCTCCGGCATCCGCCATGTCGATCCCGCGCAGCGCCATGGTCTCGGCGCGCTTCACCGGATCATACTCGATCCGCATTTCTGTTACTACAATAAATTGCCCCACCCGGCCATCTTGCAGCAGGCTTGGTTAACGCGGGGTTAGCCCGTCACGCCGCCTCGAACACCACTCGCCGCCGCAGGAATTGCGTCGCGCGGTCCGATACCGCCCTAGCGTCGCCCGTGGTCAGGAACTTCGACACCCTCCCCGCCCCGATGAACTCCGGCCGGCGGGTCAGGTAATCGGCCAGCGACTCGGCCACCAGATTGGCTTGGGAATAGACCTTGACCCCCTGCCCCAAGGCCTCCTGGAACACCCGCTCCATCAAGGGGTAATGCGTGCAGCCAAGGATCGCGGCCTCCGGCGCGGGCATGCGGCGCTTCAGTGCCTCGACATGGGAGCGCACCAAGGCCTCGGCCAGGATCTCATCCCCCTGCTCGATCGCATCGACCACCCCGCCGCAGGGCTGCGCTTCAACATCCACCCCAATGGCGCGATAGGCCAATTCACGCTGGAACGCGCGGCTTGCCACCGTGGCGGGCGTAGCGAACAGCGCCACATGTTTCACCGCCACCTCGCGCGGGGGGGAGTTGTCGCCCCATTGCCGTTCGGTCAGCGCCTCGATCAACGGCACGAAGACCCCCAGCACCCGCTTGTTGCCCGGCACCCATGTCTCCTGCATCCGCTTCAACGCGGCGGCGGAGGCGGTGTTGCAGGCGAGGATCACCAGATCACAGCCCTCGGCCCAGAGACGTTCGGTCGCGGCGCAGGTCAGGTTGAAGATGTCGTCATGGGTCCGCACCCCATAGGGCGCATGGGCATTGTCGCCGAAATAGACGAAGGGCACCTCCGGCAGGCGGCGCGTCACGGCATCCAGTACCGTCAACCCGCCCAAGCCCGAATCGAACACCCCGACTGCCATGCCTGTCTTCCTTCTGTTCCGTCCGCCCGCGCGGCGCGTCCCGGTTCCTGCCCCGGCCTCGCTTCGATCATAGGCCGCTTGTCCGCCCCGCGAAAGACCTTGGGGCGCGCAAAGGTCGCCCCGGACCGTGCCGGACAGCCCAAAGCGGCGCGACAAAACCCGGCAGGCGCGGTTTTCCAGCCGTTTTTCCGGTTTTCCATACGTTTACACGGCAAGATTTGCCCTTACATAGGCGCGGCTATGATAAGCGTTCACGGTGGGCGCAGTTTGCGCGAGGGCGGATATATGGACTGGGACAAGCTACGCATCTTTCACGCGGTGGCCGACAAGGGCAGCCTGACCCATGCGGGCGACGTGCTGCATCTGTCGCAATCCGCCGTCAGCCGCCAGATCCGCGCGCTGGAGGAAAGCCTGAACGTCACGCTCTTCCACCGTCACGCGCGGGGGCTGATCCTGACCGAACAGGGGGAGCTTCTGTTCGACGCCACGACCCAGATGATCAAGCGTCTGGACGCCACCGCCGCCCGCATCCGCGATTCCGAGGATGAGGTGCTGGGGGAGTTGCGCGTCACCACCACCATGGGCTTCGGCACGCTCTGGCTCGCCCCGCGACTGGCGACGCTGTATCAGAAATACCCCGGCCTGAAGATCGACCTGATGCTGGAGGAACGCGTGCTCGACCTGCCCATGCGCGAGGCCGATGTCGCCATCCGCATGAAAGAACCCTCGCAAGCCGACCTGATCCGCAAACGCCTGATGAACATCCGCATGCGGCTTTATGCGACGCCGGAGTATCTGGCGCAGAACGGCACGCCGCTGACGATGGCCGATTTCGCCAGCCACAGGCTGATCTGCCAGCACCCCGGCACGGCGCAGGTCGCGGCGGGGGCCAGTCTGGTGCAGGATCTGATGGCCAATGACATCCCCTCCACCCTGACCGTCAACAACTACTTCGGGGTGTTGCAGGGGGTCTTGAACCACATCGGCATCGGGGTCCTGCCCGATTACATCACCGAGGATTTCCCCCATCTGATCCGCGTCCTGCCGGATGTGGAAAGCGGCGAGGTGCCGGTTTTCCTCGCCTACCCCGAGGAGTTGCGCCATTCCAAGCGCGTGGCGGCCTTCCGCGAATTCGTGTCCGAGGAAATCTTCAAGTATCGCAAGCGCGAACAGGGCTGAGCATGGTGCGGGCGCGCCCGCGCCGCCTTGGGTCTTGTGGCACGAAAGGCACAGATCGCCGCAGCCATGCAACATATGCATAGCGGCCATGACGTGCAAAACGTCATGCCGCACTTGCACAATAAACCGTCATTCCCTAAATCGTGCAGCGAGGCGGTGATCGAGGTTTCTCTCACCACCTCATACCTCCCTGTTGGACTTGGGCCGAGCTTCTGCTCGGCCTTTTTTTTGCTTTCACGCCCGGTTTTCAGGAGTGCCCCTCACAGGGCAGCTTTTGCTGGGCGGCGATCAGGAAAGCGGCATCTGCCGCAGCGGACGCATCGCGGATCGCGCGGTCATAGGCGGCGCGAGATTCGGCCACCCGCCCGATCCGGGCCAGCAGCATGGCGCGCACCGCGTGAAACGGCTGATACTCCGCCAACGCGCCGGACAGGCGGTCCACCACGGCAACGGCACCCGTGACGTCCCCGGTTTCGGCCAAGGCCACGGCGCGGTTCAGTGCCACCACGGGCGTGGGTTCCATCCGCCATAGCACATCGTAAAGCGCCATGATCTGCGGCCAGTCAGGGCCGGGGTCCGCCATCTGGCAATCGGCGATGGCGCCCTTGATCTGGAATGGGCCGGGGCGGCGGCGACCAAAGGCGGTGTGCAGCAGGGCGCGGCCTTCCTCCAGCTGGCGGGCATCCCACAAGCTGCGGTCCTGTTCGGCGGGGGGAATGGTCGCCCCTGCCCCATGGCGCGCGGCGCGGCGGGCGTGGGTCAGCAGCATCAGGGCGAGCGCCCCCTCAACCTCGGCCTCGTCTGGGCGCAGGTGGTTGACCAGACGGGTCAGAAAGATCGCCTCGGCGCAGAGATCGCGCGGCTCATCCGGCCCGGCGGTGTAGCCGGTGGTGAAGATCAGATAGGCCGTGGTCAGCACCGCATCCAGACGGTCGGCCCAGACCTCTGGCCCCGGCACGGCAAAGGGGATGCCCGCCTTGGCGATCTTGGCCTTGGCGCGGGACAGGCGCTGGCCCATCGTGGGTTCGGTATCCAGAAAGGCGCGGGCGATGTCGGCAGTGGTCAGGCCGCAGACGGTGCGCAGGGTCAGGGCGACCTGGGATTTCGGCTCAAGCGCCGGGTGGCAACAGGTGAAGATCAGGCGCAGGCGGTCATCGGGGATGTCCTCGGGGTCGTCGCCCTCAAACTGCGACAGGCGTTCCAAGGTCTCGCGCACCACCGCGCCGCGCTGGCCATGGCGCAGGCGGTCAATCGCCTTGCGCCCGGCCACGCGCAACAGCCATGCCGTGGGATTGGCGGGCGTGCCACGCTGCCAATGCGTCAGGGCCGAGATGGCGGCCTCTTGCAGCGCCTCTTCCGCCAGCGAGAAATCCCGGCACCGGGCGATGAGGGCGGCCAGAAGCCGCCCCCGGTCCTGCCGCAAAACGGCCTCAAGCTGCTGATGCGGTGTCATAGACCATCACGGGCCGCACCTCGACCGTTCCGATCTTGGCCACGGGGATCGTTGTGGCATAGGCCAACGCCGCATCCAGATCCGGCGCTTCGATCAGATAGAACCCGCCCAGATGTTCGCGCGTTTCGGCAAAGGGACCGTCCATCGTCTCGACCTTGCCGCCCCTGATGCGCAGGGACGTGGCGGTTTCCACCCCTTGCAG
Organism: Paracoccaceae bacterium; assembly: GCA_027486345.1. Taxonomy (GTDB): domain Bacteria; phylum Pseudomonadota; class Alphaproteobacteria; order Rhodobacterales; family Rhodobacteraceae; genus Paragemmobacter. The sequence continues at coordinate 172,426 of JAIXPH010000036.1, forward strand.
CCCCTCTCCGGCCAGAAAGGCCCCTTGGGCCGCCATCTTCTGCGAGGCGGCGTAAAAGCCGCCCATGTAGTCGGAAAAATCAGCGCTGTCCGGCGCGGGTTCCTTGGCCGGGTCGACATAGAGCAGCAGCAGATACTTCATTTCCTCATCCTTTCACTGGCAAGACACGGCCCCATGCCGTGATCTTACCCCAAGGACGCGCGGGAGGCGCGGATTTCGACATCACTTGCGCGGCCCGTGCAAAAAATTGCGTCCAGCCCCGGCCCGCTTCCCCCTTTCCCTTGTCCCCCCTTTCGCCTAAACGCGCGGGCAAGCCGACAATCTGGGGATGCTGCCATGACCGAGCCCGCCATCACGCCCGACCTGATCGCCAGCCACGGGCTGAAACCGGACGAATACCAGCGCATCCTTGGCATCATCGGGCGCGAACCGACCTTCACCGAGCTTGGCATCTTCTCGGCGATGTGGAACGAGCATTGTTCCTACAAGTCGTCGAAGAAATGGCTGCGCACCCTGCCCACCACCGGCCCGCAGGTGATCTGCGGCCCCGGCGAGAATGCGGGCGTGGTCGATATTGGCGACGGTCAGGCGGTCATCTTCAAGATGGAAAGCCACAACCACCCCAGCTACATCGAACCCTATCAGGGTGCGGCGACCGGCGTGGGCGGCATCCTGCGCGACGTCTTCACCATGGGCGCGCGCCCCATCGCTGCGATGAACGCACTGAGCTTTGGTGAGCCGTCGCATCCGAAGACCGCGCATCTGGTCAAAGGCGTGGTCGAAGGCGTTGGCGGCTATGGCAATGCCTTTGGCGTGCCGACCGTGGGCGGCGAAGTGCGCTTCCACAAATCCTATAACGGCAACTGCCTTGTGAACGCCTTTGCGGCGGGTCTGGCCGATGCCGACAAGATCTTCTACTCGGTCGCCTCGGGTGTGGGGATGCCGGTGGTTTACCTTGGGGCCAAGACGGGCCGCGATGGCGTGGGCGGCGCGACGATGGCCTCGGCGGAATTCGACGACACGATCGAGGAAAAGCGCCCCACCGTTCAGGTCGGCGACCCCTTTACCGAAAAGCGCCTGCTTGAGGCCTGTCTGGAACTGATGGCCTCGGGTGCCGTGATCTCGATCCAAGACATGGGCGCGGCGGGTCTGACCTGTTCGGCGGTGGAAATGGGCGACAAGGGCGGCTTGGGGATCAAGCTGCAACTCGATGACGTGCCGCAGCGCGAAACCGGCATGACGGCCTATGAGATGATGCTGTCGGAATCTCAGGAACGCATGCTGATGGTCCTGAAGCCGGAACTTGAGGACGTCGCCCGCGCCATATTCGTCAAATGGGACCTCGACTTCGCCATCGTGGGCGAGACGATCCCCGAAGATCGTTTCCTGATCCTGCATGGCAATGAGATCAAGGCCGACCTGCCGCTGTCGAAACTTTCCTCCTCTGCACCTGAGTATGACCGCCCGTGGGTGGAAACGCCTGTCCCTGCCCCCGTCGGGGATATCCCGGCCATCGGCGCGATTGCGGGGCTCAAGGCGCTGATCGGATCGCCCTCCTACGCCCACAAGGCTTGGGTTTACGAGCAATATGACAGCATGGTCGGCGCAGATACCGTGATGGCCCCCGGTGCTGCCGCCGGTGTGGTGCGCGTGCATGGCACCGGCAAGGCGCTGGCCTTCACGTCGGACGTCACCCCCCGCTACGTCAAGGCCAATCCGTTCGAGGGCGGCAAGCAGGCCGTGGCCGAAGCCTATCGCAACCTGACCGCCGTGGGCGCGACGCCCCTTGCCACCACCGACAACCTCAACTTCGGCAACCCCGAAAAGCCCGAGATCATGGGCCAGTTCGTCGGCGCCATCAAAGGGATCGGCGCGGCCGTCGCGGCTTTGGACATGCCCATCGTGTCGGGCAACGTGTCACTTTACAATGAAACCGATGGCAAAGGCATCCTGCCCACCCCCACCATCGGCGCGGTCGGTATCCTGAAATCGCTGGATGATCTGATCGCCGGGCGCCCGGTTGCGGGCGACGCCGTGGTTCTGGTCGGCGCGACCGCTGGCCATCTGGGCCAAAGCGCCCTGCTGGCCGAGGCTTTCGGGATCGAAGCCGGTGACGCCCCGCATGTCGATCTGGCGGCGGAAAAGGCCAACGGCGATTTCATCCGCGCCCACCGCGCCCATATCCGCGCCTGCACCGACCTTGGCGATGGCGGCTTGGCACTGGCCGCATTTGAGATGGCCGAGGGCGCAGGTCTGGGCGTCACGCTTGAGGCAGCCGACATCCCGACCCTGTTCGGTGAGGATCAGGCCCGCTACCTGATCGCCACCGCCAGCCCCGAGGCGCTGGTCGCCGCAGGTCAGGCCGCAGGCGTGCCGGTGGCTGTGGTTGGCCGCTTCGGTGGTGATGCTGTCAGCTTCGGCGGCGACTCTGCCCCCTTGGCCGCGCTCTCGGACCTCTACCGCAGCGCCTTTGCCAAGGCGGTGGCGTGACTCTGCGCCCCGCCACCCCGGCGGATTTTCCCTTTATCCGGGCGCTCGCGCAGCGGCCGGACTATGCGATCTACATCACGGATGAGGATGAGGGTCGGCTGGCCTTCTACGCCAGCGACCCCGCGCACCGTTTGCAAATCTGGGAAGAAAACGGCACCCCGGCGGGCTATGCGCTGTGGGCCGAAATCGGCAATCCGTCGGGCCGGGTGGAGTTGCGGCGTCTGGCCTTGGATCAGGCGGGCGGCGGCAAGGGCTTGGGATTTGTGCAAACGCTGACGGCCTATGGCTTCGACGTGCTGGGGGCGCGGAAGGTCTGGCTCGATGCCAGCGGCGAAAACCTGCGCGCGCAAAAGATTTACGACCGCGCCGGATACACGCTGGAAGGCCGCCTGCGCGACCATTGGTATCGCCCCACCCTTGGGCGCAATGTCGATGTGATGCTCTACGGCCTGCTGCGCGACGACTGGGCACGGATGATGGCCAGTCTTTGACCCTTGCGGCCCTGCCGTGACACGCCTAAATCTTGGGGGAATGAACCGGAGACGCCCATGGCCATCGAAGCACGCGACATCGAAAACCTGATCCGGGAAAGTTTCCCGAACGCCAAGATCACGGTGCAGGGCGATGACGGCGCACATTTCGCGGCCGAGGTGATCGATGCCTCCTTCAAGGGCATGAACCGGGTGCAACAACAGCGGGCGGTCTATGCCGCGCTGAAAGGCAAGATGGATGGCGCGCATGGGGAACTCCATGCGCTGGCGCTGACGACCAAAGCGCCAGAATGAAAGGGCTAAAGCTATGAGCGCGCAGGATCAAATCCGCGAAACGATCGAAAAGAACGATGTGGTGCTGTTCATGAAGGGCACCAAGATGATGCCGCAATGCGGCTTCTCCAGCCGCGTGGCGGGGGTGCTGAATTACATGGGCGTCAACTTCGCCGATGTGAACGTGCTGGCCGATGCAGAAATCCGTCAGGGGATCAAGGACTACTCGGACTGGCCGACCATCCCGCAGCTTTACGTCAAGGGCGAATTCGTCGGCGGCTGCGACATCGTCACCGAAATGACCCTGTCGGGCGAGCTGGACACGCTGTTTGAAACCAAGGGCGTGACCTTCGACAAGGACGCCGCCAACAAGATCCGCGAAGCCAACGGCTGATCCTGCGGTTCAGACGGTCAAGGGCCCGCCCGGAACGGCGGGCCTTTTGCGTTTCAGGTGCCCGACAGCATCACGTCAAAGGCACGGATGATGCGATCCCGGTGATGGGCGACGTTTGTCACATTCTGGCCAAGCTCGGACAATGTGAGCGTGGCCAGGACATGCGGAACGATCCTCAACCGCAGATCTCCTCCCGAGATGACTGGGGCCAAGGCCGCAATGGTAGGTGCCGGACTGCTTTGCGGCAAAACGACACAAACTGTGCGCGTGGCAAGATCGGACAACAGATCATGCTGCAGGACCAGCACAAGATCGCCTGTCGCGGTGCGCCAGATGTCAAACTGATCCGCCATCAGAACTTGCGGTACTGCGACAACGGAATCCCGTTCTCTTCGATCCACTTGTTGTAGGCCGCCACCGCCTCGGCGTTGTCGATCTTCCAGCGGCGGGCACGTTCGGCCTTGACAGCGGCCAAGACCCCGGCCTCGGCCGCGCGTGAGATGTTGACGCCCAGTTCCTTGGCCTCATCCAGCAACTCCCGGTCAAGCGTCAGGCTGGTGGAGCGGCGGTCGGCCATCACGGTTTCCCCCTTAAGGTTTACCCCTGTGGAACATACCGCAAAACATACCGCATCGCCGCCCCTGTGACAACGCCACCTCAGCCGCGCTTTTCGTCCAGCGCGGCGGCCAGCGCTTCGGCGCGGGCGGCGATGTCGGCCAGCGTTTCCTGCACCTGCGGCGGGATCACCGGCACTTCGACCCGCACCTCTGGCCGCGCCTCAAGCTCTGCCACGCGGGCCTGCAACTGGCGGCACTGATCCTCGACCGAGGCGGTGCGGTCGGCCAGCAAGAGACCCGCCATCAGCAGCATCTTGGCTTCGGTGATGCGGCCCATCTGGGCGACCAAGGGCTGCGCCTCGCGATCCAGCATGGCGGCGGCGGCTTGCAGGAAGTGTTCCTCGCCATCCTGACAGGCGACGGTGAAGCTGCGCCCGCCGATCTGAACGTTCAACTCAGCCATTGTCGCGGCCCTCCCCGGCGGTGGCCACCGGCTGCACCAGCGGATCGAGTTCCGCGATGATTTCATCCAATTCGGCGATTTCCGACTGACGCTCGGCGCGCATCGCGTCCACCTCGGCCAGCAGGGCGCGGTTGATCGCAGCGGTGTCGGGCAAGGTCGCAACTTGAGCCGAGCGCAGCGATTGCAGGCTTTCGCGCAGGGTGCCCACGGTCTTGCGCAGGCGGACAAGATCAAGCCCCTGCACGTCCAGCAATTTGGTCAGGCGGTCTACCTGTTCCTGCAAGGCCGTGACCTTGGCCCCATCGCCCCCGGTTGCAGGACCCGCGTCGAGTTGCGCCTGCAGCGCCGCCCGCGCCGCGCGTTCGGCGGAAAGCTCTGCGCGCAAGGCCTCCAGTTCGGCACTCTGGTCCGCGGCGGGCTCCGCCACGGCTGCGGGCAGTGCCGCGAGGCCATCGCCAATGCGTGTCAGGGCGGCGGAAATCCGACGCTCAAGCTCTGCCAAGTCCTTCATGCGCAGACCATGTGTGCTGTTGTCTTCACCGTTCGACCCGACCTGTCCGGTATCTGTGCTGTGCATCTTCGTGTTTTTCTTCCCCACGCGCGCGCCCCGCATCCATGGGGTTGGTCGCGTTTTCGTCCTGCTGCCGTCCTGCGCCGCGAATCAACGCAAGCCGCCCCATCCTTGATCCTGACGACCGATGTTACCCGAACTGACCGCCCCGGCCATGCCTTTGCGGCCCCGGACGGGGTCTGGATGCTTGATCTTGCCGTCCGTGCTGCTATGCACCCCACATCCCTCAACTGCAAGACAGGACCACGGCCTTGGATATCGAGACGCTCCGCGCCCGCCACCCGGACCACTGGATGCGCGCCTGCGCGATCCGCACCTTGACCCTCGATGCCGTCGCCGCGGCGAACTCGGGCCATTCTGGCATGCCGATGGGCATGGCCGATGTGGCGACGGTCCTGTTTGAGAAACACCTGAACTTCGACCCCGCCGCGCCGCGTTGGGCCAACCGCGACCGCTTCATCCTGTCGGCGGGTCATGGGTCGATGCTGATCTATTCTCTGCTGTACCTCACCGGCTATGCCGACGTGACGCTGGAGCAGATCAAGAACTTCCGCCAGTGGGGCGCGATCACCGCAGGCCACCCGGAATACGGCCATGTCGCGGGGGTGGAGACGACGACCGGCCCCTTGGGTCAGGGTATCGCCAATGCCGTGGGCTTTGCCATCGCCGAAGAGAACCTGCGCGCGCGCTGGGGGTCCAAGATCGTGGACCATTACACCTATGTCATCGCCGGTGACGGCTGCCTGATGGAAGGTGTTTCGCAGGAAGCGATTGGTCTGGCGGGCAAGCAGAAACTCAGCCGCCTGATCGTGCTGTGGGATGACAATGGCATCACCATCGACGGCAAGGTCTCCATCGCCGATGTGACCGACCAGAAGGCGCGTTTTGCGGCGAGCGGTTGGAACGTGCTGTCCTGCGACGGGCATGACCCCGAGGATATCGACCGCGCGCTGACCGCAGCCAAAGCGTCCGACCGCCCGACGATGATCGCCTGCAAGACCCATATCGCGCTTGGCCATGCCGCGCAGGACACCTCCAAGGGCCATGGTGCGCTGACCGATGCCGCGCAGATGGCTGCGGCCAAGGCAGGCTATGGCTGGACCGCTGCCCCGTTTGAAATCCCCGCCGACATCAAGGCGCAGTGGGAGGCGATGGGTGCCCGTGGTGCCGATGCCCATGCCGCATGGGCGGGCCGTCTGGCGGCGCTGTCGCCTGCCAAACAGGCCGAATTCGCCCGCATCTTCGCCGGGGACGCGCCTGCAAAGCTGGCAAGCGTGATCCGGGGCGTGAAGAAGGCGGCGGTCGAGTCCTTGCCGAAACTCGCCACCCGTGCCTCATCTGAAAAGGTGCTGGCGGCGGTGAACCCGGTGATGGGGGAAACGCTGGGCGGATCGGCCGACCTGACCGGGTCGAACAACACCAAGACCGCCGATCTGGGCGTCTTCACGCCCGAGGATCGCAAGGGCCGCTATGTCTATTACGGCATCCGCGAACATGGCATGGCCGCGGCGATGAACGGCATGGCGCTGCATGGCGGCGTGCGCCCCTACGGCGGCACCTTCATGTGCTTCACCGACTATGCCCGCCCCTCGATGCGGCTGTCGGCGCTGATGGGCATCCCGGTGGTCTATGTCATGACGCATGACTCCATCGGTCTGGGCGAGGATGGCCCGACCCACCAGCCCGTGGAACATCTGGCGATCTCGCGCTCCACCCCCAACACCCTTGTCATCCGCCCCGCCGATCTGGTGGAAACGGCTGAGGCCTGGGAAGTCGCGCTGACGCAGAAATCCACGCCCACCGTGCTGGCGCTGTCGCGTCAGAACCTGCCGGCGGTGCGCAAGACCCACACCAACACCAACATGGTCGCCAAGGGCGCCTATGTGCTGGCCGAGTCGGTGGCCAAGCGTCAGGTCATTCTGATCGCCACCGGGTCCGAGGTGGAAATCGCGCTGAAGGCCAAGGACGCGCTGGAGGCCGACGGCATCGGCACTCGTGTCGTCTCGATGCCTTCGATGGAGTTGTTCGCCCAGCAGGATGAGGCTTACCGCCGCAAGGTCCTGCCCCCCGGCCCGGCCCGCGTGGCCATCGAGGCAGGGGTCCGTCAGGGTTGGGACCGTTGGCTCTTAGGTGAACGGGGACGTGAGGCCAAGGCCGGTTTCGTCGGCATGTCCTCGTTTGGGGCGTCGGCCCCGATGGAGCGGCTCTACAAGGAATTCGGCATCACCGCCGAGAATGCCGTCGCCGTGGCGAAGAGCCTGATCTGACGGCTTGGCCTTGTGGGCAGGAGCGGGGGTTTCACACCCCCGCACCCCCGTGGGGTATTTCAGGCCAAGATGAAGGGCAAGGAGAGGTGAGCCGTCCTTTCGGGGGCGGCTTTTTCCTTGGGGGGATGGGATGCTGGCAGGTTTCGGCCCCGCGATGGCGCGGGCGCATGGGGTGGATGTGGCGCGCGGGGCCTTTGGCGCGCTGCTGGGCCTTGGCTTCGCCGCAGCGGTGGTGGCGGTCACTGGCGCGCCAGTCTGGCTGATCGCGCCGTTCGGGGCGTCGTCGGTGTTGCTTTATGCCGTGCCGAACAGCCCCTTGGCACAGCCGTGGTCGGTGTTCTGGGGCAATGTGCTGTCGGCTTTGGCGGCGCTGGCGGTGGTGTCGGTGCTGCCGGCGGGGGTCTGGGTCGCGCCGGTGGCGGTGGCGGCGGGGATCGCGCTGATGCTGGTCGCCCGCGCGCTGCACCCACCCGGTGGGGCGGTGGCGCTGCTGGTGGCGCTGACGCCTCATCCTGACTGGCATTTTGCGCTGACGCCCGTCGCCAGCGGCACGGCGGCGCTGATCGGGGCGGCGGTGGTCTGGAACCGGCTGGTGGGGCGGGTCTATCCCTTTCGTCAGCCCGCAGAACCCGGACCCCATGGCACGCGCGACCCGGCACCGCCGCAGCGCATCGGGCTGGACCCCGCGCAGATGGCGGGCATTCTGGACAGCTATCGCCAATCCGCGAACCTGGGCGTGGCCGACCTTGCCCGACTGGTGGGCGCGGTGGAGGATGCCGCGGCGGCACGGCGGATGGAGGGCTTCACCGCCGCCGACATCATGTCACGCGATCTGGTGACGGTGGGGCCCGAGGCGGGTTTCGAAGCGGTGGCATCGGTGTTCCGCACGCGGGGCTTTCATTCCTTGCCGGTTGTAGCGGACGGCGCGCTTTTGGGCGTGATCTTCCAGATCGACCTGATCCGCGCGCCGGGGGCCAATGCCGCCACGCTGATGCGGACCGCCCTGCCCCAAGCCGCGCCTGACACGCCGGTCGGTGTGCTGTTGCCGATGCTGGAGGATGGCGGGGCCGAGGCGGTGCCGATCATGGACGGCACGGCCCTCATCGGCATCGTCACGCGGACCGACCTGATCTCGGCCCTCGCCCGGCGTCTGGCGCGGATCAGCGCTTGAACAGGGCGAGTGCCGGGGCGATGACCTTGGTGGCCACCGGGATCAGCAAGAGGCCAAGCGCCAGACCAAAGACCCCGTCCAGCGCCGCCGTCACCGCCCAAGTCACCAGACCGGCGGCGGCAGGCACCGCATGGGCGGCCGCCTCTGCCGCGTGGTGAATCGGGTCGTAAAGCCCGTTCCAGCCCAGTTCGTGCAGGCCATGGGCGACGATGTTGCCCCCCACCCAGAGCATCGCCGCCGTCCCGATGGTGGACAGGATCGTCATCAGCTTGGGCATCGCCACCACAAGGCCGCGCCCCAGCCCCCGCCACGGCGCGGTGCGCCCGGTGCGGGCCATGTGCAGCCCGATGTCATCCATCTTCACGATCAGTGCCACCGCGCCATAGACCACGACGGTGATCAGCGTGCCGACCACGGCGAGGGTGATCGCCTCCATCCACAGCGCCCCGTCGGGGATGGCGGCAAGGGAAATCGTCATGATCTCGGCCGAGAGGATGAAATCAGTCTTGATGGCGCCGGCCACCTTTTCCTCTTCCAGATGCGCCGGATCGGCGACGTCGAGATCCGCTTCGACCTCATGCGAGGCATGGGGGAACAGGAGGTGGAACACCTTCTCGGCCCCTTCGAAGCACAGATAGGCCCCACCCAGCATCAGAAGCGGCGTGATCACGAAAGGCGCGAAATAGCTCAGCGCAAGTAGCCCTGGCAACAGGACGATCAGTTTGTTCTTCAGCGATCCCAGCGCGATGCGCCCGATGATCGGCAATTCGCGCGCGGCCTCGAACCCGTGGACATATTTCGGCGTCACGGCGGCATCGTCGATCACCACCCCCGCCGCCTTGGCCCCGGCCTTGGCCGCCGCCCCCGCGATATCATCGACCGAGGCCGCCGCCACCTTGGCAATCGCCGCCACATCATCCAGCAGCGCAATCAAACCGCTCATCCTGCACATCCCATTCTGAAGCCCCATCCTTGATACCCCAGCGCCCGGACAGTTGCAAAGGCTCTGCCCGTTAGCGCAAACGGAAGATGTTTACGCTAACACACTGATAAATGGTGATTTTTGATCTTGCGGCGTTGCGGCATTCGCGGCAAGGGCAAGGTATTCCGCAGCAGTCCTTCGGAGAGGCGCATGACCATCACCATCGGCATCAACGGTTTCGGGCGCATCGGGCGCTGCACCTTGGCCCATATCGCCGAAAGCAATCGCAACGACGTTCAGGTGGTGGCGATCAATGCCACCGGCCCGATCGAAACCAATGCGCATCTGTTGAAGTACGACTCGGTGCATGGCCGCTTTCCGGGAATGGTGAAGGTCAAGGAAAACATGCTGGACCTTGGCCGGGGGCCAATCCGGGTGATGTCCACCTACAATCCCGAGGAGCTGGATTGGGAGGGCGTGGATGTCGTGCTGGAATGCACCGGCAAGTTCAATGACCGCGACAAGGCGGCGGTCCATCTGGGGCGCGGGGCCAAGCGGGTGCTGGTCTCCGCCCCCGCCAAGCGGGCAGACAAGACCGTGGTCTACGGCGTCAACCATCGCGGGCTGACGCTGGACCATCAGGTGGTCTCGAACGGGTCCTGCACGACGAATTGCCTCGCCCCCTTGGCCAAGGTGCTGAACGACGCCATCGGGATCGAGAGCGGCATCATGACCACGATCCACAGCTATACGGGCGACCAGCCGACGCTGGACCGCCGTCACAAGGACCTTTACCGCGCCCGCGCGGCGGCGATGGCGATGATCCCGACCTCCACCGGGGCGGCCAAGGCGATTGGCGAGGTGCTGCCGGAACTGCAGGGCAAGCTGGACGGTTCGGCCATTCGCGTGCCCACCCCCAATGTCAGCGCGGTGGACCTGACCTTCGTCGCGGGCAAATCCGTGACGGTGCAGGACGTGAACGAGATCGTCCGCGAGGCGGCGGCGGGATATATGGGCATGGTTCTGGCCTATGACCCCGAACCCAAGGTGTCGATTGACTTCAACCACACGCCGCAGTCCTCTATCTTCGCCCCGGACCAGACCAAGGTCGTGGGCGGGCGCACCGTGCGCGTCTTGGCGTGGTATGACAATGAGTGGGGCTTTTCCTGCCGCATGGCCGACGTGGCCGGTGTGATGGGGCGGCTCCTCCAGTAACCGGAGGGGTCGTGACCGACCGTATCGCCCTGGGCCTTGCCCTTGTGATCACCACCGTGGTGGGAGCCGACTTTGTCTTTGATGACGGCTCCATCCTGCTTTTTCTGGCGCGAAAACTTTTCGTCTTCGTGGAATACTTGTCCTTCTGGCGCTGAGCCTGCACGAGTCGGGTTGAAATTTCACCCGTTCTGCGGATGTTAGCGCTATCGTAACGCGCGGGATTCGGCCCGCGTCCGGGCATTTTCAAGAAGGAAAGTTGCCATGACCGTCAAGGTAGCCATCAACGGCTTCGGCCGCATCGGGCGCAACGTGCTGCGCGGCATCATCGAATCCGGCCGCACCGACATTCAGGTGGTCGCCATCAACGACCTCGGGCCGGTGGAAACCAACGCCCACCTGCTGCGCTTTGATTCGGTGCATGGCCGGTTCCCTGCGACCGTGACCACCGGGGACGACTGGATCGACGTGGGCCGTGGCCCGATCCGCGTCACCGCCCTGCGCAATCCCGCCGACCTGCCCTGGGGCGATGTCGATGTGGTGATGGAATGCACGGGCATCTTCACCTCCAAGGAAAAGTGCCTCGCCCATCTGGAAAACGGCGCCAAGCGCGTGCTGATTTCCGCGCCCGGCGACGGTGCCGACAAGACCATCGTTTACGGTGTGAACCATGACACGCTGACGGCGGCGGATCTGGTGGTGTCGAACGCGTCCTGCACCACCAACTGCCTGTCGCCGGTGGCCAAGGTGCTGCACGATGTCGTCGGCATCGAAAAAGGCATGATGACCACGATCCACAGCTACACCGGCGACCAGCCGACGCTGGATACGATGCACAAGGACCTCTACCGCGGTCGCGCCGCCGCGCTGTCGATGATCCCGACCTCGACCGGGGCCGCCAAGGCCGTGGGTCTGGTGCTGCCGGAGCTGAAAGGCAAGCTGGACGGTTTCGCCATCCGCGTGCCGACCCCGAACGTCTCGGTCGTGGACCTGAAGTTCATCGCCAAGCGCGGCACCAGCGTCGAAGAGATCAACGCCGCGATCAAGGCCGCCGCCGATGCCGGGCCGCTGAAGGGCATCCTCGGCTATACCGAGTTCAAGAACGTCTCCTCCGACTTCAACCACGACCCGCATTCGTCGGTCTTCCACATGGACCAGACCAAGGTCATGGACGGCACCTTCGTGTCGATCCTGTCGTGGTATGACAACGAGTGGGGCTTCTCGAACCGCATGGCGGATACCGCCGTGGCGATGGGCAATCTGATCTGATCTGACCTGATGGGGTGAGCAGAGGCGCGGCGGGGCAACCTGCCGCGCCTTTTCTTTTGTTCGACGCAAGCCTAAGCGCGTGGTCATTCCTCCGGGGTGGCGCCTGCCTTGGGGTCGCCCAATCCCTGTTGAGCCCGCAGCCAAGGGGCGCGCACGGCACGCCGGGGTGAGCGCACGTATACGTGCGCTCACCCCGGGGGGGCGGGCTGTGCGCGCCCCGATGCTTTGGGCATCGGGGCAATCCCCGCCGTGGCGACAGGTGCAAGTCAGGTCGACTGCGCTTTCGTTCCCCTCCCCACCGCGCCCCATGTAAATACTTTTTACATCATCCCTTGAAAGCAGACCGGACCGGGGGCATCTTCCGTCATGTGAAACGACTTCACATGCAACAACCGACACGGGAGACCGCGATGCAGACCCCCTTCCCCGCCACGCCTGCCCCGCCCTTTGGCGCGGGAAAGATGCCTTCGGGCCTTTGGTCCTGGCCACGCCGCGCCGAAGCCTTCCTTGACGCCCGCGGACGCGGAGCCTGGATCGCTGCCATGGTGCTGGGCTTCGTGGTCTTCTGGCCCGTCGGCCTTGCGCTTGTCGCCTACATCACCGTCACCAAACGCTGGAGCAATCAGACCATGTTCGGAAACCGCTGTTCATCGCGCCGCCACTCTTCGCAGGCTTGGGGTGGCCAGGGCTGGGGCGCAGGCCGGGCCTATGCCACCACCGGCAATTCCGCCTTTGACGCCTACCGCGCCGAGACCCTGCGCCGGTTGGAGGAAGAACAGGCCGCCTTCGAATCCTTCCTGGGCCGTTTGCGCGAAGCCAAGGACAAGCAGGAATTCGACGCCTTCATGAATGACCGCGCCCGCGCCGCGCAGGCCGAACCCAAACAGGGCGACACCCCGCCCGCCAACTGATGCCAACCGGACGGCCCGACCGCATCCAGCGCCGCGGGCCGTCCCTCCCCCCTCAAGGATATGCCGATGTACGCCCCCTCTGCCCTGCCCGACCCGCTGAACCACGCCGAGTTCTATGATGGCGTCACGGTCAAGCGCGGCCTCGCCTGGATCGTCGATGTGATCCTCGTCAGCCTGATCACGGCGGGCGTGGTGGTGGCGACCTTCCTGACGGGCCTGTTCATCCTGCCAGCGATCTTTCTGGCGGTGGATTTCCTTTATCGCTGGGTGTCCTTGGCCCGCAAATCCGCCACGCCGGGCATGCGCCTGATGGGCATCCTGTTCCTTGACCGCGACGGCCAACGGTTGGACACGGGCACCGCCCTCTTGCACACCATCGGCTATTACCTCTCGGGGCTGACCTTCCTCGCGCAGGTCCTGTCGATCGGGCTGATGTTCCTCTCTGCCCGTGGCCAGGGTCTGACCGACCACATCCTTGGCACGGTGGCGATCAACCGCCCGGCGAGGATGTAAACCACAACACATGTAATGGCTTGGCGGCGGCGGCAGGGCTTGTTAACCTGTCGCCGTTTTCCCTATGATTGATCCATGCGCCATACCCTGCCCATTGCGCCCCAATTCTATGTGACGGCTCCGCAGCCCTGCCCCTACCTTGAGGGGCGGATGGAACGGAAATTGTTCACGGCCCTGCAGGGGGAACATGCGCAAAAGCTGAATGACACCCTGTCAAAGCAGGGCTTCCGCCGCAGTCAGAACGTGCTCTACCGCCCGTCCTGCGCGGAATGTTCCGCCTGCCTGTCCGCCCGCATCCGAGTGGCGGATTTCGAGCCTAGCCGCACCCAGCGGCGTGTGATGAAGCGGGCCGCGCATCTGACGCGCAACCCCACCAGCCCTTGGGCGACCGAGGATCAGTTCGCCCTGTTCCGCCGCTATCTGGACAACCGCCACGCCGATGGCGGCATGGCGGACATGGACATCTTCGAATTCGCCGCGATGATCGAGGAAACCCCGATCAAGTCCCGCGTGATCGAATACAGCCGCCCCCCCAAGAGCGGAGAGCGTGGCCGCCCGCTGGCCGCCGTCTGCCTGACCGATGTCTTTGATGACGGGCTGTCGATGGTCTATTCGTTTTATGACCCCGATCTGCGCGACCTGTCCCTTGGCACGCATGTCATCCTCGACCATGTCGACATCGCGCGCGAGGCGGGCTTGCCTTACGTCTACCTCGGCTATTGGGTGCCGGGCAGCCGCAAGATGGGCTACAAGGCCAACTTCGCCGCGCTTGAAATCTACAAGGGCGGCCAGTGGCAGCCCATCGGCGACCCGCAGGATCACCGCGCCGAATTGCATCCGCTGTCGGTCGATCCGATCTCGGAGCAGGTGGCGCGGATCAACCTGCCCGAAAGCCGCATCAGCCGGGGTGAGGTGTGACCTCTGTCACGCAGGGCCTGCGTCTGGCGGCCCTGACCCTGATCATTCCCGACTATGATGCCGCCATCGGGTTCTTTGTCGATGTCTTGGGATTTCATCTGCTCGAGGATGTGCCCCAACCCGGCAAACGCTGGGTGAGGGTTGCCCCGCCGGGTGGCGGCGCGGCCCTCGTGCTGGCACAGCCCGCCACCCCGCAGCAGGCGGCGGCCATCGGAAGCCAAGGCGGTGGGCGGGTCTGGCTGTTTCTGGAAACCGACGACTTCGCCCGCGATCACGCCCGCATGACCGCCGCCGGGGTGGAGTTTGAGGAACCGCCGCGACACGAACCCTATGGGACCGTCGCGGTCTGGCGCGACCCTTTCGGCAACCGCTGGGACCTGATCGAACACCGCAAGGGCTGAATCCACGCGGCACAGGCCGAATTCCACCCCGTTTAACCTTGCAACGTGGCACCTTGCACCAAATGTCACCCACAAGCCCGGCGAAACGGGCCATCAGGGAGAGTCATGACCTATCTCTTGTTCATTCTCGGCCTCGCGGGCCTGTTCTTCGGGGGCGAGTTTCTGGTGCGCGGCGCTTCGGCCATCGCGCGGAGTTTTCGCCTGTCCCCGATGGTGATCGGCCTGACCATCGTGGGTTTTGGCACCTCCGCCCCTGAAATGCTGGTGTCAGTGCAAGCCGCCCTCGCCGGATCGCCCGCGATTGCCATCGGCAATGTCGTCGGGTCCAACATCGCCAATATCCTGCTGATCCTTGGCATTTCGGCCGTCATCGCGCCGCTGATCATTCCTGTGCGCAAGCTGTGGCGCGACCTGGGCTTCATGCTGCTGGCGACGGCGGTGATCTGGGTCATGCTGCTGGATGGCAATGTGACCCGGCTGGACGGATTGCTGTTGATCCTCGGGCTTGTGGTGTTCTTGGCCGTGGCCTTCCTGACCGGCAAGGTCGAACCCGAAGAAGGCACCTCTGGCGACATGCCGCAGTGGAAGGCTTGGGCCTATACGCTGGGCGGTCTGGTGGTTCTGGTCATCGGCGCGCGGCTTTTGGTCGATGGCGCCACCGAAATCGCCCGTGGCTTTGGCGTGTCCGAGGCCGTGATCGGCCTGACCATCGTGGCCGTGGGCACCTCGCTGCCGGAACTGGCCACCTCGGTCGTGGCGGCCATCCGCAAGCAGACGGAAATCGCGGTCGGCAATATCGTCGGATCGAACATCTTCAACATCTTCGGCATCCTTGGCACCACGGCCCTGATCGCCCCCATCCCGTCCGAGGCGCGCTTTGCCATGGTGGACATGCCGTGGGCGGCGGCGGCGGCGATTGGCCTGACGGTGCTGGCTTTCTTGTTGGGGGGCCTGCCGCGCATCGCGGGGGCGCTGCTCTTGGCGACCTATGGCGGCTATCTGTGGTTCATGGGCTGACGCCAGCCCGGAAGTGACTCGCGCCGCGCGGCAGGGTTCGCGCGGCGTTTTTCCAAAAGTTGCGCAAAATCCGGGTAAAATCGCAAGATAAGTTCAAAATTTTACCGCCCGGCGACAGAATAATTGCGCTTTTGCGGTTGACGCCCGTTTTGACGCGCCATAGTGTCCCCCTCGACAACAAGGAGTTCGGTCATGACCGACGTATCCGTACTTGTAGGGGTTTGGCGCATGGGGCGGTGACGCTGACCTGATGGTTCCCATGCGCCCCCGGTCCAACCCCCGGGGGCTTTTTTATGTCTAACGCGGCCAGCACGGCCCGGACCAGAGGACAAGACACGATGACCAAGGCGATGACCGGCGCGAGGATGGTGGTTCAGGCCCTGAAGGATCAGGGCGTCGAAGTCATTTTCGGCTACCCCGGCGGCGCGGTGCTGCCGATCTATGACGAGATCTTCCAGCAAAACGATATCCGCCACATCCTCGTGCGGCACGAACAGGGCGCGGTCCACATGGCCGAAGGCTATGCCCGCTCCACCGGGAAACCGGGCGTGGTGCTGGTGACCTCCGGCCCGGGTGCGACCAATGCCGTGACGGGTCTGACCGATGCGCTGCTGGACTCGATCCCGCTGGTCGTGCTGTCGGGTCAGGTGCCCACCTTCATGATCGGCACCGACGGCTTTCAAGAGGCCGATACCGTCGGCATCACCCGCCCCTGCACCAAGATGAACTGGCTGGTGAAGGACACGGCCAAACTGTCCGACACCATCCACCAGGCCTTCCACGTGGCAACCCACGGCCGCCCCGGCCCGGTGCTGATCGACATCCCCAAGGACGTGCAATTCGCCACCGGCACCTACACGACCAAGGAAAAGATCAAGGCCACGCATTACCAGCCCAAGGTGAAGGGCGACATCGACCAGATCACCCGTCTGGTCGAGATGATGGAAACCGCCGAACGCCCGCTGTTCTACACCGGCGGTGGCGTCATCAACTCCGGCCCCGCTGCCAGCCAACTCTTGCGCGAACTGGTTGAAGCGACGGGTTTTCCGATCACCTCGACCCTGATGGGTCTGGGGGCCTATCCGGCGTCCGGCAAGGCATGGCTCGGCATGCTGGGGATGCATGGCCTCTATGAGGCCAATCTGGCCATGCACGGCTGCGATCTGATGATCAACATCGGCGCGCGCTTTGATGACCGCATCACCGGCAGGATCAAGGACTTCTCGCCCCACTCGCGAAAGGCGCATATCGACATCGACCCCTCATCGATCAACAAGGTGATCCGCGTCGATGTGCCGATCGTGGGCGATGTGGGCCATGTGCTGGAAGACATGCTGCGCCTGTGGAAGGCCCGTGGCCGCAAGGTCAACAAAGGGGGTCTGGCCAAATGGTGGGCGCAGCTCAATGACTGGCGCGCCGTCGATTGCCTTGCCTTCAAAAACAGCGAAAAGACCATCAAGCCGCAATACGCGCTGCAACGCCTTGAGGCGTTGACCAAGGGCATGGACCGCTACATCACCACCGAAGTGGGCCAGCACCAGATGTGGGCGGCGCAGTTCCTCGGGTTCGAGGACCCGAACCGCTGGATGACTTCCGGTGGTCTTGGCACCATGGGTTACGGCCTGCCCGCCTCCATCGGTGTGCAGGTGGCCCATCCCGACGCGCTGGTGATCAACGTGGCGGGTGAGGCGTCGTGGCTGATGAACATGCAGGAAATGGGCACCGCGATGCAGTTCCGCGCGCCCGTGAAGCAGTTCATCCTGAACAACGAACGCCTTGGCATGGTGCGCCAGTGGCAGGAATTGCTACACGGGGAACGCTACAGCCACTCGTGGTCCGAATCCCTGCCCGATTTCGTCAAATTGGCCGAGGCCTTCGGCTGCAAGGGCATCAAGTGCAGCGACCCCAAGGATCTCGATGACGCGATCATGGACATGATCCGCTACCCCGGCCCGGTGATCTTTGACTGCCTTGTGGAAAAGCATGAGAACTGCTTCCCCATGATCCCGTCGGGCAAGCCGCATAACGAAATGCTGCTGGGCGAGGCCGACACCCAGGGCGTGATCGGCGCCAAAGGGGCGGTTTTGGTGTGATCGCTTGGCAGCGGGGGTTTCACCCCCCCGCACCCCCGTGGGATATTTTCAGACAGAAAATGAAGGGAGAGGCGGATGTCGCCGCTCAATATCAAGAAGGGCTCCTCGAGCCACTCGGCCTATGACCTGCGCGATCCGAATTCGCCGCTGGAAGAGACGCACACCCTTGCCGTTCTGGTCGCCAATGAAAGCGGCGTGCTGGCGCGGGTGATCGGGCTGTTTTCGGGTCGGGGGTACAACATCGACAGCCTGACCGTGGCCGAGGTGGATCACGAAGGCCACCGCTCGCGCATCACCATCGTCACCCGCGGCACGCCTGCGGTGATCGAACAGATCAAGGCGCAGCTGGCGCGCATGGTCCCGGTGCATGACGTGCATGACCTGACCGCCGAAGGCCCCGCCGTGCAGCGCGAACTGGCGCTGTTCAAGGTGGCGGGCAAAGGCGAATCCCGGATCGAGGCGCTGCGTCTGGCTGAGATCTTCCGCGCCAATGTGGTCGACTCGACGCTGGAAAGCTTTGTGTTCGAGATGACCGGCACCCCGGAAAAGATCGACGCCTTCGCCGATCTGATGCGCCCCTTGGGCCTGCGCGAGATGGCGCGGACCGGGGTTGCCGCGCTGTCGCGCGGCACGTAAGTCCCCGTTTCAGCCCGTTTCAGAAATGGGACCATCCCCTCTCCCCTTGGGGGAGAGGGTTAGGGTGAGGGGATCACCGCCCGGTGAACCTCGCCGGGCGTTTTTGCAAAAACGCCGCCACCCCTTCGCGGAAATCTTCCGTCGCCCCGGCTTGCGTTTGCAACCGCGCTTCCAGCGCCAGTTGCGCGGGCAGGTCATTGCCGGGCGAGGCGCGCAGCGCCTGTTTCACCAACCGGTAGGCCGTGGTCGGCCCCTGCGCCAGCGCGGACGCCCGGGCCGCGACATGGGCGGCAAAGGCGTCATCCGCCACACTCTCCCAGATCATCCCCCACTCCGCGGCCTGCCGCGCGGTGATCTTTTCGGCGAACAGCGCCGCCCCCATCGCCCGCGCCATCCCGATCTGGCGCGGCAGCCAATAAGACCCGCCCGCATCGGGGATCAGACCGATCCGGGTGAAGGCCTGCACGAAGCTGGCGCTTTCCGTCGCGACCACCACATCGGCGGCCAGCGCCAGATTCGCCCCCGCCCCCACCGCCGCGCCATTCACCGCCGCAATCGTCGGGATCGGGCAGTCATAGATGGCGTTCAGCAGGGGTTCATATTCCTCGGCCAGGATACGGCCAAGGTCCAACTGCCCCAGCGCCATCGCATCCTGCAAATCCTGCCCCGAGCAGAAGCCGCGCCCTGCCCCGGTGATCACCAGAACGCGGGCGGTTTCCGACAGCGCCCGCACCGCCGCCAGCATCTCTGCCCGCATCCGCGATGAAAGCGCGTTCATCACCTCGGGCCGGTTGAGGGTGATGGTGCCGATGCCGTCCTCTTCGGTGACGGTGATGGTCTGATGGGTCATGGAGGCCTCCCTGCCCGGCCAGATTAGCCGGGCGGCGGCAAAGCGAAAGCGCGACGTCAGGTCACGCGTCGGGTTTGGTCAGTTCCGCCAGACGCGCCTGTTCGGCGGCGGTCAGGGGCTGGCCGGGCTCCGGCGCGCGGGACCGGGCGCGCAGGCTGGCATAGGCGATCCCGCCCCCGGCCAGCAGCATGGCAGGACCCGCCAGCCACAGCAGCAGGGTCGATCCTTGGGCGGGCGGGTTCAGCAGGACGAATTCACCATAGCGGTCCACGATATAGGCCACCGCCTCTGCATCACTGTCCCCCGCCGTCAGCCGTTCGCGCAAGAGCACCCGCAAGTCGCGGGCAATCGGCGCATCGGAATCATCGATGTTCTCATTCTGGCAGACCGGGCAGCGCAGCCCCTTGGAGAGCGCCCGCGCGCGCGCCTCGAGCGCGGGATCGGACAGCATTTCCCCGGGCTGCACCGCAAAGACCGGCGCCGCCAAGGGCGCGGCGACGGCCAGCAGCAGCGACAGGATCAGCGCGCGTGTCATTCGGCGGGCACTCCCTGCGGCACGCGCCGTGCGCCTGCGGCCACGCGATAGCGCCGGTCGGTCAGTGACAAAAGGCCACCCAAAGCCATGATGATCGCCCCGCCCCACAGCCAATTGGCGAAGGGTTCGATGTAACTCCGCACCGCCCAGCCGCCATTGTCCTGCGGATCGCCGATCACGAGGTAAATGTCGCGCAGGAGCCCGTAATCGATCGCGGCCTCGGTCGTGGGCATCTGGGCCACGGGATAGACCCGCTTTTCGGGGTACAGCATCGCCACCTCGGCCCCGTCGCGCGTGACGCGCATCGTGGCCATGGTGGACAGATAATTCGGCCCCTCCACCCGGTCCACCGCCTGCAAGGCCACCTCATAGGGGCCGAGCGCGTAGCTTTCCCCCACCTGCAACACGCGGATATCCTCGACCTTCCAGGACAGCATGGCGCAGACGGCAAAGATCGTGATGCCAAGGCCGGTGTGGGCGGTGGCCTTGCCCCAATCGGCGCGCGGCAGGCGGGCAAGCCGCCCCAGACGGTCGGCAAGGCCCCCCCGCCCGGTGCGCTGCGCCAGATCGTAAAGCGCACCGATCACCACCCAGACGCCCAAGGCGACGCCCACCGGGCCAAGCGCCGACCGCCCGGTCTGCATCGCAAAGACCAGCGCCCCCAGCGCCGCCGACAGCAGCAGCGCAGGAACCACCAGCCGCAGCGTCCGCCCCAGTTGCGCCCGCTTCCACGGCAGGATTGACCCGATGGGCAAGAGGATCGCCAAGGCGGTCATGAAGGGCGAGAAGGCCGCGTTAAAGAAGGGCTCCCCCACGCTCAGTTTGCGATCAAGCAGCAGTTCCGCCACCAGCGGCCAGATCGTGCCGACAAAGATGACAAAGGCCGCGACCGCCAGCAGCAGGTTGTTCGCCACCAGCGCGCTTTCGCGGCTGACCATGGCGAAGACGCCCTTCGCCTCCATCGCACTCGCCCGCGCGGCAAACAGCGTCAGCGCCCCGCCCATGAAAACGCCGAGGATCAGCAGGATGAACATCCCGCGTTCCGGGTCATTGGCAAAGGCATGGACCGAGGTGATGACGCCTGACCGCACGATGAACGTGCCGACCAGCGAGAAGCCAAAGGCGAGGATGGCCAGAAGGATCGTCCAGGCCTTCAGGCTTTCGCGCTTTTCCACCACGATGGCGGAATGCAGCAAGGCGGCAGCAATCAGCCACGGCATGAAGCTGGCATTCTCCACCGGGTCCCAGAACCAGAACCCGCCCCAGCCCAGCTCGTAATAGGCCCACCAAGACCCAAGCGCGATGCCGATGGTCAGGAAGACCCAGCTCACCAGCGTCCAGGGACGCACCCAGCGGCCCCAGGCGGCATCGACCCGGCCCTCGATCAGCGCGGCGATGGCGAAGGAAAAGCTCATCGAAAGCCCGACATAGCCCAGATAGAGGAAGGGCGGATGGAAGGCCAAACCCGGGTCTTGCAGCAAGGGGTTCAGGTCCTGCCCGTTCAGGGGCGGCACCTCCAGCCGCAGGAAGGGGTTCGAGGTCAGAAGCATGAACAGCAGGAAGGCCACCCCGATCATCCCCTGCACCGCCAGCACCCGCGCCTTCAGTTGCGGCGGCAGGTTCTGCCCGAACAGCGCGGCGGATGCCCCGAAGATCGCAAGGATCAGCGACCAGAGCAGAAGTGACCCTTCGTGGTTCCCCCAGACGCCCGACACCTTGTAAAGCATCGGCTTCAGCGTGTGCGAATTCTCGACCACCAGCTTGAGCGAAAAGTCCGACACCACGAAGGCATAGGTCAGCGCGGCAAAGGCAAAGCCGATCAGCAGCAGTTGCGCGATGGCGGCGGGCGCGGCCAGCGCCATCAATCCCGGATTGCGGGTCTGCGCCCCGTAGAGCGGCAATGTCGATTGCACCAGCGCCACGGCGAGCGACAGGATCAGGCAAAAATGGCCAAGTTCGACGATCACGGAGCACCCCCTCATCTTCTTGCCCCGACACTAGGCGCAAAGCCTGCCGCCCGCCATAGGCTGCGCCGCCGCGTCGCAGGCCAAAGACCCCATATGACGCGGGTTTGATCAGCCCCTACCGCAGACCCCGCCCCGGTTTTCTCTGCTCAAATATCCTGCGGGAGGGTCCGGGAGGGTGCAAAACCCTCCCGGCGGTTGGCAGAAGCGCCGCGCAACAGGATCAAAGCCCCAACGCCGCCTTCCATGCACCCAGACGCGCGGCGTTGACGCCCCAGTCGTTGCTGCCGATGCGCTGGCGGGCATAAAGGTCAAGGCGGGTTCCCATGCCGTCAGGCCGGGCCTCGGCGGTGCTGTAATCGGGAAAGCCCCACAGGCGGGTGCGGGTGATCCATGTGATCCGGCCCTCATCGACACTGCCCGCAAGGCGCTGCGTGCGCGGCGTGGCCATGGCCACCGCATCCAGCCGCGCCAGAACCTCGGCCGGGGGAGCCGCCAGCACGCAGGCCAGCCGGGCCGAATCCGCCGCCGCCTGCACGACACAGTCCGCCGGGGCGCCTGTCACCGGCGAGACATGCCAGACCGCCCGGTCCGACGGTGCCAGCCTCACATAGGCGGCAAAGCCAAGCACGACCACCCCCAGCGCCAACAGACCCATCATCATGGCGCGTGTCCCCTTGCTCATTGTCTTGGCCTTTCAGACCTGCGCGGGCCGGTCAGAACACCCGCTGTTTTGCCCGCGCCAGCGCAAAGCCATGCCCCGCCGAATTCTGGCAGGTCATGCCCGACTTGGCCGAGGTGCAGGTGACGCCGCCTGCGGTGATCGACTCGCCATAGCCCAGCACAGGATTGCCCGGATCGGTGACCGAGTCACTGATGCAGGCCAGTCCCCCGCGCCGTCCCGCTGCACCGATCCAGAAGGCATTGCCCCAGTCGAAGTCGCAGTCCGCCGGGGCCGGAAGCGCCGAGGCCTCGAAGGTCCCGATGTCGCAGCGCGCGCCATCCCCGTCGTCGCCAAAGCCCGAAAAGATCACGCAATGGATGTTTCCAGTCGGGGATTGAAACCCGACATACTCCTCCGCACAGGCGGCAGAGCCGCCAAAGACCAAGGCGCAGACCGACAAGACAAGACGCATCACCGTTACCCCACAGGTTGGGCCCGCTCGACCAGACGGGCAAAAAAGCTCGCCCCCACAGGCGCAGCCTCATCGTTGAAATCATAGGCAGGATGGTGCAGCCCCGCCCCCGGCCCGATGCCGAGGAACAGGTATGCGCCCGGTCGTGCCTCCAGCATATAGGAGAAATCCTCGGACCCCATCTCTTTGTTGGCGTGGTCATTGACCGCCTCGCCCCCGACCACCTCACGCGCGACCTCGGCGGCGAAGGCGGCCTCGGGTGCTGTGTTGATGGTGGGCGGATAGCCCCAGTCGTAATCGATCGCCGCCGTCACGCCGTAAGCCATCGCATGGCCCTCGACGATCTCATGAAAGCGTTTCTTCAGCAGCGCCCGGACGTCGGGATTGAAGCTGCGGATGGTGGCGCAGAACATCGCCTCTTCGGGGATGATGTTTGACGCGGTGCCGCCGTGGATTTGCGTCACGGAAATCACCGCCTCGTCCAGTGCATAGACGTTGCGCGGGATGATGGTCTGGATGGCCTGCACCATGCCGACGATGGCAATCAGCGGGTCCACGCATTCATGCGGCGTGGCCCCATGCCCGCCCTTGCCCGTGACCGTGACAAAGGCTGTATCGACCGAGGCCATCAAGGCCCCCGGCGTTGTGTGGAAATGGCCGAATTCGACGTTGGGCGCATTGTGGATGCCGTAGACTTGGGTGATGCCGAAGCGGTCCATCACGCCTTCCTGCACCATGACCTGACCGCCGCCGCCATCCTCTTCCGCCGGTTGGAAAATCAGCGCCACTCGCCCCGCAAAGCGCCGCGTCTCGGCCAGATACTTGGCCGCGCCCAGAAGCATGGTGACATGGCCGTCATGGCCGCAGGCATGCATCTTGCCGGGGATGGTGGAGGCATGGTCCGCCCCCGTCGCCTCAAGGATCGGCAGCGCGTCCATATCGGCGCGCAACCCGATGGTCGGCCCCTGCCCCGTGCCGTTGATGATGGCGACGATGCCGGTCTTGGCGATGCCTTCGTGGATTTCATCCACGCCAAATTCGCGCAGCCGCGCGGCGATGAAGGCCGCCGTCTGCGGGCAGTCAAAGCCGAGTTCCGGGTTCGCGTGCAGATGGCGACGCCAGCCCTTCATTTCCTCGGCAAAAGCCGCGATACGGTTCAGGACGGGCATGGGCGACTCCGGGTTCTGGTCTGTTCGTTCAGGTCTTTGATCAAATCGCAAAAGACAGGTGGCCGCAATGACCCATCCCGACCCTGACCTTACGGCAAGCGACGCGCTGGTGCGCGACCGCGCGGCAGGGATCGAACGGCTGCTCGAGATCATGCGCCGCCTGCGTGACCCGGCGAGCGGCTGCCCATGGGACATAGATCAGGATTTCGCCAGCATCGTTCCCTACACCATCGAAGAGGCGCATGAGGTGGCCGATGCCATCCAGCGGCAGGCATGGGACGAATTGCCGGGCGAGCTGGGGGATTTGCTGCTGCAAGTGGTCTTTCACGCCCAGATGGCCCGCGATCAGGGTATGTTCGGCTTTGGCGATGTGGTGACCGCCATTTCCGACAAGATGCTGGCCCGCCATCCCCATGTCTTTGGCGACGAGTCCCGCGACAAGACGGCGGCCCAGCAGACCGCCGATTGGGAAAAGATCAAGGCCGCCGAACGCGGCGGGCGTCAGGCGCGGGTGCTGGACGGTGTGGCGCTTGGCTTGCCCGCGCTGACCCGTGCGGTGAAATTGCAAAAACGCGCGGCACGCGTGGGCTTTGACTGGCCCTCGACCGATGAGGTGGTGGCCAAGATCACCGAAGAGGCGGCAGAGTTGGTCGAAGCGCGCGACACCCTGACACAGGCGCAGGTGGAAGAAGAGTTCGGCGATCTTCTCTTCGTCATGGCCAACCTCGCCCGCCACCTTGAGGTGGACCCCGAGGCCGCCCTGCGCGCGGCGAATGCCAAATTCACCCGCCGCTTTGGCCGGATCGAGGATTGGCTGGCCGAGTCCGGCAAACACCCCGCCGACAGCGATCTGGCCGAGATGGACGCGCTGTGGAACCGCGCCAAGGCCGAGGAAAAGGCCGCGAAACGGGGCGATTGACGCAGCCGTGAACAGGGGGCCGGCGACGGATGACTTGACCCAAGTAAAATAGTCAGGTTTATGGGGGACATAATTTCTGACAAAAGGACTCGGTCATGTTTCTTCGTCTGTCGCTTACCGCGCTTGCCCTGTCCGGCGTGGCGTTGCCCGTGCTGGCCCAAGAGATCAACATTTATTCGCAGCGCCAGCCCGAACTGATCCAGCCGCTGATCGACGCCTATACCGCCGAAACCGGCGTGACGATCAACATCGCCCATGTGGCCAATGGCATGGCCGAACGCCTGCAAGCCGAGGGCGCGCGCTCGCCCGCCGACCTCGTGCTGACCGTGGACATTGCCCGCCTGACGCAAATCGTGGATGCGGGCGTGGTCCAGCCCGTCGACTCGGCGGTGCTGAAGGCGAACATCCCCGCCGACCTGCGCGACGCGGGTGACCAGTGGTTCGGCCTGACCGCCCGCGCCCGCATCGTCTATGCCAGCAAGGAGCGCGTCCAACCCGGTGAGGTGACGACCTATGAAGACCTCGCCGATCCCAAGTGGAAAGGCCGCATCTGCATCCGCTCCGGCACGAATGATTACAACATCGCCCTTCTGGGCGCGATGATCGTCCACCATGACGCGGCCTATGCCAAGCAATGGGCCGAAGGCGTCAAGGCCAATCTCGCCCGCAAGCCCGATGGCGGCGACAAGGATCAGGTCAAGGCCATCGCGGCGGGCGAATGCGACATCGCCTTGGGGAACACCTATTACATCGGTCAGATGCTGAACTCGGACGAGGACCGCCCCGCCGCCGAAGCGGTCAATGTGGTCTTCCCGAAGTTCGCCGAGGGCGGATCGCACCTGAACGTCTCGGGCGTGGCGATGACCAAATCCGCGCCGAACAAGGAAGAGGCGCTGAAATTCATGGAATGGCTCTCCTCGGACGCGGCGCAGGCGATCTATGCCGAAAAGAACTTTGAATTTCCGGTCAAGCCGGGCGTCGCCAGGTCGGCTGTGGTACAATCTTGGGGCGATTTCACCGTCGACACAGTGCCTTTGTCCGCGGTCGCTGCGGCGCGTCCGGCGGCAT
Source organism: Paracoccaceae bacterium (assembly GCA_027486345.1). Lineage (GTDB taxonomy): Bacteria > Pseudomonadota > Alphaproteobacteria > Rhodobacterales > Rhodobacteraceae > Paragemmobacter. The sequence continues at coordinate 198,636 of JAIXPH010000036.1, forward strand.
TGAAGATCATGGAAGAGATCGACTTCGACAACTGATCACGATCTGGAAACAGTCACCCGCAAAGCCAACGCAAAAAGGGAACATCCGTTCCCTTTTTTTTCGCGCTGCGTGAAATGCCTTGTCAAACGGAGGGGATAAGCCCTAATCTTTTGTATAGTTTAGTCGCAGTTATCTCGTGTTGCCTGGTATCGTTCCACAACCCTCAGGTTATTTGGCATGCCGCATTCCGCGATGACACGACCTACACATCCCTCTGGCGGGGAGGCCGCGGTTGACAGTGAAGTCGGCGCCGAACTGCGCGCCCAACTGGAATACAACCGCAGCGAAACCCTGAAGTTGATGCTGCATGACGCGCCGATTGATGATGTCCTGCTCAAGGTGGTGCTGGATGTCGAAGCGGTTCTGCCGGGGTCGATCTGTTCGCTCCTGCTCACCTCACCGGATGGAGAGCGGCTGAACTACGGCGTCGGCCCGCATCTGCCGGCCTTTTACAATGCCGCCGTGGATGGGTCCGCCGTCGCGGTGGGCAACGGCTCTTGTGGCACAGCCGCCGCCACCGGCAAGCGCGTCGTGGTCGAGGACATCGACACCCACCCCTATTGGGCCGCCTATACCGCCCTCACCCGGCGGGCGGGGCTTGGCGCGTGCTGGTCGCAGCCGGTCTTCGGGCCGCGCCGCACCGTGGTGGGGACCTTTGGCATCTATCACAAGACCGCTTGCAGCCCGACCGTCCGCGACATCGTCGTGATCGAACATGCCTCGGACCTTGCCGCGCTCGCCATCGACCGGCACCGCGCGCAAGAGGAACTGGCCCGCTACCGCGACCATCTGGAGCAACTGGTCGCCGAGCGTGCCGCCACCATCGTCTGCCTGAACCGCGAATTGCAAAAGCGCGTCGAAGAGGCCCAGGCCGCCAACCGCGCCAAGGGTGCCTTTCTGGCCAACATGAGCCACGAGTTGCGCACCCCGCTGAACGCCGTGGTGGGCCTTGCCGCCCTGTTGCAGGAAAGCGCCAGCGATCCCGTGCAACGCCAGCGCACCGAGCGCATCGTCACCGCGGGGCGCCACCTTCTGGGCACCATCGACTCGATTCTGGACCTGTCCAAGATCGACACCGGCAAATTCACCCTCGAAGACAGCCCGCTGCGGATCGACGGCATCGTCCAGAACGTGGTGGCCATGGTGCGCGACCGGATCGAGGCCAAGGAACTGGCCCTGCATGTCGATGTGCCGCAAATCGGCTACACCCTGACCGGCGATCCGGTCCGCCTGCAGCAGGCGCTGCTGAACTATGTCGGCAATGCGGTGAAATTCACCGCACAGGGCGCGATCACCCTGCGGGTGCAGGTTGTGGAAGACGACGCCGACGACGCCCTCTTGCGCTTTGAGGTGCAAGACACCGGCATCGGCATCAAACCCGCCGTGCTGGAGCGGCTGTTCCAGAGCTTCGAACAGGCCGACAGCAGCATCTCGCGCACCTATGGTGGCTCCGGTCTCGGGCTGGAGATCACGCGCCGCTTTGCCGAATTGATGGGCGGCAGCGCCGGGGCGCAAAGCCGCGAGGGACAGGGCAGCACCTTCTGGTTCACCGCCCGCCTGCGCAAGGGGACCGACACGGTGACCCCGGGCACGATCGACTTTGCCGCCACCGATCCGGCCACGCTGCGCGCGCTTTTGCGCCGCGACTGGGCGGGCACCCGCATCCTTCTGGCCGAGGATGAGCCGATCAATGCCGAGATCACCCGCGCCTTGCTGGAGGCGGTGGACCTCTGCGTCGAGACCGCCGTCACCGGCCGCGAGGCGGTGGACAAGGCCATCCTCACCGAACCGGCCCTGATCCTGATGGACATGCAGATGCCCGAACTTGACGGGACCGATGCCACGCGCGCCATCCGCGCCATCCCCGGTCTGGACCGCCTGCCCATCATCGCCATGACCGCCAATGCCTTTGCCGAGGATCGCGTGCTCTGTCTGGCCGCCGGGATGGATGGTTTCCTGTCCAAACCGGTGCTGCCGGGGCGGCTCTATGCCGAAATCCTCACCCGTCTGACCGCCGCGCGGGGGTAACCCCGCTGCGCCCGAAACCTGACCGTCTGGACAAAAGGCCGCCGCTGGGCTTTGCTGGCGCGGGCTATGACAAGGACAGAGACAGGGGACGGGCCATGACCACGCATCCGCGCAAGATCATCATCGATACCGATCCGGGGCAGGATGATGCCGTGGCCATCCTGCTGGCGCTGGCCAGCCCCGAGGAGGTGGAGGTGCTGGGCATCACCGCCGTCGCGGGCAATGTGCCGCTGCCCCTGACGGAAAAGAACGCCCGCATCATCTGCGAACTGGCGGGCAAGCCGCAGACGCGGGTCTTTGCGGGCTGCGACGCCCCGCTCAAGCGCAAGCTGGTCACCGCGGAACATGTCCACGGCAAGACCGGTCTGGACGGCCCGCAAATGGCCGATCCGGTGATGCCCTTGCAGGATCAGCACGCCGTCGATTTCATCGTCGACACCCTGCGCCGCGAGGCCCCGCATAGCGTCACCCTCTGCCCGCTCGGCCCCCTGACCAACATCGCCACGGCCTTTCAGCGCGCGCCCGACATCATCACCCGGGTGCAACAGATCGTGCTGATGGGGGGCGCCTATTTCGAGGTGGGCAACATCACCCCCGCCGCCGAATTCAACATCTACGTCGACCCCGAAGCCGCTGAAATCGTGTTCAAATCCGGCGTCCCGCTGGTCGTCATGCCGCTCGATGTCACCCACAAGGCCCTGACCAACCGCAAGCGGGTTGAGGCGTTTCGCGCTTTGGGCACCGAACCGGGCCGCATGGTGGCGGAATGGACCGATTTCTTTGAACGCTTCGACATGGCCAAATACGGCAGCGAGGGCGCGCCCCTGCATGACCCCTGCGTGATCGCCTATCTGATCCGGCCAGAATTGTTCGCGGGCCGCCACATCAATGTGGAGATCGAAACCCAATCGGAATTGACCCTCGGCATGACCGTCGCCGATTGGTGGGGCGTCACCGACCGCAAGGCCAATGCCCTTTTCATGGGCTCGGTCGATACCGAAGGCTTCTTTGCCCTGCTGACGGAACGGATCAGCAGGCTCTGACGACGACCTGCGCTTCCCCGTTGCGCAAATATCCCACGGGGGTCTGCCACCGTGTTCGCCACCGGTCCAAGAACCGGTGGCAGACGGGGTGTGAAACCCCCGCTCCGACGGCCAAACCAAGGCGGTTCAGCCCAGAGAATAGCCCGTCCCACGCACCGTACGGATCGGATCATCCCCGCCCGCCTCGGTCAGGGCCTTGCGCAACCGCCCGACATGGACATCCACCGTCCGGGCATCGACATAGATGTCGCGCCCCCAAACCCGGTCGAGCAGCGCCTCGCGCGTCCAGACCCGGCCTGCGCGTTCCATGAAGGCCGAGAGCAGGCGGTATTCGGTGGGGGCGAGTTTCACCGCGACGCCGGCGCGATGCACGCGGTGGCTTTCGGCGTCCAGCACCAGATCGCCCACCTCCAGCACCGCGCCCACGGTTGAAGGCCGCACCCGGCGCAACTGCACCCGCACGCGGGCCAGCAGTTCGGCAACCGAAAACGGCTTGACCACATAGTCATCCGCCCCGGTTTCCAGCCCCCGCACGCGGTCGCCCTCCTCGCCGCGCGCCGACAGCATCACGATGGGGATTGCCCGTGTCTCGGGGCGCATCTTCAGGCGGCGGCAGACCTCGATCCCCGACAGGCGCGGCAGCATCCAGTCGAGGATCACCAGATCGGGCCGCTCCTCTTCGACCAGCAACAGCGCGTCCTCGCCATTGTCGGCGGTGATGACCTCATGCCCATCGGCGGTCAGGTTATAGACCAGCACCTCGCGCTGCGCGGGTTCATCCTCGACCAGCAGCAGGCGCGCGGGGACGGACACCGTCAGCTCCGCTGGCCCGAGGTGGAATCGGCCTTGGGCCGCGCCTCACCCGGCATCTTGCCGGTCACCAGATAGACCACCTGTTCGGCGATGCCGGTGGCATGGTCGCCCACGCGTTCGATGTTCTTGGCGATGAAATGCAGATGCATCGCCGCCGTGATGTCGCGGGGGTCTTCCAGCATATGGGTCAAGAGCTCGCGGAAGAGGGCGTTGTACATCTGGTCCACCTCCTGGTCGCGCTGGCGCACCTCTTCGGCGCGGGCGGGATCACGGGCGAAATAGGCGTCCAGCGCATCCTTGAGCATCAGGGTCACCGCCTTGGCCATCCGCCGCACCGATCCGGTGGTGCCGCCCAAGGCGGGCATCTGCACCAAGAGCGCCGTGCGCTTGGCAAGGTTCTTGGCATAATCCCCGCAGCGTTCCAGATTGGCGGCGATCTTCATCACCGTCAGCACCGTCCGCAGGTCACTGGCCGCAGGCGCGCGCAGCGCGATGACGCGGGCGCATTCGGTGTTGATCTCTTGTTCCAGCGTGTCGATGGCCCGGTCGCCCGCGCGCACCTTCAGCGCCAGTTCGGCGTCCAACGTCTCCAGCGCCTCGGCGGCATCGAGGATCGCGGCTTCGACCAACCCGCCCATCTTCAGCACGAGGGTCTGGATCACCTCCAGATCGCGGTCAAAGGCGGAAAGGATATGGCTCTGGCTCATGGCGCGCTCCGTGCGGCGGATGGTCCGGCGCGGGGCCGGTCGGTGGGTGGCGGTCTGTCGGGGCGGCCCATGCCTGCGGGCCGATGCCCCCCGTGACGACAGGGGTGCCGTGTGTGTCCGCTCTTTGCAACGGAAATGTAACGGTTTCACGACATATCGGTCCCATCTCGGCACCGGGTGCCTGCCGCGTGACAATGCGGCGGTCCGCCTTGGTCAGCCCTGCGGCAACAGGACGGAAAAGACGCTGCCCTTCCCCACGGTGCTGTCGATCCGCAACCGGCCCCGGTGGCGGTTGACGATGTGCTTGACGATGGCCAGACCCAACCCCGTCCCGCCCTTCTCGCGGGAGCGGTGGCCGTCGACGCGGTAAAAGCGCTCGGTCAGGCGCGGCAGATGCACCGGGTCGATCCCTTCGCCGCGGTCGATCACATCCACCCGGATCGCCGGGCCGCCGGGCAAGGCGTCCCGGGTCAGGCGCAGCGTCACCACCCCTCCGGCACCGCCATATTTCACCGCGTTTTCAATCAGGTTCGACAAGACCTGAATCATCTGGTCCTGATCGGCCAGCAAGGGCAAGGGACCGGTCTCGCCCTCCACCTCAAGGCGCACCCCCGCGTCATCGGCCAAGGGGCGCAGACTGCCCAGCGTGGTGGCCAGCACCTTTTGCAGGTCGATCCGCGTCGTCGGACGCACACGCTCGGCAGCCTCGACCCGGCTGAGGTGCAACAGATCCTGCACCAGACGGTTCATCCGCCCCGCCTCGCGCGCCATGATCGCAAGGAAGCGGTCCCGCGCCGCCGCATCATCGCGCGCCGCCCCGCCCAGCGTCTCGATGAAGCCCGAGAGCGCGGTCAAGGGCGTGCGCAGCTCATGGCTGACATTGGCCACGAAATCGCGGCGCATCTGCCCCACCTGCTCGCTTTCAGTGATGTCCTCAAAGGTCAGAACCGTGCCGGCCGGGCGGGTCAGCGGGGCCACGGTGACGCGAAAGACCTCATCCCCGCCCTGGCCCTGCGGACGCACGAGGCGGACGGTCTGGGTCTCCGCCCCGTCCAGACCCGCCTCGACCGCCTCTTGCAGCACGGGCTGGCGCAGCACCATCAGATAGTGCCGTCCCGTGAGGCCCGCCCCAAAGCGCGCCTCCGCCGCCGGGTTGGCGGCAAGGATGCGGCTGGACTGGCCAATGACCAGCACCGGCAAGGGCACCGCCGCGACAAGATCCGCCGCCATCGCCACGCTGTCATCGAACTCCATCACGCCTGTCCCCTGCCGTGCTGCCGCGCCGTCCCGCGCCTGCCGCCCTCTGCCCTGCCCGTTCGGGCCAGCCCCCTTGTGACCCGACACCCGCAAACTGCCAAGCCTGATCTGGCACATCCTGACACGGCGGCGCCCCATGCCATCGCAGGGCCTGCCCCGGAAGACATGTTTGTTCCAATAAGACCTGCCTGTTTGGACTTGTCCTTCGGGTCAGGTTGGGACTAGGTTTCGGGTGGTATGAAGTGATGTATCGGCGACACGGGTTTTCGCACCGGATCCTGCGCCGCCGAAAAGGCGAAGATGGTGGCGCAAAACCGTGGTCGGGCCCGGCCTGGCAGCGTGGGGTTTCGACCGGAACAGGTGTTTCTGATCGGATTGGACCGGCTGCCCGCATCATTGCTTGCAGACAATGTGTCGATTCGGATCGTGCCCTTCGCGGCGCTGAATTCCGCCATGCTCTATGTCCTGCGGCCAGATCATGTCGTCTGCCCACTGTTTGGCCCCGATTGCGACGCCGCACAACTGATCGGCAGGTTGCATGGTATCGGCTACGGCGGGCGACTGACGGTGATCGCCGTGGTGCCTGATCCTGCCATGGTGGCGGCAGAACTGGCCGAACTCGGTCCGGGCATCACGGTCAAGGTGGTGGCGCCCTGACCGTGCTCCTAGGCTGTGCCCCGCCCGATCAGGCAGAGGGATTGTCGCGGCGATAGATCCAGTCGTGATCGGGGTCGTTCTGGAAGCGCCAGTTGCGGCGCGGACCGGCCATCACGTTCAGGTAATAGGCGTCATAGCCATAGGGCGCAGCGCAGGGATGGTGGCCGCGCGGCACCAGCGTGACGTCGTGGTTCTTGGCCGCCATCGTCTCATCCAGCGTGCCATCCTCGGTATAGACCCGCTGGATAACGAAGCCCTGTTCGGGGTTCGTGCGCATGTAATAGGTCTCTTCCAGATAGGTCATGCGGGGGAAGTCATCCTCGTCATGGCGGTGGCTGGGGTAGCTGGACCAATTGCCCTGCGGGGTAAAGACCTCGGTCACCAGCAGGCTGTCGGCCACATCCCGCGCCTCCATGGCGATGTTGTTGATGTAGCGCGTGTTGGCCCCCGTGCCGCGCGGGGTCAGCTCGATCCCCTCAGGCCCCAGACGGCGCACGGGATGGTTGCCCTTGCCCGGCGCGGTGCAAACGGCCAGCGTGCAGGCGGTGGTGGCGGTGGCCGCCCAGTCGCTGCCGTTCGGGACATAAAGGCAATGCGGCGGAGTGCGTTCAAAGACACTCATCCGGTCGCCCATCTCGCCCATATCCTCGCCCCCGGCGGTGATGCGCGCGCGGCCTTCGACGAGGACAAGGATCGCCTCACGATCCCCCGTCACCTCCGCCGCCGATTGCCCGGCCTCCAGCCGGTAAAGGCCAAAGCCCACATAGCCCCAGCCCGCGCTTTCGGGCGTGATGTCATGCACCTTGCCGGTCGTCCCACTTGGCTTTCGCAAAAGATCGGCCATGCCTATTCCCCGTTGCTTAAACATCCCACGGGGGTGCGGGGGTGTGAAACCCCCGCTCCCGTCGGGTTCAGATCAGACCGGCCTCGCGCGACAGCCGCTTCAGTGTCGCCAATCCCAGCGTCTGGTAAAGCAGCGGGTTACGGACATTCGGGTCCTGTTCCGCCTCGATCACGATCCAGCCGTCATAGCCGTTCTGGCCAAGGATCTTCAGCAACGGGCCGAAGTCCACGCCGCCCTCTTGGTCGCCCGGCACGGTGAAGGCCCCGCCGACGACGCCTTTCAGGAAGGACCAGCCCTCGGCCCGGACCTTTTGCACAATCGCCGGGCGGATGTTCTTGGCGTGGAAATGGCGCACGCGGGCGACGTGCTTGGTCAGCACCGCCACCGGATCGCCGCCGCCAAAGGCGCAATGCCCCGCATCGAACAGCAGGTGGGTATGCGGCCCTGTCGCGTCCATCAGCGCGTCGATCTCTTCGGGGGATTCGACGATGGTGCCCATATGATGATGGTAAACCAAGGTGACGCCTTCGGCGGCGAGATAGGCCGCAAATTCCTCAAGTTTCGCGCCGAAGGCTTTCATTTCACTGGAAGAAAGCGTCGGACGGTCATTCACCGCTCGGCCCGCTTCGCCATGGATGGCGTTGGAGGTTTCGCAGACGATCATCACGCGGCACGCGTTGTGCTTCAGCTTTGCCAGATGGTGCTGACAGGCGAGGATCTCATCCGCCACCGACCGGACCAGCAATTCGGTCGAATACCAGCCTGAGATGAACTTCAACCCGTAAGAGGCCAGAAGCGCACGCAATTCTTCGGGATCATCCGGCCAGCGGTGACCGTTTTCGATGCCGTCAAAGCCGATCTGGCGGCCGGCCTCGTCAAGGATGCGGGTGGTGGCGATGTCCGCGCCGATGCTGCGGTCGTCGTCATTGGCCCAAGCGATGGGGTTGGTTCCGAACAGGATCATGTGATGCCTCAAGGTCAGTCGGCAAGCCGTTGCAGGGACTTGCTTGTTTCGTATTTCACCCGTGCCTCGCGCACGGTGTCGCGGGTGGAGACTTCGGGCACGCCCACCTCCCACCACGTGCCGCCCCCGGCGGGCGACGGGCCGGGATCAGAGTCGATCACGATGACATAGGGGCGGTCGGCCGTCTTGGCGCGGGCCAGATGAACCTCCAACTCCGCGATGTCGGCGGCCTTCACCGCAATCGCCCCCATGCTGGCCGCATGGGCGACGAAATCGATATGCGAGGGGTTCACGTGATAGGCATCGTCCAAGAGGTTGTTGAACGGCGCGCCGCCGGTGCCCTGTTGCAGGCGGTTGATGCAGCCATAACCGCGGTTGTCGGTGATGACGGTGGTGAAGGGGATGCCCATCATCACGGCGGTGGCAAGCTCGCTATTGGCCATCATGTAAGAGCCGTCGCCCACCATGCAGATCACATCCGCCTGTGGCCGCGCCATCTTGATCCCCAAGGCGCCTGCGATTTCATAGCCCATGCAGGAGAAACCGTATTCCATGTGATAGCCGCCTTGAGCGGCATCCCAGATTTTATGCAACTCTCCCGGCATCGTCCCTGCCGCGCCCATCACGATGGTCCCGGCATGGGCGGAGCGGTTCACCGCCCCCACCACCTGCGCGTCATTCGGGAGCGCATTTCCATTCACGGGTGCGGCCTTGATCGCGGCGGTATGAGCCACCCAATCCGCCTTCAGCCCCGCATTGGCCCCGCCATAGCGGTGCGACCCCAGCGCCGCGCCAAGACGGTCAAGCGCCACGCGGGCATCCGCCACCAAGGACAGCGCCCCATGCTTGCCCGCGTCATAGGGCTGCACGTTGATCGACAGGATGCGCCGCGCGGGGTTCTTGAACAGCGACCACGACCCGGTGGTGAAATCCTGAAAGCGGGTGCCCAGACCGACGACCACATCGGCGTCTTCGCAGACGGCATTGGCCGCCGCGCCGCCGGTCACGCCGACCGGGCCGAAGTTCAACGCATGGTCATGCGCCAGCGCGGATTTCCCGCCTTGGGTTTCCACCACGGGGATGTTGTGGGCGGAGGCGAAGGCCGCCAGACGCGCCTCGGCCTGCGAATAGATCACGCCGCCCCCGGCCACGATCACCGGGGATTTGGCGGATTTCAGCAGGGCAATCGCCGCGTCCAGTTCCGCCGCATCGGGTTCCGGGCGGCGGATTTTCCAGACCTTGGGGGTGAAGAAGGACTCGGGGTAATCATAAGCCTCGGCCTGCACGTCCTGACAGAAAGCCAGCGTGACGGGGCCACATTCCGCCGGATCGGTCATCACCCGCAGCGCGCGGGGCAGCGCGGTCAGGATATGTTCGGGCCGGGTGATGCGGTCGAAATAGCGGCTGACCGGCTTGAAGCAGTCATTGGCGCTGACCGTGCCATCCTGAAAATCCTCGGTCTGTTGCAGGACCGGATCGGGGGCGCGGTTGGCAAAGACATCGCCGGGGATCAACAGGACCGGCAGGCGGTTCACATGCGCCAGCGCGGCGGCGGTCACCAGATTCAGTGCGCCCGGCCCGATGGACGTGGTCACCGCCATCGCCTTTTGCCGCTTTTGCGCCTTGGCATAGGCGATGGCGGTATGGGCCATGGTCTGTTCATTATGGCCACGCCATGTGGGGAAACTGTCCTTCGCGCCGTGCAACGCCTCACCGATCCCGGCTACGTTGCCGTGACCGAAGATGGCCCAGATGCCCTCGATGTAGCGGGTGCCATCCTCGGCCAGTTGCACCGAAAGCCAGCGCACCATCGCCTGTGCGGCGGTCAAACGAACGGTTGTCATGCTGCGATTTCCTTCCCTGCGCGCGCCGCGTCCCAGATGTGGCACAGGCGGCGGTATTTCTCGACCATCATCGCGACGGCCTGATCATCGGTCAACGTGCCCGCAAGCCAGCCGCGCGCCGCATCGCCAAAGATCGTGCGGCCGACGGCAAAGCCCTTGATCAGATCATGCTTGGCCGCGAGGGCCAGCGAGGCCGCCAGTTCCGGCTCCGCCGCATCCAGCCCCAGCACCACGATGCCGCGCACATGCGGGTCGTTGCGGGTGATGGCGTCGCAGGCATTGGCATAGGCGGCGTCGGTGGCAAAGGGTTCCAGCTTCCACCAATCGGGATAGACGCCCAGATCATAGAAGCGCTGGATCACCTGCGCGGAGGTCATGTCATCCACCGGCGCGACCTTGGACGGGATGATTTCCAACAGCATTTCCAGACGGTTGCGGCGGCAGGCGTGGAACAGGCGAACCACCGTCGCCTCTTGTTCCGCCTTCATCGCCGCCGTGTCGTCGGGGTGGTAGAAGCACAAGACCTTGACCACATGTTCCAGCGGCCATTCCTGCAAGCCGCCGAAATCGGGGCCAAGTTCCGGCTCCAGCGTCAGGGGGCGGCTGCCGGGCCATTCCACCGGACGCCCGATCCACAGGCCGGTTCCGGCGGCGGCATAAAGCGCCTGACGGCCAAGGCGGCTGTCACACAGGATGCCGTGTCCCGGCTTGCCATCGGCCACGGTCAGCGCAGCCTTGAGGCACAGTTTCTTGAACGCGCCGATCTTGGCGGGCGTCGCGCCCTCCATCGCCTCAAGCTGCATGCGGTGGTCAAAGGCGAAGACGCGCATGGTGGACAGATCCTTGTGGCGGTTGGTCGCCCAATGCACCTGCTCCAGCGCCGCATCCTTGCGCAGGGCCTTTTCGACCACACCGCGCTTCAGGAAGAACTCGAGTTCAGCGAGCGAAGGATAAGCAGGCGTGCAGCCATGTCGGCTGACAGCGAAGGCCCCGCAGGCATTGGCATATTTCAGTGCGACGGGCCAAGGCTCGCCATCCAGCCAGCCCTTGATCAGGCCGGACATGAAGCCATCGCCCGCGCCAAGGACGTTGAACACCTCGATGGGGAAGCCGGGGCCGGTTTCACCGTCATCGAGAGAGCCGGGGATCGCGCCGGTAAAGGCCACCGCGCCCGCGGCACCGCGCTTGCACACGAGCGTGGCCTCCGACACCGCCCGCACCGCGCGCAGGGCGGCGATGGTGTCGGTGGTGCCGCCGGCGATGTGGAATTCCTCTTCGGTGCCGACGATCAGGTCAAAGAGGTGCAGCGTCGATTGCAGCTTGGCTGTGACCTTGGCGCTTTCGACAAAGCGGCTTTCCCCATCGCCATGCCCCGCCACACCCCAAAGGTTCGGGCGATAGTCGATGTCCAGCGCCGTCTGCGCGCCATGCTTGCGGGCAAGGTCCAACGCTTTCAGCACCGCAGCCTCGGTCCGGGCATTCGACAAATGGGTTCCCGTGGCGACCACGGCGCGGGATTCGGCGATGAAGCTTTCGTCGATATCGTCTTCGCAAAGCGCCATGTCGGCGCAGTTTTCGCGGTAGAAGATCAGGGGGAACTGTTCCTCATCCCGGATGCCCAGCAGGACCAAGGCGGTGAGGCGTTCCTTGTCGGTCTTGACCCCCCGCACGTCCACGCCTTCGCGCGCCAATTCCTCGCGGATGAAGCGGCCCATGTGTTCATCGCCGACGCGGGTGATCAGTGCCGATTTCAAACCCAGACGCGCGGTGCCTGCGGCCATGTTGGTGGGGCTGCCGCCGATGTATTTCTGGAAGGAGCCCATATCCTCCAGCCGTCCACCCACCTGCGCGCCGTAGAGATCGACGGAACTCCGCCCGATGGTGATGACGTCCAGCGTTTTGCCCGACCCTGTCATGATGCCTCCTGACCTTGCCGCCGGTGGGGCGACGAGTCACCCGAAACGGCTTTTGGAATATTTATTCCATCACACTGAAAAGGGGAAGCGTTTTTCCATGCGCCTGCAGGGTCGTCGTCATTCCCGCGCCGACCCCACCGCGACAGCCAGCGATATCGCCATGGCGATGGTCGCCGAGAGCGACCGGAAGGCGCCGAAATCCACCTCTGGCACCGTCACAACCGCATCGGCATGACGGGCGAGCGGACTGGTCAGGCGGTCGGTCAGGGCAACCACCGGCAGGCCGCGCGCGTGGGCATCTGTGGCGAGGGCGAGCGTCTCTTCGGAATAGGGCGCAAAGGTGATGGCCAGCACCGCATCGCCGTGACGCAGGGCAAAACGGTGATCCAGCTTGCCAACCCCGTCATGCAGCATCGCCGGGACGGACATCTTTTCAAACACATAGGCGAGATAGCTTGCCACCGGAAAGGCGCGGCGCAGGCCCACGACATGGATGGTGTCGGCGCGGGACAGGATGCCGACGGCCGTCTCAAGCACCTGTTCATCCACCGATTTCGCCAAAGCCTCCAGCGACAGACGCCCGGCCTCGACAAATTCCGCCAACAAGGCCGCCGGACTGCCGGCGCGATTGGCCTTCAGGTTCTTCAAGCGGGTGGAATAGTCAGGCCAACCGGGGGCATAAGCCTCCCGAAACAGCTTTTGCATTTCCGAAAAGCCGGAAAACCCCATGATTTGGCAAAAGCGCATCAGGGCCGAGGGCGGCACATCTGCCCCCGCCGCCAGTTCCGCCACGGTGGACACCGCGATGCGGTCGGTGTTCGCGGCGATATGGTCGGCGCATTGGCGCAGACGTTTGGGCAGGTCATCGGTGATCGCGGCCAGACGTTCGCGGAAGGCCTCCACCGTCGCAGGGGCGACGGGAGGGGCATTCAGCGTTTCGCTCTCGATGGTCATGGCGCTTGCTCCGGCATTTGCGGCCAAGCTAGCAAGATGGAACGAATATTCCAGTCAAAACTGGAATATTCTGGAATAACCCATCAAATCGCGCGCAGACCGGCACGGAAGCGGGCGGCGTTGCGGCGATACCCTTCGGCGGACCTGAGCAGCCGCGCCCCTGCCTCGGCGTCCAACTCGCGCACCACGCGGCCCGGCGCGCCCATCACCAGCGATCCGTCGGGAATCTCTTTCCCTTCTGTCACCAAGGCCCCTGCCCCGATCAGGCAGCCGCGCCCGATCTTCGCCCCGTTCAGGATGGTCGCGCCCATGCCGATCAAGCTGCCGTCGCCGATGGTGCAGCCGTGCAGCATGGCCTTGTGGCCGATGGTGCAATCGGCCCCGATGGTCAGGGGAAAGCCTATGTCGGTGTGCAGCACGCAAAGTTCCTGCACGTTGGACCCCGCGCCCACGCGGATTTCCTCGTTGTCGCCGCGGATCGTCACGCCGAACCAGACGTTGGCCTGCGCTGCCAGCACCACGCGACCGATGATGTTGGCGTCATGCGCGACCCATGCGGTGTCGTCGATCTGCGGGGCAATCCCGTCGAGGGAAAAGATCATCTGGCCTCAAACTCCCGGTTCAGGTGGCGCACGAAATCGGCCAAGGCAGGTTGGCGGTCGCGCTTCAGCCGTTCGGCGGACAGGATGTCCTTGAGCCGCGCGAAGGTCCCATCAAGGTCGTCGTTGACCAGCACATAATCATATTCGGCCCAATGGCTGATCTCATCGCGGCTTTTGGCCATGCGGCCCGCGATCACCTCGGCGCTGTCTTGCGCGCGGGCGTGCAGGCGGCGATCCAGTTCGGTGATCGAGGGCGGCAGGATGAAGATCGACACCACATCCCGACCCAAGGACGACGAGCGGATCTGCTGCCCGCCCTGCCAGTCGATGTCAAACACCGTGTCGCGGCCCTCGCGCATCGCGGCCTCGACCGGGCCTTTGGGCGTGCCGTAGAGGTTTCCGAACACCTCGGCATGTTCCAGCATTTCGCCACTTGCGACCATGGATTCAAAGGCTTCGCGCGTGCGGAAGTAGTATTCTCGCCCATCCTCTTCGCCGGGGCGCGGTTTGCGCGTGGTGGCCGAGACGGAAAACCGCATCGTCGGGTCCCAGCCCATCAGCATCTTGGTCAGCGTGGATTTCCCCGCGCCGGACGGAGAGGAGAGGATGAGCAAAAGCCCTTTGCGGCGCGCGTTGTGATCTGTGGTCACGGATTTATTCCACGTTCTGAACCTGTTCGCGCATCTGATCGATGACGGTTTTCAGGTCAAGGCCGATCCGGGTCAGCGCCAGCGCCTGCGCCTTGGAACAAAGCGTATTCGCCTCGCGCATGAATTCCTGCATCAGGAAATCGAACTTGCGCCCGACGGGGCCGAGTTCGGCCAAAAGGGCGCGCGCGGCGGCGATGTGGGCGGTCAGGCGGTCCAGCTCTTCGGTCACATCGTTCTTGACGGCAATCATGGCCAGTTCCTGCGCCAGCCGGGTTTCGTCGACGCCCTCGGCATTGGACATCACGCGGGCCAGCGCGTCCCGCAACAGATTGGCCGAAGCGTCGCGGCGCGCGTCGGCCTCAGCTTTGGCCTGTGCGGTCAGGGCGGCGATCCGGTCCAGTTGCGCGGCGATCACGGTCTGCAAGGCAGCCCCTTCGGCGGCGCGCATCGCGTTGAAATCGGCGATCAGGCCGGGCAGATCGGTCAGGATCAGCGCGCGCAGGGGGGCGGTGTCGTCGTCCTGCTGGTTCGCTTCCAGCACGCCGCGCACGGCAAGCACATCCGCCGCCGTGGCCTGCGCCAAGGTGATGCCCGCCGACATCGCCGCCTGCTCCACCTGCGCCAAGGCACGCAGGACGCCGGACAGGGTGGCGGGATTGACCCGCAGCGCATCGGCGGCCTCGCCAGTCTGGTCCCGCGTCACCCGCAGCGACAGCGACACGTTGCCCCGCGCCACGGCTTTGCCCAAATCGGCCCGCACCGCCAGTTCCAGCCCGTCGATCCAATCGGGCACCCGCAGGCGCAGGTCCAGCCCCTTGCCATTCACCGCCCGCAAATCCCAAGCCCAGGTATGGCCCAGCCCTTGGCCTTTCGCCGTGGCGAAGCCGGTCATCGAGAGTGTCACCCTAAACCTCCTGTCAGCGCCTCGGCACCATTTACCAATTGGAAAGAATTCCGGCGCGCAGCCATACCATTGCCTGTAGATACGCCGTGTGTCGGGCCTTGCAGGCCGCGCTTCGCAGCCGTTCCTGTCCCTAGCAGAGCCGCCGCGCGCGGACAACCGACGCAAGGAAAAGGGACGGACATGTTCGTCATCGGTAAGACCGGATCATCCCCGCGCCCCCTGCAGGGCCACGGCCATGTCGCGGCCTTGCGCGCCTATTGGGAGGGGTTGCGCCAAGCCGACAGCCTGCCCGCGCGCGACCGGATCGACCCGCGCGGATTGATCACGGCGCTGAGCCATGTCTTCCTGATCGAGCGGCAGGCTGCGGGTCTGGTGCGCTTTCGTCTGGCGGGCCGGGCGCTGTGCGATCTGGTGGGGCGCGAGTTGCGTTCCGCCCCGATGGAGACGCTGTTCGAGCCGGCCAGCCGCCCTCGTCTCTCTGCGCAGCTGGAACTGGTCTTCACCGGCCCCTGCGTGCTGGAGGCGACGTTGACCGCCGCCGGCGGCATGCTGCGCCCGCCCCTGTCGGCGCGGATGGTGGTCTTGCCGCTGATGGGGATGGAGGGGCGCACGACGCTGGCCATCGGCTGCGTGGACATGGACGATGCCACGGGCATGCCGCCGCGGCGTCTGACGCTGCAACGCGTGCTGCGCGAACCCTTGGCCACAGGCGCGGCCCCGGCCCCCGATTTCACGCCCCCGCCGCTGCCCGCCCCTACCCAACGCGGCGCAAGGCTGCGGCTGGTGCACAGCCGAGATTGAGCGTCGGGCAGTATCAAACCTTCCAAAGCAACGTTTGAACCGGACCGGGACCCAAAGTCCCGGTCCGCGCGCGGCCATGTGGCGGCCATTCCTGACAGTCCCCCGGATTGTCAGGATTGGCCTTGCACCATCTGAGACCAAGAAAACAAAAAGGCGGCCCCTTGCGGGGCCGCCCTTCTCGGTTCGTTTGAAAACTCTTACAGCGCGATGCGACGGTCGGTCTGACGCAGGGCTGTCAGTTCCTCGGCCACAAGGAAGGCCAGTTCCAGCGATTGGCTGGCGTTCAGGCGCGGGTCGCAGGCGGTGTGGTAGCGGTCGGACAGATCCTCATCCGTCACGGCGCGCAGGCCGCCGGTGCATTCGGTCACGTCCTTGCCGGTCATCTCGAAATGCACGCCGCCGGGGATGGTGCCTTCGGCCTTGTGGATGGCAAAGAATTCGCGGACTTCGCGCAGCACGGAGTCAAACGGACGCGTCTTGTAGCCGGTCGAGGATTTGATCGTGTTGCCGTGCATCGGGTCGCATGACCAGACGACATTCGCGCCCTCTTCCTGCACGGTCTTGATCAGGCGCGGCAGATGCTCGCCCACCTTGCCCGCACCGAAGCGCGCGATCAGCGTCAGACGCCCGGCCTCGTTGGTCGGGTTCAGCTTGGCCATCAGCACCTTCAGGTCTTCGGCGGTGGTCGAGGGACCGCATTTCAGACCGATGGGGTTCTGCACGCCCCGGCAGAATTCGACATGGGCGCCATCGGGCTGGCGGGTGCGGTCACCGATCCAGATCATGTGGCCCGATCCCGCCACCGGCAGGCCGGTGATGGAGTCGATGCGGCAGAGCGCCTCTTCATATTCCAGCAGCAGCGCTTCGTGGCTGGTGTAGAAATCCACCGTCGACAGCGTATGCGCCGTGTCGGCATTCACGCCCGCCGCGTTCATGAAGTCCAGCGCATCCGAGATGCGGTTGGACAGTTCGCGGTAGCGTTCGGCCTTGTCATGCTCGGCAAAGCCCAGCGTCCAGCTATGCACGCGGTGGATATCGGCAAACCCGCCGGTCGAGAAGGCGCGCAGCAGGTTCAGGCTGGCGGCGGCTTGGGTATAGGCCTGCAGCATGCGCTGCGGATCGGGCATCCGCGCCTCGATCGTTGCGTCAAAGCCGTTGATGATGTCGCCCTTGTAAGAGGGCAGTTCCACGCCGTTGATCACCTCGGTGGGCGCGGAGCGCGGCTTGGCGAATTGGCCCGCCATGCGGCCCACCTTGATGACCGGCACCTTGGCGCCATAGGTCAGCACGACGGCCATCTGCAGCATCACGCGCAGCGTGTCACGGATGTTGTCAGCGCTGAATTCGGCAAAGGATTCCGCGCAGTCCCCGCCTTGCAGCAGGAAGGCCTTGCCCTCGGCCGCCAACGCGAGTTGCTTTTTCAGCTTGCGCGCCTCTCCGGCAAAGACCAGCGGGGGATACTTGGCCAATTGCGCCTCGACCGCGTTCAACGCCGCCTGATCCGCATAATCGGGCATCTGGGTCCGCGGCTTTGCGCGCCAGTCCGATTTTGTCCAGCCCTTGGTCATGGGTCTTCTCCGAAGTTAACGGTAACGGCGCGGGTATAGTCATTCGCTTGACATAAGCAAAGGGTGAAACTGGCCTGATTTTCCGGCAGCCACCACTTGCATGCCAACGATTTTCCTGTTCACCTGACCTGATAACGACACCCTTAGGTCGCAATCATGTCCCTCGCTCCGAAAAAGGCCCAGCAGGTCGCCAAGACCGCCGAAGCCCGGCGTTTTGTCTTCCTGCTTCTGGACCGCTTCACGATGTTGTCCTTTGCCAGTGCCATCGAACCCCTGCGCATCGCCAATCGCGTCGCGGGCCAGTCGCTCTATACATGGAAGCTGGCAGGCGAAGGCGGCGATGTCGCGGTCTGCTCCAACGGGGCGGCGTTCAAGCTGGACATGGGTCTGGAAGAGATCGAGCGCGAGGATACCGTGCTGGTCTGCGGCGGCATCGATGTGCAGAAGGCCACCACCCGCGCCGTGCTGAACTGGCTGCGGCGCGAGGCGCGGCGCGGCGTCACCATGGGGGGCCTCTGCACCGGGGCCTATGCCGTGGCCAAGGCCGGATTGCTGGACGGCAAGAAGGCGACCATCCATTGGGAAAATCAGGACGGCTTCCTTGAGGAATTCGAGGATGTGAAGCTGACGAAATCCGTCTTCGTCATGGATGGCAACCGCTGGACGACGGCGGGAGGGACCTCGTCGCTGGACCTTATGCTGAAGGTGATCGCGGCGGATCATGGCGAGGATATCGCCAACACCGTGGCCGATCAGCTGATCTATTCCACCATCCGCACCGATCAGGACACCCAGCGCCTGTCCATCCCCACCCGCATCGGTGTGCGTCACCCCAAGCTGAGCCAAGTCATCCAGATGATGGAAGGCAACATCGAAGACCCGATGTCGCCTGCGGACCTTGCCGAGGATGTCGGCATGTCCACCCGCCAGTTGGAGCGCCTGTTCCGCCGCTACCTGAACCGCAGCCCCAAGCGTTATTACATGGAACTCAGGCTGCAAAAGGCGCGCAACCTGCTGATGCAGACGGATATGAGCGTGATTAACGTGGCGCTGGCCTGCGGTTTCGCCTCACCGTCGCATTTCTCGAAATGCTACCGCGCCCATTACAACACCACCCCCTACCGCGAGCGCGGCACGCAGGGCGGCGGCACGGGAATCCGGCTGTCGATCTGACGCGGGGTTTCGGCGGGGTTTCGTCACCCCGCCGGATCAATCCGATACACCGCGCCGTCGATCACCGACAAGAACCAGATTGATCCGTCCGGGGCCTCGGTCACATCCCGCACGCGGCCGGTTTCCGGTGCGGCGAGGCGTTCTTCGGACCAGCCCGCCTCGGGGTCCAGCCGCGACAGGAAATCGGAGTTGAGCGAACCGGTGAACATGTCCCCGCGCCAATCGGGAAACAGCGCGCCGCCATAGACCATCAGGCCCGAGGGCGCGATGGAGGGGTCCCAGTAATGGAAAGGCTGCAGCATTCCGTCCTTGGCCTGCCCTTCGCCGATGGCGGCCCCGTTGTAATTGACGCCGTAGCTGATCACGGGCCAGCCATAGTTCTGCCCGGCCTCGACGCGGTTCACCTCATCCCCGCCCATCGCGCCATGTTCGACCAGCCACAGCCGCCCCTGCCCATCCGTGGTCAGGCCCTGCGCGTTGCGGTGGCCGATGCTGAACACGCCCGGCGCATGGCCCGGCAGGGTGACGGCGGGGCTGCCATCGCGGTTCAGCGCGATCACCTTGCCCTCTGGCCGCATCGGGTCTTGTGCGGCAAGGCCACCCGGCCCGGTGCCCCGGTCGCCCGTGGTGACATAGACCGTGCCATCCGCACCCTCGGCCAGACGCGATCCGAAATGCCGCCCGCTGCCGCTGCCGGTCCCGACCCAAAGCTGGGTAAACCCCTCCAGCCGCGTCCCATCCGCGGACAACTGTCCTTTGCCCACCGCTGTGGCCCCACCGCCCGATACCGGCGCGGCGTAGGTCAGCCAGACCTCACGGCTGGCCGCGAAATCGCGCGGGACCATGACATCCAACAGACCGCCCTGCCCTTCGGCCCAGACCTCTGGCGCACCGGCGACCGGTTGCAGCGCCCCGTCGCGCAGCATAAGCAGGCGCCCGTCGCGTTCGGTCACCAAGAGCCCGCCTCGAGCCCGTCATGAGGAAGGAAGGCCATCCCCCACGGCTCGCTCAATCCCGTGGCGACAGCGCTGATCCGCAGGGGGCCTGCGCTGCTGTCGATGTCGGTTGCCGTGGCCTGCCCGGCCCCGACGACCAAAGCCAGAATCACCCAACGTGATGAAAAGACGCGCAGTGCGTGCATCGTGCATACCCCGTGTCGACAACAGCCCCGCCCCGACCCCCCGGTCTTGGGACAGACCGGCATCGGGCAACGGGATAAGATATTGAAACGCCAAGTCATTCCTGCAAGAGGGCCATACAGGTTTCTGGACGCTTTTCTTTTCGGTGACGGCGCACTAGCTTCGCTGCAGAACGCGAGTTCCAACACGGGAGACATAAATATGAAAAAACTGCTTCTGGCCACCGCCACCGCCGCGCTCTTCGCCGGTGCGGCCTCGGCTGAAGATGTGAAGGTCGGCATCCTGCTCGGCTTCACCGGCCCGCTCGAATCCACCGTGCCGGACATGGCCAAGGGTGCGGAAACCGCCATCGCGGAAATCAACGCCTCGGGCAAATTCACCCTCGGCAATCTGGTCACCGTCAACGGCGACTCGACCTGCGTTGACGCTGCCGCTGCCACCGCCGCCGCCGAGCGCATGGTCACCGCTGATGGCGTGAAGGCCATTGTGGGCGGCGACTGCTCGGGCGTCACTGGCGCCGTGCTGCAGAACGTCGCGCGTCCGAATGGCATCGGCATGATCTCGCCCTCGGCGACCTCGCCCGCGCTGTCCACCGCCGAAGATGACGGCCTGTTCTTCCGCACCGCTCCGTCGGATGCGCGTCAGGGCGAAATCATGGCCGACATCCTGTCGGGCAAGGGCATCAAGTCGGTTGCTGTGTCCTACACCAACAACGACTACGGCAAGGGTCTGGCCGACAGCTTTGCAGCGGCCTTTGGTGCCAAGGGCGGCGCTGTGACCATCTCGGCTCCGCATGACGACGGCAAGGCCGACTATTCGGCCGAAGTCGCCTCGCTGGCAGCGGCTGGCGGCGAAATGCTGATCGTGGCGGGCTACGTGGATCAGGGCGGCAAGGGCATCATCCAGGCCTCGCTCGACTCGGGCGCCTTCTCGACCTTCTATCTGGTGGACGGCATGTATGGCGAAAGCCTGATCGGCGCCATCGGCGAAGGCCTGAACGGCTCCTTCGGCGCGGTTCCGGGCACCGACTCGGCCGGTTCGGCCACGTATGAGGAAATCGCGAAAGCGGCGGGCTTTGACGGCTCCAACGCCTTCTCGAAGGAAAGCTATGACGCGGCGGCCCTGATCGCGCTGGCGATGGCGGCTTCGGGCTCCACCGACTCCAAGGTGTGGTCGACCAAGGTCATGGATCTGGCCAACGCCCCGGGCGAGCCGATCCAGCCGGGTGAACTGGGCAAGGCGCTGGAGCTGATCGCGGCGGGCACCGACATCGACTATGTCGGCGCGTCCTCGGTCGAACTGGTGGGTCCGGGCGAATCCGCGGGCAACTACCGCGAATACGAAATCAAGGACGGCAAGATCGAAACGATCGGCTACCGTTGAGCCGTTGCCTGATCTGACATAAAGACGCGGCCCGGATGCCACATCCGGGCCGCTGTCCATTCAAACCATGTCGCTTCCGCCGCCGGACCAACCGGTCGCGCGTAGAAGCGGCCAACGGGGGAAACGTCGCAGATGATTGTCGTCGAGAACCTGCACCGGCATTTTGGCGGCTTCCGTGCCGTCAACGGTGCATCACTGGAGATCAAGACCGGGTCGATCACCGGCCTGATCGGGCCGAACGGCGCGGGCAAGACCACGCTGTTCAACGTCATCGCCGGTCGCCTGCCGCCCACCTCGGGCCGGGTGCTGATGGATGGCGAGGACATCACCGGCCTGCCGCCGCAGCAGTTGTTCCACAAGGGTCTTCTGCGCACGTTCCAGATCGCGCACGAGTTCGGGTCGATGACGGTGCGCGAGAACCTGATGATGGTCCCGCCGCATCAGAAGGGCGAGAACCTGTTCAACGCCATCTTCAACCGCGGCGCCATCGCCGCCGAGGAAGAGCGTCTGCGCGCCAAGGCCGATGAGGTGCTGGAATTCCTGACCATCAGCCACATTGCCGACCAGAAGGCGGGCATGATCTCGGGCGGGCAGAAAAAGCTGGTTGAACTGGGCCGCACCATGATGGTCGATGCCAAGATCGTCTTTCTGGACGAGGTCGGCGCCGGTGTGAACCGCACCCTGCTGAACACCATCGGCGATGCCATCGTGCGCCTGAACAAGGAACGCGGCTACACCTTCTGCGTCATCGAACATGACATGGATTTCATCGGTCGCCTCTGTGACCCGGTGATCTGCATGGCCGAAGGCACCGTGCTGGCCCAAGGCACCGTCGATCAGGTCAAGAACGACGAGCGCGTGATCGAGGCCTATCTGGGCACCGGGTTGAAGAACAAAGTCAAAGAGGAGGCCGCGCATGCGTGACGCCTTCACGACCTTCCGGAGTATGCGGCATGGCTGAACCCTATCTCATTGGCGACGCCATGACGGGCGGCTATGGCGGGGCGGACATCCTGCATGGCTGCACCATTGCCGTCGAAAAAGGCCAGATCGCTGTGATCGTCGGCCCGAATGGCGCGGGCAAGTCCACTGCGATGAAAGCCGTCTTCGGCATGCTGAAACTGCGCCAAGGTCAGGTGCGTCTGGATGGTGAGGACATCACCGCCCTGTCGCCTCAGGCGCGCGTGGCCAAGGGCATGGGCTTCGTGCCGCAGACCCACAACATCTTCACCTCGATGACCGTTGAGGAAAACCTTGAGATGGGGGCCTTCATCCGCCGCGATGACATGGCCGACACCATGGCGCAGGTCTATGACCTGTTCCCGATCCTCAAGCAAAAGCGCCTGCAACCCGCGGGTGAATTGTCGGGCGGGCAGCGCCAGCAGGTGGCCGTGGGCCGCGCGCTGATGACCAAGCCCAAGGTCCTGATGCTGGACGAACCCACGGCGGGTGTTTCCCCCATCGTGATGGACGAACTCTTTGACCGCATCATCGAGGTCGCCCGAACCGGCATCTCGATCCTGATGGTCGAACAGAACGCCCGCCAGGCGCTGGAGATCGCCGACAAGGGCTATGTCCTTGTGCAAGGTGCCAACCGATTCACCGACACCGGCAAGGCCCTGATGGCCGACCCCGAGGTCCGCCGTTCCTTCCTTGGGGGCTGACATGGATATCCTGAACGCCCTTGTGGCCTTCCTCAATTTCGTGGTGGTGCCGGGTCTGGCGTACGGCGCGCAACTGGCGCTGGGTGCGCTGGGGGTCACGCTGATCTACGGCATCCTGCGCTTTTCCAACTTCGCCCATGGCGACACCATGGCCTTTGGCACCATGGTCACCATTCTGGTGACATGGTGGTTCCAGTCGATGGGCCTGAGCTTCGGCGTGCTGCCCACCGCGCTCTTGGCGCTGCCCCTTGGCATCCTTGGCACGGCGTTGTTCGTGCTGGGCACCGACCGGGTGGTGTACCGCTTCTATCGGCAGAAAAAGGCGGCACCGGTGGTGCTCGTCATGGTGTCGATGGGCGTGATGTTCGTGATGAACGGCGTCGTGCGTCTGATCATCGGGGTCGAGGATCAGCAATTCGCCGATGGTGGCCGCTTTGTCATCAGCGCGGGCGACTTCAAGACCGCCACCGGTCTGGCCGAGGGTCTGGCGATCAAATCCAGCCAGGCCATCACCGTCATTGCTGCCGTGATCGTCGTGGCGTGGTTGTTCTGGTTCCTGCAAAAGACCCGCACCGGCAAATCGATGCGCGCCTTTTCGGACAATGAGGATCTGGCGCTTCTGTCGGGCATCAACCCAGACCGCGTGGTCGCGGTGACATGGATCATCGCGGCGGCCTTGGCCACCATCGCGGGCACGCTTTACGGTCTGGACAAGTCCTTCAAGCCCTTCACCTATTTCCAGCTTCTGCTGCCGATCTTCGCCGCCGCCATCGTGGGCGGTCTGGGCAGTCCGCTTGGGGCCATCGCGGGCGGCTTCGTCATCGCCTTTTCCGAGGTGGTGGTGACCTATGCGTGGAAGAAGGTCGTGACCTATGTCGTGCCTGAAAGCCTTGCGCCGGATGGCTTGGTCCAGCTTCTGACCACCGACTACAAGTTCGCGGTCAGCTTCGTCATCCTGATCATCGTGCTGCTGGTCATGCCCACCGGCCTGTTCAAGGGGAAATCGGTATGAGCCGCAATCTGCTTTTGTTCGCGGGCGTTGCCCTTCTGTTCGTGCTGACGGGGGTGTTCCAGTCGTGGAACCTGTCCCTGTCGATCCTGAACATGGCGCTGCTGTCGGCCATCATGGCGATGGGGGTCAACATGCAATGGGGCTATGCGGGCCTGTTCAACACCGGGATCATGGGCTTCACCGCGCTGGGTGGTCTGGCCGTGGTGCTGGTGTCGTCGCGTCCGGTGCCCGAAGGCTGGCAGGCCGGGGGGACCGGCATCCTCGCCGGGCTGGCGCTGGGGGTGGTGACCATTGCCGCCGCCGTCTGGGCCAGCAAGCGCCTGCCCAAGGGGCGCAAGCGCAACCTGATCGTCGCGCTGATCCTTGTCGGCGGCTTCGTGCTTTACCGCGCGGTGCTGGACCCGGCCGTCACGGCGGTGGAGGCGTTTGATCCCGCCACCTTCGGCAATATCGGCGGCATGGGCCTGCCCTCGCTGATCGCCTGGCCGGTGGGCGGTGTTCTGGCGGGCATCGCGGCCTGGGCCATCGGCAAGACGGCGCTGGGGCTGCGGTCGGACTATCTGGCCATCGCCACGCTGGGCATCGCCGAGATCATCGTGGCGGTGCTGAAAAACGAGGATTGGCTGACGCGCGGCGTCAAGAACATCACCCAACTGCCCCGCCCCTGGCCGGTGCCGCTGGAGGTGGACTTGCAGCAAAGCGACGCCTTCCTTGGCTGGGCCACCAGCCTTGGCGCCGATCCGGTGACGCTGTCCACGATCCTGGTCAAACTTCTCTATGCCTGCCTTTTTGGTGTGGTGCTGGTCCTGATCGTCTGGGCGTCGGAACGCATGCTCAACAGCCCCTGGGGCCGGATGATGCGCGCGATCCGCGACAATGAGGTCTCTGCCGCCGCGATGGGCAAGGACGTGACCAAGCGCCACTTGCAGGTCTTCATCATCGGCTCTGCCATCGTCGGGCTGGCCGGGGCCATGATGACTTCGATGGACGGGCAATTGATCCCGTCCAGCTACAACCCGCTGCGGTTCACCTTCCTGATCTGGGTGATGGTTGTCGTGGGCGGGTCGGGCAACAACTGGGGGTCGGTGCTGGGGGCACTGCTGATCGGCTGGCTCTGGCTGATCGTGGAAAGCCTTGGCCCCGCCGTCATGGGCGGCATCACCGCCGGCATGTCAGATGGCCCGATCAAGGCCCATCTGATCGACTCCGCGCAGCATATGCGCCTGTTGACGTTGGGGGTGATCCTGCTCTTGGTGCTGCGCTTCAGCCCACGCGGGTTGATCCCCGAGAAATAAGGGCGACAGGCCCGGAACACAGGAAAGGGGCGGTCCGATGGGCCGCCCCTTTGCCTTTGCGCCCTAAAGCGCCTTCACCCGCCGCACGAAGCCGGTCATCGCGGCGTCCATCTCGGCGGTGGCGCGTTCCACCTGTTCCACGCCGCCCAGCATGTCCGTCGCCGCCTGTGCCGCCTGCAACGAGGCCGCATGGACCTGCCGCAGCGAGGACGAGGCCTCGCTCACCCGGCCTGCGGTCTGGGCCATGCGGCTGGCAATGTGCTGGGTGACGTTGCCCTGCTGGCCTGCCGCGACAGAGATGCCGCGCGCCTGACCGTTCACCTGATCGATACGCTCAGAAATGCCCCGGATCGCATCGGCGTTGCGCGCCACCGCCGCCAGCACCTGCCGCACTTCGCCCGCGATTTCCTCGGTCGAGTCGGTGGTGCGGGCGGCCAGTTTGCGGATCTCTGCCGCCACCACGGCAAAACCGCGCCCCGCCGCCCCGGCATGCGATGCCTCGATGGCCGCGTTCAGCGACAGAAGGTTGGTCTGGTTGGCCACATCGTTGATCAGCGCCACGATGTCGGTGATGCGGGTCGCCACGGTTTCCAGTTCCGCCAGCATCTGGCGCGCCAGTTCCGCCCGTTCGGCGGCCCCTTCCACCAGTTCCGACGTCTCGACGATGCCGCGCACCACGGCGGTGATCGAGGTGGAAAGCTCCTCCACCGCCGAGGCGACGTTGCCCACATCCAGCGCCATCTGATCCGCCCCGCCGATGACGGATGTGGTCTGGCGGCTGGTCTCATCCGCCGTGCTGGCCATGGTATCCGCCGCCCCTCGCGCCTGCGTGGAGGCGACGCGCAACAGATCGACGGCGGATGCCGCCTGCGCCTGCATGTCCTCGCCCAGACGCCGGATCGGACGCAGCAGCCATTGCGCCACGATCAGGCCCAAGAGCAGCACCGCCGCAGCCACGCCCCCCGCAGCAGTGAGCGCACTGTCGCGGCTGGCATGGGCCGCCGCCATCACCTCATCCACCGACACTTCGGCGATCATCGCCCAATCCAGACCCGGCATGTCCAGCGGCTTGTAGGCACTGAACACCTTTTCGCCGCGCGCGTTGGTGGTCTCCATCACGCCCGCCTCGTCCTTCAGCGCGGCGGCGACGGCGGGACCGGGCACCGGGGCCAACAGATCGCGCCCTTCGACATGCACCGGGGTGGAGCGCAACATCCCGCCCGGCCCGATCAGATAGGTTTCCAGCGACTGCCGCTCCATCTCGCCGGGTTTGGTCACTTCGGTGGCGAAATCGAGGGGCAGTTGCAGCGCGAGGATGCCGACCAGCTCCTTGTCCTTCTTGACCGGAACCAGCATGAAAAACGCCTGCGCGCCGTTGGACGGCTCATAGGTTTCGAAATCGACAAAGACATAAGGCGAGGCGCCCTTGCTTTCGATCATCGCCTGCACCGCCCGGCCAAAGCCGGTCTTGGCATAGGGGCCGTTGCGCAGCGACGTCCCGAAATCCGTCTCCTTTTCAACGGTATAGACGATACGCGCGCGCTTGGTTTCGATCAGGAACAGGTCGTAAAAGCCGAAACGCTCGGTGAAAGTCTTGTAGACCGGATGCAACCGCGCATGCAGTTGCGAATAGGCGCTGCCATCGCCAGCGTCGGTCAGCAATTCCTTCTGGCCCAAGGCATTGGGATTGGTGCCGATATACAGGTTCTGCAATTTCACCGCCAAGGGGTCCAGCGCGGTCATCCAGCGCGTGACATCCTCTTTACCGCCGCCCGGCGTCTCCTGGGCCTGCGTCTCATAGCGGGCGCGCAGCTTTTTCATGTCGGGCACGACGATCGGGTCGCGCAACAGCGCCTCGGCCGCCTCATCCAGATCGGCCATGGCATCCGCGGTTTCCGGCAGGTCGGCCAAGGCCCCGGCCACGTTCACGACCTTGGCAACGTAATTCTCGACCGCCATGCCCTTGAGCGCGATGGAATTGCGGATTTCCTTTTCCGCAACATCGCGCGAATAGGTGGAAAACCTGTCGATATCCATCTTCAAGACCGCCGCCGCCGGGGCCAGACCGCCCAGCAACAGAACAATCGCGACCTTCCATTTGAAACGCATCTTGAATGGCACTCCCTTGCATCGCAGGCAACCGGCCACTGGCGGGCCAGGTATGACTACGTCACCGGGGCGCGGCGACTTTAGCGGGGGCAAACCGATTCACGTTTCCGACATACTTCTGTCGCGGATCAACATGCCGGACATCCCGGCTTTCCGCCAATCTGCCGCTGGCAAATGCAAGGGAGTCGCCTGCACATGAAAACCCATACCCGCGTGCTCGTCATCGGCGGCGGCGTCGTCGGCTGTTCCGTCCTCTATCACCTGACCAAGCTGGGCTGGTCCGATGTGATGCTGGTCGAGCGGTCGGAACTCACCTCCGGCTCCACCTGGCACGCGGCGGGCGGGTTTCACACCCTGAACGGCGACACCAACATGGCGGCCCTGCAAGGCTATACCATCCGCCTCTACAAAGAGTTGGAAGCCATCACCGGCATGTCCTGCGGCCTGCACCATGTGGGCGGCATCACGCTGGCCGACAACACCGCCCGGTTTGAGCAATTGAAGGCAGAACGCGCCAAACACCGCTACATGGGGCTGGATACCGAAATCCTCGGGCCTGAGGAAATTCACAAGCTGACCGATGGCATGGTGAACCTTGAGGGCATCATCGGCGCCTTGTATGACCCCTTGGACGGTCACCTTGACCCCTCCGGCACGACCCACGCCTATGCCAAGGCCGCGCGGATGGGCGGGGCCGAGATCGTGCTGCACAACCGTGTGCTGGAAACCAACCCCCGCCCGGATGGATCGTGGGAGGTGGTGACCGAAAAAGGCACCATCATCGCCGAGCATCTGGTCAACGCAGGCGGCCTCTGGGCGCGGGAAATCGGTGCGATGGCGGGGGTGTACCTGCCGCTTCTGCCGATGGCGCACCAGTATCTTGTCACCGACGACATCCCCGAAATCATGGACATCCTGAAATCGGGCCGCGAATTCCCGCATGTGATGGACCCGGGCGGCGAAAGCTACCTGCGCCAGGAAGGCCGCGGCCTCTGCATCGGCTTCTACGAAAAACCCTGTGAGCCTTGGGCCGTCGATGGCACGCCCTGGACCTTTGGCCATGAATTGCTGAATGAGCAATTCGACAAGATCGAGGATTCCGTCAACTTCGCCTATCGCCGCTTCCCGGTGCTGGAACGCTCGGGCGTCAAGCGGGTGATCCACGGGCCCTTCACCTTTGCCCCCGACGGCAACCCGCTGATCGGCCCTGTCCCCGGCCTGCGCAACTACTGGTCGGCCTGCGCCGTGATGGCGGGCTTCAGCCAAGGCGGCGGCATGGGTCTGGCGCTGGCGCAATGGATGATCGAGGGCGAGGTGGAACGCGATCCGCGCGGCTTTGACGTCGCGCGCTTCGGCAACTGGACCTCTCCGGGCTATACCGTCCCGAAGGTGATCGAAAACTACCAGATGCGCTTCAGCGTGTCCTACCCGAACGAGGAACGCCCGGCCGCCCGCCCCTTCCGCACCACCCCGATGTATGAGGTGTTTGACGGCATGAACGCCGTCTGGGGCCAGCAATACGGGCTGGAAGTGGTGAACTACCACGCCCTTCCCGGCGAGCCGCGCTATGAGGAGCCGTCCTTCAAGCGGTCGAACGCATGGGAGGCGACGCGGCAGGAAGTGTTGGCCGTCCGCGAAGGCGTCGGCATCAACGAGGTGCAGAACTTCGGCAAATACCGCGTCACCGGCCCCAATGCCCGCGCATGGCTGGACCGCATCATGGCTGGCAGCATCCCGAAACCGGGCCGCCTGTCGCTGACCCCGATGCTGGCGCATTCGGGCAAGATTTTCGGCGACTTCACCGTGTCCTGCCTGTCCGACACCGAATTCCAACTGACCGCCAGCTACGGCGCGCAGGGCTGGCATTCGCGCTGGTTCGACCAGAACATGATGGAGGGCGTGCGGGTGGAGAACATCTCGGATTCCCGCTCCGGCTTCCAGATTGCTGGTCCGAACGCGCGGGAACTTCTGTCGCGCGTCACCCGCTCGGACGTCAGCGCCGAGGCGTTCAAGTTCATGGATGTCAAACGCATGACCGTCGGCATGGCCAACTGCATCGTGCAGCGCGTCAGCTACACGGGCGATCTGGGCTATGAGATCTTTACCGACCACATGTCGGTGCGCCACCTCTGGGACGTGCTGATGGCGGCGGGCAAAGACCTTGGCATCCGCCCCTTCGCGATGCGCGCGATGATGAGCTTGCGTCTGGACAAATGGTTCGGCTCTTGGGGCCGCGAGTTCAGCCCGGATTACACCCCCTGCGAGACGGGTCTGGACCGTTTCATCCGCTGGAACAAAGAGGCCGACTGGATCGGCAAAGCCGCCGCCACCGCCGAAAAGGCCGCAGGACCGAAGCGCAAGCTGGTCAGCTTCGTCGTCGATGCCAAGGACGCCGATGTGGTGGCATGGGAGCCGATCTGGCTGGACGGCGCCGTGGTGGGCTTCTGCACGAGCGGAGGGTTCTCGCATTGGACCGGCAAATCCGTGGCCATGGGCTTCCTGCCCGCCGACAAGGTGCGCGATGGCCTCGCCTGCGAGATCGAAATCCTCGGCGAACGCCGCGCGGCGACTGTCCACCTCGCCCCCTTGTGGGACGGTGACGGCGCCAGAATGCGGGGCTGAGCGCCTCTGCCAACCTCCGGGAGGGGCTCACCCCTCTCGGACCCACCCGAGGATATTTGTCCAGAGAAAACAGGCGCAAATTGATGTGTGCCGTTTTGCCCGTCTTCTCTGCTCAAATATCCACAGGGGGTGAATGGCGCGGCACGCGCCAGAGGGGGCGCGTGCGCCCCCTTCTGCTTTCGCAGCCTCACCGGCTACGCTAGGGTGCCGCTGCTCACCAACGCAAGAGGCCCCCATGAAAAGCGCAATCCTCATCGGCGCACCGATCGACTCGGGTCAGCGCTATCCCGGTTGCTTGATGGGGCCAGCCGCCTATCGCGTGGCGGGCCTCGCGCAGGCGATCCGCGATCTGGGGCATGGGGTGCAGGATTGGGGCGATGCCACCCTGCCCACATTGCAGGAAGTGCGTTGTGCGAACCCCGCCGTGCATTCCTTGGCCGAAACTCTAGGCTGGACCGAAGTTTTGGCGGAAACCACCGCTCAGGCACTGGCGACGGGCGGATTGCCGATTATCCTTGGCGGCGATCATTCGCTCGCCCTCGGATCGGTGGCCGGGGCGGCGACGCATGCGGCGGGGGTGGGGCGGCCTTTGTTCCTGCTCTGGCTGGATGCCCATTCTGATTTCCACACGCCGTTGACCACCACCTCGGGCAATCTGCACGGCACGCCGGTCGCCTATATCGCCGGGCGCGCGGGGTTTGACGCATTCCCCCCCTTCCCGGCCCCGTTGCCGCCGCAGAACATCTGCCTTTACGGCATCCGCTCGGTCGATCCGGCGGAACATGCCGCGCTCTTGACCCATGACATCGCCATCAATGACATGCGGGTCTTGGATGAACGCGGGATCGTGGCCCCCTTGCGGGAGTTCCTTGATCTGGTGCGGGCGCAGAACGGGATGCTGCATGTGTCCTTGGATGTCGATTTCCTCGACCCCTCCATCGCGCCGGCGGTGGGCACGACCGTTCCGGGTGGCACCACCTTCCGCGAGGCGCATCTGGTGATGGAATTGCTCCATGAATCCGCGCTGGTCACATCGCTGGATCTGGTGGAGTTGAACCCCTTCCTCGACGAACGCGGCAAGACGGCGCGGCTGATGGTGGACCTCGTCGCCAGCCTGATGGGGCGCAAGGTGTTTGACCGCCCGACCCGCGCCGGGGTCTAAAGCCCGACCATCCGGCGAATGTCCTGCGGGCTGGCCCCGTCCGTGCGGTATTTCGCAATCGCGCGGGCATCGTCGCGCTTGGCCAGACGCTTGCCGTGATCGTCGCGGATCAAGGCGTGGTGGTGGTAAACAAGTGTCGGCAGGCCAAGCAGGCGTTGCAGAATCACCTGCACGGGGGTGAAGTCGAACAGGTCCTCTCCCCGGATCACATGGCTGATCCCCTGATCGGCATCATCGAAAGCCGAGGCGAGGAAATAGGCCACGATCTCCTCTCCCTTGCGCGACAGGACCACATCGCCGATCCGCTCCAGCGCCGTGGCGCGATCGATGCGGTGGGTTCCGGCATGGGCGGGGCCGGTCTCGGTGAAGGTCACCTCGGGGCCAATCGCGTCCAAGGCGGCGGCCAAGTTCAGGCGCAGCGCGTCGCCGGGCTGGCGGCTCTCCATCCCCCGCCCGCGACAGGTGCCGGGATAGACCGCGAAGGCCACGCCTTCCTGCGGGGCCGACAGCGCCGCGCGGATATCGGCGCGGGTGCAGGAACAGGGATAGAGCAGGTCCCGCAGCGGCTCCAACCGCGCCATGTAATCGGCGAGCTTGTCGGATTGGCGCCGGATCGGGCCGTCCCAGGTCAAGCCAAGCCATGTCAGATCCTCGACAATCTGCGCCTCCCACTCCGGGCGGCACCGCTCAAGATCGGTATCCTCCATCCTGAGCAGGAATTCCCCACCCGCCGCCCGCACGCGGTCATGGGCGAAGATGGCGGAATAGGCATGGCCCAGATGCAAAGGCCCGGTTGGCGAAGGCGCGAACCGGGTGCGGAACGTGGTTTGACGGCTCAGTGGCCCGCCAACCATCCGGCAAAGCTTTCCTTGGCGCGCTCGGTATAGGCCTTGTAGCGGTCCTTGCGGCCCTTGCGGCCACCTTTCGCGTCAATCGGGGGGAAGAGGCCGAAGTTGACGTTCATCGGCTGGAAGGTCTTCGCCTCGGCCCCGCCGGTGATATGGGTGATCAGCGCGCCGGTTGCTGTGTCCGGTGGGGGCGGCGGCAGGTCACGGCCCAGGATTTCGGCGGCCGCCATCCGGCCTGCGAGCAATCCCATCGCGGCGGATTCGACATAGCCCTCCACCCCGGTGACCTGACCCGCAAAGCGCAGGTTGGGCCGCGATTTCAGCCGCATGCGGTCATCCAACAGCGTGGGCGAATTGATGAAGGTGTTGCGATGGATGCCGCCCAGACGGGCAAAAGAGGCCTCCTGCAAACCCGGAATCATCTTGAAAACAGAGGTTTGCGCGCCGTACTTCATCTTGGTCTGAAAGCCCACGATGTTGTAAAGCGTGCCCAGCTTGTTGTCGCGGCGCAGTTGCACCACGGCATAGGGCTTGACGTCCGGCTGATGCGGATTGGTCAGGCCCACCGGCTTCATCGGGCCAAAGCGCAGCGTTTCACGGCCCCGTTCGGCCATCACCTCGATCGGCAGGCAGCCATCGAAATAGCCGGCCGTTTCGCCTTCGTGGAATTCCGTCTTGTCGGCGGCGAGAAGCGCATCGACGAAGGCATCGTACTGCGCGCGGTCCATCGGGCAGTTCATATAGGCGGTCTGTTCTTCGACCGTCTCACCCTTGTCATAACGCGACTGCATCCAGGCCACGGACATATCGACGCTCTCGGCATAGACGATGGGGGCAATGGCATCGAAGAACGCCAAAGCCTCGGCCCCTGTCTCGGCGCGAATACTCTCGGCGAGGCGACCACTGGTCAAAGGGCCAGTGGCGACGATCCAATGACCCTCCCGCGGAAGTTCCGGGATTTCACCGTATTCGACGGTGATCAAGGGATGCGCCAGCAGGCGCGCCGTCACCGCAGCGGCAAAGGGATCGCGGTCCACCGCCAAGGCCCCGCCCGCAGGGAGACGATGCGCCCGCGCGGTCTCCATGATGATCCCGCCCGCCGCCCCCATTTCCCAATGCAACAGGCCCACGGCGTTCTGCTCATGGTCGTCGGAGCGAAAGGAGTTGGAGCAGACCATTTCGGCCAGATGCCCGGTGCGATGCGCGAAGGTGCCGACAGCGGGCCGCATTTCGTGGATCACCACGGCAACGCCCATGTTGGCCGCTTGCCAAGCCGCCTCTGCCCCGGCCATGCCGCCGCCGATGATGTGAAGTGTCTGTGTCATGGGCCGGATTTAGGCCGAAACCGGCAAAAGGGAAAGGGGGCGTCGCGCGGCCCCCTCACCCTGACCCTCTCCCCCGAGGGGAGAGGGAATTGCGCCCCATCACCGATGGCAGCACCGCATCAGGGGTGGCGCTGCCCCGACCGTTCCGCCCCCTCTCCCCTTGGGGAGAGGGACGGGGTGAGGGGTCACTTGTCCAGGGCGACCTTGCCCGGGCCATTGGCGGCCAGGAGCAGGAAGCCGCCCGCGATGGCGAGGTTTTTCAGGAACATGACCATCTGGGTCTGGTCGGCGAAATTGTTGTGATAGAGCGCGGCAGAGACCACGCAGAAGGCCGCCCCGGCAAGGCCGACCCAGCGGGTCTGAAAGCCGATGACCAGCAGGACGCCGACCGCGATTTCAAAGAGGATCGCGGGCCATGCCAGAAATGCAGGCAGACCGCCCGATTGCAGATAGCCCGTAAAGCCCTGCACATCGGCCAGTTTGCCAAACCCGGCCAGCAGGAAAAGCACGGCGATCAGGATGCGCCCGACCAGCGGGGCGTAGGTGTTGATAGCGTTCATAACGTGTCCCTCGATAAGCGGCCCGTTCACGCGGCGCGCAGGCGGGACGTTAACCAAGGGACCGCCCCCAATGATAGCGCTACCAGCGCAAGGCGTCTCTGCGCAGATGCACAGATCAACGCGCCACAAGAGATTTTCGTTCTGCCATGACGAAGGTCAGGGGATCATTGATCTTGACGCCCAAGGCCGCCGCCTTCTGGAAGAATCCCGGTGCGGGCAGTCCGGGGGTCAGCTTTGCCTCAAGCACCGCCGCGCGGAAGGGGCGGCCTTGGGCCGCGTCTTCCTCCATCAGCGCCTCCAGCGCTGCGGTCAAAACGGCAACGCGCCAGCCCAGGGACTGGGCCAGCGCGCCGTAGGTCACCGTTTTTTCCTGCGCGGCCAAATCCATCAGCCGCGCGGAGAGGGTTTCCAGATCACTCATCGCCCCATTATTCATCGCCCTGTTCGGCGACACGGGCGACGGAGACGACTTCCTCGCCCTCACCCACCGAGAAGACCTTGACCCCACCGGCAGAGCGCGAGCGGAAGCTGATCTGGTCCACCGGCACCCGGATGGATTGACCGGTCGAGGTAGCCAGCATGATCTGATCCGACAGTTCCACCGGGAAGGAGGCAACCAGCGCCCCGCCCCGCATCGCGCCGTCCATCGCCTTGACGCCCATGCCGCCGCGCCCGCGCACCGGGTAGCCGTGGCTGGACGACAGTTTCCCCGTGCCCTTGGCGGTGATGGTCAGGATCAGGTCTTCGATGGCCGACATTTCGGCATAGCGTTCCGGCGAAAGCTGGCCCGCATCGACGGCTTCTTCCTCTTCATCCGCCTCGGCGTCATCCTCCACCGCACCGGCCATCAGGCGGCGCTGTTTGAGGTAAGCCTCGCGCTCTTCGGGGGTGGCCTCGAAATGGCGGATGATCGCCATCGACACCACGCTGTCCCCTTCGGCCAGACGGATGCCGCGCACGCCGGTGGAACCGCGCGATTTGAACACGCGGATGTCGGTGGTGGGGAAGCGGATCGCCCGGCCCCCGGCGGTGACCAGCATGACATCGTCATTCTCATCGGCAATCGCCGCATTCACCAGCGTGACGCCGTCGGGCAGGTTCATCGCGATCTTGCCGTTGCGTTTCACATTGGTGAAATCCGACAGGTCATTCTGGCGCACATCGCCGTCCGAGGTGGCAAAGACGATCTGCAGCTTGTCCCAATCCGCCTCTGGCACATCCACCGGCATCAGCGCGGCGATGGACACGCCCGCGTCAATCGGCAGGATGTTGACCAGCGCCTTGCCCTTGGCGGTGCGGCCCGCCAGCGGCAGGCGCCAGCATTTCAGCTTGTAGACCATGCCATCGGTGGTGAAGAACAACAGATGCGTGTGGGTGTTGGCCACGAAGAGCGTGGTAACCACATCATCTTCCTTGGTCGCCATGGACGACAGGCCCTTGCCGCCACGGCGCTGCGCGCGGAATTCGGCCAGGGGCGTGCGCTTGATGTAACCGCCGGAGGTTACTGTGACGACCATATCCTCGCGCTCGATCAGGTCCTCATCGTCCATGTCGCCGGCCCAATCGACGATCTCTGTCCGGCGCGGCACGGCGAAATTGGCCTTCACCTCGCGCAGCTCGTCAGAGATGATCGCCATGATCCGGTCCCGGCTGCCAAGGATGTCGAGGTAATCCTTGATCCTGGCGGCGAGTTCTTCCAACTCGTCCGTCACCTCTTTCACGCCGAGCGCGGTCAGGCGTTGCAGGCGCAAATCGAGGATGGCGCGGGCCTGCGCCTCGGACAGGTTATAGGTGCCGTCGTCATTCAGCGTGTGGCTGGGATCATCGATCAGGCGGATGTAATCGGCGATGTCCTGCGCGGGCCAGCGCCGGGTCATCAGCCGTTCGCGCGCCTCGGCCGCATCGGCAGAGGAGCGGATGGTGCGGACCACCTCATCCACATTGGACACGGCAACCGCCAGACCGCAGAGGATATGGCTGCGCTCGCGCGCCTTGCGCAATTCGTAAGCGGTGCGGCGCGCGACCACCTCCTCGCGGAAGGTGATGAAATGCGTGAGGAAATCCCGCAGCGTCAATTGTTCGGGACGCCCGCCGTTCAGCGCCAGCATGTTGCAGCCGAAGGTGGTCTGCATCTGGGTGAACCGGTACAACTGGTTCAGCACCACATCGGGCGTCGCGTCGCGTTTCAACTCGATCACCACGCGGATGCCGATGCGGTCGGATTCGTCGGCGATGCTGGCGATGCCTTCCAGCTTTTTCTCGCGCACCAGTTCCGCCATCTTCTCGATCATGGCGGCCTTGTTCACCTGATAGGGAATTTCGTCGAGGATGATGGCGAAGCGGTCCTTGCGCACCTCTTCGATGCGGGTCTTGGCCCGGATGATGACCGACCCCCGTCCTTCGAGATAGGCCTTGCGCGCGCCCGACCGGCCAAGGATCGTGGCCCCGGTGGGAAAGTCCGGGGCAGGGATGATCTCCATCAGCGCCTCGGTCGAGAGATCCGGGTTTTCGATCAGGGCCAGCGTGCCGTCGATCACTTCGCCAAGGTTGTGCGGCGGAATGTTCGTGGCCATGCCGACCGCGATGCCGCCCGCGCCATTGACCAGCATATTGGGAAAGCGGGCGGGCAGGACGGTGGGTTCCTTGTCCTTGCCGTCGTAATTGTCCTGAAAATCGACCGTGTCCTTGTCGATGTCAGCCATCAGAAAGGCGGCGGGCTTGTCCATGCGCACTTCGGTGTAGCGCATCGCCGCCGCCGTATCGCCGTCCATCGAGCCGAAGTTGCCCTGCCCGTCCAACAGCTTCAGCGACATCGAAAACGGCTGCGCCATCCGCACCAGCGCGTCATAGATCGCCGAGTCGCCATGGGGGTGGTATTTCCCCATCGTGTCGCCCACCGGACGCGCCGACTTTCGGTAGGACTTGTCATGGGTGTTGCCGGATTCATGCATCGCATAAAGGATGCGGCGGTGCACCGGCTTAAGCCCGTCGCGCAGGTCAGGGATCGCGCGCGAGACGATCACGCTCATGGCATAGTCCAGATAGGCGGTCTTCATCTCATCCGAGATGGACACCTGCGGCCCGTGCCACGGGTTTTTCGGGGCGGAATCTTCGGTGTTTTCCGGGGTATCGGGCGTATCGGTCAAAGCGCCTGCGCCTTCCTGCAAGTGGTCTAGATATGGTTGCCTGCGACCTTACACCATCCCTTATCTGGGGTGCAATGGCGCAGGGCGCGGGCGGCTGGCAGCCAGCTAGGGTGAGTGCCAATATACTGAAATCGTTGACATAAATCGCAGTCATGGCAGTCTTGAGTTACCGGCCCGTGACAAGAGGTTGCTCATGCCCAAACCACAGGATCATTCAGAGACCGCGCTCATGCTGAAAGGATACGGTCTGACCACGGCGGAAATCTTCTACCGCATGCCGGATTATCGCAATGTTCTCAACACCTTCGTCTGGCAGCACTATGATGTGGCCCCCGATTATCCGGAGCTTTTCCGCTTCATCGAGTTCTGGCAGGACAAGATCGAAGGCCCGCTGCATTCGGTGCGCTTCACCCATCGCAAGCTGATCAGCCCGGGAGAGTGGCGCAATGTGGTGGGGGAATGGCGGTTGAATTGAGGGCGTGAGGGCGCAACGGTTGAACCGGACCGGGACCCAAAGTCCCGGTCCGCGCGCAGACCGCCCCCTCTGTCTGCGCGCCAGAGGCGCACATCCCGGCGCTCTGCACGCGAACCTACGGCGGCGGGATGAAACGCTCCACCGGAGCCTTTCATCCCGCCTTGCGCCCCACCTCAAAGGC
This sequence comes from Paracoccaceae bacterium, assembly GCA_027486345.1. Taxonomy (GTDB): domain Bacteria; phylum Pseudomonadota; class Alphaproteobacteria; order Rhodobacterales; family Rhodobacteraceae; genus Paragemmobacter. The sequence goes on from JAIXPH010000036.1 coordinate 236,321, forward strand.
CAGTCACACCATCGGTTCGGACAGCACCACCTCTGCCCCCTCCTGCACCGCCGTGTAAAAACACGACCGCCGGTTGGTGTGGCAGGCTGGACCCTCTTGCGTGACCAAGGCCAAGAGGCAATCGCGGTCGCAATCCAGCCGCAACTCCACCAGTCGCTGCACATGGCCTGACGTCTCGCCCTTGATCCAGAACGACTGGCGCGACCGGCTCCAATAGGTCACCCGGCCCGTCGCCAGCGTCTGCGCCACAGCATCGGCGTTCATCCACGCCAGCATCAGCACCTCGCCGCTGACATGATCCTGCGCGATGCAGGGGATCAACCCGTTGGCATCATACTTTAGGCTTGCGGCGTCAAAGCGCATCGGGGTTGTCCTTGGCAGGGGCGCGGTCGGGGTCTATCTAAGAGGGACTGAGACGAAGGGAAACCCCGATGGCCGACGCCGATCTGGTCAAACTCTACTCCGGCCGCATTCTGGAACTCGCCGCCGACATCCCGCATCTGGGGCGGCTGGCCGGGGCGCACGGGACGGCGCGGAAACGCTCCCCCCTCTGCGGATCGACGGTGACGGTCGATCTGGCGCTGACCGGCGACCGCATCGCCGACTACCGGCAGGATGTGAAGGCCTGCGCCCTGGGCCAAGCGGCGGCCTCGGTCGTCGGCGGCGCCGTCATTGGCACAACCCGCGATCAGGTGGCCACAGCACGGGCGGAACTGGAAGCGATGCTCAAACGCGGCGGCCCTGCCCCCTCTGCCCCGTTCCACGGGCTGGAGGTGCTGATGCCCGCCCGTGATTATGCCAACCGCCATGCCTCGATCCTCTTGGCCCTTGATGCCACGCTGGAGGCCTTCGACGCCGCCCGCGCTGCGCAGAGCGCATAAAAAACCGCCGCGCGTCACGGGGACGGCGGCGGCAGTGGCGTGTCGTTCCGGGCAAGGCGCGATGGACAGGTCAGGATCGCGCGGGCGTCACTTGGGGACAGACGCGGCCCGGCAAAGACCGCAGGCAGTGGCAAAAAAGGGTCAGGCAGACCCAACGAGGTGAAGGCCAACGACAAGGGCCGAGAACAGCACCACGACCCCGACCGTGTCTTCGATCAGCGTGGCACGGGCGCGAAACAGGATGTCTTTCAATTCCGTCAGCATCTTCGTCCTCCAGTCCTTTGGATGGGCTTCGTTGCCTATTTGTTCTCACGATTCGCCGAATCGGGCAAGAACTTTTTAGGAACATCCGTGAACTTTCGATTAACGCGCCTCAGCCGACCGAGAGCAGCCGGATCGCGCGGTCCTGCTCCAAAAGCCACAACAGCGTCCGCGCGGCGCGGCCACGCGGGGATTGCAGCGCCGGATCATCGGCCAGCAGCCGACGCGCATCGCTTTGCGCGATGGCCATCAAGGCCCCCTGCCGTTCCAGATCGGCAACCCGAAAGCGCGGTAGACCCGATTGCGCCGTGCCGATCAGATCGCCCGCGCCGCGCATGGACAAATCTTCTTCGGCGATGCGGAAACCATCCTCGGTGTCGCGCAGCACCTTCAACCGCCGCTCGCCGGTTTCGGTCAGGGGGGCCTGATACATCAAGAGACAGGTCGACTCGGCACTGCCGCGCCCGACCCGCCCGCGCAGCTGGTGCAATTGCGCCAGACCGAAAGTCTCGGCCCGCTCCACCACCATGATTGATGCGTTGGGCACGTTCACCCCCACCTCGATCACCGTGGTCGCCACCAGCACCTGCGTCTGCCCGGCCACAAAGCGCGCCATCGCGGCATCCTTGTCGGCGGGGGGCATCTGGCCATGCACCAATCCGACACGATCCCCGAGCGCCGCGCGCAGATGGGCAAAGCGCGCCTCGGCGCTGGCGTAATCCAGCACTTCGGAATCCTCGACGAGAGGGCAGACCCAATAGGCCTGCCGCCCCTCGGCCAGCGCCTGCCGCAGATGCGCCACCACCTCATCCATCCGTCCGGTCGAGACCAGCGCCGTGCGGATCGGCTTCCGCCCCGCCGGTTTCTCATCCAGGACCGAAACATCCATGTCGCCATAACTTGCCAGCGCGAGGCTGCGCGGAATGGGCGTGGCGGTCATCACCAGCGTATCGGTCGCCAGACCCTTGGCCCCCAACTCCATCCGCTGGGCGACGCCGAAACGGTGCTGTTCATCCACCACGGCAAGGCGCAGGTCGTGGAAATGCACATCCTTCTGGAACACCGCATGGGTGCCCACCAGAATGTCAATCTTCCCCTCCGCCAGATCGGCCAGTTTCGCCGCACGCTCACCGCCCTTGTCGCGGCCCGTCAGCAATTCCAGCCGCACGCCCGCCGCTGCCGCCAAAGGCTCCAACCCCTCATGGTGTTGACGGGCAAGGATTTCGGTGGGGGCCATCATCACGCCCTGACCGCCGCCTTCCACCGCGACCAGAAGCGACAGAAACGCCACCAAGGTCTTGCCCGCGCCCACATCGCCTTGCAGCAAACGGTTCATCCGCAGCGGGTTTTCCATGTCCAGCGCGATTTCGGCCACCGCACGGGTCTGCGCCCCGGTCGGCTGATAAGGAAGCGATGCCAAGACCTTGCGCTGCAAATCCCCCGTGCCGCGCGTCACCTGCCCCTTGCCCCGGCGCAAGGCCGCACGGGCGAGCGACAGTGTCAGTTGATGGGCGAACAGCTCATCATAGGCCAGCCTGACCCGCGCGGGATCGGTCGGTGACAAGTCGATCTGCGCTTTCGGCGCATGCACCCGCGCGATGGCGGTGGCCCAATCCGGCCAGCCCTCCCGCGCCAGCAAAGGCCCATCGATCCATTCCGGCAGGACCGGCGTGCGGGCGAGTGTGGCCGCCACAGCCTTGGCCACCTGCTTTTGCGTGATGCCCGCCGTCAGGGGATAGACGGGTTCAAACGGCGGCAATTCGCCCGCCTCTTCGACCCGCAAGACATGGTCGGGATGCACCATCTGGGCGATGCCGTCGAAAAGTTCGACCTTGCCCGAAATCAACCTGCGCTGCCCCGTCGGCAAAAGCTTGGTCAGGTAATCGCCGCGCGCGTGAAAGAACACCAGTTGGAATTCCAGCAAGGAATCCCGAACATTTATTCGGTAAGGCTTGCCCTTGGTGCGGGGCGGCAGGTGGTTTGCCACCTCCACCTCCACCGTCACGGTGCAGGGCGGCACCACATCGCGGACCGAGGCTTTGCGGCTTCGGTCCACCCCGGAATGGGGCAGAAGGAACAGCAAATCCTTGGGCTTTTCAACCCCAAGCGATTGAAACAGCTTGGCAATCTTTGGCCCCACGCCGTCCAGCGTTTCCAATTCAGCAAACAGCGGGAACAGCTCTGCCGGACGCGACATCAGGCGCCCGAAATCAGGGCAAGCCACGCGTCTTCGTCGATCATCCGGACCCCCAGCCGTTCGGCATCCTTGGCCTTGGACCCCGCCCCCGGCCCCGCGACCAGCAGGTCGGTCTTGGCACTGACCGATCCGGCCACCTTTGCCCCCAGCGATTCCGCCCGCGCCTTGGCCTCGGCCCGTGTCATCTTTTCCAGCGTGCCGGTGAAGACGACCGTCATCCCGGCCACGGGGCTGGAGGTGGCACGCGCTTCGGGCGGCAGAACGGTCAGATGCGCGATCAGGCGGTTGATCGAGGCGCGCTCTTCCGGGTTGGCCAGCGCATCGGACAAGGACAACGCCAGAACGGGGCCGATGCCATCGCCGGTGATCAACTCGTGCCACGCCGCCGTTGCCTCAGTCGGGACCGCCAGCGCGGCGATGGCGGCATCGCGGGCCTCTTTCACCTTGGGGCGGCGATTGTGCAGCGCGGCGGTTGCGCGTTCTTCGGCCTCCGCCTCATCCGCCGCGCGATGGGCCAGCGCTGCGGGGCGCGACAGGTCCACCGCTGCGGCCAGCGCGTCCCAGGATTGGTAATGCCGCGCAAGGTCTTGCGCCGCCACTTCGCCGACATGGCGCAGGCCAAGCGCGAAGATCAGCCGCGCCAGCGGGATGCGACGCTTGTCATCAATCGCGGCCCAGAGGTTGGTGACGGACCGCTCCCCAAACCCTTCGCGATTTTTCAGCTTTTGCAGCGGGTTACCCGCGTCTCTTGAGGCAAGCGTGAAGATGTCCGCCGGTTCCCGCACGGGGAGCAGGTCATCGGCAAAGAACATCTCGATCTGCTTCGCCCCCAGTCCTTCGATGTCAAAGGCCGCGCGGCTGACGAAATGCTTGAGCCGCTCCACCGCCTGCGCGGGGCAGATCAGGCCGCCGGTGCAGCGACGGACCGAGTCGCCCTCTTCCCGCACGGCAGGACTGCCGCATTCCGGGCAGGTGTGGGGGAAGGCATAGGGGACGGCGTCAGACGGGCGTTGCGACAGATCGACATCGGCAATCTTGGGGATCACGTCGCCCGCGCGGTAAACCTGCACCCAATCGCCGACGCGGATATCCTTGCCGTCGCGGATCGTCTCCCCCTTCGAGTCGCGGCCCGTGATGTAATCTTCATTGTGCAGGGTGGCGTTTGAGACGACCACGCCCCCCACCGTCACCGGCTGCAACCGTGCCACAGGGGAAATGGCCCCGGTCCGGCCCACCTGAATGTCGATGGCCAGAAGCCGCGTCCAGGCCAATTCCGCCGGGAATTTATGCGCGATGGCCCAGCGGGGGGTGGTGGCGCGAAAGCCAAGACGGCCTTGCAGCGACAAGTCATCCACCTTGTAAACCACGCCGTCGATGTCATAGCCCAAGGTCGCGCGCTGCGCCTCGATCGCCTTGTAATGCGCCAGCATCTCGGCGGGGCTGTGGCATAGCACCGTCAAGGGGTTGGTCTGAAAGCCCAAGTCCGCCAAGCGCCGGATCGCACCGAATTGCGTCGCCGCCAGCGGTTCGGACAAGGCGCCCCAGGCATAGGCAAAGAAGCGCAAGGGCCGCGCGGCGGTGATCGTGGCGTCCAACTGCCGCAGGCTGCCCGCCGCCGCGTTGCGCGGATTGGCGAAAGTCTTGCCCCCCGCCGCCGCCTGCCGCGCGTTCAGGGCGGCGAAATCGGCATGGGACATATAGACCTCTCCCCGCACCTCAAGCACGTCGGGCGCGCCGGTCAGGCGCTGCGGGATATCGGCGATGGTGCGGGCGTTGTCGGTGACGTTTTCGCCCACTTCGCCATCGCCCCGGGTCGCGGCCTGCACGAGGAGGCCGTTTTCATAGCGCAAGGACAGCGACAGCCCGTCAATCTTGGGTTCCGCCGTATAGGCCAGCGGGGTGGCAAGGTTCAGATAGGACCGCACCCGCGCATCGAAATCGGCGACATCGCCATCCTCGAACGCGTTTTCCAGCGACAGCATCCGCAATTCGTGACGGACCTTGCCAAAGCCTTCGGCCAGCACCGCCCCCACCTGATCCGTCGGGCTGTCGGCGCGTTTCAGCCGGGGAAAGCGCGACTCGATGTCGGCATTGCGCCGCTTCAGCGCGTCATAATCGGCGTCCGACAGTCTGGGCGCATCCAGAGTGTGATAGGCGACATTGGCCTCTGTTAACGCTGCGGCAAGACGGGCGAGTTCATCGCGCGCCTCAGCCTCGGTCAACTGGTCGATGCTTTTGTCCGCCGTCATGCCACCCTCCCCGCTCCGCCCTAAGGTTTAGGGGCGGTGCAGGTCATCGTCCAGCGGGGAAAGCGCGCGTCGGATCAGCCGGCCGCCGCGATGGACACACGGCGCAGCGCCATTTCCGGCACCGGGTCGCGCATCACATAGCCCCGGCCCCAGACGGTTTCGATGTAATTGTCACCCCCCGTCGCCTCGGCCAGTTTCTTGCGCAGCTTGCAGATGAAGACGTCGATGATCTTCAACTCCGGCTCATCCATGCCGCCGTACAGGTGGTTGAGGAACATTTCCTTCGTCAGGGTTGTGCCCTTGCGCAAGGACAAGAGTTCCAGAATCTGGTATTCCTTGCCGGTCAGGTGGATGGTCTTGCCATTCGCCTCCACCGTCTTGGCGTCCAGATTGACCGAGACCGCACCGGTGCGGATGATCGACTGGGCATGACCCTTGGAGCGGCGGATGATGGCATGGATGCGGGCGATGAGCTCTTCGCGGTGGAAGGGCTTGGTCATGTAGTCATCCGCGCCGAAGCCGAAGCCCCGGATCTTGTTGTCGGTGTCGTCAGACCCGGAAAGAATCAGGATCGGCGTGTCGATCTTGGCCAGACGCAACTGGCGCAGCACTTCATGCCCGCTCATGTCCGGCAGGTTCAGGTCCAGGAGGATCAGGTCATAGTCATAAAGCTTGGCCAGATCGACACCGTCTTCGCCCAGATCGGTGCAATAGACGTTGAGGTTGGCATGGGTCAGCATCAATTCGATGCTGCGCGACGTCGCGGGGTCGTCCTCAACCAGAAGGATGCGCATTCACTACTCTCCTCGGGAACAGCGGTCATCTTGCGACACTGTGCCGGATACTCGTTAAACGAAGGTTAGCATGCCATAAAACGCCGCCAGTTCAAATCAATCTTACCGGTAGGACTTGAGTTTCGTCACACGCAACCCGGCCTCGCCATGATCGGCCACGGCCTTGCACCACAGGGAAAACTCTTCGTCCGACAGTCCGTAGCGCTTGACCGCCTCTTCCTGCGACAAAAGGCCGTGGGCCACCGCGCGCACCACCAGTGCCTTGCGCCGGGCGATCCAGCGCGTGGTGTCGGGCGGCGGCAAATCCGCCCGCGTGAGAATCTTTCCATCCGGCAAGGTCACCTGCCGGGGGCCATCCACCTTTTTCAGGAACATCGTCTTGTCCACCTCACCCTGCCCCGAAGGACCAACTGGGCCCCGAAGGACCAACTTGTGCGGAGCGTGGCCCAGCAGGATTAAGCAAGGGTGAAGACCGGGGCTTGTGACTGCGTGGCATTTTCCTATATTCCGACGCATTCTGTCGGTCTTGCCAGACCCCCTTTGCCGCGCCCCGCCGCGCCGCCCTTTGGAAAGCCCAGCCCATGGCCCTTGACCAGCCGCTGAACTCGCTTGGCCTGCCCAAGCCCCCGTCCGAGACGCGGGTTGTCGTCGCCATGTCGGGCGGGGTCGACTCCTCGGTCGTGGCGGCGGTGCTGAAGGATGAAGGCTACGATGTCGTGGGCGTCACCTTGCAGCTTTACGACCACGGCGCGGCGCTGGCCAAAAAGGGCGCCTGCTGCGCGGGCCGCGACATCCATGATGCACGCCGTGTGGCCGAAACCATGGGCTTCCCGCATTACGTGCTGGATTACGAGAACACCTTCCGCGAGGCGGTGCTCGAGGAATTCGCCGATGCCTATCTGGCGGGCGCAACCCCCGTGCCCTGCATCCGCTGCAATGAGCGGGTGAAGTTCAAGGACCTGCTGGCCACGGCCAGGGATCTGGACGCCGATTGCATGGCGACGGGGCATTATATCCAGCGCAAGGTCGGGGCCTTAGGGCCGGAACTGCATCAGGCGGCGGATGCGAACCGCGATCAAAGCTATTTCCTGTTCTCGACCACGGCAGAGCAGCTGTCCTACCTGCGCTTTCCGCTGGGCCATCTGGCGTCCAAGGCCGAAACGCGGGCACTTGCGGCGCGCTATGGGCTGGCGGTGGCCGACAAGCCCGACAGTCAGGACATCTGTTTTGTGCCGAACGGCAATTACGCCGCCGTCATCGAAAAGCTGCGCCCCGGTGCGGCGGACCCCGGCGAGATCGTGGATCTGTCAGGCCGCGTTCTGGGCACCCATCGCGGCGTGATCCATTACACCATCGGGCAACGCAAGGGTCTGGGCATCGGCGGCTTGGGCGATCCGGTCTATGTGGTGCGGCTGGACCCGGTGACGCGCCAAGTGGTGGTGGGGCCGAAAGAGGCGCTCTCCACCCGCGTCGTGCCATTGCGCGAGGTGAACTGGCTAGGGGACGAACCCTTTGACAGCCGCGCCGAATGGCATCTGGAGGTCAAGGTCCGCTCCACCCGCCCACCGCGCCCTGCGGTGATACGGCCTTTGAGCGCGACAGAGGCCGAGGTAGAACTGCTGTCACCCGAGGATGGCGTAAGTGCCGGGCAGGCCTGCGTGTTCTATGCACCCGAAGGCGGGCGGATTTTCGGTGGCGGCTGGATCTGGAAGGGTCGCGCGGGCTGATCCGTCGGAAGCGGGGGTTTCACACCCCCGCACCCCCGTGGGATATTTAAGCAACGGGGAAGGGGTCAGAGCGGTAGGGTGCGTATTCGTTGCGCACCGTTTTAGAGCATAGCCAACACAGACCGCGCGGCGCGCAGGCCGGGGGACGCGCCGCCTTTGCCGAGGCGGTCCATTGTGAGGGCCATCGCCGCCTGTTGCGCTTGCGGGCTTGCGAGCGTGTTCAGCAGCGCCGGGGCGATCCGGTCGGGGGTGCAGGCCGCGCCAATGAATTCCGGGACAACGCGGGTTTCGGAGACAAGGTTGACCAGCGTTACCGTGTCGATCCGCGCCGCGCGGCGCATCAGCCAGAGCGTCAGGCGGTTCATGTCATAGGCGATGACCATCGGGCAATCATTCGCCGCCAGTTCCAGCGACACGGTGCCAGAGGCGGCAAGGGCCACATCTGCGGCGGCAAAAGCACCGCGTTTCAGGCCGGGGTCGGTGATGATCTGCGGCACGATCGGCCAATCTGCCGTAAGCTCGCGGATCAGGGGTTCAATGCTGGCCAAGGTGGGCAGAACCACACGGGCGTCGGGGTGGCTGCGCTGCACCTGTGCCAACGTCTGACCGAAGATCGGGGCAAGCCGCGTCACCTCGCCGCGCCGCGATCCGGGCAGGGTCAGGATCAGCGGACCTTGGCCCTTGAAGGCCGCAGCCTCAGCCGGGGTGGCGAGGGGTTCGGACACCACGGGATGGCCCACGAAATCGCAGGTCATCCCGGCGGCGGTCATATAGGGCGGCTCGAACGGCAAAAGCGCCAGAACGTGGTCAATCACGCGGGCCATTTTCTCGGCCCGCCCCGGTCGCCATGCCCAGACCGAGGGCGCGACGTAATGGATGGTGCGGATGCTCGGGTCAGCGGCCCGGACCAAGGCCGCGACGCGCAGGCCGAAGTCGGGGCTGTCGATGGTGATCAGCGCCTTGGCGCCGGAGTTCAGGCAAGCCTGCGCCGTTTCGCGGATGCGGCGCTTGAGGTGCAGGTATTTCGGCAGCACTTCGACGATGCCCATGATGGAGAGTTCCTCCATCGGGAAAAGGCTCTCCATGCCTTGGCTTTGCATCAAGGGCCCGGCCACCCCGTTGAAGCTGACCTCCGGCGCAAGCTGGCGCAAGCCCGCCATCAACGCAGCCCCCAAACGGTCGCCCGAAGGCTCCCCCGCCACAAGAAAGAGGGTCAGCCCCGCGCCCACAGGAACAGGCCCTTTTCCTGCGCCAAGGCCACCATCTGGGGCAGGTCAAGACAGATCACGCCACCCGCCTGCCATGCGATGCCGCCAAGGCCCGCGTCGGCCACAGCCGCCACTGTGGCGGGGCCGAGCGTGGGCAGGTCGATGCGGCGATCCTGCGTGTCCTTGGGCGCTTTGTAGAACAGCCCCCGCCCGCGCGCGGGATCGGGGCGGAGCGTGGCGGGCAAACCGGCCACCGCCGCCAGCATCGCATCGGTGCCCGGCAAAGCCTCCACCGCCAGACACAATCCTTGCGCCACGACGCAGCCCTGCCCCACATCCACCCGCCCCAAGGCCGAGACGATGGCGGCGGCACGCTCGGCGTCTTTTTCATCACGCGGGGTCAGCGTTCCGGCCAAAACCCCAACCGAGGGCACCAAGGCGGGCGCAATCTCGGGCACACCGGCAATCGCAAACCCTGCTTCCTCAAAGATCGCCAACACCTCGCGCAGGGTGGCATCATCGCCCTGCCCCATCGCGGCCAAGAGGCGCGGCACGATCTGCGCGGTGTCGGGATCAAAGAGCGCGGGGTCCAGACGCGGGCGCTGCACGGCCCCGGCGAAACAGACGCGGGTGACGCCTGCATCCTCCAGCATCCGCAAGAAGGGCATCAGCCGTTCGACGCGGAAACTGACATCCGGGGTCAGGCCGACAGGCGCGAACCCCTCCAGCGCGGCCACGAAGGGCCGTTCCGGCAATGCTGCCACCAAAGCGGCGGGCAAGGCCCCGGCCCCCGCGATGATCGCGCTGCGGGTCATTTCGGTGTCAGGAAGGACCGGTCGGTTTCCGACAGGATGAAGCCTGTCATCTGCCGCACATAGTCACTGTCGGTTTCCTCGGCCAAGCGGCGGGCGCGGTCCATGAAGGTGCCCTCGCCCTGCGCCAGCATCTGATAGGCGGCGCGCATGGCGGTGATCTCGGAGCGTTCCACCCCCCGGCGTTTCAGGCCGACAAGGTTCAGCCCGTCCAACTCGCCGCGCGGGGCTTGCACGAGGCCAAAGGGGATCACGTCATTGGTGACCATGGTCAAAGCGCCGATGATGGCCCCCTGCCCGATGCGGACGAACTGGTGCACCCCCGACAGGCCCCCCACGATCACATCATCGCCGATCATCACATGGCCCGCGATGGCGACATGGTTCACAAGGATCACGCGGTCACCGATCTGCGCATCATGGCCGACATGCGCACCGGTCATCACCAGCACATCATCGCCCAGGCGGGTGACACCGCCGCCGCCTTCGGTGCCGGTGTTCAGGGTCGCCGCCTCACGGATGCGGACGCGCTTGCCGATCACCAGACGGGTGTGTTCGCCCTTGAACTTCAGGTCTTGCGGAATCTCGCCCACGGTGGCGAAGGGGAAAATGACCCCGTCCTCGCCCACCTCGGTCCAGCCCGTCACGACGGCGTGGGATTTCACCGTCACGCGGTCATGCAGGGTGACTTCGGGGCCGATGATGGAAAACGGGCCGATGTCGCAGCCCGCGCCGATGGTCGCCCCCTCCTCGATCACCGCCGAGGGGTGGATGCGGGCGGTGGGATGGATGCTCATGCTTCGGCCTTTGCAGCCTTGGGAAGGTCGAACATGGCCGAGAAGGTCGCCTCACAGGCCAACTCGCCGTCCACCATGGCGCGGCCTTCGAATTTCCAGACCCGACCGCCGCCGCGCAGCGCCTTGACGTGCAGTTCCAGCACATCACCGGGCACCACCTTGCGGCGGAATTTCACGCCATCGACGCCCATGAAGAAGACCTTGGCGTTCTTGTCCACCAGATCCATCGACAGCCCCACAAGGATGCCTGAGGTCTGCGCCATCGCCTCGATGATCATCACGCCGGGGAAAATCGGCATGCCGGGGAAATGCCCGGTGAACTGCGGCTCGTTGATCGTCACGCATTTGATACCGACGCAGCTTTCGTTGACGATGATGTCACGCACCTTGTCGACCAGCAGGAACGGATAGCGGTGCGGAATGATGCGCTGGATCAGGTCAAGGTCTGCGGAGAGCACAGCTTGGGGCGCAGCGGTGACATCGGTCATGGTCGTCTCCTGTCGGGCGCTTCTTTGCGGGCGCTTGGTCGATGTGGGTCACGGTTGGGCGGTCTGCACAGCGCACACCCGGAGTTGGTCAATACCCGCAAGGCCTGCATGAAACAAGGCAGCACGCAAGCCGGGCCACCAGACCCCATCACGGCGCGGGATCGGGGGCGGTGGTGGATTCACCCGGGGCGGGCCCGTCTCCCAGCACCGCATCCAGCCGCGCGATGGCGGTGGCGGTCACGTCCACGCCGCTCTGGCTGTAGATCACCGCGCGGGCGTCGATGATCACCTCGGCCCCGACATCGCGCAACAGGCCATCAAGCACGGGACGCACCGTCTCCACGAAACGGCGCTGTTCGGCGTCGAGCCGGGCCTTGATGTCATCGGATTTCGCCGTCTGCGCCTTGCGGATGCCCTCGGCCTTGGCATCGAACTCTGCGGCAAGGGTCTGGAACTCCTTGGCGGGCAGTTTCGAGCGGCGCTCAGTCAGGTCGCGTTCCTCGGCCTCAAGGGCGGTTTCGATACGGCGGTTCTCGGCCTGCAACGTCTCGATCGCCTGCTGATGCCGTGCCAAGACGGCCTTGCCGAAGCGGCTTTCGCCGAAAAGCCGGTCCTGATCCAGCACGAGGACCGATGACTGCACCAAAGGCCCCGGCACGGGGGCCGTCGTCTGGTCCTGCGCACACGCTGTCGTCCCGGCCCCCGCAAGGGCCAGCACGCAAGCGAGACAGCGCAATCCGGCCAGGGTCGGCCCGGCAGACACTGGCCCCGGCATCAGAACTTGGTCGAGACCGTCAGGTCGAAGGTCTGCTCCTTGTCGTAGCTTTCCTTTTGCAACGCCCGGGAGAAGTTGAACCGCAGCGGCCCGATGGGCGTGTCCCACAGCAGCGAGACCCCGACGGCCGAGCGCAGGTGGAAGCCGTCATCCACCGTCCCCGAGGCCGCCGCACGGTCGTCCAGCCCCCAGACGGAGCCGACGTCAAAGAACACGCCGCCGCCGATGCCATATTCCTCTGGCAGGCCCAGCGGGAAGTCGGCCTCAAACCGCGCCACGGCAAAGACATTGCCGCCAAGCGCATCATCGGTCCCCAGATCGCGCGGGCCGATGCCGTTCGATTCGAAGCCGCGCAGCTTGTTGTTGCCGAAGTAGCGGTCGGTCACGCGGCTGCCGTAATCGCCGAAACTGTTCAGCATCGAGCCTTCGAAGATGGCCCGCAAGGTGACCTCTTCTTGCAGCACGCGACGCTCGGCCAAGGCAAAGACCGTGCTTTCCAGATACTGCCGGTCGCCGCCCAGGCCGCCGATGTTCTGGCCAAAGCGCAGCAGGATGCCGCCCAAGGGGTTGATGCCCTCGATGCGGTTGTCATAGCTCCAGCGGTAGCCCGCGTAGCTGCTGATGAGCGCGCCGTCATTCGCCTCGCGCTGGATGATCGACGAGATGGCAGTATTCACGTCAGACAGCCGGGTTTCTTGCAAGCCGTAGCGCACCGACAGGCGGGCGATCTCTCCGACCGGGAATTCCAGAGAGGGCGAGAACGAGACCACGCGCGTGTCATATTGCGCGTTTTCGTTGTCGGTCTGGGTCAGGCCCGCACCCAGGGAAAAGGCCACGTCCCGGCCGAGGAAGGCCGGTTCGGTGAAGGACATATTGAAGGATTGCGAGGTGTCGGCGGTGTTGACGTTCAACGCCAGCGCCTGCCCCCGGCCAAGGAAGTTGCTTTCCGAATAGCCGACGCTGAAGCCGACACCCGACGACACGCCATAGGACGCGCCCAGCGACAACGAGCCTGTCGCCGCCTCTTCGACATCCACGTTCACCACGACCTGATCCGCTGCCGTGCCCGGTTGGGCATCGACCTGCACATCCGAGAAATAGGCCAGCGCGCGGATACGCTCGGCGGCCTTGCGGATTTCGCGCGGGTTGAAGGGGTCGCCTTCCGCCGTGCGAAACTCGCGCCGCACAACCTGATCCAGCGTGGTGGCATTGCCTTCGATGTCGATGCGTTCGACAAAGATCCGCTCGCCACGCACGATGGCGAATTGCACGTCGACCACCCCACCCCGGTCGTCACGGGTCAGCCGCGGCTCCACCCGGATGAAGTTCAACCCCTTGGCCAGCGCCAGATTTTCCATCCGGGTGACGTTGGAATCGATCAGGCTGGGGGACCATGTCTGGCCCGCGCGGATGCGCTTGACGGCATCGAATTCGGCGGCGTCGATGCCTTCGACCTCGGACACGGTAGAGGTGTTGCCGATCGTGAAACTTTGGCCTTCACGGATGGTGAAGGTCACGAAGAAAGCGTCGCGTTCGCGCGAGACGTCAGAGCTGGCGTCCACCACATCCACGTCGATATAGCCGCGCGACAGGTAGAAATCGCGCAAAAGCTGCTTGTCCAGCTCCAGCCGTTCCGCCACGAAGGTGTCGCGCTGGATGATCGTCCGCAACAGGCCCGCCTGTTTGGTCTGCAACACCTGACGCAGGCGGCGGTCACTATAGGCGCGGTTGCCAACGAAGGAGATGCGCTCGATCTCCACCACCTTGCCTTCGGCGATCTCGAACACGAGGTCCACGCGGTTGCCGTCACGCTTGATGATGCGCGGCTCCACCGTGGCGGCGATGCGGCCCTTGACGCGGTAGGTCTCGGCGATGGCGGCGGCATCCTGTTCGGCCTGCGCGGGCGAATAGACGCGCGACGAGACCGACTTGATCAGCGGCGCAAGGTCTTCGTCCTTGATCCGCTTGTTGCCTTCAAAATTGATCACATTGATCATCGGGTTCTCAACCACCCGGATCACCAGCGTGGAGCCTTGCGGGTCGATCTCGACGCTGGCGAACAGGCCAGAGTTCACGATGCGCTGATAGGCGGCGTTCAATTCGGCGGCGCTGACCTCGGCCCCGCGCGGCAGGTCGGCAAAGCCGATGATCGAGGCGGGATCGACGTATTGGTTGCCCTCGACCGTCACCGCCGAGAAACTGTAGCTCTGCGCCAGCGCAGGTCCGACGGCCAGCATCGGCACCGCCGCGGTGGACAGGAACAAGGCCGCAAGGACAGGACGAATGCGGGCCCGCTGCGGCCCCGAACCAATCCTGCCGGTCGCATTCTGTCCGCGCATTTTCCCACCCATGTCTCAAGCTATCTGTTGTGGGACTCAGTAGCTTGAACCGCGCCAGTTGTCAAAAGGCGGCGGTCAGGGAAGGCGATCTTCGGACAGGATCCGACCCTTGGGCCGCCACCGGTTCACCCCTTCGGCGCAGAGGCTTGCGCAGGGATCATGCCGCCAGCAGGATCGAGCCCATCAGCGCGCCGCAGACCAGACCCGCGGCCACCATCGCGGCCGAGATCAGGCGGTCGGAATGGACCGTGACCATCAGCGCGACACTGCGATACCCTTCGAAAACGTGGCGCATGACACCCCCTCCACTGGCTATGGTGCTGAAGGTGCCCGGCGATTATGGCGGCAGTGGGACGGATTTGCAGTGGTGCCAAGACCTTTTCGCGTCAGCAGAACAGATCGTTGGTCAGGGCAAAGACCATCAGCGTTCCGATCAGCGCAAGGCCCAGCGTCATCAGGCCCCGCATGGCGCGGTCGGTGGGCGGGCGGCGCATCACGGCCTCATAGAGGTGGAACACCAGATGGCCACCGTCCAGCACCGGCACCGGGAAGAGGTTCATCATCCCCACCGCCGTGGAGAGGGCCGCGATCATCCACAGGAAATCCGCCCCGCCCGCGCTGGCCGCCGCCCCGGCGGTTTCCGCGATGCCGATGGGTCCGCGCAGGTTGCAGCTGGAAATCGCCCCCGACACCATGTGCCACAGCGCCGAGAGCGAGGTGGTCACCAGACCCCACATCGTCGATCCGGCCATGGACAGCGCCTCGAACAGGCCCGGCGTGCGGGTTTCGGGGCTGAACACCAGCCCCCCCGACAGGCCGATCAGCCAGCGCGTCTCGAACCCGCCCTCGGGCAGCGGCAAGTCGCTGCGCCGTGGCGTCAGGGTGATGTCGAACGTCTCGCCCGCGCGCCAGACGGTCAGTGCCTGCGGTTTGCCCTCTGATCCGCGGATCGCCTGTTCCAACTGGCCAAAGGCAAAGACCGGCGTGCCGTTGATCGCGGTGATCACGTCCCCTTCGGCCAGACCTGCCTCTGCCGCCGCCGATTGCGGATGCACCGCAAGCACCAACGGCGGGCGCGGGAACGGCCCCTCGACGGTGATGGCCCGCCCTTCGCGCAGCACGTCGTAGCGCAGGCTGGCGGTGGGGGGCAGCGTGTCGATCACCGCCGACAGGGTGGTGAAATCCGGCGTCGGCTGGCCGTTCAGCGCGGTGATCTCATCCCCGGCGCGCAGGCTTTCGCCCTGAAACGGCATCGGCGACAGGCTGCCCACCGTGGGGCGGTCTGTCGCCACGCCAAGCGCCAGAAACATCCCCGAAAAGACCACGGCGGACAGGATGAAATTGAACAGCGGCCCCGCCGCGACAGTGGCCGCCCGCGCCCAGAGCGGCGCGCCATGCATCGTGGCGCGGCGTTCCTCGGCCGTCAGCCCGGCATAGACACCCTCGTCGGCCTTGGCCGATGCGGCGTTGCTGTCGCCAAGGAATTTCACGTAGCCGCCAAAGGGCAAGGCCGCGAGTTGCCAGCGCGTGCCATGCCTGTCCTGCCGCGACCACAGCACCGGCCCGAATCCCAAGGAGAACACCTCGGCCCGGATGCCCGACCAACGCCCCACGATGTAATGGCCGTATTCATGCACGAAGACGATGACCGACAACGCCACGACAAAGGCCGCGAAGGTGAAGGCGAAGCTGCCGAATGTCGGAAGAAGCGCGGAAAGGTCCAAAGTCACGAATTCCTGTGCCGGGAGCGGGCCAGTTCATCCGCCCGTCTCCGGGCGAGTTGGTCAGTCGCAAGCACCGCGTCAAGGTCTGGTATCCCGCCGCCCGGTCCGATTTCCCCGGAAAGCCGGTCCAGAACGCCTTCGACCACCGCCGCCATCTCAAGGAAAGCAAGGCGTCCGGCGATGAAATGGTCCAGCGCGATTTCTTTTGCCGCGTTGAAGGCGGCCCCGGTCAGACCGCGCTGGCGCATCACCTCGCGCGCAAGGCGCAGGGCGGGAAAGCGCGTCTCATCGGGGGCCTGAAAGGTCAGTTGTCCCAGCTTGGCCAGATCCAGCCGCGCCACGGGGACATCGCCCCGGTCCGGCCAATGCAGGGCAAAGCCGATGGCGTGGCGCATGTCGGGCGGGCCGAGATGCGCCATCACACCCCCGTCGGTGAAGCCGACCAGCGCATGGACGATGCTTTGCGGATGCACCAGCACCTCGATCTGCTCTGGCGCGAAACCGAAGAACTCCCGCGTTTCGATCAGTTCTAGCCCCTTGTTGAACATCGAGGCCGAATCGATACTGATCCGCTGGCCCATGGACCAGTTCGGATGTGCCACAGCCTCACGCACCGTGGCCGCCGCCAGACGCTCCAGCGGCCAGTCGCGGAAAGGACCGCCGCTGGCGGTGATGATCACCCGTTCCACGGCGCGCATATCCTCGCCGGTCAGGGCCTGAAACACGGCGGAATGTTCGCTGTCCACCGGCAGGATCGTCGCGCCATGATCCCGCGCAGTCTGCATCAGCAAAGGCCCCGCCGTGACCAGCGATTCCTTGTTGGCCAAGGCCAGCGTCCGCCCATGCCGCAGGGCGCGCAGGCCGGGCACCAGACCGGCGGCGCCCACGATGGCGGACATGGTCCAGTCGGCGGGACGGTCGGCGGCTTCGGCAATCGCCTGTGCACCCGCCGCCGCCTGCACACCCGACCCGGCGAGTGCGTCGCGCAGCGCGGGGAGTTCGTCCTCATGCGCGGTGACGGCGATTTCGGCACGCAATTCGCGCGCCATTTCGGCCAGACGCGCGATGTTGCGCCCGCCAGTGAGGGCGACGGTGCGGAACGCCTCTGCCCCGCCTGCGCGGCGGATCAGGTCAAAGGTGCTTTCCCCGATGGACCCGGTCACGCCGAAAATGGAAATGGACCGCATATCCCCGCCCCCGTCAGTGAATCGGCAGCGGCAGGACAAGGCCGATCAGCATCAGGGCCACCGTCGCCCCGATCAGCGCATCGAATCGGTCAAGCAAGCCGCCATGGCCGGGGATCAGGTTGGAACTGTCCTTGATGCCCGCCCGCCGCTTCAGCCAGCTTTCCGCGATGTCGCCCAACTGCCCGGCAAAGGCCACCACCGGCGACAACAGCACCACCCAGACCGACCCGAACCCCAGCCGCCAGAAGATCACCCCGACAATGGCCGCGCCAAGCCAGCCCGCCGCCGTGCCGGACCATGTCTTCTTGGGGCTGATCGCAGGCCAGAACTTCGGCCCGCCAAGGATGCGGCCCGCGAAATACCCCATCACGTCAGAGGCCACGACGACCGAGATCAACCACAATATCGCGCTTTGACCATTGGCAAAGCGCAGATCGACCAAGGCAAAGCCCGTGACCATGATGGCGGCAGCGTAAACGGTGGCGATGCGGCGGTCGCGGCGCGGGGTCAGCGCCAGCGCCAAGGACGGCACCAAGAGCGCCAAGGGGGCCAGATCGCCCCGCAACACCAGGGCCGCCAACAGGCTCCCTGCCCCGATGGCCCCCATCGCCAGCGGCGTGCCCCGCCGCCCCGGCGCGGTGATGCGCGCCAACTCCCAGATCATCCCCCCGGTCAGCAGGATGGCCAGCGCGGCGAAGGAGATCCCGCCCAGCCAGATTTCCGCTGCGCCGACCAGCACCATGACCGCGGCGGAGAGCACGCGGGGGCGCAGATCGGACCAGCGTCCGGCATCACCGCTCATGCGCTGACCACGCCGCCAAACCGCCGCTCGCGGTTGCCAAAGCGCCCGACGATCGCCGACAGCTCATGCGCGCTGAAATCGGGCCAGAGCGTGGGGGTGAATTCATATTCCGCATAAGCCGTCTGCCACGGCAGGAAGTTCGAGGTCCGGGTTTCCCCAGAGGTGCGGATCACCAGATCAGGATCGGGAATGCCGCAGGTGTCCAGATGGTCGGAGAGCACCGTCTCGGTCAGCGCCTCGGGGGCGAGCCGTCCTGCCGCCACCTCGGCCGCGATGGCACGGACGGCGCGCAGCACCTCGTCCCGGCCACCGTAATTGATCGCCACTGTGAAGTTCAGCCGGGTGTAGCCCGCCGTCCGCGCTTCGATCCCGGCCATCAGGGCCTGCAAGCCCTTGTCCAGCCGCGAGCGGTCGCCGATGAAGCGCATCCGCACGCCTTCAGCCGCCAGACGGTCCGCCTCCCGTTCGATGTAACGGGCAAAGATCGCCATCAGGCCAAGGACTTCCTCGGTCGAGCGTTTCCAGTTCTCGGTCGAGAAGGCGTAAACCGTCAGCCAGCGGATGCCCAGATCGGGACAAGCGCGCACTATCTCGCGCACGCGTTCGGCCCCGCGACGATGGCCCACCAGTCGTGGCCAGCCGCGTTCGGTTGCCCAGCGGCCATTGCCGTCCATGATGATGGCGACATGCTCTGCCGGGCGCGGGGCCTTCGGGTCTTTGTTCCTGATGATCGCCACGCCCCGCCCTTTACTGGCCGCCTTTACCCGGAAAACACCACTTCGGGGGCCGCATCCTCCCCCGCGCGGCGTCAGACCTGCATGATCTCGGCCTGTTTCTGTTCCAGCACCTTGTCCACCGCCGCGATGGACTTGTCGGTCAGTTCCTGCACCTCGTCCGACCACATCTTCTGGTCATCCTCGGACATGCCCGCCGCCTTGGCCTTCTTGATCTGGTCCATGCCGTCGCGCCGCACGTTGCGGATCGAGACCTTGCAGCTTTCGGCATATTGCGCGGCGACCTTGGTCAGTTCCTTGCGGCGCTGTTCGTTCAGTTCCGGGATCGGCAGGCGGATCAGCGGACCATCGGTGACGGGGTTGATCCCCAACCCCGACTCGCGGATGGCCTTTTCAACCTTGGAGATCATGCCCTTGTCCCAGACGTTGATCACCACCATGCGCGGCTCGGGCACGTTGACGGTGCCAAGCTGGTTGATCGGGGTCATCTGGCCGTAAGCCTCGACCTGAATGGGTTCCAGCATCTGCGCCGAGGCGCGGCCCGTCCGCAGCGAGGCGAATTCGGTTTTCAGCGCATTCATGGCGCCGTCCATCCGGCGCTGGATCGCGTCGAGGTCGATGTCGAGATCGTCTTGCGACATGGTGGGTGATCCTATCGTCTGGTCCGTGTCAGCGCCGGAATTGACCCTCTATAGCAGAGCACATCCGGCAGGGTATAGATGTTCGCGCACAAACGGTCCTTGGCCCGGCCCTCAGCCGGTGACCTTGGTATAGGTGCCCTCGCCGCGCAGGATGGTGCGGAAGCCGCCCGGCTCATCCAGACTGAACACGATGATCGGCAGGTCATTGTCCCGCGCCAAGGCGATGGCAGAGGCGTCCATCACCCCCAGATGCTTGGCAAGGCATTCGTCATAGCTGACGGTGTCATAGCGCTTGGCATCAGCGTGTTTCTTGGGGTCCTTGTCATAGACACCATCGACCTTGGTGCCCTTGAAGATCGCCTGACAGGCCATCTCGTTGGCGCGCAGGGTGGCGGCCGTGTCGGTGGTGAAATAGGGGTTGCCGGTGCCCGCCGCGAAGATGCAGACGCGCTTTTTCTCAAGGTGCCGCACGGCGCGGCGGCGGATATAGGGCTCGCAGACCTGATCCATCGGGATGGCGCTGATCACGCGGGTGAAAACTCCCAAAGCCTCCAGCGAGGATTGCATCGCCAGCGCGTTCATCACCGTGGCCAGCATCCCCATGTAATCGGCGGTGGTGCGTTCCATCCCCTGCGCCGATCCGGCGAGTCCCCGGAAGATATTGCCGCCGCCGATGACCATGCAGATCTCGACGCCCATTTCCTGCACCGACTTCACCTCTTGCGCGATGCGCGCCACGGTCGGCGGGTGCAGGCCATAGCCTTGGTCCCCCATCAACGCCTCGCCGGAAATCTTGAGCATGACGCGGCTGTATTTGACCGATGGCTCAAGGACCGGTTTTGTCATGGGAAACCCCGTTGTTGCTGGTTTGATAAGCTGTCGCTTTGGATTGGGGCGCAAAATGTCGTAAAACGCCGTGGGGTTCAACCGGGGAACCGCAGCCAATCCGCCAAAGGCAGGGCATGACGCCGGGCAAAGGGACTTTCCCTTCGGCCCTGATCCGCTTAACCCTGTGGCCAAAGGGATTGCGGAGGATGGCATGAAGAAACTGGCGGCAGGAAACTGGAAGATGAACGGCACGGCGGCCAGCCTGTCCGAGGTGACCGCGCTGGTACAGGCCCATCCCGCGCCGGGCTGTGAGATGCTGCTGTGCCCCCCCGCCACGCTGGTCGCCACCATGGCCGCCACCGCCAAGGGCACCGCGCTTAAGGTCGGCGGGCAGGATTGCCATGCCAAGGCATCGGGCGCGCATACCGGCGACATCTCGGCCCAGATGCTGCGCGATGCCGGGGCGAGCCACGTGATCCTTGGTCATTCCGAACGCCGCGCCGATCACGGCGAAACCGACGCGCAGGTGCTGGCCAAGGCTGAAGCCGCCATCGCCGCCGGCCTGATCGCCGTCGTCTGCATCGGCGAGACCGAGGCCGAGCGGGACGCAGGCCGCACGCTGGATGTGGTCGGCACGCAGTTGCACGGCTCGGTTCCCGCTGGGGCGACTGCGGCCAATCTGGTCATCGCCTATGAACCCGTCTGGGCCATCGGCACCGGCCGCACCCCAACGATCCCCGAGATTGCCGAAGTCCACGCCTCCCTGCGCGCCCGCCTGACCGCCCGCATCGGGGAACAGGCGGCAGGGGTGCGCCTGCTCTATGGCGGTTCGGTCAAACCCTCGAACGCGGCCGAGATTTTCGCCGTGCCCCATGTTGACGGGGCCTTGGTCGGCGGGGCCAGCCTGAAGGCCAGCGATTTCGGCGCCATCGTCGCAGCCTTGTCCGCAGCCTGATCGCGCCCTTGCTTCCCAATGAAGCGTCGGTCCCGGATCAGCCAAGCGGTCTGGTCCGGGCCATGCTGCGCGCCAGTTAAATTTGGAATCACCATGACCGCTTCCCCGATCCGCGCGCAGGGCGCAATTGCCGCCAACCTGACCTGCATGGCCTCGATGCTGATCTGGGCCGCCGCCCTGCCCGCCGCCGAAGTCCTGATCCGCGCGGAACCGGCCATTCTCTCCCCCCTCTGGATCAATGCCGCGCGCATGGTGATGGCGGCAGCCTTCCTGCTGCCGATCTGGCTGCTGGTCGAGGGGCCGGGAGCCTTGCGTCAGGCCAATTGGGGGCGCGGGATCATGGTCGGTTCCCTCATTGGTCTTGGGGCGCTTTTGCTGGTTTTTGGACAGGGCAAGACCTCGGCCGTGATGGCGGCGGTGGTGTCCTCTGCCATGCCCCTGATCGGGATGGCGCTGGAGATCGCCTTGGACGGGCGCAAACTCACCCGCGCCATCGTGCTGGGGCTGTTACTGTCCGTCATCGGGGGTGTGCTGGCCGCGGGCCGGTTTGACGGCGGCATCGGCTTTGGCATCGGCGCGCTTCTTTGCCTTGGGTCGGTCATGACCTTCACCCTCGCCTCACGCTGGACCGTCACGGCATTGCCAAGGCTGACGCCTTTGGGCTCCACCACGGTCACTGTCTGCGGCGCCGCTGTCGCCGCGCTGATCTTCGCATTAGGCGGCGCGGCCCTTGGCCAGCCGGTCGGGGACCTTACGCGCTTCGGTGCATGGGAGTTCGGCGCGCTGGCCATCTACGGCGTCGGCGGTCTGGCGATCAGCCAGCTGCTCTGGATCATCGCCGTGGGCCGCCTCGGCATCGCCATGTCGGCGCTGCACATCAACCTCACGCCGTTTTACGTCATGCTCTTCATGCTGGCCCTGGGCGGCACGTGGAACTGGCTGCAAGCGGCAGGGGCGGCGCTGGTCTGCATCGGCGTGCTGATCGCCCAAGGCCTGATCTCCCAAGGATTCTTCACCCGGACCGCCTGATGGACACCCTGCACCAATCCCCCACCGACCCCGCCTTCGTGCAAGACCCCTACCCGTTCTACGACCGCGCCCGCACGCATGGCCCCTTCTTCCACTGGGCCGAATACGCGCTGACCTGCACGCCCAACGCGGCGGCGGTGAACGCCATCCTGCGTGACCGCCGCTTTGGCCGCGAGGCGCCACCCGAATGTGCCCCGGTGATCCCCGACCACTTGCGCCCCTTCTACGCCGTCGAGGCGCATTCGATGCTGGAGTTAGAGCCGCCGCGCCACACCCGCCTGCGCTCATTGGTCTTACGCGCCTTCACCTCGCGCCGGATCGCGGCTTTGGAGCCGGAAATCTGCCAACTCTCGCACGACCTGATCGACGCCATCCCCGCAGGCGACTTTGACCTGCTCACCCATTTCGGCCAGAAACTCCCCGTCATCATCATCGCCCGCCTGCTGGGCGTGCCGGAGTCGATGTCCGATGACCTCTTGCGCTGGTCCAATGCAATGGTCGGCATGTACATGGCCGGACGCACCCGCGAGACCGAGGACCGCGCCGTCACCGCCGCGACGGAGTTCGTCGCCTTCCTGCGCGGCTATGTCGAGGCCCGCCGCACCGACCCGCGCGACGATCTGATCACCCACCTCATCGCCGCCGAACAGGACGGCGACCGCCTGACCACGGATGAGCTGATCACCACCTGCATCCTTCTCTTGAACGCCGGACACGAGGCGACGGTCCACACCATCGGCAACGGCGTCAAGACGCTTCTGGAAACCCAGACCCAAGCCGCCCTTTCGCCGGACAGTA
Organism: Paracoccaceae bacterium; assembly: GCA_027486345.1. Taxonomy (GTDB): domain Bacteria; phylum Pseudomonadota; class Alphaproteobacteria; order Rhodobacterales; family Rhodobacteraceae; genus Paragemmobacter. The sequence continues at coordinate 259,547 of JAIXPH010000036.1, forward strand.
TCGAAGCCACGGTCGAGGAAATCCTGCGCTTCGACCCTGCGCTGCACCTCTTCACCCGCTGGGCCTATGAAGAGATCGAGGTCATGGGCCACCGCTTCCAGCGCGGCGATCAGGTGGGGCTGCTGCTGGCGGCGGCCAACCGTGATCCGGGCGTCTGGGAAGACCCCGCCGCCTTCCGCCCCACCCGGCTGGTAAAACCCAATGCCACTTTCGGCGCAGGCCTGCATTTCTGCGTCGGCGCGCCCCTCGCCCGGCTGGAACTGCAAGTGGCGCTGCCGATCCTGTTCCAGCGCCTGCCGGGCCTGCGGCTGGCCGAAGCCCCGACCTATGCCGATGTCTATCACTTCCACGGGTTGAAACGCCTGCGCGTGGCGCGAGATTGACGGCCAGCGCGGGCGCAACCTAAAGTAAAGCGCCGGTCAGGGGTGCGGCGATGTTGCGTTGGGTTTTCAGCGGGTTGGGGGCGGTGCTCGGCCTTGTGGCTTTGGTCGCCGGTGTGCTCTGGACGCTGACCCTCCCCCCACCACGGCCCGGGCAATTGGCGGGCTATCAGACACTGTCGATCACGCCACCGCAACGCATCGAAGCCGTGGCGCTGCACCTGTGGTATCCCGCCGAACAGGACGGCATCCCGCGCGTCATCGGCCAGAACGCGAACTTCAAGGGCGCTTGGGCGGGCGAAGGCGCGTCGCCCTTGCCCGGTCCGCACCCGCTGATCCTCATCGCGCAAGAGGCAGGGTGGCGGGCCGAAGGGCTGTCATGGCTTGCAGCCCATTTGGTCACGGCGGGCTTTGCCGTGGCCATCCCCGCCTCGCCCGGCCTCGCAGCGGGCGGCGCGGAGCAAGACGCCACCCTTCGGGCGCGCGACCTTTCTGCCGCGCTGGACCGGCTGATCGCCGACCCGCCCAAGGGGTTGACACTGGACACCGGGCGTCTTGACGCGTTGGGGATCGGGATCGGTGGCACGGCGGTCCTGACCCTCGCCGGGGCGCGGCTGTCGGAGGGAGAGACAGCGCTCACCTGTGCGTCAAATCTGAGCGCCGCGCTGCACAAGACGGACTGTCAGGGATTTGTCGTGGACGGCACCGACCTCTTGCCCCCGGAGAGGACCACCCCGACCGAAGATCGCGCCGATCCCCGTCTGCGCCGCTTCATCCTCGCCAACCCGACGCTGATCGCGGCGCTGGATCACAGCAGCTTGCGCGACATCAAGGGCCGGGTGATGGTCCTCGACCTGCCCGATGTCTCTGCCCCCTTCTTGGGCGGGCGCGGTTCGGCTGAACTGCGGAGCCTTGCTGAGAACATACCCCGAAGCGGCTATGAATTCTTGCGTGACCTCGATGCCAACGGTTTCCGCCCCGAATGCACCCGCCTCGCCCGGATCGTGACCGACTTCCTCCCGATGAACCGGATGTGCCGGGACCGCCGGTTTCAACTGCGGCAGGCGGATGTCAAAGGGATCAGCCTGTTTCTGCACATCGGGAGTGTTTTCCGCCAAACGGATGAGGAGCTTGACGCGATCTTCCGCGAAAGCCACGCACGGGCGCGCAAGGCCACGGACGGCTTGTTGTTCGGCCCCTGACCTGGCCAATCTCCAGCGTTCCCCCGCGCAACAGGTGACCTCCGCCCTCCGCTTCCCTGCCCTTGACCCCTTCCCCGTTGCCCCAAATATCCCGCCGGGGGAGTCGCCGCTTATGCGGCGACGGGGGCTGCGAAGCCCCCCGTGCCTTGCTCCGCGTCAAGGCGCGGGGCAAGGCGCAAGAGCGTGCAAGGCGCCTGCGCCTTGCTCCGGCAGATCACCGCCCGACGCGGTCACAGCGGCAGGATGGTGGTCGCCTTGATCTCTTCCATGCTCAGAAGCGCGGTGACATTGTAGATCTTCACCTCGGAAATCAGCGCCTGATAGAAGGTGTCATAGGCCCGCGCGTTCTTGACCCGCACTTTCAGGATATAGTCGATATCCCCCGCCAGACGGTGCGCCTCCAACACCTCGGGCCGCTCCTTCAGGGTCTTGAGGAACTTCCTTTGCCAATCCGCCTCATGCTCGCTGGTGCGGATCAGGACAAAGAAACAGGCCTCCAGCCCCAGCGCCTCGGCGTCCAGAATGGCGGTCTGGCGGGTGATCACGCCCGCCTCCTTCATGCGGCGGATGCGGTTCCAGACCGGGGTCTTGGAGGAGCCCACCTTGCGCGCGATTTCGTCCAGCGACTGGGCGGAATCGACCTGCAACTCGGCAAGGATTTTCCTGTCCATTTCGTCCAGACGGACCGCCATTCGCCATTCCCCCGCTTTTGCGGAACCGCGTTCCGCCATCCCGCCATTATGGAACAGATGTCCTTATTCGCAAGGGCATCTGGCCCCAAAGTGGGAAAATATCCTATATCACTCCCAACACTCACCGCCCGGATTCTGTCCATCATGACCGCATCGCCCCTTCCCCCCGTCGACATGCCCGTTTTCGCGGCACAGGGCGTGGCCGTGACCTTTGTCGGCGCCGGTCCCGGTGCCGCAGCGCATCTGACGCTGGGCGCGTTCCGCGCGCTGCAAGAGTGCGATGTGGTGATCCATGACCGTCTGGTCGGGGCCGAAATCCTCGCCCTGATCCCGGCGCATGTCACCCGCGTCGATGTGGGCAAAGAAGGCTTCGGCCCATCGACCGCGCAATCCACCATCAACGCCACTCTCGTCGCGCAGGCGATGACCGGCAAGCGCATCGTGCGGCTGAAGGGCGGCGATTGCGGCATCTTTGGACGTCTCGACGAAGAGATGGACGCGCTGGAGGCGGCGGGTCTGTCCTTCCGCATCCTGCCGGGCCTGACCTCTGCTGCCGTCGCCGCCGCCAGCATTGGTCAAAGCCTGACGAAACGGGGCCGCAATGGGGCGCTCAGGATCGTGACGGGGCATGACATGGAAGGCTTCGCCGAACAGGATTGGCGCGGCATGGCGCGGGCGGGTGAGGTCGCGGCGATCTACATGGGCAAGAAGTCCAGCCGCTTCATCCAAGGCCGCCTGATCATGCACGGGGCCGATCCGGCCACCCCGGTCGCCATCGTCGAAAACGTCAGCCGCGCCGATCAGCGCGTCCTTGCCGCCACCCTCGCCACCCTGCCCGAAGCGGTGGCCTCGGTTGACGGTCCCGCCGTGCTGCTTTACGGCCTCGCCCCTCGCCAAGCGCGCGCCGCGCTGCCCAAACTGAAGGAAGCCACCGCATGAGCCGCCGCTTCATCCCCAAAGTCGTGACCGGAAATGACCTGATCGAAGGCGATGTGGTCTACCTCACCGCCGATGACCGCTGGACCCGCCACCACCATGAGGCCGAGCTGATCGAGGATGAGGCGCATGCCCAGATGCGCCTGCTGCATGGCGCGGCGCAAAAGCTGGTGGTCGTGGGCGCCTATCTTGCCGATGCGAAAGCGGGGCCGAACGGACCGGAGCCTGTGCATTTCCGCGAGGAATTCCGCACGCGCGGGCCTTCGAACTACAAGCATGGCAAGCAAGTCGATCTGGCGCAGTAAGGGGCAGAACCGATGTATTCCTATTCCGAATTCGACGAAGCCTTCATCCGCGCCCGGGTGGCCCAGTTCAGCCAACAGGTGGAACGCCGCCTTGACGGGTCTCTGACCGAGGATGAATTCCGCCCGCTGCGCCTGATGAACGGGCTTTACCTGCAACTGCATGCCTACATGCTGCGGGTCGCCATTCCCTATGGCACGCTGAACCCGAACCAGATGCGCCAACTCGCCCATATCGCCGAGACGTGGGACAAGGGCTATGGCCACTTCACCACGCGCCAGAACATCCAGTTCAACTGGCCCAAGCTGAAGGACGTCCCGGCCATCCTGCAGGCCTTGGCCGATGTGGGGATGCACGCCATCCAGACCAGCGGCAACTGTGTCCGGAACGTCACGGCGGACCATTTCGCAGGCGCTGCGGCGGATGAGATCGAAGATCCCCGCCCGGTGGCCGAACTCCTCCGCCAGTGGTCCACCGACCACCCGGAATTCCAGTTCCTGCCGCGCAAGTTCAAGATCGCCATCACTGGCAGCCCGAATGACCGCGCCGTGACCCGCGCGCATGACATCGGCCTGCGCATGGTCCGCAATGCCGCCGGTGAGCCGGGGTTCGAGGTGATGGTAGGCGGCGGTCTGGGCCGCACGCCGATGATCGCCCATACCGTGCGGGACTTCCTGCCGAAGGCCGATCTGCTGCCCTACGTCGAAGCCGTGCTCAGCGTCTACAACACCCTTGGCCGCCGCGACAACAAGTACAAGGCGCGCATCAAGATCACCGTCCATGAGACCGGCAAGGAAGAGATCGCCCGCCTGATCGAAGAGCGTTTCGCAGAACTGCGCCCGCTATTCGGCGGCAATGACCAGAACCTGCTGGCCGAGATCGAAGACGCCTTCGCCCCGCCCGCCTTCCGCAATGCGCCGGTCGATGCCTATGACGCTTTCTACAAGGCCGACCCGACCTTCCGCGCCTGGGCCGACACCAACCTGACCGCGCATCGCAACGCGCAATATGCCATCGTGACCATCAGCCTGAAGGCGCATGGCGAAACCCCCGGCGACGCCACCGCCGACCAGATGCGCCTGATCGCGGACCTCGCCGAGAGATACGGCCATTCCGACCTGCGCATCAGCCACGAACAGAACGTGATCCTGCCGCATGTCCACAAGTCGGACCTGCCCACGATCCATGCCGCCCTGTCGCAGGCGGGGCTTGCCACCGCCAATGTCGGCCTGATCTCTGACATCATCGCCTGCCCCGGCATGGATTACTGCGCGCTGGCCACCGCCCGGTCGATCCCGATCGCCCAGCAGATCGCCACGCGCTTCAAGGAGTTGGACCTTGAGCATGAAGTGGGGCCGCTGAAGATCAAGATCTCGGGCTGCATCAACGCCTGCGGGCATCACCATGTCGGCCATATCGGCATTCTGGGCTTGGACCGCGCGGGGGTGGAGAATTACCAGATCACCCTCGGCGGCGATGGCACGGAAACCGCCGCCATCGGCGAAAAGACGGGTCCTGGCTTTGCCTATGACGACATCGTGCCGGCCATCGAACGGATCGTGCGGGCTTACCTGGACCTGCGGCAGGAACCCGGGGAAACCTTCCTCGACGCCTATCGCCGTGTCGGGGCCGCGCCGTTCAAGGCCGCGCTCTACGACACGGAAGGCGAACAGGATGCCGCGTGACATCAACTCGCCAGAAGGCAGCGTGGCCGAACGGGTCACGCTGCTGAACGCGCGTTACAAGCACCACGGTGCGACGGCGGTGCTGGAGCATGCCTTGCGCGATGCCGACTTGGGCAAGGTTGCCCTTGTCTCCTCCTTCGGCGCGGAATCGGTGGTGCTCTTGCATCTGGTGTCGGTGATCGCGCCGGAAACCCCGGTCCTGTTCATCGACACGCGGATGCTGTTTCAGGAGACGCTGGATTACCAGCGCGAGCTGGCAGAGAAGCTGGCGCTCTGTGACATCCGCACCATCCGCGCCCATCCCGGCAAGGTGGCGTTCGAGGACCCCGACGGCACGCTGCACCAGTTCAATACCGACGCCTGCTGCGCGGTCCGCAAGGTGGAACCGCTGGAGCGCGCCCTGTCGGACTTCGACGGCTGGATCACCGGGCGCAAGCGCTATCAGTCCAACACCCGTGGCACCGTCGATTTCTTCGAGGCCGAGGGCGATACCCGGATCAAGGTCAACCCGCTGGCCCATTGGGGGCGTGAGGACCTTGAGGAATACATGGTCGAAAACCGTCTGCCCCGGCATCCGCTGGTGGCCAAGGGCTATCCCTCCATCGGCTGCGCGCCCTGCACCAGCCCGGTGAAGCCGGGGGAAGACCCGCGCTCGGGCCGCTGGCGCGGCAGCGAAAAGACGGAATGCGGCATCCATTTCATCGACGGCAAGCCCGTCAGGATCAAGAAGGAGGACGCGGCATGAGCGTCATCGTCACCGATCAGGGCTTTGCGCCCGAGGATTGGAACGCCCCCATCGTGGCCTTGGCCGATCTGGCCGATCATAAGGGCGCGGTGGACCTGTCGAACACCGACGATCCGACCGCCTTGGCCGACCATCTGGCGGACCTCTCGTTGATCCGCGTGGCCTTTCCGGCCTTCAACGACGGCCGCGCCTTCACGATCGCCCGCCGGTTGCGGATGATGGGCTACACGGGCCGTCTGCGCGCCAAGGGTCATGTCATCGCCGACCAATATGCGATGGCCCGCCGCGTGGGGTTTGACGAGGTGGAAATCTCGGAAGACCTCGCCCAACGCCAGCCCGCCGAGCAATGGGCCTTCCGCGCCGACTGGCAGGCGCATCATTATCAGGCCAAGTTGCGCGCCTGACGGTCGCATCCGCCCCTTTTCCGCCGTGCCGGGGCTTTCCCCGGCACGGCGTCTGACATATGGAACCCGCGTGACCCCATGAGCGAAGCGAGCACCACCGTGGACGCAACCGTTGAAAAACCCGCCAAGCCGCATCTGCCCGACGCCCAGACCGTCACGCAGGTGACGCATTGGACCGACCGGCTGTTCTCTTTCCGCGTCACGCGTCCGCGCAGCTTGCGCTTCCGCTCGGGCGAGTTCGTGATGATCGGGCTGATGGGCGACAATGGCAAACCCTTGCTGCGCGCCTATTCCATCGCCTCCCCCGCCTGGGATGAGGAGTTGGAGTTCTATTCGATCAAGGTGCCGGATGGGCCGCTGACCTCGAAGCTGCAACACATCCAGGTGGGCGATGAGATCATCCTGCGCCCCAAACCCGTGGGCACGCTGGTGCATGACGCGCTCTTGCCCGGCAAACGGCTGTGGTTCCTCGCCACGGGCACGGGACTGGCCCCCTTCGCCTCCCTGATGCGCGAGCCTGAGACCTATGAGAAATACGATCAGGTCATCATGATGCACACCTGCCGCGAGGTGGCCGAATTGGAATATGGCCGCCAACTGGTGGAAAGCCTGAAAGATGACCCGCTGATCGGCGAATTGGTGGGCGACAAGCTGCGCTACTATCCCACCACCACGCGTGAGCCGTTCCCGACCATGGGCCGGGTGACGGACAACCTGACCTCGGGCAAGGTCTTCGCCGATCTGGGCCTGCCGCCCATGAACCGCGACGAGGACCGCGCGATGGTCTGCGGCTCGCTCGCCTTCAACGTGGACGTGAAGAAAATCCTCGAGGATTTCGGCCTGACCGAAGGCGCGAATTCCGATCCGCAGCAATTCGTCGTCGAAAAGGCCTTCGTCGGCGACGGCATCTGATCCCTCAAGTCGCGCCTGTGCCCTCCTGTCGGGTGGGTCGGGCGCGCCAGACGCGAATGCGGTTGAAAGACCGCTCTTGCGGGTCTAAATTGCGCGCGCAAGTTTCACTGAAAAAGGACCACCACCATAGCCCGCAGACCCCACAACGCCCCGCCGCAACGCGAAACGGGCCCCCGTGTGAATGATCGCATCCGCTCGCCGGAAATCCGGCTGATCGGCGCGGATGGCGAAAACGTCGGTGTCGTGACGCCCGCCCGCGCCATGGCCATGGCCGAAGAGGCGGGGCTCGACCTCGTCGAGATCAGCCCGAACGCGGAACCGCCGGTCTGCAAGATCATGGATTTCGGCAAGTTCAAATATGAACAGCAAAAGCGCGAAGCCGAAGCCCGCAAGAAGCAGAAGATCATCGAGATCAAGGAAATCAAGTTCCGCCCCGGCACCGATACGCATGACTATGAGGTCAAGATGCGCTCGGTCCTGAAGTTCCTGGAAGAAGGCGACAAGGTGAAGGTCACCCTGCGCTTCCGTGGCCGCGAGATGGCCCACCAGGATCTCGGTCTGGAACTGCTGAACCGCGTCGCCGCCGATGTGGGCGACAATGGCAAGATCGAATCGATGCCGCGGCTGGAAGGCCGTCAGATGGTGATGATGATCGCGCCGAAGTAAGGCAGGCGGTCATCAGAGCAAAAGGCGCGCAGCTTGCGCGCCTTTTTCATTTACGGCCCCGCCGGGTCGCCGCGGGCTGCGCCGGTGCGGCCCAAAATGAAACGCCAGCGGCACTGACCTGTACCGCTGGCGTCTGATGTCTTGGGTGTCCGAAACTCCCGAAAGGCACCGTTTTCACAGGGCATCCCCGGCCCTCAGGCTGTTACCGAAACGGCGTCACTCCAGCCGGGCGGGGAAGCCGTCGGCGCGCAGGTCGGTGCCGAGGGCATCTTCCAGCAATTTGACGATCTGCGTCGATTGCGCCTGCCCGCCATAGACCGCGCGGCCCTTGACGAAGGTCTGGTTGGTCAATCCCGCAAGGTCCAAGGGCACGCCGAATTCGCGCCCGAAGTTCATCGCAAAGCCAAGGTCCTTCAGTGCAAGGTCCATGGAAAAGGCGATGTCGTAGCTGCCGTTCAGGATCAACTGCCCTTCGGTTTCATGCACGAAACTGCTGCCGGACGAGGCGGCAATCGCCTCCCATGCAGTTTTCAGGTCCAGCCCACCGCGCTTGGCCAGCATCAGGGCCTCGCCATCCGCGACCAGATGGATGAAGGCCAGCATATTGGTGATGACCTTGATGATCGCCGCCGATCCCAAGGGGCCCATATGGAAGATGCGGTTGCCAATGGCTTCCAGGGCGGGCTTGTGCAGGTCATAGAGGTCCTGATCGCCGCCCACCAGCACGGTGATCTCGCCCCGCGCCGCCAGATGCACGCCGCCCGTCACCGGCGCTTCCAACATGCGCACACCGCCAGACCGCGCCAATCCCGCCAGTCGCAGCACGTCATCGCGGCCAAGGGTGGAGTTTTCGATCCACGTGGCACCCGGACGGAAGGATTCCATCATCGTGGCCAGCACCACTTCTGACACCGCAGGCGATGGCAGGCAGGTGAAGACGTGATCCGATGCTGCGGCCACTTCGGCTGCACTGCCCACCACCGTCGCCCCCATCGCGGCATGGCGTTCGGCAAGGCTCGCGTCACGGTCATAGACCGTGACCTGATGGCCCGCGCGGATCAGGCTGGCGGCAAGATGCCCGCCCAGATTGCCAAGGCCCACATATCCGTAATTCATGGTAACTCCTCGCCCCTCAGCGGAAATGGATGTTGTATTTTGCCCGGATCGCGGCGTCGATCTCCGCATCCACCCGGCAGCCCGCCTTGGACAGGATCGCATTCTTGCGCGCAATCGCGGTGTCCAGCAGCAGGGGTTTTCCCGCCTCATTCCATTCCTTGGGGCTCATGCGGTTGCCGACCTTGGGGTAGATGTATTCGGTCTGCATCAGGCCAAGCGTCTGGTCCGAGCCCAGATAATGCCCCGGCCCGCCAAGGCAGACCTCCTTCATCGCCTCGATCGAGGTGCTGTCCGGCGTCACGTCAATCCCGCGCACCAACCGCATCGCCTGACCCAGAAGGTCATCGCCCAGCACCAAGGATTCCAGACAGAAGCCCAGAAGCGAGGCATGCATCCCCACCGCCTCATAGCACATGTTCAGGCCCGACAGGCCCGCCAGCGCATTGGTGATCCCCTGCTCCCATCCGGCCTGCATGTCGGGCAGTTTGCTGTCGGAAATGCCCGAAGCAGCCCCGCCCGGCAGGTTATAGAAGCGGTGCATCTGCGCGCAGCCCGCCGTCAGCAGCGCCTGTTCCGCCGAACCACCGCTCATCGCGCCGGTGCGCAGGTCGGACACGAAGGGCCAGGTGCCAAAGATGCAGGGCGCGCCCTTCTTGATCGCATTGGCATAGACCACACCGGCCAGACATTCCGCCATCGCCTGCACGATCGTCAGGGCAATCGGTGCCGGGCTGGTCGCCCCCGCCTGCCCTGCACTCAGCAGCAGCATCGGCATGCCGCGCCGGATGCAAGCCTCCATCGTGATGCAGGATTCTTCGGCGAATTTCATCGGTGGTACGACGAAGCAGTTGGAATTGCTGACGAAGGGGCGTTCCAGCCACTTCTCCTCGCCGCCTGCCACCATGTGGATCATGTCAAAGATCGCATCGACATGGGACGGATCGCTGATGCTGGTGCCCACATGCTTGGTGGTGCCCGCAAGGCAGCCATACAGCGTGTTCAGGTCCATGTCGCGGTTGTCCACCACATCGCGGCAGACCATCGTACGCTGATAGAAGTGGATGTTGTCGAGGTTATCCACCAGACGCGCCGCGTCATACAGGTCCTGCGCCGTGCTGTCGCGATACTCCAGCGTGATCGGATCGACGATATGCACCGCCGCCCCCGCCGTGCCGAAATGCACGTTGGTGCCGGACAGATGCAGATCGTGCTTTTCTTCCCGCCCATGCAGAGTGATGTCGCGCGCGGCGACGGCGAGCATATCCTCGACCAGCGCGCGCGGGAAACGCAGGCGCCCGTCATCGCCCTGGATCGCGCCCGCTGCCGTCATGATCTCGACGCCCGATTTCGGCGCTTGGGACAGACCGATCACCTCCAGCGCTTCCAAGGCACTTTCGTGGATCTTGGCCATCCCCGCCTCGGTCAGCGGGCGATATTGCCCGCCCGGCATCCCTGCCCGCACGGGGCGCAGGTTTTCGGCCAAGGGGGCCGCGCGCAGCGCCACCCGGTTCGCCCGCCCACCCGACCGCCGCGCCCGCGCCGGTTCACATGCCTCGCCGATGCCATTCGTCTCGATCACGTCGCTCATCCCTGCCACCTTCTTCTTTTCTCAAATATCCTCAGGGGGTCTGGGGGGCAGACGCCCCCCAGTCCTGCCCGTTCAGCCTCGCACCCGTTCCGATTTCGGATCATGCATCGGCGCAAGACTTGCCACGGCGGCATGGCGCACCCCGGCAATCTCGATCTCATAGCGGCTGGCCAGAACCTCCGCCTCTGTCTCACCGGAACAAGGCACATAGCCAAGGCCGACCGCCCCCCCAAGGAAATGCCCGTAGTTGCCACTGGTCACCGGCCCGACGATGCGCCCATCGCGCACCACGGCTTCGTTGTGGAACAAGAGCGGCTCCGGGCTTTCCAGCCGGAATTGCAGCATGCGCCGCGAGAGCCCCGCCTCGCGTTTGCGCATCACCGCATCGCGCCCGATGAAATCGGGCTTCTTGCTGGAGACGGTAAAGCCCAGCCCCGCCTCAAGCACATGATCCTCATCGGTGATGTCATGGCCCCAGTGGCGATAGGCCTTCTCGATCCGGCAGGAATCCAGCGTGTGCAGACCGCACAGCTTCAGCCCCAGATCGGCCCCCGCCTCTTCCAGCGTCTCAAAGACATGGGCGGTCTGGTCGGCGCTGACGTAAAGCTCCCAGCCCAATTCACCCACGTAAGTGACGCGGTGCGCACGGGCCAGACCCATGCCCACCTCGATCTCGCGCGCCTGTCCAAAGGGGTGTGCGGCGTTCGAGACATCATTGGGGCTGACCCGCGCCATCAGATCGCGCGCCTTGGGACCCATGACACACAGCACCGACTCGGCGGCGGTGATGTCAGTGATGACGGCGAAATCATGGCCCAGATGCGCACGCATCCATGCCAGATTGCGCTGCAAGGTCGCCCCCGGCACCACGGCGAGGTATGCGGTTTCGGACAGGCGGGTGACGGTCAAATCCGCCTCTATGCCCGCGCGGTCATTCAGGAACATCGTATAGACGATCCGCCCCGCCGCGACATCCATCTCGGCCGAGCAGATGCGATTCAGGAATTTGCAGGCATCGCGGCCTTCGATCCGGATTTTGCCGAAAGAGGTCATGTCGAACAGGCCAACACCCGTGCGGACGGCCAGATGTTCGGCCTTCTGGTTGTCAAACCAGTTCTGCCGCTTCCACGAATAGCGATATTCCCGCTCCTGCCCCGGATTGGCGAACCAGTTGGCGCGTTCCCACCCTGCCACCTCGCCAAAGACCGCGCCACGGGCTTTCAGATGCTCATGGATCGGTGACCGCCGCACCCCGCGCGCGGTTTCAACTTGGCGGTAGGGGAAGTGATCGGCATACAAAAGCCCCAGCGTTTCCGTCACGCGCTCTTTCAGATAGCGGCGGTTCTTCTGGAAGGGTTGGGCGCGGCGGATATCCACCTCCCACAGGTCAAACGGCGCTTCGCCTTCGGTGATCCAATGCGCCAAGGCCATCCCCGCCCCACCGGATGAGACGATCCCGATGGAGTTGTATCCGGCGGCGATCCAATAGCCCTGCACCTCGGGCGCTTCGCCCAAATAGTAACGGTCATCGGGGGTAAAGCTCTCCGGCCCGTTGAAGAATGTGTGAATCCCCGCCGTCTGGAACAGAGGCATGCGGTTCATCGCGTGTTCAAGGATCGGCTGGAAGTGGTCGAAATCCTCGGGCAGGGTGTCAAAGCAGAACTCCTCGCGGATGCCGCCCATGCCCCAGGGCTTGGCTTTGGGTTCAAACGCGCCGAGCATCATCTTGCCCGCGTCCTGCTTGTAATAGGCGCATTCATCCGGCACCCGCAGCACCGGCAAGTTGGGGTCCAACCCGGCGACAGGTTCGGTCACCAGATAGAAATGCTCGCAGGCGTGCAGCGGCAGGGTCACGCCGTTTTGCGCCGCCAGATCGCGCCCCCACATCCCGCCGCAGTTGATGACCACATCGGCGGCGATATGCCCCGGCCCTTCGTCGGTGACATAATCCA